>JBJOMN010000066.1:0-80223 GCA_046052345.1 Bacteroidota bacterium | reverse complement strand
CCGTTGCAGCTGACGGCTGTCGGTGTGACAGTGGCTGATACGGCAGCAGGCTGAGAGATCACTGCTGAAGCGGAAAGCGTGCATCCGTTGGCATCGGTAGCTGTGACCGTGTAGGTGCCTGCGGCAAGATTGGAGACCGATGATCCGGCACCGGCACCGCCGGACCAGCTGTAGGTGATCGGAGAAGTACCGCCCGAAGAGGTCACCGAAACACTTCCGTTGGTCTGTCCGAAGCACTGAACGGCAGATCCTGTCGCCTGCACGGAGATGGCGGCAGGCTGCTGGATGTTGATCGTGGCCGTGGAAAGGCAACCGTTGGCGTCGAGTACGGAGACGGTGTAGGTTCCTGCGGAAAGGTTAGCTGCGGTTGTGCCCGTTCCGCCGGCAGGCGACCAGGAGTAGGTGTAGGGCGGAACGCTTCCGGTCTGGATGCTGACGGAAGCCGAACCGTTGTTACCGCCGAAGCAGGAGACGTTACCGTTGACGGCAGCCTGAACCGTTGGACCTCCCACGCTGGAGACAGCTGCCGTAGCCGAGGAAGTACATCCGTTCGCGTCAGTAGCAGTGACGGTATAGGTTCCGGCTCCGAGTGAGCTTATGCTTGTACCCGAACCGCCGGTAGACCAGGAGTAGGTGAGCGCTCCGGTTCCGCCGGAACCGCTGACGGTAGCTGAACCGTTGCTAGCTCCGCAGACCGCAGGACTGGGCGTGGTGGTAAGTACAATGGGAGCAGGTTGCTGCACGGACGTCGTGGCAGTGGTCGAGCATCCGTTGGCGTCAGTGACAGTCACCGTATAGGTTCCCTGGGCCAGACCGGAAGCCGTTGAACCACTGCCGCCGGCCGGAGACCAGGAATAGGTCAATGCACCTGTTCCGCCGGAAGCGTTGACCGAGGCAGCTCCGTTGCTGCCGCCGTTGCAGCTGACGGCTGTCGGTGTGACAGTGGCTGCCAGCACCGGCGGTTGCGAAAGACTGATGCTTGCAGATGCTGTGCATCCGCTGGCATCGGTTACGGTGGCTACATAAGTTCCGGCACTGAGTCCGGACGCTCCCGATCCGCTGATGTTGCCCGGACTCCAATTGTAAGTGAAGTTGGGGGTTCCTCCGGCAGCGGATACGGAAACAGCACCGTTGTTGCCGCCGTTACAGGCGATAGTGCTCGTCACTACAGCGCTTGGGATGATGGCCGGAGGGGATGTGACCGTTACGTTTACTGCAGTGATACAGTTGTTGCCGTCTGTAACCGTCACGGTGTACGCTCCGGCGGCAAGACCGCTTGCTGTGGTTCCGTTTCCTCCGGAAGGAGACCAGCTGTAGGTGAAAGGAGCTGTGCCGTTGCTTACATTCACCTGAGCGGATCCGTTAGAGCCTCCGTAGCAACTGACATTCGAAAGTACTGCGGCAGTGGCAGTGGGTCCGCCCGTGTTCGATACGGTAGCGACACCCGTGGAGGTACATCCGCGTGAATCGGTGATGGTCACCGTGTAGGCTCCGGCGGCCAGATTGCTGGCATTTGCACCTGTGATATTGCCGGGACTCCAGGAGTACGAGAAAGGTCCGGTCCCTCCTGTAACGCCGGAAACGCTTGCTGTGCCGTTCGTGTTACCGCATAATGCAGGAGTTGCCGAGACGGTTGCAGCTATGGGCTGCGGCTGTGCCACTGTAGTGGTGGATACGGTCGTGCAGCCGTTGGCATCCGTGATAGTTACCGAGTAGGAACCGGCCTGAAGTCCTGATGCGCTTGTGCCTGTCCCGCCTGAAGGAGACCAGGCGTAGGTGTAGCCTGAGGTTCCGCCGCTGACGGAAACTGATGCACTTCCGTTGCTTCCTCCGTTACAAGAGACGGGTTGTACGGTAACCGGTGCGGTTAATGGCGCTGGCTGGCTGATTGTTGCGGTAGCAGTGAGTGTGCAGCCGTTGGCATCGGTGACAGTAACAGTATAGTTTCCTGCGGCAAGCCCGTTTGCACTTGACCCGGTGGCACCGGACGGATTCCACGAGTAAGTCAGTGGGGCGGTACCTCCGCCGGCGGTTACTGATACTGTTCCGTTACTTGTTCCGTTGCAGCTGGCCGGTGTCGCAGCTGCTGTTGCTGTAATTGCAGGAGGCTCAGTGATATTAATGACGCTGCTGTAAGTACAGCCTGCGGCATCCGTGGCTGTAACCAGGTAATTACCGGCCGTAAGGCCGGAGGCAGTAGCACCGGTTCCTCCTGAAGGGCTCCATGAGTAGGTCACAGGATTGGTGGACTGTGTAACGGTTACTTGCGCCGAACCGGTGGCTGCTCCGTTGCAAAGCACGTTGGAGATGACAGTGCTGGTTGCGACCATTGGTGGCGTATTCGTGATGCTGCCGCTTGCGGTCCGGGTGCATCCGTTGGCATCCGTGACGGTCACCGTATAAGTGCCTGTGTTCAGGCCGGTGGCATTGAACTGGTTGCCACCCGAAGGTGACCAGGAATAGTTGTATAAGCCTGTTCCTCCGCCTGCAATCGCCGCTATGGAGCCGTTGGCGGCTCCGCATTGCGCGTTAGTGGGTGTTACGGACAAGGTCAGTGGAGGAGGAGCGGTCAGCGTGACACTGCTGGTGGTCGTACAGCCGTTGCCGTCAGTGACCGTCACTGTGTAGGTGCCTGCCCCGAGTCCGCTGAGGGAAGTGCCGCTGCCGGCGGCACCCCAAGAATGGGTGTAAGGGGAAGTGCCGCCACCCGTGGAGGCACTGACTGATCCGTTGCTACCGCCTGCACAAAGAATGGTTCCGGTGACCGTTGCAGTGGTGTTGAGCGGCGGCGGTTGGGTGATTGATGTGACTGCCGTCTGCGTACAACCATTGGCGTCCGTGACGGTCACAGTGTAATTACCTGCAGCCAACCCGGAAGCAGAGGGACCCGTCCCTCCGGAAGGTGACCAGGAATAAACGATAGGTGCAGTTCCCCCGCCTGCATTCGCTGTGGCTGCTCCGGTGGATCCTCCGGCACAAAGGACATTTGTACTGGTTGATGCGGAGAGTGTCAGGGGTGGTGGCTGGGAAATGGAAGTGCTTGCTGAGACGGTACACCCGTTAGCGTCAGTGACGGTTACGGAATAACTGCCTGCGGCGAGATTGCTGATGGTGGCTCCGCTTCCGGCGTTAGGCGACCAGACATAGGTCAGGGGCGAAGTGCCGCCGCCAATGGAAACGGTTACGGATCCGCTGCTGACTCCTGAGCAAAGGATATTGGATGGCGTGATGGATGCTGCCAAAGGCGGAGGCTGCGTGATAGTGGTAGCAGCGGAAAAGGTGCATCCGTGGGCATCAGTGATGGTGACGGAATAGGATCCGGGGGAAAGGCCGGTTGCTGTAGCTCCGCTGCCGCCAGAAGGTGTCCAGCTGTAGGTGTAGGCGGGTGATCCGCCGGACGGGGTGACCGTCGCAGAACCGTTTGCCGAACCGTTGCAGGTGGCGTTCGTGGCAGAGACTGCGGCAGTGATCGGCGGCGGTGCTGTTATTGTCGCAGTGGCTGTCATGGTGCAACCTTGGTTGTCAGTGACAGTTACCGTATAGGATCCTGCGGCAAGGTTCGATGCGGCAGCTGAACTTCCTGCACCACCTGACCAACTGTAGGTATATCCCGGAGTTCCACCCCCGGCAAGCGCAGTCGCTGACCCGTTTGCTGCTCCGGCACAGGCAGCCGGTGTTACGGTTGAAATGGCTGCCGTAAGAGGAGGCGGAGCGGTAATGGTGACTGTAGCCACCGTGTTGCAACCGCTTCCGTCAGTTACAGTGACCGAGTAGGTTCCTGCATCGAGTCCGGTTGCTGTAGCCCCTGTGCCTCCGGAGGGAGACCAGACATATTGGGCTGCTCCGGTGCTTCCTGAAACACTGACAGTGGCGGAACCGTTGCTGCCGCCCGCGCAACTTACGTTGGTGGAAGCGGTGATGGTGGCTGTAGCAGGTGTCGTATTGGATACACTGACCGCCGCCTGTACGGTGCAACCCGCCGCGTCTGTGACCAACACCGTATACGCCCCTCCCGATAATCCGGATGCGGTGGAGGCGCTGCCTCCGCTCGGAGACCAGTCATACTGATAAGGTCCTGTTCCGCCTAGCACGTTGATCTGAGCGCTGCCATCGCTGAGTCCGCAGGTGGCAGTGGTGCTGGTGGAGGTGTAGGTGATCGGAGAAGGCTGCGCTACTGTCACGGTCCGAGTAGCCGTGCAACCTCTGGCGTCTGTGATGGTGACAGTGTAAGTCCCTCCGGAAAGATTGTTGGCGGTCGATCCGGTTCCGCCGCTGGGTAGCCAGTTGTAGGTGAAAGGTGCTGTGCCTCCGGAAGCGACCACGCTGGCGGATCCGTTGGAGAGACCGTTGCAGGTGACGGGCACCGAACTGGTGGTTCCGTTTACAGCAGGCGGCTGGCTCACAACGCCGCCTACCCTGGCCGTGCAACCGTTCGCATCCGTGATCGTGACCGTATAATTACCCGCGGCAAGATTATTGGCGGTAGAAGAGGTGCCGCCGCTTGGCGACCAGGCGAAAGTGTAAGGCGTGGTTCCGCCGGTGGCGGCTACTGTCAGGGATCCCGTTGCTGTACCGTTACAAGTGGCAGGGAATGCGGTGATAGACGGGGTGATGGCCGGCGGAGCGGTGAGAGTCACTGTAGTGGTTGCCGTACAGCCGTTGCCGTTCGTCACGGTTACGGTGTACGTTCCCGCACCGAGGTTGTTGGCGGTGGCACCCGTTCCTCCCGAAGGAGCCCATGCGTACGTGACAGGTGTCGGAGCACCGGCGCTTGCGCTGACGGTGGCAGAGCCGTTGGTCGCACCGCTGCAGCGTGGGTTGGTAGTGGCGGTGACACTGGCTGTGAAAGGCGCAGGAGCGGTGACGGTGACCGCTGCAGTTGCCGTGCAACCGCGGCTGTCAGTGACCGTTACGGTGTAACTTCCGGCAGCAAGTCCTGTGGCAGAGGCGCCCGTACCGCCCGAAGGGCTCCAACTGTAGGTGTAAGGCGATGTTCCTCCGTTAGGCGAAGCGGTGGCAGTGCCGGTCTGGTTAGCGCACGGCGGTGATGTCACACTGGCCGTCGTAGTCATCGGAGGAGGATTGGTAACGGTCACGCTCTGCGTGGCAGTGCATCCGTTCGCGTCGGTGACTGTGACGGAATAGGTTCCTGCGGCTACGTTGTTGACGGTAGAGGTGTTTCCGATGTTCGGCGACCAGACGTAGGTGTAAGGACTCACTCCCGTGGTGGGACTTACCGTCACGCTTCCGGTGGCGCCTCCGTTACAGGCAGGATTCACCGTGGAAGTGGTAAGGGTGATAGGAGCGATGGTGAAGGTGAAACAGGCGGGCGGCGCCACGTTTCCGCAAAGGTCGGTGACCGACCCGGCGGCGTTCCCCAGGCAGAAGGAGAAGGATCCGCTCGTGCGGATGGCAGGCGAGATGGTCACAGTGACCGAACGCCCGTAGGTGCCTCCGTTTGCGCAACCGGCAGCAGACCATCCCGTGATGGTATACGGACCTCCGGGTCCTGTAAGCGTAAAGTCGCCGTTCTGGATGGTGCTGCAAAGGATATTCTCCGAGAAGTTAAACGTCAGCTGCGAGGAGCCGCACGTTGTGGCGGATGTCAATCCGGTCATCTGCGGAGGTATGTTATCGAAGATGACGGCTGAGGATGCACCGAAGTTGATGGTATAACCGTCGGCTGTCGCCGAGTAGTTGCTCACGTTGACCACGTAGGTCTGGCCCGCGGTAACCGGAATTGTTTGGTTGAAGGGGACGCCCGAGGCAGGTTGACTGTTCGTCGTACCTGCTCCAGTCGGTCCTGTATTACCCGGTGTAGCGGAGTAGTTGCAGCTTACCTGCAACGCACCGTTCGTAGCGATGTTGGCGCAGCTGGCATTGGTGAGGTTGTAAACCGCCCAGTCATAGTCATCCGACATGTTCACCGGCGTGATGGTGAAATTCAGGTTGCCGCTCTGCTGCACGGTGAAGGTGTACCAGACATCATTTCGTTCACCGCTTCCCAGACAGCTGATCCCCGGGGTGATTTCGTTAAGGACGTTTCCGGTGCCGACATACGAGATCGGATTGGAATAGACGTTCTGACAGATCGGAATCGCATTGGCACAGTCCTGATTGGTCGGGGCGAGCGGGGTGTTCTGTCGGCCGCACAACTGGAAGGTCCCGTTAGATGCGTTATTGTAGCTCCAAAAACGGATGTAGACGGTGGAGCCCGGCGTAAGATTGGAGGCTGTAAGTCCGGGCATCGTTCCTCCGGTGGCGGCATCGTCGTTGCACGATACAAGACTCAGAGCGTTGCAGCCGCCGCTGTAAACCGCCATGGCCCCGTCCGTCATGGTTCCCGACTGGGTCTGGAAGACGATGGAGCCCGTCGAAGGCACCGTGGCGGAGAACCATACGTCCTGGCCGTTGTAAAGACCGCAGCCCGGCGCCGGAACCCCGGTGGTGCTGGTGGAGTTCAGGTTGCTACCCTGGATGTAAGTGCAACCGGTTGCCGAAATCGTAAGCGGCGTGGCGTTGCAGGGGTTGTCATTTGCAGGCGGGGTGGAGACACAGATGCCGAAAGCACCGAAAGAAGCACTTTGCCCGGATGCTCTTCCCCACATACGGATGTAAAGGACTGTGCCGGGCGTCTGCCCTGTAAGTCCGATCGCCGGCATGCTGCCATTGGGACTGGAATTGTCGTCGCACGTCAGCAAGGTGAGGGAGTTACAGGTTCCGGTGTATACGGCCATGGCTCCGTCTACCATGGTGCCGATCTGGGTGTCGAAGTTGATGGCTCCGCCGGCAGGTACCGTCACGGTAAACCATACATCGCCGGTCTGGTAGTTTCCGCAGCCCGGAGCAGGAACTCCTGTCGTGTTGGTGGCGTTCGTGTTGTTGAACGAAGTGTAGCTGCAGGTCGCTCCCACAGTAAGTGCGATTGCGTTGCACGGATTATCATTCGATGGTTGTGCAACGGCCGCGACGGAAAATAGCAGCAGCAAAGCCGGCAACCACCATGGCATTCCTGTGCGAGCGGTTGGTAGATTGAACGAAGAAACGAGTAAAGTCGGTCTCATGCAGGGGGGAAAGGTTGGTTAACGAAAGAAAACCGGAGTCTGGTTGGTATAGGCTTCCTGATGGCTTTTCAAGGTTAGTCCGAGTTCCTTGAGAATGCTTTGGACCCGCTCGATAGAAGCGCCTTTTTCGCCGATCAGTCGGATCGACTGATTGTTCGCGTCGGTTTCGCAAAGAGTAAAACCGTTGTTCAGAAAAGCGGATTTGATAAGGTCTTCATTGTCGCGGATATTGCCGGTTTCCAGACGCACCAGGAAATAATGCCGGTTTCTGGCAGGAAGGGTGGATTGCCCTGAAGATCCCGATTGCGCAAGGATATCGGAGGGGGCAAGGAACATGCTGAGCGAAGAGAGCACCAGCACGGCAAGCATCACCAGGTTCTTGCAACGGTGAAGTGGCCGCAAAGGCTTATTGGGTAAGGGTTTCATGGATTTAGTGAGTAATCGGCTGTTTTTCAAATCAGTGAAACAATGAAACTCAGAGCGAACGGGATACTCTGTTAATAGTATGAAATTTAGGGAATTTAAGCTGAGTTTTTTCAGGCAGAGCTTACAGGAGGCTTTGAATATTACTATAATAATAGAACTTATTTGAAAAATACAACATATTTTGATAAAAACCTTTAAAAAACATCGATTTATAAGCCAAAAACTAATAAACATGTGTGAATTATCGGTGGTTCCATCCTCAATTTCTTTCTAATTTCGCAGGCTCAATTTCAACACACACATCCCCATGAAAGTAACTGTCGTAGGTGCCGGTAACGTAGGTGCCACTTGTGCCGATGTAATCGCCCACAAGGATTTCGTTCATGAAGTCGTTCTGCTCGACATCAAAGAAGGTATTGCAGAAGGGAAGTCCCTGGACATGTGGCAGACGAGCCCCATCAATTTGTATGATACACGCATCACGGGCAGCACCAACGACTATTCCAAAACTGCCGGTTCGGACGTGGTCGTCATCACCTCGGGCTTGCCGCGTAAACCAGGCATGAGCCGCGACGACCTCATCGCTACCAATGCGGGAATCGTCCGTTCTGTCACTGAAAATATCATCAAGCATTCTCCGAATGCCATCATCGTGGTCGTCTCCAATCCGCTTGACGTGATGACCTACTGCGCCTACCTCACGGCCAAGATCGACAGCAAGCGCGTCTTCGGAATGGCGGGTATCCTCGATACCGCCCGCTATCGTGCCTTCCTCGCCGAAGCACTGAATACATCACCCAAGGACATCCAGGCGGTTCTCATGGGAGGTCACGGCGATACCATGGTGCCGCTTCCACGGTATACCACAGTTGCCGGAATTCCCGTGACTGAACTCATCGACAAGGACAAGCTTGATGCCATCGTCGAACGCACCAAGAAGGGCGGCGGCGAATTGGTGAACCTGATGGGGACCTCGGCCTGGTATGCTCCGGGTGCTGCCGCCGCACAGATGGTGGAAGCCATTGTCAAGGACCAAAAACGCATCTTCCCCTGCTGTGCATTGCTCAACGGAGAATACGGCTTGAAAGGCATTTACCTCGGCGTTCCCGTGAAGCTGGGTAAGAACGGGATCGAAGAGATCATCGAACTGAAGCTGAATCAGGATGAGCTAAAACTGGTGCACGATTCCGCAAAGGCAGTCAAGGAGGTCATGGACGTTCTCGACAATATGAAGCAGACGGCCTGATCCCCGCTCCCTTACAAAACTGAAAGCGCCCGGTGACGGGCGTTTTTTTTTACCGCTTGTAACTGATGTAATAGGGCGCCGGCAGCACTTCCTGACGGTAATTGAATACAGCACCGTTCGGAAGGCTTTTTTGAAGTAGTCCGCCGGTACGCTCGTCGATGCAGGTGATGTAACCGTTCCTTCCACCGCACATGGAGAAGTGATGAGGTGCAGGTCCGCTTTGGTCCAGATTGAGATGCGCGACATACACCAGCTGACGGTCGCTGTCGTAAGCGATTCCGTGCGGCTGGAAGCCGGTGTAAACCGTACCGGTAACAGTGAGATTCACTGCATCGATGACATACACCAGGCCTTTTCGTGAAGCGTCAACGGGTTCCTCGGTACAGGTGACATACACGTATGGCCGGTGGCTGGATACGGCGAATTCCTGCGGCTTTGCCCCGACATTGATCACTGCCAGCAGGCTGTCGTTGGAAAGCTGGTAAGCCAGCACCTGTCCTGTAGCCTGACAACTGACAAAGTAGCGGGTGCCATCAGGCGATAAGGTCATTTCATGACTGTCCTGTCCGGGTGTTCCTCCCAATAAGATCTGATCCGTATCGTACGTGGTGAGATCCACTTTGGTGACGAAACTGCCCGTCTGCTGGGTAAGATAAAGCCATCGTCCGTCGGGAGTGATGAAGCCGCCATGCGGCGAGGGGTTGAACGAATGCTGCAGACCGGGCGCCATGGTCTCCAGATTGATCTCGACAGTAGTGCCGATATCGGTTCCGTTCACGAACCCCTTTCTTCCGTCAGGGCTGATGATGAGTGTGTTCCACTGGCCGGGACCGATATAGGTCTGGCTGACGATGCTGTCGTCAGATGTCCTGAACTTCTGGACAACGCTGCCGGAGTAGAACACGACATACCAGTACTGCCCGTCGGGAGAGACCTTTACCTGGTGGGGGGCCTCAGTCGCCATGGGACTGGACCCCACCGGGATGTACCGCATGATGTTGTTGGATGCCGCATCGATGACAGCAACCTGGTCGCAGCTCTGCATGCACGTGTAAATCTTCTTGCGGGAAGGGTCGGCAGGATAGCGAAGTCTTCCGTCCTTGTCGGGAGCACCTCTTCGGATCCAGTTTTTCAACGCCTCGTATTCGGAAGCGGATAAAGCCGCTTGGTCCAACGGCATAGTGGGTTGGAGGGCAGGACCTCTGGTGCTGTCCGTATTTACGAAGTAAAGCAGATAGCTGTAGTCGGTCGAGTAGGGGATGATGCTGCTGCCGGCTCTTCCGAAATCGAAGGCGGAACTCCATGAGCTCAGATTGATTCCGCCTGCGTTCCCGTAGCTGATATCATTGTGGCATCCCGGAGTGGCGCAACGAGTAAGGATGATGTCGGCCACGTCCGACGGAAACCCGCAGGTGTCCGGTTCCACCGGATCCGGCTTACAGCCTTGAAGCAGAAGGATCCAGGCTGCAGTAAAAAAAAGGATTCGCGGAATACGTCTCATAGGTCACTCGTTTACGCGAACGGTGACGTTCACAGAGGGTTGTTGTAATTGAAGTGCCACCTTGCCGGTTACGGTATCCCCCCAGATCAGGTCGTACCCTTTGATGTAAACGAAGTAATCACCGGGATAGAGTTGTTCGAAGCGCACTTTTCCCTCATTATCGCAAAGGCCATGGAAATCGTAGGATGCTGAATCCTCTCCGGGGAATTCGCGGGTGTTCATTTTCAGATGCACCGGTACGTAAGGCACGCCCCAGGAATGATGAATCGCTGATATTTCCAGATTGATAGTTCCCGGAACGACTCGGCCTTCGTGGTCTTTCGTGCATGAAGTCGACAGGGCAGTGAGGATAACTGCCAAAGGAAGGAAAAGCCTGAGCAAACTGCCTGACATTCCCTGAAGATACGAAATTTATTCATAAAAAAAAAGCCCTTTGGCGGGCTTTTTTGATCTTTTTACGGATTTATTCCGTGACGGGTATGGTGGTCGATATTTCCCCATCCGTTTGGTCTGTTTCAAATGGCTTTCCGCCTTTTACGACCTGACTGACGGACGCGTCCCAGCCCGATCCGTAGAGGTAATATTTTCCGCATTTAAGTCCTTCGATGTGGATATGGTCCTCCGGAAACTCACCGATTACCTGCAGGTCGTACCCTTGGGGGGCATTTGCCCAGTCGGAGACATTGAACTTCACCCAGACGGTATCGGGATAAAGGGAGTCGTTGGGGATGACATCGCCATGGTGGGCCAGCTGTGCTACAAGGGTGAGATTGCCACCGGTTCCTGCGGTACAAGTATCTTCGTCCTTGCAGGACGAGCAGGAAAATGCGACTCCAAGGACGGCGGAACAAAGGAAGAGATAGGAGGACTTCATGGATGTTTTTTTTCTCACAGGTTCTAACGAGTAGCACGGGAAGATTGTTTCCCGCTTTTAAAAATCAATTTCTACTCCGGTCGTCAGATTCCTCCCGGGCCCGTTCACCGAAATGTCCTTGTATCGGCTGAGGTGGTCGAAATAGGTCTCATTCGTGATATTCCTGAGATTTGCGAAAAGCCGGAGGCCGGTTTTTCCGATCCTCCCTTCGAATCCTGCCCCTGCATTCAGCAGAAGATACCCTGCCGTAGAGGTCTCGAATTCGTCGATACGGTTCTGAGCGAAGACGTTATCCAGGGAGAAGTTGAAATAAATGCTGCCTTTTTTGCTACGGCTTTTGAAATCATAGCGCAGCTCATGGGTTGTGCGGGCCGGTGGCGTGAATGCGAGCGGCCGGCCTGTATTCCTGTTTTCGGCATAGACGAACGCCGCAGAGTTTTCGAAATGCAGGGCAGGCCAGGGGTGCAGGTCCAATGTCAGTTCGCCACCTTGTCGGACGACATTGTCCTGCAGGTATCGATAGACAGGATAAATGCCTCCGTCCACGGCTCTTGTTTCGTTCAGCGACCGGGCGTAGTAGATGAAGTCCCTGATGTATCCGACGAAAAGGTCGGCATGGACCGAAAAAAGCTCACGGTCATGGATGACTCCGGCATCGAACTCATAGGAAACTTCCGGCTGCAACGCCGGATTCCCTACCTCGTAACGGAAAGTGCCCTCGTGCAAACCGTTCGCGGAGAGCTCGGAAACCGTTGGCGCACGGAAGCCTTTGCCGAAATTCGCTTTCACCGAGTTGCGGTCGTTGAAGGAAAACGACCAGCCCGCTGAACCGGTGAACGCCATGAACTCTTTCTCCAAGCGGTTGAATACGGTGTCCTGCTCGATCATCAGACTTTCAGATCGCATACTTCTGGTGTCGAATCTTAATCCTCCGCTGAAAGTGGAGCGGCCCGGGCTCGATTTGGCCGTAAGAAAGATGCCGGCATCCATACTTCGATAATCAGGTATCAGATACTCCAGTCCCAGGTTCTCATTCGACTGCAACATGCCTGAGCATCCGGCGGCGGCTTCAAAGGAGCTGCCCGATGTCATGAGCAGCCTTGAATCGAAAGTGGCGGTTCTGAGTCGCATGTTTATTCCCGGGGAGTCCGGAGAATCTTCGAATTCCCTCCGGCCGTTTTGCTGTAATCCGGCATTCATGCGCAGTTGTTTGTTTCCCAGTATCACATTGTTGGTGCTCGCGATCCTTAGGTGTTCCACACGCTGAAAAGGCGTAACGGGCTTTCTTCCGTTCAATTCTTTTTCCGTTAAGACACGGCCGTCACCGTCTACGAACGCCCCGGTCAGCGAATCCCTGTCTCCCTCCGTGAGGCCAAGAAGAGAGCTCCAGCGGCTGAAATTCAGGTGCGAATAACCCCACCTGCGGTTCACACCTGCCATCATATCCAGCGCATTCTCGGAAAAACCGGAGTTGTATACCGTTTCCTTCGGCGTCCTGAAAGGACCTGCTGATTTATAACTTCCACGCGTCCTCCAGACGAAGCCGGAGTGATTCCCCTCCAGAAGCAGTGAGTTGCCGGTGAGCAGATTGTTCGTGGAGAACTGACTGTTCAGTCGGCCACGCACTGCACCTTGAGGAGGAGGGACAGGCTCAAGCAGATGGATGACGCCGCCGATAGCGTCCGAGCCGTATTCCAAGGATGCAGGACCCTTGAGGATCTCCACATGTTCGGCGGCGAACTGGTCTATTTCCGGCCCGTGCTCGCTGCCCCATTGCTGACCTTCCTGCCTCACTCCCTGGTTGACAATGACGACCCGGTTGTAGCTTAGACCTCGTATCACCGGTTTTGCAATACCGTTACCCGTACTGATGGTGGAAATTCCTGGAACGGCCGTAAGGGATTGTATCAGGTTGTCGGAACCGGTCCGTGTGATCTGCAAACCCTCCAAAGGAACTACCGCCAGAGGCGTCCTACGGACGTCCACCGTGAAGGCGGATCCGGTAATCACCACTTCGCTGTGCTCCAGGATGCTGGTCTCCAGCTGGAAATCCGCTACGGTGCGTGTATTCAGATCCACGGTAGTGTTCAATCCGCCGTATCCCAGCATGCGCACCTGGAGCATGATTTTCCCTTTTTTAAGATCAGGGAAAACATAGCCACCCGTGGCATCCGTGATTGTCGCCTGTTTGAGCTCAGGAAGCAGCAGCGTGGCTCCCGGAACGGGCTGCCCGGTGCTCTTGTCTGTCACGGTTCCGCGCAACTGTCCGCGCGCCGAGAAGGATATGGCGATTACGACCGTAATCGCCCACAATCGTTTCATAGGAAGAATGGTTCGAATGGACTGGTGAATGGGGATGTCGCCGGATGTTCTGCAGGGTATATCATGCGATTCTACGTCAGCATGTGCATGACACGTAAAGTTCGGTTCCCGGTTGAATGATCGCCTGTTTACGGGGGCGGGTTGAATCTGATGCAAAAATAGTCAATGTCTGCATTAACTTCGTGCGGTCTGCGTATGCATTCTCGTTTCAGATATTTCGCTGTCTACAAGCCCTATGGCATGGTGTCCCGCTTTTCCAAAGAAGGGGACCGTCCCGTACTGGCGGACCTTTCCTTTGATTTTCCAAAAGACGTCTACCCGATCGGCCGCTTGGATGCGGACAGTGAAGGGTTATTGCTCCTCACCAACGACAGTCGTCAGAACAGCTTATTGCTCGATCCTGCAAACGCACACGAGCGGGAATACCTCATCCAGGTGGAAGGGGAGGTGACCGAACAAGCCTTGTCCCGCCTGCGTTCCGGAGTGGATATCTCGGTCGACGGCCGTGTTTTCAGGACAGCTCCATGTCGCGCATCCGCCGCTGCTCCTCCTGAAACGTTGCCGGAGCGTCATCCTCCGGTAAGGTTCCGGAAGAGCATTCCGACCTCTTGGCTGTCGCTCGCCCTCACCGAAGGCAAGAACCGTCAAGTCAGGCGTATGACCGCCGCTGTCGGATTTCCCACACTGCGGCTGGTACGGGTAAGAATCGGATCTTTGATTTTACCTGCATGGAATCCGGGTGCCGTGTTTGAACTGGAATTCGTCGACTTCCGAAAATCGATGATGAGACGCACGAACCTGTGACAAAGCCGTCAACGCCTACTGAATCAGTCGCTTTGACGAAATAAAGCTTGAAATGCCGCTTATTTTGGTATTTTTACTGCTGAAATCGAATTAGAGCATGATACGGAAAGCCGCATTATCCATCCTATTTTCCGCAGCAGCATTCATCAAGCCGACCTTCGCAGAGACCGGGGTGAAGCGTTGTGCCACCACCGAGTATTGGAACGCCCGCATGTCCGCGGATCCCGAGCTTCGTCAGCGCTTCGAGCAGGAAAACCGAGAACTGGAAACGATGGCGGTACGGAGCGCTGCCTCCCGTCAAACCAACCTCATATACACCATACCCGTCGTGGTGCATGTTGTCTGGCGTACTACCGGTCAGAATATTTCCGACCAGCAGATACAGTCGCAGATCGATGTCCTGAACGAGGACTTCGCCCGGCTGAATGCTGATACGGGGAATACGCCTTCGGTATTCCGCTCTGTAGCCGCTGCAACCCCCTTTCGCTTCTGTCTCGCCCAAACCGATACTAACGGCAACCCGACCAACGGTATCGAGCGGCGCAATACGACAGTATCCTCTTTCAGTACGAATGACAACGTAAAACGCTATGCGAATGGCGGATTGGACCCCTGGGACCCGTCACGCTATTTGAACATCTGGGTGTGCAACCTCGGGGGAGCAGTGCTGGGATATGGTGAATTTCCGACCGCTACCGTTTCTTCCACCTACGGACTTGTCATACAGTATAACGCCTTTGGGCGTGTAGGTGGTATGCTGCAGCCTTCCTACAACCTGGGCCGTACCTCCGTCCACGAGATCTGTCATTGCTTCCGGCTTTCCCATATCTGGGGGGACGATAACGGCACCTGTACCGGTACTGATTTCTGTGGAGACACGCCCAACCAGGGCGCGGAAAATTACGGTTGTCCCACCTTTCCGTTGTATGATAATTGTGCAGTCTCAGGCAACGGCGTGCAGTTCATGAATTACATGGATTACTGCGACGATATCTGTCTGAACATGTTCACCAACCAGCAGTCGTTACGCATGGTGAACGCCATGAGTTCCTACAAGCCTTCTCTGCTCACATCGACTGCCTGCCAGTCACCTTCCAGCGGAATAAGTGATTTGGATCGCACCTTCAACTTCAGCGTCTATCCCAATCCTTCCAACGGCATTTTTGACCTCGATCTCTTTCTCGTTCATTCCGTCGTAGGCGACCTCAGGCTTACGGTGGCAGACTGCCTCGGACGTACTGTAAAGTCGGAGTATCTCGTTCGTCCCTCCGGACAGGTGCTTCGGTTGGATCTCAGCGAGCAACCGGAAGGAGTCTATTTCCTCAACTTGTCCAACGGAGAAGTGAATCGCACTGTACGCGTGGTCATTGCCCGATGACCTGCTGCCCGTTATTAAATGAAAAGACCGGTCATCGCCGGTCTTTTTCATTTGATCTTTGAAAGGAACAACGACAGGCCTTCTTTCTGAGCCTCTCCGAATTCATAGCGGATGTGTCGTTTCAGATATTCCGCTATCACCGGCTCGTCTGCGAATGGTCGCTTCAGTCGCGGCAATAGCTCTTCCACGCCGGCAATCCCTGTCGATAGCGCCGCATTGAATTCTTTCAGGAAACCGGAATCCATATCCCGATTGCCGGCCCATACTGCGAAGACGAATGGGAGTCCGGTGAGTTCCTTCCAGGCGTGTCCTAGATCGTAGACATATCCGAACCGGTGTTTGTGCTCCATGGCACGGTCTCCGATGATCACAGCGGCCGTGTTTCCGGAAATGAGTTCTTCATAGCCCGGCGAGGCGTCGCGCCACTCCGGAGAGATGTTCCATAATTCACTTGCCAGTATCCTTACCAATTGCACAGAAGTCCTGGACTGGTAATCCAACAACACGGTTTCAATCTCCTCCAGCGGTACCCGGCTGACCAGCAAAACCGAGCTGACGGCGCCGTCACAGCCTATGCAATAATCGCTGATGATGCGTGCGCCGTTCAGTTGAGGCAGTACGGCCACCGGAACCAGGCCGATATCGGCGGCTCCGCTTTTCAGCTTTTCATAGCAAGCGGCCGGAAAGTCTTCCGTCAGTTCGATCCTGTCGCGGATGGAGGCCTGCTGCAATCCGTACAGGAATGGAGCGCTGTTCAGGTAGGAGACGATGGAGACGCGGACCTTTTCGTTCATGGGTTCAGGAATGTACGATCTCGCCGTCATGAAGCGTAATGATCCGGTCTGTTTCACCGGCAAGCTGCATATCATGGGTCACGATGCAGATGGTCTGTTCGAATTCGCTGCGGAGCTCCTTGAAAAGGTCGAACACCGTGCGGGTGTTCTTGGAATCAAGATTGCCGGTCGGTTCGTCGCCGAAGATGATCGCAGGTTCGTTGATCATCGCCCGGGCGATGGCGACCCGTTGCTGCTGTCCTCCGGAAAGCTTGTTCGCTTTCTTCATCGCCTGGTCCGCGACCCCGAGAAGATCCAGTTTCTTTAATGCCCGCTCTTCCGATTCCTCCCTCGACCATATTCCGCGTTTGAGTGCCGGCAGGGAGACGTTCTCCAGCACGGTGAATTCCGGAAGCAGGTAATGGAACTGGAACACGAAGCCGATCTTGTCATTGCGTATCTCCGCCTGTCGGTTGGGGCTGAGTTTCGACAGGTCTTCTCCGTCGAGGATGATCTTTCCCTCGTAATCTGTGTCGAGCGTGCTCAGCACATAAAGCAATGTCGATTTGCCGCTTCCCGAAGCTCCGACGATGGAGACGAATTCACCCTTGCGGATCTGAAGGTTGATGTCCTTCAGGGCCTGGAACTCCACCGGGTCGCGGTAGAACTTGCTGAGATGTACTGCTTCTAGGATGACCGGATGCATGACTGTTACTTGGAACGAATGATGTCAACCGGATCGACGGATGCGGCTTTCCTGGCAGGAAAGTATCCGGCAAGCGCCGTGGCCACGAGTGCGAAGGTGAAAGCGACGATGTAGAACAGGGGGGAGGAATTGAACTTCAGGTATTCCATCGTGACGAATCCCTTGATGTTGAGCGGTATGCTTCCGACGATGCGCGTCAGTGTGAATCCGGCGGCAAGGCCGAGAAGTCCGCCCACGATCCCGATGGTCAGGGATTCCGCAACGAACAGGAGCCTGATATCCCGGTCTTTGTAGCCGATCGCTTTTAGGATGGCGATATCCGTCATCTTCTCATAGATGATCATCATCAGGATGTTGAAGATGCCGAACCCGGATACGATGAGTATGGAAGCGATGATCAGATAGGTCACCATGTTCTGGATCTTGAAAACCCCGAAGATGTTGGCATTGGCTGTCTTCCAGTCTTCCGCCTTGTACCCGAAACGTTCCTCGAACTCCGCTGCCAATGCCTGCGCCTTGTCTATGTCCTTCAGCTTGACGTTGATGTCGGTAATGTAGGAGTTGTCGACGCCCAGCAGTATCTGGGCGTTTCGTATGCTGATATAGGCTCTGCTCCGGTCCAGTTCCGTAAGTCCGGTGCGGTTGATGCCGACCACTTTCATGTCGAGCGTCGTGCCGTTCGGCGCCAGAAGCGTCACGTTGTCGTTCAGCTTGACGCCCAAGTTGTCTGCCAGTCCTTCCCCGAGGATGATGGCGTTGTTCAGGGTGGACAGTCTGCGAAGGTCGCCCTGCACCATATAGTCGGAGACGTGGAAGACCACATCCTCCTTCTCCACGTCGATTCCGGCTATCCTTCCGCCGAACTGTACGATGCCGGCACGCAGGATCGCTTGTGAGCCAAGAAATGGGGACACGCCTTCAACGTCCGGATGTTTCTCCAGCAAGGAGATGATCTGGTATCCGTTGCGGATCTTGTTCAGCTCGTCCTTCGGTTTCTGGTTGTTGACCATGACCACCTGGCCGCTGTCCATGCCGAATCGTTCCAGCAGACTGGGCCGGTGGCGGTCCGGTTCGTTGTAGATATGGATGTTGGCTGTGGTGTTGATCGTCTGGTCGATGAAGGTGGACTGGAACCCCGTCATCAGTCCGGCCTGAAAGATGAAGATCATGCTCCCGAAAGTCACGCCCAATGTCGCCACCAGCGTCTGCCTTTTCTTGGAGAGCAGATGCGTCATAGCGATACGCAGGACAGGGCTTTTGATGCGCATGGTATGCGGGTTACTTTGTCAGTGTTTCATCACCGCTCAGGCCTTCCAATACTTCCACATGCTCGAGGTCTTCAAGCCCTTTTTTGATGCGACGCGCCGAATCCTCTCCCTTTACCTTTACCTCGTTGCCGTTCTTGACATATTCACGTGGAATGACGAGCGCGTTTTTCCTGGAGCGGATGACGATGTTTCCTTCGACCGTCATGCCGGAGTAGAAGCTGATGCCTTCAGGCACCTGTATGGTGGCCTTTGCCCTTGATGACTTGCTGGTGGCCGTCACTTTGGGTATGATGGAGGTGATCACGCCTTCGAAAGGCCGGTCGGGATACGCATCGATGCCGTAGATCACCTGTTGTCCCGTCTGCAAGAAGCCGATGTCGGTTTCGTCCACGGATAACTCGACCTCGAAGCGAGATGCGTCGCCCAGATCGGCCAGCGGGGATTGCAGGCCTACCAGGTCGCCTACTTCCGGCATGATGTCATACACTTTTCCGTCGATGGCGGAGAGAAGTTCGTAATCCTTCCGGTTGGAACGCTGAGCGTCCTTCTGGTTGCGTGCGTTCATGTACTCGGTGGCGAAACGGTCCTTCGACGCAAGGTAGTTCTCCCGGCTCCGATGGTAGACGCTTCTTGAGACATCCAGCTGCACTTCGGACTGTTCCCACGTGACACGGCTGATGGCCTCCTCCTTGAGAAGTGCCGAGTTGCGGCGGAAATTAAGGCTGTCGAGTTCGTACCGGGAACGGGACGCCTCCATTTCCTGCCGCAGCGCGGAAAGGACGGGTCCCTGCTCGTCCGCATTCCGCCGTGCCAGTTCCGCGGTATTCTCCGAGCTGCTGATTGAATATTCGTTGATATCGTTCCGAAGGGTGATCAGCCGGTCGCCGGTATGCACGGAGTCTCCTGCGCGGACATGTATCGCAACAACATAGCCGGGTGCTTTCGGATAGAGCACGTAATGGTTCAGCGGCAGGACTTTCCCTGAAGCATATACGGCTTGAGTGATGTCCCTGCGTTCCGGCTTCACGGTGACGGCACTGTTACACCCCGTCAGGAATGCGACGGTGAGCGCCAAAAGCAAGGGACGGATCATTGATATCATGGTCAATTGGCGGTTTCTATGAGTTCGTCCACGCGCTTGCTCCTTGTTCCT
The DNA here is from genome assembly GCA_046052345.1 of Bacteroidota bacterium. GTDB lineage: Bacteria > Bacteroidota > Bacteroidia > AKYH767-A > 2013-40CM-41-45 > Pollutiaquabacter. The sequence continues at coordinate 60,708 of JBJOMN010000066.1, read as the reverse complement.
TCGTCCACAGGCTGCCCGCGCCATTTGCGGACACGGTTTTTCATGCGTTCGCTTAACAGATACATCACGGGCACGAGTATCAGCGTCAGGAAAGTGCAGAATCCCAGTCCGAAGATCATCGTCCAGGATAAAGGTCCCCAGAAGGCAGTGCTGTCTCCCCCGAAATAGAGGTGGGGATTCAGATCGCTGAACAGGGTGGAGAAGTCGATGTTCAACCCGACGGCAAGAGGGATGAGTCCGAGGATGGTCGCGGAGGCGGTGAGGATGACCGGGGTCATCCGTGTCCGTCCCGCTTCTACGATCGCATCGAACGTAGGGACGCCCTGTGCGCGTAGCAAGTCTGTGAATTCCACCAGCAGGATGCCGTTGCGAACGACGATGCCGGCAAGTGCGATGATGCCTACCCCGCTCATGACGATGGAGAATTCCATTTTGAAGAGGGAGAAGCCGAGGAAGACACCGATGATGCTGAAGAGGATTTCCGTGAGGATGATGAGCGGTTTGCTCACGGAATTGAACTGTATGACCAGGATGAGGATGATCAGCAGGACGGAGGCAAGCATGGCCGTACTCAGGAACGCCGAAGTCTCAGCCTGCTCTTCTTGCGCGCCGGTCATGGCGATGGTCACCCCGTCACGAGTGGGGTAGGAGGCCAGCGCCTTGCGGACTTCGCCGACTACCGCGTTTTCGTTGTATCCGGTCAGCACGTTGGAGGAGATCGTGACCACCCGCTTCTGGTTCTTTCGTTTGATCACACCGTAAGTGTCGGAGTATTTCACGTCTGCGAATGCGGAAAGCGGCACGTTGCGCACCATACCGCCCATGCCCATGTCCCTGTAAAGGATCTTCAGGTTGCGAAGCATGTCGATATTATACCGCTGGTCGTCACGGTATTTCAAAACGATGTTGTAGTCGTCGCGGACATCACGGTATTTGGAGATGTCGGTGCCCAGTACTCCAAGGTAGATTTCGTTTCCGACGGCATACGTGGAGATTCCTTCGCGGTTGGCCCGTTCCCTGTCGATGTCGAAGACGATCTGGGGTTTGCGGTCCTGAAGATCGCTGCGCAGCTCCTCGACTCCTTCGATCTTGAGAGAGTCGAGATACCGTTTGACTTCCTTGCTGCCGGTAACGAGGGCAGCATAGTCGTCGCCCGAGACCTCGATGTTGATCGGTTTGCCTACGGGAGGGCCTCCTTGTTCCTGCGCAACAGTGATCTCCGCACCGGGTATCCCTTTGACGGCTTCACGCACCTGGTCCAGGTAAGCACGGGTGGATTCCCCGTTACGTGCGCCGAATTCCACAAACGCGATGGAGATCTTGCTCTTGTTCGGGTAGTTGCCCTGGTCTTCGTCGGCCGGATCCGAGACCGCTACGGTCACGTTGGAGATTACCGATTTCACGATCGGGTTCGGCCATCGGACGGCCTTGTAAACGCGCTCTTCCACGACCTTGGTTACCGAATCGGTGTACGATTGGTCGGTTCCGACCGGCAGACTCGTATATACATAGATGAAGTTGGGGTCTGCTACGGGAAAGAAGCTGACGCCTCCGTTCCTGACTCCTAACAGCACGATAGAGATGACGAAAAGGGCGACGGTTCCGCCGACCATTTTCCAGGGATGATGCAGGCAACGGACGAGAAGCTTCCGGTAACGGTCCTGGAATCGCGGCCACGCACCTTCCTGGAACTTGGTTACTGCCTTACGGAGATAGTAATGATGCGCCAGGTAGAGCAGGAGGCAGAATAACGCGAAGTTGCCGACCCCCGCGCCTGCCAGATAGCCGACCAGGATGGCTGCTCCGAAAAAAATCACGGTGGGACGGATATTCTTCTTTTCTCCCGGATGATGCGGCTTCATGAAGCGGACCGCGAAGACGGGGTTGATGATATAAGCCACCAACAGGGACGCCGTCAGTGTGACGATAAGCGTCACGGGCAGGAAGAACATGAATTTCCCGATGATTCCTTTCCAGAACAGTAATGGCACGAAGGGAGCCAGCGTCGTGAGCGTGCCGGAGAGCACGGGCAGGAATACTTCTCCCGCGGCCAGCTTGGCGGCTTCCACGATGTTGCGTTTGCCGTTGGCGAAGATGCGGTGGGTGTTTTCGATGACAACGATCGCGTCATCCACGACGATACCCAGCGCCAGCAGGAAGGAGAACAGGACGATCATGTTCAGTGTGAAACCGATGGCCGGCATGACGAGAAAAGCCAGGCACATCGACAACGGCACCGAGAGCGCCACGAAAAAGGCGTTCACACTTCCCATGAAGAACATGAGGATAAGGAATACCAGGATGAATCCGATGATGATCGTATTGATAAGGTCGTGCAGGGTTGTCCGTGTCTGCTCGCTCTGGTCCCCCGTCAGTGTCACTTTCAGGTCCTTCGGCCATTCGTCTTTTTGAAGCCCGTCCATCAGCGCTACGATCTTGTCGGATGTGGCGATCAGGTTCTCGCCTTTCCGCTTGACGATGTTCAGCGTGATGACATTCTTCTTGTCAAGTCGCGCATAGCTTTCCTGCTCCATGTAGGAGTCCTTCACATCTGCGATTTCGCCCAGGTATACCGGACTCCCGTCTATGGAGTTGATGGAAAGCTGACGAAGCTGATCCACGGAGCGGAATTCGCCGGTGACACTGAGCGAACGCCGAACGCCGTCGATGCGGACCGACCCGCCGGGTATCGTGAGGTTCTCGCTTTGTACCGCCCGGGCGATGTCGCCCAGGGAGATCCGCGCGGCCTGCATCTTTATCATGTCCACGTCGATCTGAATCTCCCGCTCCAGCGCACCGATGAGGTCCACCTTCTTGATCTCCTTCATCCCTTCCAGTCGCTCCTTCGCATCGTCGGCGAACTCTTTAAGTCTGTTGAGGTCGTAATCGCCGCTGATGTTCACCTGCATCACCGGAAGATCGGCGAAGTTGATGTCCATGATCTCCGGATCGTTCTTGAGGTCCTTCGGAAGATCCTTCTTTGCGCGGTCGACGGCATCCTTCACTTGCTGCTTCGCTTCATCGATCTTGCTGTCGGAGTTGAATTCGACGATGATATTGCAGTAGTCCTGGAGCGAATTGCTTTTGATCTTCTTTACACCGGCGATGCTCTTGCATTCCTTCTCGATCGGCCGGACAATCAGGTTCTCCATGTCTTTCGGAGAAGTGCCGGGATAGATGACACTGACGTAGATGTTCGGAAGGGAGATGTCGGGGAAGCTCTCTTTCGGAAGGCCTTCATAGGCCCTGATGCCCGCCAGCACGAGCAAAGTCGTGATGACGAAGATGGCCACACGGTTGTTGATGGCCCATGTGGAGGGTTTGAATTCCTTATTGATATCTTCTTTCATAGGAGACGTTTGTTCGATGATCAGCGGCTGACGGCGTCTCCTTCGATGACACCCTGATAGCCGGTTGTGATGACTTCGTCGCCCTCGGTGATACCTTCCAGAATCTGGGTGATGCCGTTGTAGGTCATGCCGGTCTTCACATTACGGCGTTTGGCGACGATGCTTTTGCCGGAGGTCTCCGTGACATAGACGAAGGAGCCCTCTCCTGAACGCTGGATCGCTCCGACGGGAAGCGTGAAACTCTTAGGGTTCGAGTAATCCGCGATTTTTAGGACAGCCACCATGTTCGGTCGGAAGGTGCCGTTTTCGTCTTTCAGATGGACTTCCACGTTGAAAGTCCTGTTCAGCCGGTTGATGGCCTTCCCGGCATGGTCCAGGCGCGAGACGACCGACTTGTCGAGGTCCGGGAATACGATTACGGTCTCGTTGCCGGTCTTGATGCCGGAAATGTAGGACTCCGCTACTTCACCTACTACCTTCAAGTCCTGAAGGTTCACGATGCGGAAGGCAGGAACGCCGGGTGCGGCGGCTTGTCCGGTCTTTGTCATGACCTGGTCGACGGTGCCGCTGATCGGTGACTTGATGCGTGTCATCTCGAGCTGTTCCCGGGTGGTTGCAAGTCGCTTTTCAAGGGCATCCTTGGCGGTCTTCGCCTGAAGGAACTGTATCTCGCTTCCGATCTTCTGTTGCCAGAGGTTCTTCTGCCTTTCATAGACTTGGTTTGCCAATTCGAACTGCGTCTCCACTTCCTGCAGTCCCTGCCGGATCACCCGGTCGTCAAGTGTGGCAAGCAGTTGCCCCTTCAAGACGGCGTCGCCGGCATTCACAAGTACCTTGGTGACGGTCCCGGGCATTTCAGCGCCGATGGTCACGTCTTGGTCGCCTTCCACGCGGCCCTGTACTTCCACATAGTGGGTGAATGCGGAAGGGCGCATGATGGTAGTGGCGATTAGTTTCGACTTGCCGTCGCCGGCGGTCGTGTCTGCAGAAGCTATTTCAGCCTCCAGACGTGCTATCTCCTCACGCAGTGCGGATTGTTGTTTCTTCAGTTCATTGAGTCGCTCGACGTTGTCGTTGCCGTTTCCTCCGCAAGCGGACAACAGGGCTGCCAAGGCGAAAAAAGGGAGTTTGCTTCGCATATGTCTGTTCATGATGATTTGTTTTTTCAGTAGTTGAAATCGCCGGCTGCTACGTCAAGATCGATCTTCGATACGATGGCATCGTAAACGGAGCTGTAATAATTGGATTGCGCTTCCTTAAGGGAGGTTTCGGCATCCAGGACTTCAAGGTTCGAGCCGACGCCCTGGTCGTACTTCAGTTTGGAGATGCGGACCACGTCTTCGGCCAGATGCAGGTTCTGTTCCTGGAGATCCAGGGTGCGAAGTGCGTCCTGCAACGCAAGTCGGCTGTTCTGCTGTTGGAGCGTGGCCGCGTTTCGGAAGTTTTCAATCTCGTTACGGACTTTTTCCAGGTTGTATCGGCTCTGGCGGATCCTTGCTTGCTTTTGCAAGCCGTCGAATATCGGGATGTTGAGGGAAGCGCCCACGATTCCGGTCGGATACCAGCGCTTGTCCGGGTCGAGCAGGTCGAAAGCGTTGCGCTGGGCAGTTGAACTCACATTGGCATAAGCGACCAGGTTCGGAAGATATCCCGACTTGTAGCGTTGCATGTTGAATTCCTCCAGGCGGTACTGGGTCTGCAGGATGTTGTACTCGATCCGTTTAGTGACATCCGCGCCGGAGGCGTTGACGGAAGTGTTCTTCACCTTGGAGTAGTCCAGCGAATCCGTGAGCGTCAGGGCGGAGCCTAAGGGCATCCCCATCTGGTATTTGAGAAGGTTTTCCGTCATCAGTTCGAGGTGGTCGAACTTCTCTTTCTCGCTCATCATGTTGTTATAGGTGAGGTTGATCCGGTCGAGATCGATTTTTTCCACGAAACCGTTGTCGTACAACGCTTTGGTATCCTGCTTGAGCTTTGCTATACGGGTGATGTTGGCATCGACCACGCTTCTGCGTTCACGGACCAGTAACAGCGCATAATAGGCCTTGGTGACGTTGGCGGCTGTTTCGATCCGTGTACGCGTCACGTTCTTGTTCGAAAGTTCACGCAGTGTCTTCGTGGCTTTCAGTCCGATGAGGTAGGTGGGGTCGAAAAGCAGCTGGGAGGCGGTCAGTCCGGCCGTGGCCTGCCATTGCGTTCCGAATCTTACAGGGAGGAAGGTTCCTGCGGGCTCCCCGAAAAATTCTCCGGGTATCAAACTGGTGGGTAGTTCGAAGAAATCCTTGATATCGACGGACCCGTTCACTTGCGGAAGTCCGATGCCGGTGATCTCCCGCACCTGGGCTTCGGAGATGCGGGCATCCATGTTCGCATTGAGAACGTTTTTCTGGTGCTCGAAGGCGTAGTCGATCGCCTCTTTGGCCGAGAAGTGGAACGAAGAGTCTGCACTGGCAGCATTTCCTTGTCTGACGAAAGCCGTCATCACCAGCAGGACGATGTGATTTCTGATCTGTATCTTCATTATGATGGAGTTGGTTTATTGCAGATTGGACTTGTATTTCTCGATGAATTCGTACCCTTTCAGTGTCACGATGCCGTGCAGGAAGTGCTCCATCATCGACAGTTGCACTTCGAAGATGTTGAACCTGTCAGGAGGAAAGACCTCCGGGTTGAAGCCGAGTTGAAGTTCCTCCAGACGAAGTCGTGCCATGATCTTAAGGTTTAGCTCCTTCCTGTAAAGTCCCTGGCGTATACCGCGCCGCAGGTTCTCCTCGATGAAGTCGCACATCTGATGGTTCTTGAAATCCGTAAAGCTCTTCCAGGAGTTCTTGTAGTACTTCTGAAGGTCATAGAACACCGTCGGAGCGATCTTGTTCATCATCGCTGACATGATCTTCATGGCCGAAAGGATCTCCTGGATGGCATCGGCCGACTGTTTGCGTATCTCCGCCACTGCGGCCGCATGAAGACGGATCTCCCGCGTCGTAATGTCAAAGACCAGGGCATCCTTGTCATTGTAATACTGGTAAAGCGTTTTTTTGGAAATACCGAGATGTCCTGCCAGATCGTCCATCGTCACGCTCTTCATGCCGTGACGGAAAAAAAGCTCACGTGCCCCCTCGATAATCCTATCGTGTTGTTCGCTCATGGAATCCCTGAAATCCGGCGCAAAACTATGGAAACTATTTTCATATCCAAAGTTTCCACCCAAATTTCCGTTTTCCCGAAGAGGGAACATTCCAGCCGGTTTTGGCTTTGTCCGGCCGCTGGATTTCAGGCGTTTAGGTTACTCAAGTGTGAGGCGACTTTCGTACCTTCGCGGCTTCATAACCCCGATGACAGATTCCTTGAATGCCATTTCGCCGGTTGACGGCCGTTACCGGTATCAGACCCGGGAGCTCTCGGACTATTTCTCCGAGGCTGCCCTGATACGTTATCGTCTGCGGGTGGAAGTGGAGTACCTGATTTCCCTTTTCGAGGCGGATCTGCCCGGCATGCCGAAGGCAAGTCCTTCTGTATACGAATCCCTTCGCGACATCTACCGGTCCTTCTCTCCCGATGACGCCGCACGCGTCAAGGAGCTCGAGCGTACCACCAATCACGATGTCAAAGCCCTCGAATACTACCTGAAAGAAAAGACGGCCGGAACACCGGTCGAGGCCGCCAGAGAGTTCATACACTTCGGCCTTACTTCCCAGGACATTAATAATACGGCGTTCCCGTTGTCCATCCGAGAGGCAATGGAAAACGTCTATCACCCTTTGATCGATACGGTCGTACGTCGCCTCGACTCCCTGTCTGCCGATTGGGACGGGATTCCGATGCTTTCCCGTACCCACGGCCAACCCGCTTCTCCGACTCGTCTTGGTAAGGAGATTCGGGTTTTCGTCGAGCGCCTTCGTAACCAACTGGAGCAGTTGTCCTACGTGCCCTTTTGTGCCAAATTCGGAGGCGCTACAGGCAACTTCAATGCGCACCTGGCAGCCTATCCCTCGGTCGACTGGAAAAGCTTTGCAGACCGGTTCGTCTCGGAAAAGCTCGGCCTCAGACGACTGCAAGTCACCACTCAGATCGAACATTACGATCAGCTGTGTGCGTTGTTCGACAACCTCAAACGTATCAACAACATCCTTGTCGACCTGAACCGCGACATCTGGACCTACATCTCGATGGACTATTTCAAGCAGCGCATCCGGGAAGGGGAGGTGGGCTCATCCGCTATGCCGCACAAGGTGAATCCGATCGACTTCGAGAATTCCGAAGGCAACTTGGGCATGGCCAATGCGCTGTTCGAGCATCTTTCCGCAAAATTGCCCATCAGCCGCCTCCAGCGAGACTTGACGGACTCGACCGTGCTGCGAAACGTCGGAGTACCGTTTGCGCATACGCTGATCGCACTGAAGTCTCTCCAGCGCGGCCTTGACAAACTTATCGTGAACAAGGAGGCCATTGATGCCGACCTCGAGGCGAATTGGTCGGTGGTAGCGGAAGCCATCCAGACCGTGTTGCGACGGGAGGGAGTTCCCAACCCGTACGAACAGCTCAAAGCGCTGACCCGTACCAATGCGCGGATCGGTAAGGAGGAATTGCATCGCTTCATCGACGGACTTCAGGTACGTGAAGAAGTCAGGAAAGAGCTGAAGGCTTTCTCGCCCTTCAATTACACCGGTATCTGATTGATGAAGGTCACCGGTTTCACCTTTATCCGCAACGCGGTCCGGTTGGATTATCCCATCGTCGAGGCGATCACCTCTGTGCTCCCTCTCTGCGATGAATTCGTCGTCATGGTCGGGGACTCCGACGATGGTACCCGTGGCCTGATTGAATCGATCGGGTCTTCAAAAATCCGAATCTACGACAGTGTATGGGACGATTCACTGAGGACCGGCGGAAGAGTGCTCGCGGTGGAGACCGACAAGGCGCTTTCCAAAGTATCATCCGATACCACCTGGGCGTTTTACATCCAGGGCGACGAAGCCGTCCACGAACGCTTTCATCCTCATATTCTCGAAGCCATGGAGCGCTGGAAGGACGATGTTCGGGTGGAAGGTCTGCTCTTCGATTACCTGCACTTCTACGGTTCCTACGATTTCGTCGGCGACTCTTCCCGTTGGTACCGGAAGGAAGTGCGTATCATCCGCTACGATCCTCAGACCTATTCATTCCGGGATGCCCAGGGATTTCAGAAAAACGGTCGGCCTTTGCGGGTGAAGCCCTCCGGCGGAACTGTTTTCCACTACGGATGGGTCAAGCCGCCCGAAAAGCAGATGGAGAAGCAGCGACAATTCCACCGTCTTTGGCACGATGACGCTGCCGTAAGGGCCATCACCGGTGATGCCTCTGCCTTTGATTACTCGGGAATCGATTCATTGGCACGTTTCAATGGAACGCATCCTGCGGTCATGTCCCGCCGTATCGCTGAAAAGAACTGGACGTTCGATTTCGATCCCACCCGCAAACGCCTCTCTTTCAAGTCGCGCTTCAAGATGTGGGTGGAACGCTTCACCGGTTGGCGCATCGGGGAGTACCGTAATTACAGAGTCGTCAAGGATTGACAGCGATCGGTATTTTGTAGTCAGTAGTCAGTAGCTGCTCCAACCACCAACCACCAATTCCCTACCTTCGTATCATGAAATTGAAAAACGATCTCCTTCTACGTGCTGCTCGCGGGGAAAAGACCGACCGTACGCCCGTTTGGCTGATGCGACAGGCCGGAAGGGTGTTGCCGGAGTATCGCGCAGTAAGGGCCGGGGTGGGCGGTTTTAAACAGTTGGTCGAAACGCCTGAATTGGCTGCTGAAGTGACCGTTCAGCCGGTTGACATCCTGGGGGTCGATGCGGCTATAATTTTCTCCGATATCCTGGTGATCCCTGAAGCCATGGGTCTTCCTTACGAGGTCATTGAGTCGCGAGGCCCTGCATTTGAGAATACGGTCAGCACGGCCGCGGATATCGATCGCCTGAAAATCGCAGAAGCAGACGATTTGTCCTATGTGATGGATGCTTTGCAGATCACAAAAAAGCAACTGGCCGGACGGGTGCCGCTGATCGGCTTTGCCGGTGCTCCATGGACCATTCTGGCCTATATGGTAGAAGGAAAGGGAAGCAAGACCTTCTCCGTTGCCAAGAAATTCCTCTACACGGAACCTGCTCTTGCCCACCGATTACTCGAGAAGATCACCGTCAGTACAGTCAATTACCTGAAAGGTCAGATCGCCAACGGTGCCGACATCGTACAGCTGTTTGATTCTTGGGCGGGTTTGTTGTCGCCCGACCAGTACGAGGAGTTTGCGCTCAGGTATATCCGTGTAATCTGCGAAGCAGTCACGGAGGTGCCTGTGGTCGTATTCGCCAAAGGTGCTTTTTTCGCACGCGAAGCCATGTCGTCCCTTCCCTGCGCGGTGATCGGACTCGATTGGAACATGAGTCCGGAAGAGTCACGGAAGCTCGTCGGAAAAGAAAAGACCTTGCAGGGCAACATGGATCCGTGCCTGTTGTACGCTTCCTACGATACCATCCAACAGGAGACGCACCGTATGCTGCAGCAGTTCGGTCCGCACCGGCATATCGCCAACCTGGGACACGGATTGTATCCGGACATCGAAAAAGAAAAAGTCAGGTTCTTTGTAGATACGGTCAAAGGCTACCGTTTTTCCTGATAAACTGCGATTCTGAGTATCTTGTCCCCCGTGCATACCGATAAGAAGACCGTTTCCGCGTGGGCGATGTACGACTGGGCCAATTCGGCGTATTCGCTGGTCATCACTTCCGCGCTTTTCCCGATTTATTTCGGTGCGGTGACCGGAAACGGAGCTGGTGCGCAAGTGCGTTTCCTCGGACGGTTGTTCAATCCGGACTCGCTTCAGACATATGCGATATCAGCTGCGTTCCTGGTAATCGCATTCATCAATCCGCTGCTATCCTCCATTGCCGACTATTCAGGCCGTAAGCGGGCATTCATGTTCTTTTTCTGTGCGCTGGGTGCCGCTGCGTGTTCTTCCCTGTACTTCTTCGATTCCATAGAAACGCTTTGGATCGGAGTCTTCGGTTCAGCCGTAGCGGCCATCGGATTCTCGGGCAGTATCGTCTTTTACAATGCGTTTCTTCCGGAAATCGCGGCTCCCGGCGACCAGGACCGCGTCAGTGCGCGCGGATTCGCTATGGGATACATCGGCAGTTCCTTGTTGCTGATCTTTTCCCTAAGCATGATTCTGTTTCCGGACTTGTACGGCGGGATAGGCAAGGGCCCGGCTTTCCGGTTAGCCTTCGTACTGGTCGGGATCTGGTGGTTCGGTTTCGCACAGATCACTTTTTATCATCTGCGCCGGAAAGAGCAACGCCGCGAGGTGGCCGGGCATTACCTGTTCAACGGTTATCGTGAGCTTAAAAAGGTCTGGACCGAATTGCGGCAGACCGAGCGCCTGCGACGCTTCCTGTTCGCCTACTTTTTCTACAATATGGGGGTACAGACCGTCATGTATGTGGCGACGCTTTTCGGTGCGGGTGAATTGCATCTCGATTCCTCCGTGCTGATAGCCGTCATCCTGATCATACAATTCGTAGCCATAGGTGGTGCGTATCTGTTCTCTTTCCTTTCTTCCCGGCTCGGCAACCTTCCGGCGATTTCATTAGCCATCGCTGTCTGGATACTCATCTGCTTCGGTGCCTGGATGTGCGATAAACGCTTCGGGGTGGACGAGCAATCCATGTTCATAGGACTGGCTGCATGTGTCGGTCTCGTAATGGGCGGAATACAGTCGCTCTCCCGTTCGACATATTCGAAGTTGCTTCCGGCCACGAGGGATCATGCTTCCTATTTCAGCTTTTTCGACGTAAGTGAAAAAGTCGGAATCGTGATCGGCACGTTCCTCTTCGGGTATATCAACGAGCTTACGGGAAGCATGAGAAACAGTATCATCATCATCGCATCCTTTTTCATTATAGGCCTGATTTTGTTACTTCGCATCGGGAAACAGCGCAGGCTGCAACCCCAAGACTGATACCCTCGCATGCACGTCGACCTGTTCATACCCTGTTTTATCGACCAGCTATTTCCGGACACGGCCTGGAACATGATCAAGGTCCTGGAAAAGGCGGGCTGCAAGGTCCATTACAATGAGGAGCAGACCTGCTGCGGTCAGCCGGCCTTCAACGCCGGGTATTGGGACCAATGCAAAGAGGTCGGGGAGAAGTTCCTGGACGACTTTCGGAATGAACGCATAATCGTCTCTCCTTCAGCTTCTTGTGTTGGAATGGTGAAGAATTACTATGCCGAACTTTTCAGCAATACCACCCGGCATAATCAATACAAAAGCATCCAACGGAACATTTACGAACTCAGTGATTTCCTGGTGAATGTCCTGGGGGTGACTGACTTCGGGGCCCGTTTGGATGCCCGGGTGACCTATCATGATTCCTGCAGCGGTTTGCGTGAAATCGGCATCCGTGAAGAACCCCGTCGACTGCTGTCAGCAGTGAAGGGACTTGAACTCGTCGAGATGAAGGACAACGAAACGTGCTGCGGATTCGGCGGTACCTTTTCGGTCAAGTACGAGCCGATTGCAGTCGGAATGGCGGAACAGAAGATGATCAATGCCGTAGCGACAGAAGTCGAATATATCGTATCGACCGATCAGTCCTGCCTCATGCACCTTCAGGGCTATATGAAGAAGCACGGTTCGTCCATGAAAGTGATGCACCTTGCCGATGTGCTGGCCAGCGGCTGGTGAGCTCAGAAATAATTCACGATTCCGAAGTGGACCTTCGCGTTGCGGATCATCAGCGGGTTATCCTCCTGCCTTCCCAGGGCATAGCTGATGGACAATATCCCCAGCCGTGTCCTGAATGTATAGCCGGTTCCGAATCCCCACGGTAAATCAGCCTTGTAGCTGTTTCCCGAGCTGTTCTCGTATGCGGCTAAATTGAAGAAGGCTGACAAGTAGGAGTCAGCGTCCGTAAGGTATCTTAACTCTGCAACACCCATCGTATAGGCGGAGGCGAAGATGGACTCTTCGTCGAATCCCCTCAGACTGCGCAATCCTCCGATCCGGAACAGTTCGTTGCCGAACAGCGAATTGCCTGCAATGAAAGCGGAGCGGCTTTGAAGCGCAGCCACCGATCGACCGGAAAGAGGGATGAAAAGCCGGGCATCAAGGTAGGCCTGATACTGCGCACTGCGCAGCTGTACGCCTTCATAGGCAGCTGGATTTATACCGCTGTTCTTGCGGATATCACGGGAGCCTATTCCTCCGGTGAATTCCAGCCTGAAACCTCTTCGAGGATTCAATCGGTAGTCCAGCTCTTCGAAAAGTAAGCCGGCCCCGTATCCTGTAACGGATACATCCGCGTAATCAGGAAGAACGGTCACGTTCGCCAGGCCCGCCGTCGATTGCAGGTTACTGCTTTTGTCATTCAGGAATACTTTGAGGTAGTTATTGCCTTTCAGCGATACTATGACGCCGATGTCCTTCTCGACATCCACGAAGAGCGTATCCCTGCGGTACAGTTTGAGGAAGCCGTCCAGCCCTACCGGTGAGTTGAAAAGGAACGGATAACGCAAATGAATCTTAAGGTCCTGTGAACGGGGCGGGAGTTGTCTCCAGTCGAATTCAAGCGTCTCACCGCGTTTGAAGGAATTCTGCAGCCGCAGGTGCGCCTCTCCCGTAAGCCTTGCCTTGCCGTCTTCGGCCCCCTGCAACAGGCCGATGACTCCGTCGAACTGGCTCGCTTTTCTGGTGTCCACGAAAAGGTCCAGTCGCGTATACTCCTCGGCGAACAGGACACCGGACGGACGGACGGCGGTGATGAAGGGAAGTTCCCGTAAACGGGTATCCACCCTTCGGATCAACGATTCCTTGTAGAGGTCCCCGGGAGAAATGCCTAGATAGTTGTAGAGGAAAACCGGCGCCACGACCTCCGGACCGTGGATGCGGACGCTGTCGATACGTACGGCCCGGCCTTTATCCAGTACGATGGAGGCGCGGATGCCTTTCGATATCGGCTCTATGCTATCCAGTTTGACGGATGCGAACGGATAGCCGCTCTCTTCGCAAGCCTGCAGGATGCTTTCGAGCACAGCGGGCGAACGCTTCATGGTGGATACGAGCGTATTCCTCCGCATACCGGATGGGGCGAACGGCTCAGGAACGGTGCTTCCGTCCAGTAACACCTCTTCATAGTGTCTGCCGATGAGAGCGAAAGCGAACACCGTGTCCTTGTCGAAACGTACAGAATCGACCGAGGCTTCGGGGTAACCTTCCGAGCGCAGAGCGCTCAACCGGCGTTCCAGTGTCCGGATGCATGCGGCTGAATCCCCGCTGAAGCGGGCGGTAATACGGGTACAGGCCTCGTCCGCACACGGTCCCGCAACCAGCACCTGCAGCATAAAAGAGGCGTTCTGCGCACCGGTCGTTCCGGCAAGCAACAGGAAAAGCAACAGCAGTCGCACGTTAAAGCAACGGAAGGACATCGAAGCCATTGTCCCGTCAATCGATTTTCCAATCGACCGTATCCGATCCCTGCCGCTGCAGTATTTCATTTGTCTTCTTGAAATGGCCGCAACCGAAGAATCCCTTGTCTGCCGAAAACGGAGAGGGATGCGCGGCTTTCAGGATGTGGTGCCTTCCCGCATCGATCAATGATTCCTTTGCCTGGGCGAACCTGCCCCACAGGAGGAACACTACGCCTTCCTTACGTTCTGAAACGGTACGAATCACCGCATCGGTGAAGTTCTCCCAGCCTTGCTTCTGGTGCGATCCTGCCTCGCGGGCCCGCACGGTGAGCGTCGCGTTCAGTAAAAGCACGCCTTGCCGCGCCCATTTCTCGAGATTGCCTTTTCGAGAAATCGGCCAACCGTATTCGATTTGTAATTCCTTGTAGATGTTGAGCAGGGAAGGCGGCAGTGGAATTCCGTCTTTCACCGAAAAACTGAGGCCGTGTGCCTGTCCGGGTCCGTGGTACGGATCCTGACCCAGAAGGACGACCTTCACCTCTTTGAAGGGGGTTTTGTCGAAGGCCGAAAAAATCTCGGGTCCCGGAGGGTAGATTTCGATTCCTCGCTTTTTTTCCTCTACAAGGAAGGATTTAAGCGACTTGAAGTAGTCCGATGCGAACTCCGATTGTAGGCATTCGAGCCAGCCGGCTTCGATCCTGGGAGTCACTTGTTGCATCGTTTCCATTTCCTCTGCAATATCCGAAAGCCTCTCAAGCCGTCGTTTTATTGTTGATAACTTGAAGCGCCGATGTAGTGGGCAGGATGTTATTTTTGCGGACCTTGAAAACAGAATAATGGCCGGCTTCGGCACGTTATCCTTAAAAGACATCCAATGAAAAAAATCCTCCAAGCCGTATTTTTCCTTGCCATCCTCGCTGCAGTATTTGCCTCCTGCAAGACCCACGAACGTTGCCCCGCTTATGGCAAGGCCGGTGCTCCGGGCACCCACCGTGTCCACCACGGCTGAGTCGTCCTCGATACTGATTTCATCAGCGGTCCCGCCGGGGCCGCTTTTTTCATTTATAGATGAAACTGATCTCCTGTTTGACCTCCGGATGCAGGCTGAGAGCGACCGGGCAGGTACGTGCAGCCTTGTCCAGTATGCTCCTCTCTTTTTCGCTGTAGTCGTGATCAGGCATGTGGAACTCGACCTTGACCCCGGCAACTCTGCGGGGATCAGCGGCCATTGTTTTTGTAATCAGCAATTTCATCCCTTCCAGCGGTATGCCGTGTGTCTGTGCGGCGATACCCATGATCGTCGCCATGCAACTGCCCAGTGAAGCGGCCAGCAGATCGGTAGGTGAGAAGGCTTCGCCTTTTCCACGGTTATCGACCGGGGCGTCCGTGATGAGCGTGTTACCGGAAGCGACGTGACGTGCAGAGGTCCTGAGCTCTCCCAAGTAGGTGGTTTGGATGGTTTCCATGCAGGCAAAGTTAAGCGGGGACCTATCCCTGCGTATCAGTGGAATCATTAATTTTGTGGTAATGCGCAGGTTTTTCTCGTTCTTGATGGTTTGCTCGGCATTGCTGACCGGCCCGGCTGCTTGGTCGCAGGACTCCTTGCGTTCGGACAGGAGCGATGTCAACATCCTCTACCGTCAGGAATCGTCAGGGGGTATCATCCTCCATTCCAACGGCCTTGGAGCGTCGTACCGTCGCGGCACGCATGTCACCGGTTTCAGGAAGCGCATGCTGGAATTGGACCTTGTCTCCATGCGTCATCCTAAGCAATACAAGCAGCCGAACCCCTATTACCCGGATTCCCGTCCTTTCTATTTCGGAAAGCTGAACTTCGTATACTTCCTCCGCGGCGGTTACGGCATGCAGCATGTCCTCTTCTCTAAAGCCGAACGCAGCGGGGTAGAAGTACGCTACAATTACTACGGAGGCGCCGTGCTCGGCATCACCAAGCCCGTCTACCTGGACGTGCTGGTCGATGATCCCTACGATACGCTTTCCGGTTATAAGGTGATCGACACGCGCAAGTACGATCCTTCGGATCCCGACCAGCAGTCCGTGGAAAGTTTCTACGGTCCCGGGCCTTATTTCCGTGGATTCGGTGAACTCAAGGTCCATCCCGGAGTCTATGCCAAGGGTTCCGTATCGTTCGAATATTCCGGCATCCAGAACAAGATCACCGCTCTGGAGACAGGAGTCACCATTGATTACTTTCCCAAAGCCATACCGATCATGGCGAAGAACGATGCCCAGGACCTCTTCGTCAATTTTTATGTTTCACTCTACTGGGGGAGTAAGAAATAGTCCTCATTCCCTCACTTCGTACTTCTACCGTTCCGCATGTCCGAATCATCCGCCACCGGCACATCACAGCAATCCGGGAAACCGTCCTGGTTGAAGGTGAAACTTCCCATCGGTGAGGAGTACCGCAAAGTGCGCGAGATCGTATCCGAGCACAAGCTGCACACCATCTGCCAAAGCGGCAACTGTCCCAACATGGGTGAATGCTGGGGAGCAGGTACGGCCACGTTCATGATACTTGGAAACGTATGCACACGATCGTGCGGGTTCTGCTCCGTGGCCACCGGCCGTCCGGAAGCGGTCGACCCTTTCGAGCCGCTGCGCGTCGCCAAGTCGGTCAAATTGATGGGGGTGAAGCATTGCGTGATCACCTCCGTCGACCGCGACGACCTGGAGGACGGTGGTTCCGCCGTATGGGTCGATACCATCCGCAAGATCCGTGAACTGTCTCCGGGCACTACGATGGAGACGTTGATCCCGGATTTCCAAGGGGACTGGTCGAATCTGCAGCGTGTCATTGACGAACGACCTGAAGTGATCTCACACAACCTTGAAACCGTCCGAAGGCTTACCAAACAGGTACGCGTACAGGCGAAATATGACCGCAGCCTCGAAGTACTCAAGCGTATCGCAGATGCCGGTGTCAACGCCAAGTCCGGGATAATGCTCGGACTCGGTGAGACGCAGGACGAAGTCCTGGAGTCGATGCAGGACCTGCGTGACGCGGGGGTGTCCATTCTCACGCTCGGACAGTATCTGCAGCCTACCAGGGAGCACCTTCCGGTGGCGGAGTTCATACATCCCGACCGGTTTGCCTTCTATAAGGTCAAAGGGGAGGACATGGGTTTCCGCTTCGTGGAGAGCGGTCCCCTCGTACGTTCCAGCTACCATGCGGAAAAACATTTTCAACGGGACTGATTTAGAAATAATATGCCAGTACGAATAGCCATCAACGGGTTCGGTCGCATCGGAAGGATGACGACCAGGGTATTGCTCCGGACGCCGGGTGTCGAAATCGCAGGCATCAACGACCTTACGGATAACCCCACCCTGGCCCATCTGTTCAAATACGATTCGGTGCATCGTGCCTTCAGCGGAAACGTAAGTTCGACGGAATCCCATCTGGAGTTGAACGGTATCCGGATTCCATGCATGTCTTTCAAAGACCCCTCGCAGTTACCGTGGAGGGAGTTGGGAGTGGATGTGGTGCTGGAGTGTACCGGTAAGTTCACGGACAAGGCAGGTGCCGTGAAGCATCTCTCGGCAGGCGCAAGGAAGGTGATTCTTTCAGCTCCGGCAAAGAGTGGTGAACCTGTGAAGACCGTGGTGCTGGGGGTCAACGAGGGGATCCTGCTCGAATCGGATGACGTGGTGTCCAACGCTTCGTGCACGACCAACAATGCTGCACCCATGTTGAAGATCCTGGATGAGTTGTGGGGGATCGATTCAGCCTTCGTGACAACGGTCCATGCCTACACCGGCGACCAGAACATCCACGATGCTCCGCACAAAGACCTTCGCCGTGCCCGTGCTGCCGCGCTTTCCATCATTCCGACAACGACCGGTGCCGCAAAGGCGTTAGGAGACGTGCTTCCTCATCTACAGGGTAAGCTGGGTGGAGCAGGGGTGAGGGTGCCGGTTCCGAACGGATCGCTCACGGATATCACGTGTATCCTGAAAAAGCATCCGGATGTGGAAACCGTCAACAAGGCTTTCCGAACTTATGCGGAGGGCGCCATGAAAGGGATTCTGGAATACACGGAGGATCCGATTGTCAGTGCCGATATCGTGGGAAATCCTCATTCCTGCATCTTCGATGCCCAGCTCACCACGGTACTCGGAGCCATGGTAAAAGTGGTGGGTTGGTACGATAATGAGATCGGATATTCAAACCGCCTGGCGGAGCTGGCGGTCCGGATAGGAGCCCGATAGTCTAAAAAGTGGTTTTTTCGATTTTTATCGGTTTTTGGCTCCTTGCTACCAGCGCTTCGCGCCCCGTAGCCCGCACCCCGCAATTTGCACGTCTTGTACTTTTGCATTGATTTCCAGTCGTTTGTGGGATTTTTCCAAGAATTAATTTATTTTAACCAATAAGTGTCAGAATAAATCGTTAATTTGAAGTTGAATTAATCAGGTTCTCTTTGTTGAGAAAATGATGTACATCATGGGAAGTGGTACGGTTTCTGATGTACTCTTGTAACTAGAGAGACACTTGTTTGTTATATTCTAAACCGCGGTGAATGCCGCACTTTAACTATGATCAGATCAAAAAACATCAAGAAAAAGCCTGTGAAGCCGGCTCCTGTGGCAGCTTCAGGGCCCCGCATAAAGGTTCAGCTCGATCACAAGACCACGATGGTGGTGCACAGCATGGCAGCCTTTAAAATGTGGAAGAAGCGTTATCCGCTGGCGAAAGTCATCGCCTGAGGGCAATTTCTTCGAAATTCGACCAAAAAGGGGCGGACGTATGTCTGCCCCTTTTCTTTTCCCGGTGAAGCTTTTTTCAAAAAAAAATCATCAAAATTTGAATTCGGAGTTAGTTTTTCTACATTTGCAGTCCCTTTTCGGAGGGGTAGTGCGTTCTTTGATTTTCGCGCAATTTCGCCGATGTAGCTCAGGTGGTTAGAGCTACTGATTTGTAATCAGTAGGTCGGGGGTTCGAGTCCCTCCATCGGCTCGCGATAAATATACATTGACGGCATCGGCCGGGGGAGATTCCAGAGTGGCCAAATGGGGCAGACTGTAAATCTGTTGTCTTACGACTTCGGAGGTTCGAATCCTCCTCTCCCCACCAAAATCTTCGTCCAGGTCCCGATACAAGGTGTTGTGAATCAGCGGGAAATTTCCGACCTTCACGCCCCCTTGACAGAGGGTCCTTACCGAACAAGCGGAAGTAGCTCATTTGGTAGAGCATCAGCCTTCCAAGCTGAGGGTGGCGGGTTCGAGCCCCGTCTTCCGCTCCAGCGGTCCGATGACCCCCAAAGCCTTTACCGGCAAGGCTTTGCGGAAGTGTGCCGGTAAAAACATTCAGCCAATGTAGCTCAGTTGGTAGAGCACATCCATGGTAAGGATGAGGTCACCAGTTCGATCCTGGTCATTGGCTCACAGTCACACAGAATGCGGAAGCTTCCACCCGCATTCCGTGTGATGTCCTTGAATACCAAACATAAATTACCCGATAA
The DNA here is from genome assembly GCA_046052345.1 of Bacteroidota bacterium. Lineage (GTDB taxonomy): Bacteria > Bacteroidota > Bacteroidia > AKYH767-A > 2013-40CM-41-45 > Pollutiaquabacter. The sequence continues at coordinate 41,426 of JBJOMN010000066.1, read as the reverse complement.
CCTATAACCTCTACTGAAAAATGGCAAAAGAGAAATTTGAACGGACTAAACCCCACGTGAACATCGGTACCATCGGTCACGTTGACCACGGTAAGACCACCCTCACGGCTGCAATCACCACCGTATTGGCGGAAAAAGGCCTCTCTGAGAAGCGTTCCTTCGATTCCATCGACAACGCACCGGAAGAGAAAGAGCGTGGTATCACCATCAACACCGCTCACGTTGAATACCAGACGGCTAACCGTCACTATGCACACGTTGACTGTCCCGGTCACGCCGACTATGTGAAGAACATGGTAACGGGTGCCGCTCAGATGGACGGTGCCATCCTCGTTGTTGCCGCTACGGACGGTCCGATGCCCCAGACCCGCGAGCACATCCTGCTTGCCCGTCAGGTAGGCGTTCCGAAGATCGTCGTGTTCCTGAACAAGGTGGACATGGTTGACGATCCCGAACTGTTGGATCTCGTCGAGATGGAAGTCCGCGACCTCCTCTCTTTCTACGAGTTCGACGGCGCCAACACCCCGATCATCCGCGGTTCCGCTCTAGGCGGTCTGAATAACGACGCCAAGTGGGTTGACAGCATCATGAAACTCATGGAAGCCGTCGATACCTACATCCCGGTTCCTCCGCGTGACGTTGACAAGCCTTTCCTCATGCCTGTTGAAGACGTGTTCTCCATCACCGGTCGCGGTACCGTTGCTACCGGCCGTATCGAGCGCGGTGTCATCAACTCCGGCGAGGACGTTGAGATCATCGGCATGCAGGAGCAGAGCATGAAGTCGACCGTAACCGGTGTCGAGATGTTCCGCAAGATCCTTGACCGCGGCGAAGCCGGCGACAACGTCGGTCTGCTCCTCCGTGGTATCGAAAAGAACGACATCCGCCGCGGCATGGTTATCGCCAAGCCGGGCTCCATCACCCCCCACACCGTCTTCAAGGCCGAGATCTACGTCCTGAAGAAGGAAGAAGGTGGTCGTCACACCCCGTTCCAGAACAGGTACCGTCCTCAGTTCTACCTGCGCACGACCGACGTTACCGGCGAGATCGTACTGCCGGAAGGTCGTGAGATGGTAATGCCTGGTGACAACGTGACCATCACTGTCACCCTCATCCAGCCTGTAGCTATGGACAAAGGTCTCCGTTTCGCTATCCGCGAAGGTGGCCGTACCGTTGGTGCAGGTCAGGTGACTGAGATCATCAAGTAATTGATTCAGTAAGAGGTCGCATACGGACAGCGGACGGTGCCTCACTGTTCGCTGTCCTTTGTGCCATACACGGGTGTAGCTCAATGGTAGAGTAGCGGTCTCCAAAACCGTTGGCTGGGAGTTCGAGTCTCTCCACCCGTGCTCACACCCTGAACCGGATACGGTACATTCAAACGAAGTAATGAGCAAAATCGCCGATTATATCAAAGAAAGCTACCGGGAGTTGATCGAAAAGGTCAGCTGGCCCACATGGGAAGAGCTCCAGAGCAGTGTCATCGTGGTCATGGTGTCCACGGCACTCATAGGTCTGGTCATCTTCGCCATGGATATGGGATTCACCGGTATCATGAACTTGTTCTACAAGATGATCGCCTGACCATACCCAGGATCATGACCGAAACTACCACCACAAAATCGACCACCCAGCCGTCCAAGGATATCGGACGGAAATGGTACGTCGTACGCGCGATCGCCGGCAAGGAGAAGAAGGTGAAGCAGTACATCGAGTCGGAAGTCACCCGCCTCAAGCTGAACGACTATGTCGCCCAGGTACTCATACCCACCGAGAAGTTCGTACAGATCCGCAACGGCAAGAAGGTCACCAAGGAACGCAGCATCCTTCCGGGGTATGTGCTGATCGAAGCCGCACTCGTCGGTGAGATTCCGCATATCATCGAGAACATCACCGGCGTGATCTCCTTTCTCGGACCTAAAGGTGAGGCACCCGTTCCGCTGCGTCAGTCGGAAGTGAACCGTATCCTCGGTAAGATGGACGAACTCTCCGAGAACGATGCCGTCATGGCCGTTCCCTATGTGGTCGGCGAATCCGTCAAAGTGATCGACGGGCCGTTCAACACCTTCTCGGGTGTAATCGAGGAGATCAATGAAGAGAAGAAGAAGCTCAAAGTGATGGTCAAGATCTTCGGACGTAAGACCCCGCTTGAGCTGAACTATATGCAAGTGGAAAAAGAATAACATGCCCTTAGGCACGTTCCGCCAGTCGCTTCCAGGCTGACGGCCGTTGCGCAAAGGCACAATGAACCAACGTCATGGCAAAAGAGATAAGCACATACATCAAACTCCAGGTCAAAGGCGGTGCGGCCAATCCCGCACCTCCGATCGGACCCGCACTCGGTGCGAAAGGTGTCAACATCATGGAGTTCTGCAAGCAGTTCAACGCCCGCACGCAGGACCAGGCCGGGAAAGTCCTCCCGGTCATCATCACGGTGTACACCGACAAGTCGTTCGAATTCATCATCAAGACACCTCCGGCAGCCGTGCAGCTGATGGATGCGGCCAAGTTGAAGGGCGGTTCCAAGGAACCGAACCGCAGCAAGGTCGGTAAGGTCACGTGGGACGACGTCCGTAAGATCGCCGAGATCAAGATGCCGGACCTCAACTGCTTCACGATTGAGTCCGCCATGAGCATGGTGGCCGGTACGGCCCGCAGCATGGGTATCACGGTCGAGGGACAGCGTCCCTTCTGAATCGAGCTGAACGGCCCTGCGCCGACAGTATACAGTCACTAACCGAAGGAGGGGGAGATCATATCGAGCCCGTTCGCACTTCAAAAACGTTCTTCAATGGCACGCATCAGTAAAAAGAGGAAGCTGGCCCTCTCTAAAATCGACCAGACCAAAGCCTACTCGGTGGCTGAAGCCGCCAAGATGGTGAAGGAAATCAGCAACACCAAGTTCGATTCTTCTGTCGACCTGAGCATCCGTCTCGGTGTCGATCCCCGCAAGGCCAACCAGATGGTCCGCGGCGTCGTGACGCTTCCCCACGGCACCGGAAAGACCAAGAAGGTGCTCGTCCTTTGCACTCCCGACAAGGAAGCAGAGGCCAAAGAAGCCGGCGCCGATTACGTGGGTCTCGACGAATTCATCCAGAAGATCGAAGGCGGATGGACGGACATCGATGTCGTCATCACCATGCCCAGCGTCATGGGCAAGGTCGGTAAGCTCGGCAAGGTGCTCGGCCCCCGCAACCTCATGCCGAACCCCAAGACCGGCACTGTCACCAACGAGATCGGCAAGGCCGTTAACGAGGTGAAGGCGGGTAAGATCGACTTCAAAGTGGACAAACAAGGCTCCATCCATGCTTCCGTGGGCAAAGCCTCGTTCGACGCCAAGAAGATCGAAGAGAACGCCAGCGAACTGATCAATGCGATCATCAAGCTGAAGCCTTCTGCCGCCAAAGGCACCTATATGAAGTCGGTGTACATGTCGTCCACCATGAGTCCGTCGGTACAGATCGATACCAAGACCCTGTCCTGATCCAAGAAGTAGAACGGTAATCCAATCCGAACATCATCATGAACCGCGAACAGAAAGAAGTCATCATCGGCCAAATCGCCGAGTTGCTTGATAAATATCCGAATGTATATGTCACCGACACGTCTTCGCTGACGGTCGAGAAGACGAATGACCTGCGCCGCGCCTGTTTCTCCAAGGGCATAAAGATGCTGGTGGCCAAGAACACCCTCATCCGTAAAGCCATGGAGCGCCGGGAGAATGGCTCCTACACCGAGATTTTCGGTGCGCTCAAAGGCACCAGCGCCCTCCTCTTCTCCGATACGGGCAACGTGCCGGCCAAACTCATCAAGGAATTCCGCAAAGGCGGCCAGGATAAGCCCCTTGTGAAGGGCGCTTACATCGACACCGCGGTGTTCCTGGGCGACAACCAGCTCGATACGCTGGCGGCCATCAAGTCTAAGAACGAACTCATCGGCGAAATCATCTCGCTGTTGCAGTCGCCCGGACGGAACGTCATCTCCGCTCTCCAAAGCAGCGGTGGCAAGCTCGCCGGCATCGTCAAGACGTTGTCCGAGCGCGCCGCTTGAGCGCCTTCTCCTTAAGAATGCTTCCAATACCAACATAATCAATCAGTACCGAATCAAAAACAAGAAAACTCTAACTCAAAAAACCCGATAACAATGGCAGACCTGAAAGCATTTGCAGAACAGTTGGTAAACCTTTCTGTGAAAGAAGTGAATGAACTCGCGAAGATCCTGAAGGACGAGTACGGCATCGAGCCGGCAGCAGCAGCAGTAGCGGTTGCAGCAGTAGGCGGCGGTGGAGCAGAAGGCGGCGGCGCAGCTGAGAAGACCAGCTTCGATGTCATCCTGAAGAACCCCGGCGGTGCGAAACTGAACATCGTCAAGCTGGTCAAGGACATCACCGGTCTTGGCCTGAAAGAGGCGAAAGACCTGGTTGACGGTGCTCCGAAGCCGGTCAAGGAAGGTGTTTCCAAGGATGAAGCGAACGCCATCAAGGCACAACTCGAAGAGGCAGGAGCTGAGATTGAGGTTAAGTAAGGAATCGGCGCCTGTCGGCTTGTTCTATAGACCTTTCCCCGCGTCTGCGGGGATTGGTCTATAACCATTTTTAACAGGGCGGTCGTAAGCGCTTGCGACCGTCGGTTGAAAAAAACCAATTTCTGACCCGAAAACCCTTCCTACCCGTGTCCAACGCCCTGATTACCTCCACCAAACGGATCAACTTCTCCGGTGTAAAGAATCCTCTCGATTACCCGGACTTCCTGGAGATCCAATTGAAATCCTTCCAGGATTTTTTCCAGCTTGAAACCACCGCCGACAACCGCCAGGCTGAAGGCCTCTTCAAAGTATTCAGCGAGAATTTCCCCATTTCGGATTCCCGCAATAATTTCGTTCTCGAGTTCCTCGATTACTTCATCGATCCTCCCCGCTACACGATCGACGAGTGCATCGAGCGCGGCCTCACCTACAGCGTTCCGCTCAAGGCGAAGCTCAAGCTCTACTGCACCGACCCCGAACACGAGGATTTCGAAACCATCGTACAGGATGTCTACCTCGGACAGATCCCGTACATGACCCCCAAGGGCACCTTCGTGATCAACGGAGCGGAGCGCGTCATCGTGTCTCAGTTGCACCGTTCTCCGGGTGTGTTCTTCGGACAGAGCCGCCACGCCAACGGTACCAAGCTGTATTCCGCCCGCGTGATCCCCTTCAAAGGCTCATGGATCGAATTCGCGACAGACATCAACAATGTCATGTACGCGTACATCGACCGTAAGAAGAAATTCCCGGTTACGACCCTCCTGCGCGCCATCGGCTACCAGAACGACAAGGACATCCTCGAGATCTTCGGGCTGGCCGACGAGTTCAAGGTGACGAAGTCGGGCATCAAGTCGATTCTCGGACGTAAGCTCGCCGCCCGCGTACTCAAGACCTGGGTGGAGGACTTTGTCGACGAAGATACCGGTGAAGTCGTTTCCATCGAACGTAACGAAGTGATTATCGAGCGCGAGACCGTCATCGAGGAGCACCATCTCGACCTGATCATCGAATCAGGCGTGAAGGCCGTCATCCTCCACAAGGAAGACGTGAGCGCAGGCGATTACTCCATCATCTATAACACCCTCCAGAAGGACACCTCCAACTCGGAGAAGGAAGCGGTAGAGCACATCTACCGCCAGCTTCGCAACGCGGAACCCCCGGACGAGGAGACCGCACGCGGCATCATCGATAAACTGTTCTTCTCGGACAAGCGCTACGACCTCGGAGACGTCGGTCGTTACCGTATCAACAGGAAACTCGGACTGGAGATCGCCGAGGACACCAAAGTCCTCACCAAGATCGACATCATCTCCATCATCCGTCACCTCATACAGCTTATCAACTCCAAGGCGGAAGTGGACGATATCGACCACCTTTCCAACCGTCGTGTCCGTACCGTCGGCGAACAGCTTTATTCGCAGTTCGGTGTCGGTCTGGCACGTATGGCACGTACCATCCGTGAGCGGATGAACGTGCGCGACAACGAGGTGTTCACGCCTTCCGACCTCATCAACGCGAAGACCCTGTCTTCCGTCATCAACTCCTTCTTCGGAACCAACCAGCTGTCCCAGTTCATGGACCAGACCAATCCGCTGGCGGAGATCACGCACAAGCGTCGTCTCTCGGCCCTCGGACCCGGCGGTCTCTCCCGTGAACGTGCAGGTTTCGAGGTGCGCGACGTACACTACACGCACTACGGGCGTCTCTGCACCATCGAGACGCCGGAAGGACCGAACATCGGTCTTATCTCCTCGCTGTGCGTGCATGCCAAGATCAACAACCTCGGCTTCATCGAGACGCCCTACCGTACCGTCACCAAAGGCAAGGTGGACGTCCACAAGCCGGTCGTATACCTGACCGCCGAAGAGGAAGACAACAAGGTCATCGCCAACGCCAATACGGCGGTGAGCGAGAAAGGTGATTTCGAAGAGACCAAGATCAAGGCCCGTTATCAGGGTGACTTTCCTGTGCTGGAAGGCGAGAAGATCGACCTCATGGACATCGCGCCCAACCAGATTTCCTCAATCGCCGCATCCCTCATCCCGTTCCTCGAGCACGACGACGCGAACCGCGCGCTCATGGGATCGAACATGCAACGGCAGGCTGTTCCGCTCCTGCGTCCGCAGGCTCCCATCGTCGGAACCGGACTCGAAGGGCTGATCGCGCGTGACTCACGCGTACTGATCAATGCAGAGGGCGACGGTGTCGTCGAATATGTCGACGCAAACGAGATCGTCATCCGCTACAGCCGCAAGGAGCAGGAGAAGCAGATCTCCTTCGAGGACGATGTGAAGACCTATAAGCTCACCAAGTTCCAGAAGACGAACCAGAGCACTTGCATGAACCTGAAGCCGATCGTCATCAAAGGTCAGAAGGTGCGCAAAGGTCAGGTGCTGTGCGAAGGTTATGCGACGCAGAACGGTGAACTGGCGCTCGGACGCAACCTCAAGGTGGCGTTCATGCCCTGGAAAGGATACAACTTCGAGGACGCCATCGTGATCTCCGAGCGCGTGCTTCGTGAGGATATCTTCACTTCCCTGCACATCGACGAATACAGCCTCGAGGTCCGCGACACCAAGCGCGGAATGGAAGAGCTTACCGCGGATATCCCTAACGTGAGCGAAGAAGCTACACGCGACCTCGACGAGAACGGTATCATCCGTATCGGCGCGGAAGTCGGCGAAGGTGATATCCTCATCGGCAAGATAACCCCGAAAGGGGAGACCGATCCCTCTCCGGAAGAGAAGCTGCTGCGTGCCATCTTCGGCGACAAGGCCGGCGACGTAAAAGATGCATCGCTCAAGGTGCCGCCGTCCGTGAAGGGTGTCGTCATCGACAAGCGCCTGTTCTCCCGCGTCATCGCAAAGGACAAGGCAGCCAAGAGCGACGAGAAGGTACAGGTGGAGAAGCTGGACAAGGAATACAATGTCCAGATCGCCGACCTGCAGGAGAAGCTGATCGAGAAACTGTTCACCCTGGTGAGCGGAAAGACCTCGCAGGGGGTCACCGACATCTTCAAGGAAGTGGTCGTTCCGAAAGGGGCGAAGTTCACGCAGAAGATGCTCGCTGAAATCAACTACGAGACAGTCGATCCCGACAAGTGGACCACCGAGAAGGACCGCAACGACCTGATCAAGCAACTGCTTCATAATTTCCGTATCAAGCACAACGAGATAACCGGACTGCACAAGCGTAAGAAATTCGCGTTGACAGTCGGTGACGAGCTGCCTGCAGGTATCGTCCAGATGGCCAAGGTGTATATCGCCAAGAAGCGCAAGCTGAAAGTGGGTGATAAGATGGCCGGTCGTCACGGTAACAAGGGTATCGTGGCTCGTATCGTCCGCGACGAAGACATGCCGTTCCTCCATGACGGAACCCCGGTCGACATCGTCCTCAATCCGCTCGGCGTACCCTCGCGTATGAACCTCGGCCAGATCTACGAGACGATTCTCGCATGGGCAGGGGAGAAGCTGGGCATGAAGTTCTCCACGCCGATCTTCGACGGTGCTTCCCTCGAACAGATCGACGAATATGTCTCCAAGGCTGGTCTGCCCAAATTCGGCAGTACCTACCTGCAGGACGGAAACACCGGAGAGCGTTTCGACCAGCCTGCCACCGTCGGCATCATCTACATGATGAAGCTCGGTCACATGGTGGACGACAAGATGCACGCACGCTCCATCGGTCCGTACTCCCTCATCACCCAGCAGCCGCTCGGCGGTAAGGCGCAGTTCGGCGGACAGCGTTTCGGGGAGATGGAAGTATGGGCGCTTGAGGCTTTCGGAGCATCCAATATCCTCCAGGAGATCCTCACCGTGAAATCCGACGACGTCATCGGCCGTGCTAAGACCTATGAATCCATCGTGAAAGGTGAAAACCTGCCTACCCCCGGAATTCCGGAATCCTTCAACGTATTGCTCCATGAACTTCGCGGCCTTTGCCTGAAGGTCACTCTGGACTGATTACAGACCGATTCCTGAGATTCTCCAACCCATCAGAACCAACACATGGCAAACAGAAAAGAAATAAAAATCAAATCGAACTTCACCAAGATCATCATCAGCTTGTCCTCTCCCGAGAACATCCTGGAGCAGTCGAGCGGTGAAGTACTCAAGCCGGAGACCATCAACTACCGGACCTATAAGCCGGAGCGTGACGGTCTTTTCTGCGAGCGCATTTTCGGTCCTGTCAAGGACTGGGAATGTCATTGCGGCAAATACAAGCGCATCCGTTATAAGGGCATCGTTTGTGACCGTTGCGGTGTGGAAGTCACCGAGAAGAAGGTGCGGCGCGAGCGGATGGGACATATCACCCTCACCGTTCCTGTCGCCCATATCTGGTACTTCCGTTCACTTCCCAACAAGATCGGCTACCTGCTCGGACTTCCTACCAAGAAGCTCGACATGATCATCTATTACGAAAGATATGTCGTCATCCAGCCCGGTATCAAGGCCGCTGACGGCGTCAGTTACCTCGACTTCCTTACCGAAGAAGAGTACCTGCAGATCATGGATGCGCTTCCTAAGGAGAACCAGCATCTGGACGATTCGGATCCCAACAAGTTCATCGCGAAGATGGGCGCTGAAGCGCTTCACGACCTGCTGTCCCGCCTCGACCTTGACGGATTGTCCTATTCGCTCCGTCACCAGGCCAGCAACGAGACCTCCCAGCAGCGTAAGAACGAGGCGCTCAAGCGTCTCAATGTCGTCGAGGCTTTCCGTTCTGCCAATCAGCACATCGAGAACCGTCCCGAGTGGATGATTGTGAAGGTAGTACCGGTGATTCCGCCGGAACTGCGCCCGCTCGTTCCGCTGGACGGTGGCCGATTCGCCACTTCCGATCTGAACGACCTTTACCGTCGTGTGATCATCCGAAACAACCGCCTCAAGCGCCTGATCGAAATCAAGGCTCCGGACGTCATCCTGCGCAACGAGAAGCGGATGCTTCAGGAAGCCGTGGATTCCCTGTTTGACAACAGCCGCAAGGTCAATGCTGTCAAGACCGAATCCAACCGCGCCCTCAAGTCGCTCTCCGATTCACTCAAGGGCAAGCAGGGACGCTTTCGTCAGAATCTGCTCGGTAAGCGTGTCGACTATTCCGCACGTTCGGTCATCGTGGTGGGTCCTGAACTCAAGCTGCACGAGTGCGGCCTTCCGAAGGATATGGCCGCAGAGCTTTTCAAGCCGTTCATCATCCGCAAGATGATCGAGCGCGGTGTCGTCAAGACCGTGAAATCGGCCAAGAAGATTGTCGACCGCAAGGATCCGCTGGTATGGGACATCCTTGAAAATGTCCTCAAAGGACACCCTGTACTGCTCAACCGCGCTCCCACGCTGCACCGTCTCGGTATCCAGGCCTTCCAGCCCAAGCTGATCGAAGGCAAGGCTATCCAGTTGCACCCGTTGGTATGTACCGCCTTCAACGCCGACTTCGATGGCGACCAGATGGCCGTTCACGTACCGCTCGGCAACGCCGCCATCCTCGAGGCGCAGATGCTCATGCTGGCATCCCACAACATCCTCAACCCCGCCAACGGTGCTCCGGTGACGGTGCCTTCCCAGGACATGGTCTTGGGTCTGTACTATATCACCAAGGAGCGTAAGAGCGACGGGAAATTGAAGGTCAAGGGCGAGGGTATGAATTTCTACTCTTCGGAGGAAGTCATCATCGCCTACAACGAAGGCCGTGTCGATCTGCATGCCCCGATCACCGTCAAGGTGAATCACATGCAGGACGGAAAGATGGTGTTCGGCAAACTCGCCACTACCGTCGGACGCGTCCTCTTCAACAAGGTCGTCCCTGCCGAGGTAGGATTCATCAACCAGCTGCTTACCAAGAAGGCGCTCCGTGACATCATCGGAGACGTCCTGGACATCTGTGGCACCGCGAAGACCGCTAAGTTCCTGGATGACATCAAGGAGCTCGGCTTCCAGATGGCTTTCCGCGGCGGCCTGTCCTTCAACCTCGAAGACGTCAAGATCCCCGATGTCAAGATCGACCTCATTTCGAAGGCGAATGCCGAGGTGGATGAAGTGTTGAACAACTATAACATGGGTTTCATCACCTACAACGAACGGTACAACCAGATCATTGATATCTGGACGCGTACCAGTTCGCGTATCTCCGAGACCCTCATGAAGCAGCTTGCCTCCGACAAGCAGGGCTTCAATTCCATTTACATGATGCTTGACTCCGGTGCCCGAGGTTCCAAGGAGCAGATCCGTCAGCTCGGCGGAATGCGCGGACTGATGGCCAAACCGCAGAAGAGCGGAGCCACCGGCGGAGAGATCATCGAGAACCCGATCCTTTCCAACTTCAAGGAAGGTCTCTCGATTCTCGAATACTTCATCTCCACCCACGGTGCCCGTAAAGGTCTTGCCGATACGGCCTTGAAGACGGCTGACGCAGGTTACCTGACCCGTCGTCTTGTGGATGTGGCACAGGATGTGATCATCACCGACGACGATTGCGGTACCCTCCGCGGTCTGGCGATGTCGGCGCTGAAGAACAACGAGGAAGTTGTCGAGTCCCTCTACGACCGCATCATCGGTCGTGTGTCGGTCCACGATGTATTCCATCCGATCACGGGCAAGCTCATCGCACATTCCGGTGAAGAGATCGGTGATGCTGTCGCTACAGCCATCGAAGAGTCTCCCATCGAGACGGTGGAGATCCGCTCAGTTCTCACCTGCGAATCCCAGCGGGGTGTCTGTGCCAAGTGCTACGGACGTAACCTTGCTACCGGACGCATGGTCCAGAAGGGCGAGGCGGTCGGAGTCATCGCTGCACAGTCGATCGGTGAACCGGGTACACAGCTGACCCTTCGTACCTTCCACGTCGGTGGTGTCGCCCAGAAGGGTGCTTCCGATGCGGAAATCAAAGCCAAATATCCCGGACGTCTGGAGCTGGAGGACATCAAGACTGTCACCTTCAAAGAGGGCAACAAGTCTCACGAAGTCGTCATCGGCCGTTCCGGTGAAGCCCGCATCGTCGACCCGAACACCGGTACGATCCTGGCTACCGCGAACGTACCCTACGGTTCCCGTCTGTACTTCAAGGACAAGGCGAAAGTGGAGAAAAACGACCTGATCTGCGACTGGGATCCTTACAATGCCGTGATTCTTTCCGAGTTCGGCGGTAAGATCGAGTTCGAGCACATCGAGGAAGGTGTCACTTTCCGTGAGGAGTCTGATGAACAGACCGGCTACCGCGAGAAAGTGATTATCGAGACCCGCGACAAGTCGAAGAACCCGGCCATCCGTGTTCTCAATGAAAAGAAAGAGGTCGTCAAGTCGTACAACATCCCGGTCGGAGCCCACATCATGGTGAACGTCGGTGACAAGATCACCCCGGGAACGGTCCTCGTCAAGATCCCCCGCACGACCGGCCGCTCCGGCGACATCACCGGCGGTCTGCCGCGTGTGACGGAACTCTTTGAAGCGCGTAATCCCAGCAATCCTGCCGTGGTCAGTGAGATCGACGGCGTGGTTTCCTACGGCGGCATCAAGCGCGGTAACCGTGAGATCATCATCACCTCCCGCGACGGTGAAGTCAAGAAGTATCTTGTCTCGCTCGCAAAGCACATCCTTGTTCAGGATAACGATTTCATCCGTGCAGGACATCCCCTGTCCGACGGATCGATCAGTCCGAGCGACATCCTTGCCATCAAGGGCCCCTCACAGGTCCAGGAATATCTGGTCAACGAAGTGCAGGAAGTCTATCGTATGCAGGGCGTGAAGATCAACGACAAGCACTTCGAAGTGATTGTCCGTCAGATGATGCGCAAGGTCATCATCGAAGATCCGGGCGACACTGTATTCCTGGAGCGGGAGTATGTCGACCGTATCGATTTCATGATAGAGAATGAAGCGGTCCGCGACAAAGTGGTCGTACTGGATTCGGGGGATTCCACCGAAGTGAAGGCAGGACAGATCATCACGCTGCGCAAGCTGCGTGAGGAGAACTCCATCCTCAAGCGCAAGGATCTCCGTGCCATCGAGGCGCGAGATGCCATCCCGGCGACTTCTTCTCCGGTCCTTCAGGGTATCACCCAGGCTTCACTTCACACGAAGAGCTGGATTTCAGCCGCATCCTTCCAGGAGACCACCAAGGTGCTCAACGAGGCGGCGGTCAACGGCAAAGTGGACGGCTTGCTCGGTCTCAAGGAGAACGTCATCGTCGGTCACCTGATTCCTGCCGGAACCGGATTGCGTGAGTATGAAAAGCTCATCGTAGGTTCCCAAGAGGAATACGACCTGCTGATGGCCTCCAAGAACGAAGAGGAGCTCGCTTCACGCTGATGCCTTCAGATGTATTGATTGGGAGATCCGGTGGAATGCCGGATCTCCTTTTTTAGAATCTTGCCAAACAACATACAATCCATGGAAGACAACCAGAACAACGGCAATCAACTTAATATCGAACTGACGGAGGAGATTGCGGACGGTATCTATTCGAACCTCGCGATCATCACCCATAGCAATTCCGAATTCGTGGTGGATTTCGTCAAGGTCATGCCCGGCGTTCCGAAGGCCAAAGTGAAATCACGGATCCTTCTAACTCCGCAACATGCCAAAAGGCTTCTTTCGGCCCTTGCCGATAACATCTCGAAATACGAGTCCGTTCACGGAGCCATCAAGCAGACCGAATCCATCGGACTGCCCATGAATTTCGGCGGACCTACCGCTCAGGCCTGAAGTTTCTCGGATAGCGATTTCAAACCCCGGTCATCCGGGGTTTTTCATTTTTTACGGTTTCCGTTGATGTTGTTCCTGAGTAGTTCCATGAAGTAATAATAAAGCATGGACAGCAGGCCGGCAACGAAGAAAACGACGGCTAACTCCCGCGTGGAATCCTCCAGATAGAATTCGCCGATCATCCAGACGGAATTGGCACATATCCACATGCAGATGGCGAGATTGTGCATCAGCTCCGCACGGTCCTCACGGTTACGCCAGGTGATGAAAAGCGCCAGAGCGAGGGTGGGAAGTATCATGGCTACGCCTGCTGCCCTGGACAATGTCACCCAGCAGAGGTCCTTCACCAGCCACAGAAGAATGTGGAAGTTTTCAAATTTCCTGATCGTACTGAGTCTTTCCATGGTCATCTGTAAATAGTCTGTTGCATCGGGTCAGTCCAGTGCGCCGGGATGGAACAGCAAGAAGCCTGCAGTGAAGAGAACCGACACGGGATTTTTCTGCCGTTCGTAGTAATTCACTTGCATGGAAACAGGACCGATCGGGCTGTGGAAAACGAGGCTTGAGGATCCGATGAAATACCGTTTGTTGAAGGCAATGCCGTTTTCGACGCCGTTATTTGCGGTTTCAAGAAGTTCCTTGTAAGGTTGGAAAACATATCCCTCCAGACGGAAATCGAGGTTGGAACGCAGTGAAAGAATATTCCTTATTCCCCCTCCTGCGAAATTCTGAGAGCGGTAGGCGGGAAGGAAGAGAGTTTTCATCTCCACGATCGGTTCGAAGGCCGGAGCATTTACCGACGTCACCGTGAAGTTGTTGAAAAAAGGCATGTTGGATGCGACAGCCTGAAGGTTGAAGCCGAGCTTGAGTAATCGCCGCTTGAAGAAATACTTGTCATACTTCAACGAAAGTTGCACCCAGACATGCTTGTCCGTAATCACGGTGCGATCTGCAGAAGTCGAACCGGGAACCGTTTTTTCCTCAAGGTTGCAGATACGTGCACGCCACTGAAGGAAGGCGCCTTCGTTCGCGAACTGCTTTTTGTTAAGCGTGTTCCACTCGTAAGATAGCTGCGCCGTGACTCCCTTGAGGGTGGTCTTGTCCGCAGTATCGGCTTGGGAGAATGATGGTGTCTGGTAATAGTTGTCAGCCAACCGTACATATCCTCCGGAGCCGTAGAATTTGGATTTGTTTCCGCTGGGGATGCCGGCCGTAGCCCCGAAATGATAATCGGATTTAAGGATGTAAGAAGGCCTTTGTTCGGGAAAGAAGGCATTGATGCTCCTGAAGAAATCATACTGGTTCATGGTCGCATCCAGCTCGAGGAAATAAGGCAGGCGGGTAGGGGCCTCCATGCGCACTTTCGCTCTTCCGGAAGTGTAGAGCCTCCCGAAATAGAAGTCGCTCGAAAAACTGTAGGCTCTTCTTCCCCAAACCAGATAGGTGAGTCCTCCATAAGCCTCGCTCACGGGACGCGATGAGATGTTTCCTCCGAAACGGGTAATAAGGTCCCGCTCCCTTGTCACTTTGAGATGCAGATCGAATGTGCCGTCCGCTGAATCGAACACCAGCCAGGGGTCCATATGCCGGATGTTTTTGTCGGATACGATCCTGAAGTAGGAATTGCGAAGAGATTCCAATGGAACGACTGAACTGTCTCTCTTTACGACTGCCCTGACATAGGCGCGTTGTTTTGAATTGATCCCTTCTACTACCAGGTCTTCGATGAGAACGGGCCGTAAGGACGATCGGAATGCGGCTCTCTTCCTTTCTAACGACTCGTTGTCGCTTCGCCGGAATATGACAGCGGAAATACTGTCCATTCGGGACATGGTACGGTCATACCCTTCGCTGATCACTTTATCTACCGCTGAAAAGTCAAACAGGCCGAATCCGTCGGTGTTCAGGTCGATCAATATTCCTTTCCCTTTTCCCAGCGACAGATTGGTCGGACGTGTCATCATCGCCTGAAGTAAGGAGACGAGGTCTGTCTCGTTTGCAGGCCGGTCGTCTCCGGATGCATTGATGCCGATGATGAAGTCGGGATGGAACTCCTGCTCCATGACATCGGACGGGAAGTTGTCGTAAAGTCCTCCGTCGTAGAGGACTTTACCGTCGAGCGTGATCGGCCGGAAATAAAAGGGATAGGCGGAGGAAGCACGGACGGCGCGTGCCAGGTCGCCGCTACGGAAGACGACCGTCTGCTTGCTGGCGATATCGGATGCTAAACAGCGGAACGGCACGAAAAGCGAGTCGAAATCATTACCGGATTTTGCCATGACCGGTCCTGTTCCTCGCATCAGTGCGTAATCATAGGGAATAGAGCTGACCAGGTTAGTAGGGATGGAGCTTTGAAAACTTGAGTCGAGAGAGAATTTCCAGGTGATCCAGGATGCGTTATCCTCCGGCTTAAGGAAGAAATAATTGAAGTCAGGTCCTGTCTTGCCGGTAGCCCAAGATTCGAATTCCGGTGTACGTACGATGGAGTCCATCTGGTGTACCGAATATCCCATGGCGTAAAGGCAGCCGACCACGGCTCCGGCTGAGGTTCCGGTGATATAATCAATCGGAATGTGCGCCTCCTCCAGCGCCCGGATGGCGCCGATATGGGCAAGCCCTCTTGCGCCACCGCCCGACAGTACCAGTCCGACTTTCTGGGCAGGTGTACGGATGCAACCGAACAGCAGGATCAGTAAAATGGGGAAAGTCCTCATCGGATTAAGTACGAAAAGGTACGTTTTTTATCCCTTGGAGGACATTCTCAAGGCCGTGTCAAGTTCCGTTAATTGGTCGAACGACTGCAGCATCCTCGGTCCGTACCAGGAGAACGCTTCCCCGTCGACCAGTTCGGTCCTGATTCCGAGGGATCCGCTCAGACGCTGACAATGATCCCTGTTGAAAGGATAGGGTTCTGTCGAGAGAAGGATGACATCCGGTGCCTGTTCTTGGAGCTCCTCCTCAGTGATCAGCGGATAACGGTCCTTGTTCCCGAAACAATTGATCCAGCCGCAACCTTGCATCATCGAATGAATGAAGGTGCCAGCACCCGCAGCCATCAGCGGTTCATTCCAGATCAGATAAGCCACCCTTAACGGAGTTCCGCTTCGTCCGGAGAGTTGCAGCCGCGAATAGGCGGCTTCTATGGCGGATGAAAGCATTTCAGCTTCGATTCCTTTCCCCGTCATCCCGCCGACCTGTCGTATCATGCTCACCGCATCGCCGACCGTTATGACATCGCTCAGCCAGACCGGGTACAGTTCGCGCAATGCTTCAACATCCGCTTGCGAATTCTCTTCCTTGTTTCCGAGAATCAAGTCAGGAGCGAGCTCACGGATGATTTCGTGATTCACCTGCTTGGTTCCTCCGACACGGGTTTTAGTGCGATACCAAGCATCAGGTTCGATGCAGAAGCGGGTGATTCCGACTGTCTCGGATTCCAGGCCCAGTGTATGCAGCAAGCCGGTCTGGGAAGGCACCAGCGAAATGATACGCTTCGGAATTCCGGTCAGGGTGACGGGATAGCCGGTTTGATCGAGTAGGGTCGAGGGTGGCACGGGAACGTGGATCAACCGTTAAAGGATAATCCGCCGGCTGAATATAGATGGCAGGTACGGAGGGCCGGAAGGCCTTAATCCATGTACCCCATCTTCTTCATCCAGTCGTCGTTGAAGATCTTGGCCAGATAGCGTGATCCGTGGTCGTGGAAAATGATGACCACTACATCGGTAGGTTTAAGACGGTCCTTCAGTTGAAGCAACCCTGCGACAGCGGATCCGGCGGAATTACCCACCCAGATACCCTCTTTACGCACGATCTCGCGGGTCATGACAGCGCCGTCCTTGTCACTTACTTTTTCAAAGTGGTCGATGAGTTCGAAGCGGTAATTGCCGGGAACGAAATCTTCACCGATACCTTCGGTGACATACGGGTAGATTTCGTTTTTGTCGAATTCACCGGTGTCCCGGATCTTCTTCAAAACCGATCCGTAGGTGTCGATGCCCCAGATCTGCACAGCAGGATTCTTTTCCTTCAGAAAGCGCGCAGTGCCGCAAATGGTGCCACCCGTTCCGGCGCCAACGACGAGATGGGTGATTTTGCCTTCCGTCTGCTCCCAGATTTCAGGACCCGTCTGCTCATAATGAGCCTGGGAGTTCGAGAGGTTATCGTATTGGTTCGGATAAAACGAATTTGGAATTTCACGGTTAAGCCTGGCAGCTACCGAATAATACGAGCGAGGGTCCTCCGGTTCTACATTGGTCGGACAGACGATGACCTCGGCGCCGAATGCCTTCAGGGCGTCTACCTTTTCCTTGGATTGCTTGTCGGTGGTGGTGAAGATGCACTTGTAGCCCTTCACGATGCCCGCGATGGCAAGTCCCATACCCGTATTCCCGGATGTGCCTTCGATGATGGTGCCACCGGGCTTTAAAATACCGGCTTTCTCAGCATCCTCGATCATTTTAAGTGCCATACGGTCTTTGATCGAATTGCCCGGATTGAAGGTCTCCACCTTTGCGTAAACGGTGGCAGGGACACCCTCCACAACTTTATTCAGCCTCACCAGTGGGGTGTTGCCGATAGCTTCCAGGATGTTGTCGCAGGTCTTTTTGGCGGGGTTCTTTGCCATTTTATATAGTATTAATAATCAATATTTTATCACCATTTAGCGATAAAAAGCTTAGGGTGAATCATAAACAAAGATACGCAAAAAAAAGCACCCTTAGGAGAACCTGAGGGCGCTGACCGGCTGCACTTTTCGGATCATCAGGGTGGGCAATACCAGAAGGCTGACGCAGGCTGCCAAGGTGCCCCCCGTCAGCAATAACAGTTTCAACGGGTCCAACAGGACAGGCACGTAGTCGATATAATAGGACGCGCGCTCCAACGGGACCAGATGCAACTGCTGCTGCAGCAGCACCAGTCCTATACCGATAGCATTGCCCAGAAGGACTCCTCTCCCCACGATATAGAAGGATACCCAAAGGAATATGCGCCTCAGCTGTCCGTCCGAGCTGCCGATGGCTTTCATGGTCCCGATCATTCCGATACGTTCCAGGAGTACGACCAGCAAAGCGGAAATCATATTGATTCCGGATACAATAACCATCAAAGCGATGATGATGGCCGCATTCACATCCTGCAGCTCCAGCCAGTCGAATATCTGCGGATACATCTCCCGAATTGAGCGTGCATTCAGGTCTGAAGCCAGGCCCGCATAGATTTTCTGCGTGGTCTCTTCTAATCCGTCGGTCTCCTGCAGCTGTATTTCGATGCCGCCTGTCTCTTCCTGCTCCCATCCGTTGAGTTTTCGTATCAGCCCGATATCACACAACAGGTATAACTTGTCGAATTCCTCGAATCCCGTCGCGTAAATCCCGGCAATATGGATCTTGCGCGCCCTGGGAGGGTCCTGTATGAAATACATCACCAGCGAATCTCCGACACTCACATTGAGTTTTACCGCCATTGATTCGGAGATGACCGCTTCATTCAAAGGGTTCACTGCTGCGGCATTCAATACACGTCCTTGGAGCAGGTTCTTACGGAAAAACGTCCAGTCATAGGACGTATCGACACCTTTTGCCACGACACCGAGCAGGGCGGAGCCTTTTTTCAGGATGCCGGCCTTGGTGGCGAAATGCTGGACATGCCGGACTTCCGGGAGTCCTTTCAGGAACCGTTCCTCGGAAGCATTCATGGAAAAAGGCGTGGACTCGTAGCTGAAGTTCCGGTCGAAACGGCTGACCTGAATATGACCGTTGAAGCCCGTCAGCTTGTCGCGTATCTCCTTCTTGAAACCGTCTACGATCGAAACCGCAAGCACCATGACTGCACATCCTAGAATGATTCCGAAAGTGGCGATGCGTGTCACCGGGCGGGAGAGGCGTCGACGGCCTTCCGTGGAAAAAACGATGCGACGGGCGATGAGGCGTTCAGTGCTCACGAAGGAAAGTTTGTAGCTTTACCTGACTGCGATAAAGATACATCATAAGCTCTGTCGAATGACCCCTTACCGGCCATCCTTTTCCTCCCTTCTTCCCGTACTGCTCCTGCTATTTTCCTGCAGTCGGCCGGCGGCTCGCACAACGGAAGCGGTGAGCGGTGACTCCGCAGGAAAGGCTAAGACCGTCTTCGGATACGAACTCATGACCGGTGCGGACCGCACAGATCAATACCTGCCGCTTCTCAAAGGCAAGGTCGTTGCCGTCGTCGCCAATCAGACTTCCGTTTCCGGCGACAGACATCTTGTAGACATATTGGTTTCGGCCAAGGTCGACGTGAAGCGGGTGTTCGCTCCTGAACATGGTTTCAGAGGGGAAGCCGGTGCCGGCGACCACGTCAAGGACGGAAGAGATCCGCAAACCGGCATACAGGTCGTTTCGCTGTACGGTAAGAAACTGAAACCTGACCCGCAAGATCTCGAAGGGGTGGATGTGGTCGTGTTTGATATCCAGGACGTAGGAGTAAGGTTTTATACCTACATATCCACCTTGCAATATGTCATGGAGGCCGCCGCCGACCGTGATATCGAATTCATCGTGCTTGACCGCCCCGATCCGAACGGTCATTATATCGACGGGCCGGTGCTGGATACGGCCTATCGCTCGTTCGTAGGAATGAATCCTGTTCCCGTGGTGCACGGGTGCACGGTAGGCGAGTATGCCCGTATGCTGTCAGGGGAGGGCTGGTTGAAATCCGCTAAGCCCTGTAAGTTGAAAGTGATTACCATGCTGAATTATTCCCACCGTTTGCCGGCGGTCATCGACAGCCGACCTTCTCCCAACCTGAGGAATATGAATGCCATTTTACTGTACCCTTCCCTCTGCTTTTTTGAGGGCACGAGGGTCAGCCTCGGTCGTGGAACCGAATATCCGTTCGAGTGTTTCGGATTTCCGGAATTCGCCGCCGGGGATTTTTCGTTCAAGCCGCGTAATATTCCGGGAGTCGCCGTGAACCCGCCCTATGCGGATACCCTTTGTCACGGTACCGACCTGCGCAACAGCTACGACCCCTCCGGCGGGAGATATCCGACACGATTGGAACTCAAGTGGCTCTTGCAGGCTTATGCGGCCTATCCTGACAAGGATCGGTTTTTTACTCCCTTCTTCAGCAAGCTGGCAGGGACCGCCGATTTACAGCAGCAAATCAAAAAGGGGCTGAGCGAAGATGAAATCCGTAAGAGCTGGGAAAAGGAACTCCGGGACTATAAGACTGTTCGCGCCAACTATCTGCTTTATCCTGACTTCGAGTGAGTATTATCCGGCTGTGTTGAGTACGCCGGCTTCGATCCTTCTTCCCGGATAGACCTTCAGCGCTTCGTCGAGACACTGCATGGCGTGTCCCAAGTCTTCCTTGTTCAGAACATAGGCGATACGCACCTCGTCGGTCCCTAAGGAGGGATTGGAGTAGAAGCCGGTGGCAGGAGCGAGCATGACCGTCCGGTTCTCGAACGAGAATTTCTCCAACAGCCACTGACAGAACTTGTCAGCATTGTCGATAGGGAGCCGGGCGATGCAATAGAATGCGCCGCTCGGTTTCGGACAGTAGACGCCTTCCATCCGGTTGAGTGCCTCCACGACAAAGTCCCTGCGCGAAACATATTCCGCCTTCACCTTTTCAAAGTAGCTGTCGGGAGTGTCAATCGCCGCTTCTGCGGCCACCTGACCGAACGTCGGCGGACTGAGCCTGGCCTGGGCGAACTTCAGCGCGGTAGCCATGAGGTCCTTATTGCGGGAAATAAGAGCGCCGATACGCGCTCCGCACGCACTGTAGCGTTTGGAGATGGAGTCCAGCATGACCACGTTCTGTTCGATCCCTTCCAGGTTCATGACGGAGAAGTACTGTTTTCCGTCGTAACAGAATTCCCTGTACACCTCGTCGGAGAACAGCCAGAGATCGTGCTTGCGGACGATTTCCTTCAGGGATTCGAGTTCCTCGCGGGAGTACAGATAGCCCGTCGGGTTGTTCGGATTGCAGATCATGATCGCACGTGTACGCGGCGTAATCAGCTTTTCGAACTCTTCAACGGGCGGCAGCGCGAAGCCGGTGTCGATGGTAGAGCGGATAGGCACCACTTTGACATTCGCCTGGGTGGAGAAGCCGTTGTAATTGGCGTAAAACGGTTCGGGAATGATGACCTCGTCTCCTTCGTTCAATGCGCTCATCATCGCGATCTCGATGGCCTCCGAACCGCCGGTGGTCACCATGATCTCGGTATAATCCAGTGATATGCCGTACCTCTTGTAATAGGTGGTCAGCTTCCTGCGATAGGATTCGATGCCGGCCGAATGGCTGTATTCCACCACCTTCAGCGGAAACTCGTGTATCGCTTTCAGCATCGTCTCGGGAGTTTCGATGTCCGGCTGACCGATATTCAGATGATAGATCTTGCGCCCTTCTTTTTTGGCCTTTTCGGCAAAAGGAACAAGTTTGCGGATGGGGGATGGGGGCATTTCCTGCCCTTTTTTTGAAACGTGCGGCATGATCCGTAGGGTGGTAAAAAAAGAAGCCCTTCACGAGGAAGGGCTTCAAATTTAAGCAATTTCTGCGAGGATTACTTCTTCTCAGCAGGAGCTGCGGTGTTGTCTGCCGGAACGGCTTCAACGTTTCCTTTCAGGTGAAGGACTTTCTGGCCGGACTTGGCGTTAGAGCTGATGGTGACCGTCTTGTCCTGCATGCCCATTTTACCGGCAGAGTTGAATTCGACGTGGATGGTTCCTTTGCCGCCTTTGGTGATCGGCTCTTTCGGCCACTGGGGAACGGTGCATCCGCAGGATCCCTGAGCGGAGGAGATGATCAACGGCTCTTTGCCGGAGTTCTCGAAGTTGAAGTCGTAAGTGACTTTGTCGCCCTGCTTGATGGTGCCGAAGTTGTACTCTTCGACCGTGAACTTGATTTCAGGAGCATTCTTGTTCTCCTGAGGCTGAAGCACAGGAGCATTGGTGGAAGATTGCGCGTTGACGAATGCCACGGAGAGGCAAAGTGAAGCGGCTAACAGTACTTTTTTCATGATTACTTTCGGTTTTTAGTGTGAATGAGATATTTGCTTATTTGTTGATTTCACTTGCTGTTTTCCAGCGGCATGCCTCCGGTCTTCTTGAATGGAGTGGCCTGTTCCGCCGGCTGGTCTTCCACGGCCTCCACGACGCCTTTTATGGTAAGTGTCTTGGTGTCCGTCTTTGCGTTGGAGTTGAGCGTGACCGTTTTCGTGAAGGCGCCGACACGTTTGGTGTCGTAGTGGACTTTGATGATGCCGGTCTGGCCTTTCATGATGGGCTCCTTCGGGTAGGTGGGCACTGTGCAGCCGCAGCTTCCTTTGGCATTGGAGATGATCAGCGGCTCTTTGCCGGTGTTCTTGAATTTGAATTCGCAGTTGCCGTCAGCACCCTGCTTGATCGTGCCGTAATCGTGAACCTCTGTTTCGAAGGTTATCTCAGGAGCGTTGGGGTTATCCTCCTTGGCAGGTGCAGGCGCATCCTGTGCGGCAGCACTCCAGCTCCAGGAGGTGCTGATGAGCAGCCCGAGCAGGGCGGCTTTTAGGGGAAGTTTCATTTTTTTCATGACGGGGTCGGATTTTTTAGCCGAGTGATGATCGGGGTGATTGTTACGTCTCCCTTTGCAAATTGTTTGCCAAAAGTATCCCGAAAGGGATGAAGGCAGTATGAAAATGAGAAAACAGCCTGTTTTGGCCCTAAAAATTCATCTTAAACCAAAAATGAAACAGCCGCCCCGGGGGACGGCCGTTTCCGGAAAACCGGCAAATCGGGTATCACTTGGCGGAAAGCACTGCGAAGGGGACGATCATCTCTTCCAGGGAAATGCCACCGTGCTGCAGTGTGTTCCGGTAATAGGAGACGTAATGGTTGTAATTGTTCGGATAGGCGAAGAAGTCGTCTTTCCGGGCGAAGACGAAGGCTTGCGAAAGATGCTGCCGCGGAAGTCCGGCATCCGCAGGGTTCTTGATCTCGAACACCTGCTTCCTGTCGTAGTTCATGTTCCGTCCCTGCTTGTAGCGCAGGTTGGTGTTAAGTGTGCGGTCGCCGACGATCTTCACCGGCTCCTTCACCCGGATGGTGCCGTGGTCGGTGGTGATGATCATCTTCACTTTCTTGTCGGCAAGTCGTTTGATCGCATCAAAGAGCGGAGAGTGTTCGAACCAGGATAACGTGAGTGAACGGTATGCCGCTTCGTCGTCCGCCAGTTCACGGATCATCTCCATCTCCGTTCGGGCATGGGAAAGCATGTCGACGAAATTGTACACGATCACGTTTAACTTGTTCTGCATCATCAGGTGGAGGTCGTCCGCCAACTTCTTCCCGTCATTCAGGTTGGTGATCTTCGTATAGGAGGATTTGTATTCCTTCCTGTTGCGTTTCAGAAGGTCGTTCAGGAATTCCTCCTCGTGCATGTTCTTGCCGCCTTCGTCCTCGTCGTTCAGCCAGAGTTTAGGGAATCGTGCTTCGATCTCGGCCGGCATCAGTCCGGCGAAGAGTGCATTACGGGCATATTGGGTCGCCGTGGGAAGGATGGCGCAGTAAAGGTCGTCCTCCAGCGTACGGAAATACCGGTTGAGTACCGGCTGGAGAATGCGCCATTGGTCGTACCTCAGGTTATCGATGAGGATCAGGAATACGGGCTCGCTTGACGCATCGACTGTCGGCAGGACTTTCCGCTTCATGAGCGTATGCGACATTACGGGAACCTCCTTTTCGGGAGCCTTCAGCCATTTGAGGTAGTTGTTCTCGACAAAGCGCGCGAAAAGATTGTTCGCTTCGTTCTTCTGAGAAGTGAGGATCTCGTACATGCTCTCGTCGGCGCTCTTTTCCAATTCCAGCTCCCAGAAGACCAGACGACGGTATACATCGGTCCACTCCTGCCAGCTCAAACGGTCGCTCAAGGTCATGCCGATATTGCGGAACTCCTGCTGGTAGGCAGAGGCGGTCTTCAGGCTGATGATCCTGCGGTTGTCCAGGATCTTCTTCAGCGAAAGGAGAATCTGGTTGGGGTTGACGGGCTTGATGAGGTAGTCGGCGATCTTGCTGCCGATGGCCTCCTCCATGATCTTTTCTTCCTCACTCTTGGTGATCATGACCACAGGCGTTTCGGGACGTATGTTCTTCATCCTGGAAAGCGTCTCCAGTCCGGACAGCCCGGGCATGTTCTCGTCCAGGAAGACGATATCGAAATGCCGCTTGGCAGCGAGATCCAAAGCGTCCTCGCCGTTGCTCACGGTGACCACCTCGTAGCCTTTCTCCTGTAGGAAAAGCTGGTGAGGGCGTAACAGGTCGACTTCGTCGTCGGCCCAAAGAATGGATATCCGGTCCATAGGGATGTAGGGAGCGGCGGTCTGCCGGTCGGCTGTAAAGGTAGGAATAGCAGGGCTAAACATAGGCTTTTGCGTGGGATTGCTGCTCTCCTTAACGAGACTACCTTCCGTTTATTGTGAACGGTCTAATTCTCCTTCCGGCGGTCAGGGAAAAGGCAGGAAAAGCGATATTTGCAAAGCTGCATGGAAACCCCTTCGAACCACCTGAAGATCATCAACGACCCTATTTACGGGTTGATGCAGATCCCTTTCGACAGTGTCTACCGGCTGATTGAACATCCTTTCTTCCAGCGTCTGCGCCGTATACGGCAACTCGGTATGACACACCTGGTTTACCCGGGGGCTCACCATACGCGTTTCCACCATGCGCTCGGGGCCATGCACCTCATGGGGCAGGCCGTCGAAGTACTGCGTTCCAAGGGCAACGACATCTCCGAGGAAGAGGAGGAGGCAGTCACCATCGCTATTCTCCTTCACGATATCGGACATGGCCCTTTCTCCCATGCGCTGGAGAACAGCATCGTCAGCGGTGTACGGCATGAAGAGCTTTCGGCGTTGTTCATGGACCGGCTCGACAGGGACTTCGGCGGACGGTTGGGTATGGCGCTGGCTATCTTCCGGGACCGTTATCACAAGCGTTTCCTGCACCAGCTGGTGTCCAGTCAGCTGGATATGGACCGCCTCGACTATCTCAACCGGGATTCATTCTTCACGGGCGTCTCCGAGGGGGTCATCAGTTTCGACCGTATCATCAAGATGCTGGCGCTTCGAGACGACCGTCTGGTGATAGAGGAGAAGGGCATCTATTCCACCGAGAAATTCATCGTAGCCCGAAGGCTGATGTACTGGCAGGTTTACCTGCATAAGACGGTCGTCAGTGCAGAGTGCCTGCTGACCGGCATCCTGCGCCGCGCCAAGGAGGTTGCCCGCAAAGACCCTTCGCTTTTCGCCACTCCCTCGCTGAAGGTGTTCCTGCTGGAGGATCTTACCCGGCAGGATTTCCTGATGCGTTCCGAGTTGCTGGATGAGTTTGCGCTGCTGGATGACAGTGATATCGCCACGTCCATCAAGATTTGGGCTTCGCACGCTGATCCCATCCTGTCCGATCTTTGCAGGAGGATGATGAACCGCCGGCTCTTCAAGATTCGACTGCAGAAGGAGAAGTTCACCCAGGAGGAATCGGACCGCCTGCGATCGTCCGTCGCCTCCCGTTTCGGACTGGATGAATCTGCCATGGACTATTATTTCCTGGAGGGAACCATCGTTAACAACGCTTATTCCACCGAGAAAGACTCAATACTCATACTGTCCAAAAGCGGAGAGGTCAGGGACATCGCGGAGGCTACGGATACCCTTAACATCAAAGCTCTCAGCGAACCGGTCCTGAAGCACTACTGCTGTTTTCCGGATTTCGGCTCCTAAAAAGGCTGAAATCGCTTTTTTTCGCAGTTCAGTAGGATAAATCGCTGATTTTTTGTAAATTACGTCTGTTTTTGAGCGATATGGAGTTTTCAGCACAGCAGATCAGTGAGTTATTGTCCGGAATCGTGGATGGCGATCCTGCAGTAAGGGTCAACCGGTTGAGCAAGATCGAAGAGGGGGAGCCCGGCTCTCTGACCTTTCTGGCTAATCCCAAATACACACCTTATGTCTATTCGACAAAGGCTTCAGTAGTCATCGTCGACAAGGATTTCGTACCTGAAAAAAAGACCGGCGCCACCTTGGTCCGGGTCGACAGCGCCTATCAGTCGTTCGCTAAACTGCTGGATGTATACAACAGCATCCTTCGCGACAAGAAAGGCATCGAGCAGCCGTCCTACATTTCCACCTCTGCGGTCATGGGTAACGACTGCTACGTCGGTGCTTTCGCCTACCTCGGCGAGAATGTCAGGCTTGGCAACGATGTCAAGATCTATCCTCACGCCTACGTCGGTGACAATGTGGTCATCGGTGACGGCTCCACCCTTTTTTCCGGCGTCAAAGTCTATTCCGACTGCGTCCTTGGCGCAGGCGTCACATTGCATGCGGGAGTGGTCATTGGTGCGGACGGATTCGGGTTCGCTCCGGTGAACGGTAACGATTACAGGAAAGTCGCGCAGATCGGCAATGTGATCATCGAGGATCACGTGGAGGTCGGAGCGAATACGACCATCGACCGTGCGACGCTTGGATCGACAATCATCCGCAAAGGGGTGAAACTGGACAACCTGATACAGATCGCCCATAATGTCGAGATTGGAGAGAACACCGTGGTTGCGGCTCAGACCGGCATAGCAGGTTCTACCAAGATCGGCAGGAATTGCATGATCGGCGGACAGGTCGGCATCGTAGGTCACATCACTATCGCCGACGGTGTCAAAGTCGCCGCCCAGTCCGGCATAGGAACAAGTGTCACTGTCGAAGGGGAAATACTGCAGGGTTCCCCCGCTTTCGCCATCGGGGATTATAAGCGTACCTACGTCGTATTCCGGAACCTGCCTGCCCTGGAGAAACGCTTGCGAGAGTTGGAAAACGGTCACGGTAAGTGATCTTTCCCGGAGTTTCCGGTATTCTTGAACGGATTGATTCCCATTCGGTTTATTGCTACTTTTGAAAGCCTTTTTAGCGGTACGTTTCTTTTTAGATAAACCACTACATGTCTGAAAATCAGATTCTTACAACTGCTGAAGTTTCCGAAAAACAGGCCGTGAAATCAACTTCCGGCCCTGTGCGGCAGACGACGATCCGTCAGGATGTCTCCATTTCGGGCGTCGGTCTGCACACCGGATCCAGTGTCACCCTTCGATTTCTTCCGGCTGCGGAAGGGCACGGATTCAAATTTCGCCGCGTCGATCTTCCCGGTCAACCCGTGGTCGATGCCGACGTCGACTATGTGACAGATACGGAGCGCGGTACCACCCTTACAAAGGACGGGGCAAGGGTCAGTACGGTCGAGCATGTGTTGGCGGCATTGGTGGGCATGGAAATCGACAACGTTCTCATGGAGATCGACGGTCCTGAAATGCCGATCATGGACGGCAGTTCCCGCCCGTTCGTGGACCTGCTTGAAAAAGCCGGTATTGAGGAGCAGAATGCGGAAAGGAAATACATCGTCCTCAACGAAAACCTCACCTACGAGGATACCACTCGCCGTTCGGAGATGCTGGCCGTGCCCAGCGAGGACTACCGCATCACCGTGATGGTCGATTACAACAGCGACCTCCTTGGGACGCAGCATGCCACCCTCTACAACGTCGGAGAATTCCGGACCGAGATCGCCGACAGCCGTACTTTCGTGTTCCTGCACGAGCTGGAGATGCTGCTCCAGCACAACCTGATCAAAGGCGGCGACATCAACAACGCCATCGTGGTCGTTGACAAGCCGATCGCTCAGGACCAGCTGGACCGACTCGCCAAGGTGTTCCACAAGGAGAACGTCAAGGCGGAGCGCGGTTTCCTGAACCATGTCAAGCTCCGTTACATCAACGAGCCGGCACGCCACAAGCTGCTGGATATCGTCGGAGACCTCGCCCTGGTGGGGGCCCCGATCAAGGGCCACATCCTGGCTGCACGTCCCGGTCACGTAGCCAACGTCGCTTTTGCCCGTCAGATACGTGAAATGGTCAAAAAGGAGAAGCTGAAGGTGAAGGTGCCGAATTACGACCCGAAGGCCAAGCCGTTGTACGATATCAACGGCATCATGAAGATCCTGCCGCATCGTCCCCCGTTCCTTTTCATTGACAAGATCATCGAGCTTTCGGACCGGCATGTAGTCGGAGTGAAAAACGTGACGATGAATGAATTCTTCTTCCCCGGCCACTTCCCGGGAGCGCCGGTCATGCCCGGCGTCATCCAGGTGGAAGCCATGGCCCAAGTAGGCGGGATACTCGTCCTTAACACCGTACCCGATCCGGAAAACTATCTCACTTATTTCCTGAAGATCGATAACACCAAGTTCCGCGACATGGTGGTCCCAGGCGATACCATTATTTTCTCGCTGGAGCTTGCAGCACCCATCCGCAGAGGTCTCTGTCACATGGTCGGCAAGGCCTACGTCGGCGACCGTGTGGTCATGGAATCGGAGATGATGGCCCAGATCGTCCGTCGAGACAAGAACAAGTGATACCCTCCGGCCGCAAAAAGGATAAAACGCGTGAACACCACTGAAGCCACCATGTATTGGGTACACCCCTCCGCTAAAATCGGACGGGATGTGCGAATCGATCCTTTTGCGGTCATCCACGAGAACGTAGAGATCGGTGACGGCTGCTGGATCGGCAGCAGTGTCAGCATTTTCCCCGGTGCCCGCATCGGAAAAAACGTCCAGATCTATCCCGGGGCGGTCATCTCCGCGGTGCCTCAGGACCTCAAGTTCTCTGGTGAAGAGACCTTTACATTCATCGGTGACAATACGATCATCCGTGAGTACGTCACCATCAACCGGGGCACGGCTGCTGAAGGTAAGACCGTAGTGGGCAGCGACAACCTGCTGATGGCATACGTGCATGTGGCGCACGACTGCATCGTAGGAAGCCACTGCATATTGGCCAACGGTGTCACTCTGGCGGGTCACGTCACGGTGCATGATCATGCCATCATCGGCGGTCTTTCGGCGGTACATCAGTTCGTTCACATAGGCTCGCACGTGATGATTTCCGGCGGATCGCTTGTCCGAAAGGACGTTCCGCCTTTCGTCAAGGCGGCGCACGACCCCCTTTCCTATGTCGGTATCAATTCCGTCGGACTCCGTCGTCGCGGATACTCCAACGAGGCCATTTCCGTGGTGCAGGACGTTTACCGCATACTTTTCGTCCGTGGTATCAACACCTCGAATGCCATCCTGGCCATCGAGCAGGAGGTTCCGGCTACTCCTGAACGGCAGATCATCCTTGATTTCGTCAGGAATTCCTCCCGCGGTCTGATGCGGGGTTACTCCAAAGGAGACGAATAATTTCTTACTGCGTCGTGAACATACGTATCCGACAAGCCGGAAAACGGTACGAAAGTGAATGGATCTTCCGGATGATTGATCTTGATATCGCCTCGGGCGAGAAGGTCGTGGCATTGGGTCCCAACGGTTCAGGTAAGTCCACCTTTCTGCAACTTGTTTCCGGTTTTGTAACACCCACCGAAGGCACGGTCTTCTGGACAACTTCCGATGGTACATCCGTTCCCGTTGAATCGGTCTACCGTGAACTCTCGCTTGCAGCGCCCTATGTGGAAGTTCCCGAAGAGATGACTTTTCGGGAGTTGCTGGAGTTTCACTTCCGTTTCAAAAGTCCGCTGCAAGGCCTCGGCGTGGAAGATATTCTTGAACTGAGCGGTTTGAAAGCGGTAGCCGGACGCCCTGTGCGACACTACTCCTCAGGCATGAAGCAGCGTGTCCGGCTTTCCCTGGCCGTTTGCAGTGCCTCGCCGCTGCTGCTCCTTGATGAACCCTGTTCGAACCTGGATAACTCGGCCGCTGTGTGGTATCAGGAGACGGTGGAAAGATTCAGTGCCGGCCGCACCGTCCTGGTCTGCTCGAACCACCAAAAAAATGAGTACGGTTTCTGCAGCCGGCAAGTCGACGTTACGCAATGGAAGACTTCAGTGTGAGGGTGAAGGATCCCGCTCAATTGCGCCCGGTCGCCGAGCGCCTGATCGATTTCAGCAAGGATCGGCGGGTGGTTGCCTTTTTCGGGGCCATGGGTGCAGGAAAGACCACTTTTATCCGAGAAGTGTGTCGTGTCCTCGGCGTCGAGGAAAATGTCAGCAGTCCCACCTTTTCCATCATCAATGAGTACCGTGCCAAACCGGGAATTCCCGTGTTTCATTTCGATTTCTACAGGATTGAAAAGCCGGAAGAAGCCCTTTCTATCGGTGTGGAAGACTATTTTGCAACCGGTTCCTGGTGTCTGGTCGAATGGCCTGAAAAAATTCTAAATTTATTGCCGGAAGACAGGGTAGAGGTGCGGATCATTCCCGACGCCGAATCCCGACTGATCACCTTTACCTATGCATGACGCCCGTATACCCGGTATTTCGTCCATGACGTCTTCGATGTTCCTGCCTCAGGAGCAGCTGGTCGAGGTCAAAAAGCAGAACCGCCGTTTGTTCATCGGCATCCCTAAAGAGACCTCTTTCCAGGAAAACAGGATTCCGCTGGTGCCTGACGCAGTTGCTCAACTCGTGAATAACGGCCATGAGATCCATATCGAGGCGGGAGCGGGTAATGCATCCAATTTCCAGGATTCCGATTTCAGCGAGGCGGGAGCCCGTATCTGCTACACCACGGAGGAGGTATACAAGGCTGATATTGTCTTGAAGGTGGCGCCTCCGTCCTCGGAGGAGCTGGACCTGATACAGCCGCGTCAGACGTTCATCTCCATCCTGCAGATGAGCACGCAGAACGAACAGTTCATCCGCAGGCTTTCGTCAAAGAAGATCACGGCCATCGGTTACGAGTTCATTTATGACGATTCGGGTGCTTATCCCATCATCCAGGCCATGAGCGAAATCGTAGGGAGCGCTTCCATACAGATCGCCGGTGAATACCTGAGCAACGCTTTCAACGGAAAGGGCGAATTGCTCGGCGGTGTGGCCGGCATCCCGCCCACGCAGGTTGTCATCATCGGTGCCGGAACGGTCGGGGAATTCGCAGCCCGCGCCGCATTGGGCCTCGGCGCCGATGTGAAGGTGTTCGACAATTCGATCGTACGTCTGCGAAGGATCCAGGCCCGGTTAGGACAGCGGCTGTTCACGTCCATCATATCCCCGAACGGGCTCCTCAAGGAACTGCGCACCGCAGATGTTGCGTTGGGCGCGCTACGGAGCAGTGAGGGGCGGACTCCTGTGGTCGTCACGGAAGAGATGGTGTCCGAGATGCGCGTCGGGTCGGTCATCATCGATGTCAGCATCGATCAGGGGGGCTGCTTTGAGACCTCTCAGGTCACTAATCACTCCCAACCGGTCTTCAAGAAATACGGCGTCGTCCATTACTGCGTCCCCAACATCGCTTCCCGTGTGTCGCGTACGGCCTCGATGGCTTTAAGCAACGTGTTCACGCCCATGTTGATCAGTGCAGGAGAAGAAGGCGGTTTCGACGAGATGCTCTGGAAATACAAATCCGTCCGTAAGGGTGTCTATCTGTACCGCGGCTCCGTGACGAACCGCTATGTCGCGGAGGCAAGCAGCCTTCCGTATAAGGACCTGGATCTTCTGATGGCAGCCAGGGTCTGAGGTTCACTTTCCTCTTCGCTTCCTTTCCGACATTATCAGTCTCAACTCCCTTCCTGTCTGTCCGGCAACGGAGGTGTTCTCCTGCGCGCGCCGGATCAGATAGGGTAATACCGCGGTGACCGGTCCGTAGGGTACGTATTTTGCGACATTGTATCCTGCGGAAGAAAGGTTGAAGGTGATATGGTCGCTCATGCCGTACAACTGAGAGAACCAGATGTGGGGATGTCCGGCAACGATTCCGTTTCTTTCCATCAGCCGGGTCATCAGCAGATTGCTTTCTTCGTTGTGGGATCCCACGCAGACCGCGACATGCTCCAGATGGCCGATGCAGGTTTCGAGTGCGGCATTGTAGTCGCGGTCAGTAGCGGACTTGTCGGGCTGGATGGGGGAGGGGTATCCCATCTTTTGGGCCCTGGCTCTTTCCTTTTCCATATAAGCTCCCCGCACCAGCTTGTAGCCTGCCTTGTACCCTTCTGCCTTGGCCTTTCCGATCGCGGATGTGAGATAAGCCAGCCGGTCGTGACGGTATAATTGGACGGTGTTGTAAACGATCACGCGCTCCCTGTTGTATCGGGACATCATTTCCGTCGCGATGTCATCGATGGCATCTTGTATCCAGGATTCTTCCGCGTCAATGAATACCGGGACGCCATACTCCGAGGCCGTCCGGCAGATGGTGTCGAATCTATTTCGGAAACGTGTGTTCTCCTCTGCCTCTTCTACGGACAGTGGCAACCGGGCATTGAGTTTTTCCAGCAGTGCGAACCGGGCTATGCCGGTTGGCTTAAAGACGGAAAAAGGAACGGCAGGATCGCCTTTGGCACGTCGGATGGTCGCCAGCGTGTTTTCCAGACAATGTTCGAAGTCGGTTTCGGACTCCTTGCCTTCCACCGAATAGTCCAGGATGGTGCCGACTTTGAAAGAATACAGCGTACGGATGGTCTTTTCGCAGTCAGAGATGGTTTCTCCGCCGCAGAAATGACGGAAAACAGTAGCGCTGATCAAAGGTTTGATGGGTAATCGCAGTGCAATGGCTGCATTCACCAGTGGCGGACTTATTTTCACCAGCCAGTTGAAACTGATGACTTTGAAAAGCCAGTAAGCCCGAAGGAGGTCCTGGTCCGATTTTGAGGCGAAAGCAGTTTGGGTGTCCTCGAAAGTATGCGTCGTCAGTGGCATAGCCGAAATGCAAACCTACGCCATTACTGCCGAACCTCAAAGAGGGCGTTTTATGCAACCTTCTGCGCTCAAGATTGTTCTTAAAGAGCTGTAATCCTTCAGCCTCAAATCGTACCTTTGGTAGTCACATGTCTGATTCCTTGCGACTTTCAGCCGGATCCTTCTGGAGAACATCTTCCCGCAGCCCGTATTTGATTGCCGGGCCTTGCGGGGTTGAGACTCCTGAGCAGATCAGTTCGATTGCGGCGGCCCTGGCCACCAAGGGGGCTCATCTGCTCCGCGGAGGGATCTGGAAGCCCCGGACTCGTCCGGGCACTTTCCAAGGTGTGGGTGAAGAGGGTCTTGCGTGGCTGAAAGCGGCCGGTCTTTCAGTAAATATGCCGGTAACCACGGAAGTGGCCGAGCCGATTCACGTGGAAGCGGCGTTGAAGGCCGGAGTGGATTGCCTGTGGATCGGCGCAAGGACTGTGGTAAATCCTTTCCATGTGCAGCGGATCGCTGATTCTCTTCGAGGTGTGGATGTTCCTGTCATGGTCAAAAACCCCCTGATACCTGACCTGGAATTGTGGATTGGTGCGCTGGAGCGGTTTAACCGAGCCGGTATCAACGATCTGGCGGCAATACATCGCGGATTCACCGCTTACGAAAGATCACGTTACCGAAATGCGCCGAATTGGCCCATTCCCATCGAACTGAAAAGGCGCTACCCCGATCTCCCGTTGTTTTGTGATCCAAGCCACATAGCCGGTCGTCGTTCACTGGTCGGACCGGTAGCCCAGACCGCCATGGATCTTGATTTCAACGGACTGATGGTCGAGGTGCATGACCGGCCGGAAGCTTCGCGAAGCGACGTCGAACAGCAGCTTACCCCGGATGACTTCGCGGACATGGTCTCAAGCCTTGTGCTGCGTCATTCCAGGCTTGACGATGTGGTCTCTTCCTCCTTGCTGTCCTCACTCCGCGAATCCATCGACGTACTCGATCTCGAAATATTGGAGAAGATCAGCCGGCGTATGGAGATTTCCCGTGATATCGGAAAGCTCAAGAAAGAGCACGATGTCATCATTTATCAGTTGGAGCGCTGGAGTGAAATTCTCCGCACCCGAAAGTCTTACCGGCCGTCTGACGGCCCCGAACTTACACCCGATTTCATCGTCAAGCTTTTTGAACTCATCCACGAGGAGTCCATCCATCAGCAGACGCAGGTGATGAACAAGGTCGGACGCCCGGGCGAGAAAGTCTAAGAACGTCATGGAGTTCTGTCTGCAGGCCGATGGCTATGAAGTGATTGTCGCACCGGGAGCAAGACGGTCTCTTTCGCGTTTTTTAGAAGTTACAGCTGACATCTCTTCGGTTTTTATTCTCACTGATTCTG
Source organism: Bacteroidota bacterium (assembly GCA_046052345.1). Lineage (GTDB taxonomy): Bacteria > Bacteroidota > Bacteroidia > AKYH767-A > 2013-40CM-41-45 > Pollutiaquabacter. Next base: position 7,123 of record JBJOMN010000066.1, on the reverse strand, counting down.
TCACAAGGTCACTTTGCCTTCCGCTTTTACTTCGCAGCGTCCCGGAACTTTCCAATGCCGTCGTCCTGGAGGTCGCGCCCGGTGAGCGCACCAAGACTTTGGATTCGGTGCGGACTTTATGTGTCGAGTTGAATGCGGCCGGTGCCGACCGTCAATCGCTGCTGATCTGTCTCGGCGGTGGAATGGTCGGTGACCTCGGAGGGTTCACGGCATCTGTTTTCCTCAGAGGTATACGTTTTGTCCAGCTCCCGACCACGTTGCTGTCCATGGTCGATGCCTCTGTCGGAGGCAAGACCGGAGTCGACCTTGATCACCATAAGAACCTGATCGGGACCTTTTCGCGTCCTGAGGCGGTATTCATCGATACCGACTTCCTGATGTCGCTGCCTTCCCGTCAGATCCGTTCCGGTCTGGCTGAGATCATCAAGCATTCGATCATCGGAAATGTTCCTCCGTTCGTAGAGCTGCCCGTTGCCGGCGACCTGTCTTCAGTGGACTGGCTCCCCTACATCATATCCTCTGTTTCTTTTAAAAACGAAATCGTGTCCACGGATTTCATGGACAGGCATCAGCGTAAATTACTGAACTTCGGTCACACTGTAGGTCATGCCCTCGAGGCTCGCTCTAATGCCGACGGGGCTTACCCTTTATTGCACGGTGAAGCCGTTGCGTTGGGGATGGAAGTCGAGCTGGCGCTTTCTGCCCGACTTGCCGGTTTTTCTGTCTCCGCCGCCAACCGCATGATCAAGTATCTGCGCAGCGTGTTCGGGGATCTTGTACCTCCCGTATACGACAAAGCGCTGGTGCCTTATCTGCTTTCGGATAAAAAGAATTCCGGCGGCATAATCCGTTGCGTGCTGTTGGGGCCCCACGGTAATCCGATCATCGACGCTGAGGTCGGCTTGGAAGACGTACGCATTGCCATCGAATCCCTGAGTGCCGTATCTTCTCTAAACTGATTTTTTTGTGGAGCAGTCTCGTGCCGTTCGGATCAGTCTCCCGCTCTCCAAGAGCATATCCAACCGTATTCTCCTGCTGGAAGCGCTTTCCGGAGGTGCGATACGTCCTGACGCCGTTTCTGATTCGACCGATACCACGCGGCTGAAACAGCTGCTGTACAGCAGCGATTACGTGCTGGATGCGGGCGACGGCGGTACTACGTTCAGGTTCGTCCTTCCTTGGCTCGCTCTCGGCGGAAAAGAGCGGATATTGACCGGAACTCCCAGGATGCTGAAGCGACCGGTATCGGAGCTGGTCGATGCGCTGAACAGCATGGGTGCCGATATCACTTATGCCGGAGAGTCGGGCTGTCCGCCATTGAAAGTGGGGGTTTCCCGCATCGCAGGAGGTGAAGTCACTGTGGATACATCACGCAGCAGTCAGTTCGTTTCTGCATTGTTACTGACCGCTCCTTTTCTTCCGGCTGGAATGGTTATTCATATGACGGGCCCTCAGGTTTCATCATCTTATGTCCGCATGACCCTGCGTATTCTGGAACGGGCATGTATTGATTATCACACGGGAGATTTTCGCATCGAGATTCCGCATCAAGATGTCTCTCAGCAAGTGTTGACGGTTGAACAGGATTGGAGTTCGGCGGCTTTCTGGTACGAGCTTGCGGCATTGCGTCCTGATCTTTCATTTTTCCTTGAGGGGCTGACAATGGATTCTGTTCAAGGAGATGCGGCTGCAGCGGTGCATTTTGAACGGTTGGGCGTTATCAGCCGTCCGTCTGACAGTGGGATGATGATCACCTGCAGTGCTGATCATTTTTCACAGACAGCTTTGGAGTTCGATTTGTCAGCCACCCCGGATCTGGCGCCTCCGCTGGTGGTGGCATGTTTTGCCCGGAAGATTCCCGCCGTATTCACCGGAATTTCTCATCTGCGCTACAAGGAAAGCGACAGGATGGAGCTACTGGAACGCTATCTCACCGTATGCGGAGCAAGGGTCATTTACGACGGACTGAAATTTGAATTGCAGTCGTTCTCCGACAGGACCCGTCCTGTCCTTGTCGATCCGCATGAAGATCATCGCATCGCCATGGCATTCGCAATCTTAGGCTCTTCTCAACCCGGTGTAACGGTTTCGCATCCCGAGGTGGTCAGTAAGTCCTATCCCGATTTCTGGAATCAGCTGGCGAAGTGTCCGGTCACTCCGGCTTCCACCGGAGCTGAAGCATGAAGTCGGTCGATGAATTTCCCTCCCGCCCGGACAGTTCATCTTTCAGGGTGCGGTCATATACTTGTGTCAAGCCTGCCCTGATCCATCCGTCCAACTTCCTGCTGAACGTGATGTGAGCCATCAGATAGCCCCTCCAGCCCGTGCCGTAGACGTTGACGCTCCCGAAAGTATATACCGGCATGCTCTCCTGAGAATATATTACGCCTTCGTATCCGTCGGTCCGGAAAATACCCATACGCTCGACCAGGGTCACGCATGATCTGACAATCGGTAATCGGACTTCTTGAAACAGGAAAACTGAGGGGCTTCCTAATCGGGCCGTTCCTAAGAATTTCATATCCGCCCGCCATCGGACCTGCCAGCCGAATGCCGGCCGGTGTGTAAGCTGATACCTCAGGTCCAACCTTTTCTTTTCCGTTGTCCATGGGAATATGTCCCTCTCGGCGAGGTCTTCGGACCCGACTGAAGACCTTGCCTGAAGCACGGTCTCTGTGCTTTTACCTTTTGTATGTATCAGTCTTATTGCATTCGTGATTCCTCTTGATGGGCTGCAGCTGCCGTATGAGATCCAGGAAGTCATGAAGCGGTCGTGTAGTATTTGCAGTCCTGTCCGATCATTGATGCGGAAGTTGATGGCAGCTGTCATTCCGCGTTCACCCGGACCTTTGACGAAGCCGCGGGATTCGGAGAACGGGGATTCGAAACCTCGGTCCCGTTCCCGCACCACTATCCCTGCGGATATCTTGCGGTCAGGATGGAAGAGCCATCCGACGGATAGACAGGCAGATTTACTCCGGTCGACGACGGCCTCACTGAACAACAGGCCGAGAGCAGTTCGGAGACGATAGTCAAGCGACAAGAAAGTGTTTTCCTTCATGACCGGTCTGAACATCCTGTATGGCTCTTCCGACGGAGGTAATGGCAGTTCGTTCCTGAAATGACATGTGGTCAGTCCCATCCTTGATGATTTGCCGGAGACGGAGGCGGAGACGCAGGCCATGAAAGCGGAGACGCATTCTCTTGCCGTCGTTGCCTCCTCTGTCTGATGATATCCTGAAAAGTCAGGTGAGAAGTAGCGTTCCGATGAGTCCGTGCTGAAAGAGATACGTCCGTCCGGAAAAGTCCGGGAGAATGACGTTGTGAGTTGAATACCGTCCTTTCGGTAATCCAGACAGACACCTTTGAAATATCCTGCTTCGGCCATGGAGGAGTGCGGCAACGGACCGGACCTGGTTTGCATCATCGATGCCACGTCCAATCCGGATCCGTTGAAGGTGCCCCGACCGAGCAGCAGTCCCTGGCCACTGATAAGGTTGTAATCTCCGGCTAAAATCTCCATGTGCGTTTTTCTCATCCGGTAGCGTATGAACCAACCGGTATGGTCCGGGCCGCCGGAAGTCCACCACTTTTCATAGGGGTCTTTCTCCAGATTGATTCCTGCCAGCAACCGTGATGCATCGGTCGTCCTGATCCTGAGTGATGATTTGAAGGCGTCGCCAGCCGGGGAAGCTGCCTCCTGTTTGATGGAATGATTGATGAAATTCCTGCGGACTGCCGCGGTAACATCCACCCGGATCCGCTTCAGGGTGCTTCCGCAAAGATCGTCCGGCATGGTGAATCGTTCCGGAAGAGACAGCCCGGCTTCAATACAGGCGATGTCTTCCCTTGACAATTCCCTTATCGCAGAAAGTTCTTCCCGGCATAGTAGCGGTCCGAAGCGTTGCAGGTGGTTTTCTACCGCTTCCGCCGCCGAACGGCTCAGGCAGGTAAGGTGAAGCACTCCGTCGTTTACAGAACGGTTTTCCGCTTCAGAATCAGCAGCGATTAGCAAAGATTCCGGATCCGAGGATTTTTCAATATCCGTGAGCCGGTCCTCTGTTTCATATTTGAAAGTTTGTGCAGTAGCTTGCCCGGACATGACAAAAGGAAAGTACAGCACCAGGGCGGCGGCAATGTACTTTTTCATTTTATCAAGTAAGCGGCTCCGGCTCCGCAGGAGAATCCGAGGTAGGAATGGTGTCGGAGGGAAAAGTCAAAACAATACCTGTCCTTCCTGTAACCGAATCCGCAGGCCAGTTGCCGGTCGTCCGCGGAGTATCCCAGTCTGCAAGTAACTCCCGAAGAGGGCATGTATTCCAGACCGACACGTATGGAGCTTCCGTAAAATCCTGCATCCAGCTCCGCTGTACAGCGAAAGGTCTCAGAAGACTGCCAAGTGTAGCCGGCAGACAGTACGGATCGGGGTCGTGACCGGGAGCCGGAATTCAAGAAAAGTTCCTGAGGATCCGTGACCGTGAATCCGACCAAGGTGCGTTCAGATAATCCGATTAAGGTTCCTGCGGTACAGCCGACCGACCGCTTCGAGTTTTCACGACTGCTTTCCAGTTGCGCACAAATGCTGATACCGATGGAGCTCTTTTTGCCTGCGGAGACCGAACAGGTAACGGGTAGTCGAAGGGTGTTGCAGCCGGGGAATCCTTCCCGGGAAAGTCCGCCGCCCCAGTGAAGTCTGCCTTCTCCTCCACAGGATAGCTGCAGTGCGGAATTGTTCCAATCGACAATCATATACCGGTTGTCCTGTGAAACGGCCGCACGTAGACCGGTTGAAGCTGAAAGTCCTGCAGGGTTTGCGAATACGGACCACTCGTCGCGTGATACGGTTCCGCGAAGGGCGCATCCGGCGTAACGTGCAGGCTGCGCATAAGGCTGTGCCCGGAACAGGATCAGGCAACAGCATAACGCACATGAACGACTGAACATGCCGCCAAGTTATCCTGCGACTATTCCGTAATGAACCTGTAAAAGGAGGAGATTAAATTAAACAGCTTACAATAAAACGCTGTCCGGGTCCCTTCGCAGTCAGCGAACGGATCACTTGGTTTCGTCTGTTTTTCCGGAAAGGCCTTTGTTGGCACCGATGACTTTGTCTTTTAACGATTGCTTGAATCGTTCTATGCGGCCGTAAAGGTCGGGGTCGGAAGTTGCCAGTATCTGGGCGGCCAGAATTCCCGCGTTCTGGGCGGCATTCAGGGCTACGGTGGCGACGGGAACGCCGTTCGGCATCTGCAGAATCGATAGTATGGAGTCCCAGCCGTCGATGGAATTACTGGATTTGACAGGGACACCGATGACCGGAAGAGACGTCATGGAGGCGGTCATTCCGGGAAGATGCGCTGCCCCGCCTGCGCCTGCTATGATGACCTTGATACCGCGCCCGGCTGCAGACTGCGCATACTCCATCATCCGTTCAGGGGTACGATGCGCGGAAACGATCTGTATTTCGAAGGGTATTCCGAACTCTGTCAGAATGTCGGCAGCGGCCTGCATGACCGGAAGGTCGGACTGGCTGCCCATGATGATGCCTGCTAAGGGTTGGTTCATCGTCAGGATTTTGTTTTCTCGGAAGTACTGATGACTTTGAGTGTACGTTGGACGGTTTTGGCTTTTTCAATCGCGGCATCCAGGGAGTCGTCACAAACGGTCACATGCCCCATTTTACGGAACGGCTTTGTAGTGCTTTTCCCGTAGAGGTGGATGTGTACGCCGCGGATGGCAAGGCATTCCGACATCCCGACGTATGCGGCCTCGCCGTCGTATCCTTTTTCTCCCAGCAGGTTCACCATGACCGATGGCTGAAGCAGGGAGGTGTCCCCTAAGGGCACGTCCAGCACAGCGCGCAGGTGCTGTTCGTATTGCGAGGTGCGGTTCGCCTCGATGGTGGCATGTCCGCTGTTGTGCGGCCGCGGGGCGATTTCGTTGATCAGCAGCTCTCCGCTTTTGGTCAGGAACATTTCGACCGCGAGAACACCTTCCAGTTGGAGGGAGTCGGCGATTTGCGCAGCCAGTTTCTCGGCTTTCGCTTCCGTGGCGCGGTCGATCCTTGCCGGCGAGAAAAGGAACTCCACCAGATTGGCTTCCGGATTGAACTCCATTTCGACGGCGGGATAGGTGAGGGTCTCGCCTCCCGGCCGACGCGCGACAATCACGGATATCTCTTTCTCCAGATCGACGAATTTTTCAAGGACACTGGGTGCGTCGAAGGCTTCCTGCAGGTCCGATATGTTTTTAAGCGGCCGGACGCCTTTGCCGTCATACCCTCCGGTGCGCAGTTTCTGCATGAAGGGCAGGCCGCCGGAATGCTTCTCCACTTCGGTCCTGTCAGCGGCCAGATGAAAGGGTGCAGTCGGCATCCCGTGGGTGCGATAGAATATCTTCTGTGCTCCCTTGTCTTGTACCAGTCTGAGAATCCTGGAAGAAGGGCGGACAAGCACACCTTCATTTTCAAGTGTTTCCAGAGCATCCACGTTGACATGTTCGATTTCGACGGTGAGTACGTCAACGGTACGGCCGAAGGAAAGCACCGTATCCCGGTCCCGGAATGATCCCAAAACGAAACGCTCACACAGGCGCGCGCAGGGTGCTTCGGGATCCGGATCGAGCACAGCCACCCGGATATCAAGGTTGGCGGCTTCCTGGATCAGCATCCTTCCCAGCTGTCCGCCGCCGAGGATGCCTAATCGAGGGCTCCGGTAGGTAGATGGCTTCATTTCAGGCCGCAAATTACACATTCCTGAAAGAAGGCGATCTTCAGATTGTGAACTCACGGGTTTCCTCGTATTTTTACCGCGCATTCATGAAAACCATTACCGTAAAGGACAAATCCTTCGCGTCCTATATTTCCGCCGAAACCATCGGTCAAAGGATCGACGTCCTGGCCGCGCAGATGAACGAGGACCTGAAAGGCAAGGACCCGTTTTTCGTGGTCGTACTCAACGGTGCTTTCCTCTTCGCTGCGGATGTATTCCGTCGCATCACCGTTCCGTGCGAGATCGGATTCATCCGTGTATCCTCGTATTCCGGTACCAGCTCGACGGGAGAGATCAAGAGCCTTATGGGGCTTAACAAGGACATTACCGGCCGGACCGTCGTGGTCCTTGAG
>JBJOMN010000065.1:0-68741 GCA_046052345.1 Bacteroidota bacterium | reverse complement strand
TGATCCTGCCGGTTTCCGCCATCCTGGCTGCCTTGCTGGATTTCGCCGTCACGTTCGTCCTGCTCATCCTCCTGGTACTGCAGGACGGACTGTCGGACCGGATTCCTGCCCTGCTCCTCTCACTACCCTGCACGCTGCTGCTCTCTTTGATCTCGCTTACAGGTGCCGGCTTGTTCTTCTCCGCGCTCAACGTCAAGTACCGCGACTTCCGGTATGTCATACCCTTTGCCTTACAAGTCCTGTTCTTCCTTTCGCCGGTGATCTATCCTGCACGACTCCTGCCGGAAGGTCCGATCAGCCGACTGCTTGCGCTGAATCCAGTCGGCGTCGCAATCGACATTACGCGCGACGCACTGGCAGGCAACCCTTTCAATTCCTCAGCCTTTCTGGGAGGAGTCCTCACTTCGGCCTTATTGCTGACGGCAGGACTGTTATATTTCCGCAGGACTGAAGATTATTTCGCCGATCTCGCCTGATGAAGCCTGTGCTTGAAATACACCGCCTGTCGAAGCGGTTCCGGTTGAGGCACGAGTCGGCCCCGTACGAGAATCTGCGCGATCGCCTTGGACGTCTTGTGCGCTTCAGGGGAGGATCATCCGTCGAAGAGTTCTGGGCACTGAAGGATGTTTCTTTCTCTGTCAATCCGGGAGACGCAGTAGGTATCATCGGAAGGAACGGGGCGGGTAAATCCACCTTGCTCAAGATCCTTTCCCGCATTACGCCCCCGACCTCCGGAACGGCTGTCGCCCGAGGAAGAATTGCAAGTCTGCTGGAAGTCGGTACAGGTTTTCATCCCGAGCTAAGCGGACGGGAGAATGTCTTCCTAAATGGTTCCATCCTCGGGATGAAACGGAACGAGATAAGGAAGAAGTTCGATGCCATCGTCGACTTCTCCGGCGTGGAACGTTTCCTCGATACACCGCTGAAGCACTATTCCAGTGGCATGCAGCTTCGTCTGGCTTTCTCGGTCGCCGCCTTCCTTGAACCGGAAATCCTTTTGGTCGACGAAGTCCTTGCGGTAGGTGATGCGGAATTCCAGCGTAAGTGCATTGGAAAAATGAGCGAAGTGGCGAATTCGGGGAGGACCATCCTTTTCGTTTCTCACCAATTGGGTGCGGTAAGGTCTTTGTGCAAATCCGCAGTTTACCTGAAGGACGGTCATGTCAGAGAGATCGGTTCCGCTTCCGAAATCATTGAACGCTACCTCGCCGATTCATCGGTTTTCGCAGAAGCTGCAGAAAACACCCTCCTGGTCTCCGCATGCGGAAGAATCCGACTATCCACCCCGGTTTGGGTGGATACGCAAAACCAACCGGTGCGTGACTACCACTTCGGGGACCTTCCACGTCTGCGTTTCAGGGTGGAAGTCCTTCAGCCGGTAAAAGGTCTGGTGGCCGGCTACGCAGTCCGAACCCAAGAGGGGAGTCGTCTGTTCACTTCTCATTCCATGGACGATCCATCAGTCGGACAACGCGACCTCGAACCGGGGACGTACGTATTCGAAGCATCCCCGGACCTGCCCCAACTTGCGCCCGGACGATATGACGTCCCTTTCGGAATAAAAGACCGCTCCGGTCATACGCTCGTTTACAGCGATGACCGTTTGCAATTGAATATCGAAAAGACGGCACGTGCCAGAGATGCCGAGGATGGGTGGCTGTACCACACGGGAAGCTGGCGTTTCATTCCTGAGACAAAGACTGATCGGCCATGATAGGTAAAGTATTCGGACATATCAGGAATGGAACCTTGGCAGAGGCGCTGCTTCACCGTGTCAACCGTTGGCTGGGACCGGTTGTGGCCCGGAAACGGGAGTCAAGGATACGACAGGAAGGAATTGCACGCTTTGATATCCGAAACCGCGAAGAGGCGATCCGTTTCCTTTCCGACCAGGGAATTTTCTGGTCCGCCAGACGTACCGGTACCGTGATTGTTTCAGGGGCTGAAGCCAAGCGCATCGCAGAGTACCTAACCGCTAAAGGAACCGATGCGGAAGTATGCAAAGAGTTTTCCGAACTGCCTCCACCTTCCGGAATCTCCTGTATTATTTGCGCCGACTTTTCCTCTGCACGACAATTCGAATCAGCGCGGCAGCTCAACGCAATGAAAGGCTATCAGGAGATCCCTTTCGAGTACGTTGCGCGTCCGACTGAAGAGCTTGCTCCTGTCAAGGAATTCACCTCCTACGACAGCCTGGATTTCGTCTCCCCGCTGTTGCTGCGTAACCCATCTGTCTTTGATGTCTACCGTGAGTCCTTGTCGAGGTTCGAGATGAAATGCGAAGTACGCGACTTCATGGACTTATGCCAAGCCGTCGACCAAGTGATCCGGAGAAAAGTACCAGGAGACGTTTGCGAATTCGGCTCCTTCAGGGGACATAGCGGCTACCTGATCGCCCGACTGCTTGAAACCGGAGGTTCGGATAAGACCGTGCATCTTTTCGACACCTTCGACAGGTTCCCGGAGGAAATCGCAGGGGTAGACACATTCTGGAGCGGAACGCACGAAGTTGAATTCGAAAAGGTCAGAATGGCCGTTAGTGCTTCGAAGAACATCCGGCTGGTCAAAGGAGACTTCACGGAGACTTTCCGGGATTCGGGCATCGACCGGATCTCTTTTGTCCACGTGGATTGTGATTCCTACCGAGCAACACGTTTCCTTACGGAGACGATCTTTGAAAAACATCTTAGCCCGGGCGGAATCATGCTATTCGAAGACTACGGTCATGCCTCGCTGCTGGGAAACAGAATGGCTGTCCACGAATTCTTCGATAGCCGTACCGATTGCTTCACCTTCTTTTCCCAGTTCAGCGGATGTTATCTGGCGGTAAAGGCATGACAGCTTTTTCGGAAATCGGACCTGAACCGGTGATCAGTGTCATCGTACCCTCCTTCAACCAGGGAAAATATATCAGTAACACCTTGATGAGTGTACTAGCGCAAAGCTATCCTCACTGGGAAGTCATCATACAAGACGCCTGTTCGACGGACGAAACCGAGACCGTCTGCCGCCGATTCGCGGTACTGGATTCCCGTATCCGTTTCTTCCGGGAAAAGGACAAAGGATTCGCAGACGGTGTCAACCGCGGGCTGGCCAGAGCCAACGGTTCCATTTGCGCCATTCAAAGCTCAGACGATTTTTACGCAGGTCCTGATGTATTTAAAAAGGTATCGGAAGCCTTCCGTTCGAATCCGGGTTGCGCATTGGTCGCCGGTGATTTCAGGATGGCAGACGAAGCCGGTCTAGAACTCGAGAGCTCACCCAAGACAACCGTAACCTCCCAAGCCCCGGCTGTTCGTGATATCTACCGCCTGGCTGTGACATTTCCTCAGGGATCCACCTTTTTTTCCACCGAGAGGGCGCGTCAAATCGGAGGACTGAACGGTAAAGTAGACATGGTGGCAGACACGGATTTCTGGATACGGATGTGTGCCTGCAAGCCTTCACTAGAGGGAAAAGTCCTGCGTTTTCAAGAGGTATGGAGTTATGCCATCATGCACTCGGAACAGCGGAGCACGGAAGCCACCCGGTTCCAGATAGCACGGGCTGCCATGTTCCGTTCGTTCCTGCGTGACGAAAAAATGGAGATCGATCCGGGTCTGCGGAAAAGTGTATTCTATGCCGTCCTGGTGGATGCATTTCACGGCTACCTTCAAAAAGGATTACCGACCGGGGATATACGCGAACTCTATCTGGACGTCTTTCAAAAAGAACTGCCATACCTGTGGCGCCTGAAGGAATGGCTGATGCGTTACGGACCGATCCGCAGGCTCTATTTCAGAAACAGTCAACAGGAAGAGACAGCCGTATATCTCCGGGGAGGACGAATGGATGACGTACGTTGGTTCAGGGACATGAAAATCCCATCAATCTCCGGCATGCAAATACCGAACGACGGGCAGTAATACTGACCAATCATCCATGAGCAAGAAAGACCCGACCGAAAATCCGTTGCTATCCTGGGAGGAGACCGTCCTGCTGCTGCAAAGCAAGCCGGAGTTCGGAGAATTAATGGCGAACACCTATCTCGACAAGGATCTTTTCGCAAATGCTTCGCGGTACCATGCCTCGGAAGAATTCCGGGATATACTTGAAATCCTCTCGTCGGCAGGTATTCAACGCGGCAGGCTGCTCGATGTCGGAGCCGGAAACGGCATCTGCTCTATTGCTTTCGCCCGTGAAGGCTGGGATGTAACTGCCGTTGAACCTGATCCCGGCATGGTGACCGGAAGAGGCGCGATTGCCCGGCTCAAAGAGCATTCGGACATCGATTCGTTGGTCATACTGGATGGCACCGGGGAATCTCTTCCCTTCTCCGAAGGAACTTTTGATGTGGTTTTCGTCCGGCAGGCATTCCATCACGCTGCCGACCTGAAAAGATTCGCTGCCGAATGTCTTCGCGTTCTTGCACCGGGAGGTATCCTTCTGGGGATACGTGAACATGTGGTCTTCAACAGCCGGGACAAGCGCTTGTTTTTCGAGCAACATCCGATGCATAAGCATTACGGCGGAGAGAACGCTTACAGATTGAGGGAATACCTGTCCGCTTTCGAAGCAGGAAATGGAACCGTGGAGAGAGTATTGCGTTATTTCGATTCTCCCGTCAACTATTTTCCTCTTCAAAAGAAAGACATCGAAAAGCTGCCGGAATTCCAACTGTCTGCACAGGATAAACGTCTGCGCGAACTGGTAGGAAGCGCGGCAGACGTACCCCTGATCCGTGTCCTCTACCGTATTTGGATAAAGCTTCGGGCGGGTGGTCCGTACGACGAACGTCGACTGCCGGGAAGGATGTACAGCTTCGTGGTGAGAAAAAAAGCAGAACGTTAACAAGGAAAAGAACTTTGCCCGGCCAAATGCCTAAAGCACCCGTCATACTTTTCGTTTATAACCGTCCGGATCATACATTTCGGACGTTGACGGCATTGAACACCTGCGAAGGTTCAGCCGAATCCGAACTACATGTGTTCTGCGACGGTCCTAAGAATGCGGACGACGCCGTCCAAGTCATGCGGGTACGTGAATTGGTCCGCTCAAGGGAATGGTGCGGGAAAGTCGTACTGCACGAGGAAGCGGAGAACCAGGGCTTGCAGAAAGCCATCATCCAAGGCGTCACGCGTATCGTCAACGAATATGGAAGAGCGATCATCCTGGAGGATGACATCGTGTGCGGAAAACATTTCCTGAACTACTGTAACGCCGCACTCGACAGGTACGAGAAGGACGAGCAGGTGATGCACATCAACGGATATATGTTCCCGCACAAGGCGGAATTCCCCTTTGCTTTCTTCTCCAGGTATGCTTTTGTCTGGGGATGGGCTACCTGGAAGCGTGCCTGGGATCGATTTTCCGAAGATGCTGAAAGTCATCTGCGAAAAATCAATAATGACGGCACGGCCGACGATTTCGACCGCCACGGGGCTGCAGGTACGCTCGGCATGCTGCAAAGACAGGCGGCAGGCACGCTAAGGACGTGGGATGTGCTTTGGTATGCGAGTGTATTCAACGAAGGAGGATTATGCCTTACTCCCGGCAGGTCCTTCACGCGAAACATCGGCATGGACGGCACCGGTGCGAATTACAGTCATGTTGTGAAGCGTTCCCAGGAACGGAAAATAGACCGGCTCCCGGATCAGGTACCCTTTCCTGATCCTGCTGCCTATTCCGCTGCTAACGAGTCATGGATCGAACAGGTGCTTCGTGACTGGAATTCTCCGCGTTTTTCGGAGCGATTATCCGGCAAACTGCGCAAGTGGTGGAATTCCTTGAACTCGTTTCGTTAATTGCTGTCATGAAACGCTGCAATTTCAGCTTATTTCGCTATTTTTAAGGAATTCAAATGAGCAGTAATCCCTACAGTATCGTATTCGTCGGTCTAGCCAGAAATGTGGACGAATACCTTTCGAACGTACTTCGCCATATCTATGATGTCGCCTCGTTATGCGGAAGGTATAAGATCATCATTTACGAAAACGATTCTAATGACGATACCAAGCAGCTGCTCTCGGCCTTCCAGCAGAAAGACCCGGAGAATTTCCTGCTGTTCACGATGGACGGCTTGTCCAACCAGATCCTGGACCGGACACAGCGGCTGGCGTACCTGCGAAACAAGGGACTTCAGCATGTGACGACTTATTTCCCGGATTACGACTTCTACTTTCCCATCGACCTGGACCATCCCAATTCCGGTCCGGCCGACCTTCTGACCTACGAACGGCTTTTCAACGATCTGATATCGGATGAGACGTTGGGGGGCTTCTTCCCCAACTCGCTCCCCTTCTACTACGACATCTGGGCACTACGTGCTAAGGATTGGTGCGAGGTTGACTGTTGGGACCAGTTCGCTACGCTTTCCCGCCAGATCGGCAAGGAGATGGCGTTGAATATCTGTATCGACAAACGTCAGATATTTCTGAATCCGAACGGTCCGGACATCGAGGTGACGAGCGCCTTCGGAGGCGCTGCACTCTACAAGATCAGGGACGTGCATAATACCTATTACAATGGTCTGAATAAGAACAAGACGATCTGCGAACATATCTACTTCAACCAGACGCTCATCGACAAAGGCCTCCGGCTTTTTATACGTCCGGACTGGATCAATCTGGCTCCGAAAGAGCATGTTCGAAAACTTCAGGTCTTGGAAAACATGTCCTGACAGCCCAATCACCATTTTCCAATGAATCCCGTCTCTACCATTTTCTCCAGACTTGAACGACTGGTTTTCCGCCAGAACACGAAGAACCGTCCTGAGTTCGATGTTCGTGAATCGGACATCTTCATCGTGTCCTACCCGAAATCCGGAAACACCTGGGTCCGGTTCATCATCGCGAACCTGCTCCGACAGGACTCGGTGATCAACTTCCGTAATATTGAAAAGATCGTTCCCGATATCCATAAATCGCTGAAGGACATCCCTTCCATGAAAGATGTCAGGATCATGAAATACCACCAGCCTTTTTTCGAATACTTTCCGCGCACGATCTATATCGTCCGTGACGGAAGAGACGCGCTTGTGTCCTATTACCATTACAATCTGGACTCCGGTCAGTTCGACGGCACATTCGGAGAATTCCTGGAAAGTCCCATTCATCTCCGTTTCGGATCCTGGCAGGAACATGTGAGCAAAGCCATGGAGATGCGTCTTAGATTTCCGGATCGTATCCTTTTTCTACGGTACGAAGACATGCTGGCTAACCTGCCCGCGAACATCCGGAAGATCGCCAAGTTCTGTGACCTTCCCGTCACGGACGAGCTGGTGGAAAAGACGGCGGAACAATGTTCGTTCAAATCGTTGCAGGAAAACGAAAAAACCTACGGAAGCGAGATCCTGGAAAAGAAAATCCATTTTTTCCGGAAAGGAACTAAAGATCAGTGGAAAGAATATTTCAACGAGGAAACAGCGACCCGTTTCGTCGAAGATTCCCGGGAATTGCTGATGGCGAACGGATATAAGCTCTGATCTCCATGCCGACAGTTCCTTGTCCTTCTTGCGGCACAACCCGGCATTTTCCCCTTGGATCCGGTTATCCCCTTGAACTCGTCCGATGCGCGTCCTGCAGGACTGTTTTCTTCTCCGCGAAACCTTCCGAGCAGGAGCTGATCCGTCACTATGCGGCATACCCGCTGACAGGTTCGGTTCCGGAAATCACACGAAAACGTTACCGCGAGCTTCTACGTACACTGGAGCCTTATCGAAAGAACAACCGCATGCTGGATGTAGGATGCGGAGAAGGATTCTTCCTGAGCGAGGCGAAGTCGAGCGGCTGGGAAGTACACGGCACGGAGTTTTCCGACATCTATCTTCCGATCTGCCGCTCAAAGGGCATTGAAATGCGTGCCGGAAGACTCGATGCTTCCCAATACGCCCCAGGATCATTCGATGTCATCGCATGGATCGAAGTGATAGAGCACATAGACTGTCCTCAGGAGGAGCTGGAGAAGATGTTTCAACTTCTTCGTCCTGGCGGTGTCATCTACGTTACGACACCCAATTTCGATTCCGTGAGCAGAAAGATACTGCGCGGCAAATGGACTGTCATCGATTATCCCGGACATCTGGTGTATTACAACCCGGATACGCTTCGCCGTCTTTTCAGAAGAAATGGATTCGAACCCGTCCGCATCAAGACGGATGGGATAAGTCTTGGTCGGCTGAAGGACGCACTGCAAAGAAGATCAAGCGGCGATCACTGCTTTCATGCTGTGGACCGTGACTGGCAAATGCGTCTTGAAAAAAACACGTTCAACCGTGCGGTAAAGCGCCTTGCCAACGGAGCACTTTCCCTGGCAGGAGCCGGCGATAACCTCAAAGCGTTATTCATGAAGCCTGTAACCGCCAAATGAACGGGGATATGACCGGTACTTTTCCGAAGATCACTATCGTCACCCCCTCCCTGAACCAAGTCCGCTTCATCGAGGAAACGATTCTATCCGTCATCCATCAGGGATATCCTGCACTCGAATTCATCGTGATCGACGGAGGAAGCAACGATGGCACGACAGAGATACTTCAAAGCTACGAAGAACACATCGACTTCTGGTGCAGTGAAAAAGACAAGGGCCAGAGCGATGCCGTCAATAAAGGCTTCTCAAAAGCCACAGGTGAACTGATGACCTGGCTGTGCAGCGATGACCTGCTGGAACCCGGCGCACTTGAAAGCGTGGCCGCTCTTTACAAGAAGCATCCTGAAGGTGGTCTTTTCGTTGGAAGATGTCGTATTTTCGGTGACCGAAGAAAAGAAAGTAAACTGACTCCTCCGTCAGAGGATATCGCGGGGCACTGCTTAGCAGGCGTACCTTTCGCACAACCCGCCTCCTTTTTCACCCGAAAAGCCTTTGAACGGTGCGGTCCGCTGGACACCATGCTGCATTACGGGATGGACTTTGCCCTTTTCCAGAAGATCGCACTCGAATTCGATATAATTACCGATGAAAACGTATGGGCGTCCTATCGCATCCATACAGGAAGCAAGACCGGTTCGAGACTCCGGGATTTCGCCGTGGAATGGTCGCGGGTCTTTTCCCGGTTCCTGAACTCCGTTTCCGTACAGCCCTCCGTCCTTAAAAGACTGAGAGAAGCAGGACTTCTGTACGAAGAGGAACCTGCATTACAGCATAACCTCCGTTTCACCGAGCAGGAGATACTGCGTATCGTCTGTCACTTCCTGCTCGACCAGTTCCGGATACGCTACGAGACGCTCGACCGCAGAGAAGGACTTAAAATCATCCGGCTGATTCGTACATTGGATGAGGACTATCTGACGGCGGCAAGATTATCCCGACCCGAATTCCAGTTGCGGTATGTGCCCGTGCCGCTTTTCCGATTCATCAGGAGACTGACACGCTGAATACCATGACACCGTTTTTCAGCATCATAGTACCAACCTACCAACGGAGGTATATCGTTACGGCCACAATCCTTAACGTCCTGGAGCAAAGCTTTGCAGATTTCGAGATCATCCTGGTCGATGACGGCAGCACCGACGGAACGAAAGATCATCTCGAACTCGTCTTTTCCGGAGAATCCCGCTTGAAGATCGTGTCGCAGGAGAACAGCGAACGTGGGGCGGCCCGCAACACCGGCATGAAGGCGGCCTCCGGAGAATACCTCGTTTTCATGGATTCGGATGACCGCCTGGAAAGGGATCACTTGTCAGTGCTGCACCACTATGCCCTCCGGGAGAAGAAGCCCGACTTCCTGACCACAAAATTCGATTTCCTGCGAGACGGACGACATATTCCTACAGCCATCGGCCGACTCAAGGAAGGCTACTACGACTACAGGGTCCTCTTGCGTGGAAACATCCTGGGGATGTATTTATGTGTGCGCAGAGAAAATCCGTCTCTTGTGCCCTTTGAAAATGACCGGGGATTCTCCATCCTCGAAGACTGGATGTTCAACCTGGCCAACCTACGGAAAGGCCGCATATTCGTCATTGACAAGACCACCTATCACCTTGTCGACCATGCAGACCGAAGCATGCGTGCGGACCAAGGGATCGTCGCAAGACGCATGGACAGAGCTGTCGCATGGATCCTTAAGAATATCCCGTTCGAAGAAAGTGAAAAACGGATCGTTTCGGGATATGCTGCGTATTTTTCGGCCGCGAACTTTCTCCAGGCAGGCGAACGTTCTGAAAGCTTCAGGCGATTGAAGAAAGCGATACATGCAACCGGGTTCCGATTCTCTTACTTACCATTGGTTATTCGACTGGTCGTGTCCTACCAGCCGTTTAAAAGAAAGGAGAAAGAGGTATGAAGGGGCGATCCTCAGGAGGTGTTTTTGTTACGACGTATTTCAGTTTCAAGGATGCGCTCATGCAGGCCTATACCCTGCCGTATGTCCGGCTGATACGGGCGTCCGTACCTGAAAAGTTTCCGGTCTATCTTTTATCCGTCGAGAAGAAGGAAGACCGTCTTGATGCCGAGGAATTGAAATCAACTGTAGCCCGGCTAAAAAGCGAAGGAATAGACTGGGTGCGTCTTCCTTATTATCGATTCGGTCCCGCATTGATGCTGTGGATACCGTCCTTGCTCCGCCTAGCCGGCTTGATACGACGCACCGGTATCGGGTCTATCCATGCCTGGTGCCTTCCCGGCGGAATAATCGGATACTTCCTTTCAGTACTTACCGGCCGTCTGCTCGTTTTGGACAGTTTCGAGCCGCATGCGGAAGTCATGAGTGAAACGGGCACATGGAGCCGGTACGGTATAAAATTCAAAGTTTTCTTCTCGCTGGAAAAAAAGATGGCCAGACGTGCCGGCATCCATATCCTTTGCACGGAAGACATGGCTGACTATTCAGAACGCAAGTACGGAATTCGCCCGCAGAGGACTTATCTTAAACCCTCTTGTGTCGATCTGGCACGTTTCGATATCAGCCGCAGGAAAAACCCTGAACTGCTCTCAAGGCTTGGACTGCAGAAGAAAATCGTGGCGGTGTATGCAGGAAAATTCGGCGGTTTATATCTGACGGAAGAAGTATTCGAACTATGTAAAGCCGCCTATGACCGATGGGGAGACCGCTTCCGGCTGCTGCTCCTCAGCCGTGAACCGGAATCGAACATCCGAAGATGGTCCGAGAAGGCCGGACTGCCCTCATCCGCTATCATACAGCTCTTCGTACCTCATGCCGAAGTGGCGGACTACATCGGACTCGGCGACTTCGGACTTGCCCCGTATGCACCTGTTCCGTCACGCAAACATGCAGCACCGATAAAGGTTTCGGAGTATTGGGCGTTGGGATTGCCCGTAATCATCACATCAGGAATCGCCGACGACAGCGAAATGATACGAACCCACGGTGCAGGCAGTGTCATCGGTCGGCCGGACAAGGAGGAATATGCACGGTGCATCCGAGAGACCGCAGCTTTGATAGAAGACAACGGTACCGTAAAAACGTATGAGCGGATCCGTCCTTTAGCTGAGAAATACCGTAACTTCGACATCGCCCGAAGTGTGTACCGTTCCATTTACGGCAATGACCGATAATCGTCCGTTTCCCAAGACCATGCTACACGCGTTGAAGTCGATCAACAGGACAGAACAGTTCCGTCCGGGGCTACTATCACTGCTTACGAACGCGAACCATTTCATCAAACGGGGTATCTACCGCGGCATCAGCAAACACGCCCCTCTCTGCAAAGGAAAGTTGCTGGACGTCGGCTGCGGGAATAAACCTTATCGCGACCTGTTTAATGTCGAAGAATATACCGGGATAGATATCGAGAATCCGGCGCACGACCATAGCCACGAACCGGTCGATGTGATCTATGACGGCAGAAAAATACCTTTTGAGGATGGTACGTTCGACTGCATCTTCAGCAGCGAGGTATTCGAACATGTCTTCCGGCCGGAGGAACTCCTTGATGAAATGAACCGGGTGCTGAAGCCGGGAGGCGTTCTGCTTATGACCCTTCCCTTTGCCTACATCGAACACGAAAAACCGTATGACTTCGCGCGGTACACCTCCTTCGGAATCCGGGACCTGCTGGAAAGGAACGGCTTCAAAGTAGAAACCCTCGAGCGAACGTCTACCTATCTTCAGGCTGTTACCGTCCTGCTTGCCAATTATTTTCACCACACGCTGTTGCCGAAAACTCCCCTGTTGCGGTGGCCGCTGCTCTTGCTGACCGTCGCACCTGTCAACCTTGCAGGCGGCCTGTTTTCATTCCTCTTGCCGGACAACAGGGATTTCTATCTGAACAATCTGGTGATAGCACGAAAAGCCTGACCGTTAAAGGCCTGAATCTCGCTCCTTCTCGGCTCTTGATTCTGCCCTCATACGCTGGTAGGAATCAAAGATGATGAACAGGCTGGCCACGAAGAAAGGGATTGCAGGAATCTTATAACGTACCAGACTGCCGAAATTTGAAGTCGTAAGGCCTACTGAGAAGGCAAAAAACAGGCTGAAGAAACCGCTGAAGAAAAGCACGTGGTGGCGGAAAAGCAGCAGGAAGATATTGTACACCCTCAGCCGGATGATCAACCATATCGTAAGTATCAGCAATACCAGGTTTTCGATCCCGGAAACCATCATCCCTGCATTGCGTGACTCCCAAAGATACGGGCGGAATAACGCGGCAATCATGGCTTTGGGAGCCTTTAGGATCAGTCCGCGGATGGATGCATCCACTTCCCCGATGTCGAAAGAAGATCCCTGGTAATAGTCCTGCTTCAGGTCCTGCTGGGTGACGATGGCCTTGTCGAGTACCCGGTTCACCGAAAATTCGCCGAGACTCTCGCTGATGGCGAGCAGCAACAGATATCCTGTGAAGACGGATACGACAACGGCGATGGGAATCATCGTGGAACGCAGGAGCTTGTTGCGGATCTTGGAGGTATTATATCCCATGAACCACAGGGAGGTACCCGGAAGCAGCGCGAAGAAGATATAGGGCTTGATCTTGAGCAACAGGTAGGATGCGAACACTATTCCGAGGGTGTTGAGCAGGCGCTGTTTCCTGATCTTCAGCAGATGATGGAAGCAGGCTGTGAACAGGGCCACGCTGGCGAAGGTGATGGAATCCTTGAGCAGGCCGGAACCCCAGAAGACGACCGAAGGCACGAAGAGGATCGCAAGGGCGAACCGGAAATCCATTTCCGGAATCTCATAGACGAACATCTTATACAGTCGCCAGATGGGCAGATAACAGAGGAAGGACAGCAGCATGGTCTGTCCGATGAAACTGCCGAACGTGACGAAATTCAGCGGCCACGTGATCTTGTCGACCATGGTCGCACGGAGGTCATATCCGTAGAAGAGATAACCCGTCCAGTCATCGAGCGAGAACCATATATCCGCATCGAGCGGAACAAACGTGAACCGTATCGCCTGCCATGGGTTCTTCAGAAAGAGTCTGGACATGCAGACGCCATCGTGAAAATAGCTGAGGGTGTCCCCTCCTTTGAAGTAGAACACGTAGACAAGACAAATCGCGATTCCGCCGAACAGCTTGATGAACAAGCCGGGGATGAAAAACCGGTAGTAAGGCTCTTTTTCAATCCTGTTGCGGACGACTCGTCGTGCCCAGAAATAGAACAGCACGAGCAGGATCGGCGGAACGATAAGGTCTACGAAGGATATCGCCTCGTGCATGGATCAGACGTGGTGGTAGGATTCGTTACGGAGAATGGTCATCGCGCGATAGAGTTGTTCCGCAAGGATCAGCCGTATCATTTGGTGCGTGAAAGTGAAGCCGGAACAGGAAAGAACCATGTCCGCCCGATCGCGGACCTCGTCGCTTACGCCGAAAGCGCCACCGGTGACCATTACAAGATTTCCGGAAACATCGTTCATACGTTTGGCAAGAAGCGTGGAAAGCTCGACGGATGTGAGGGACTTTCCCCGCTCATCCAGTAGTATCACCCAATCCCTTGGAGTTGTTTTTTCAAGGATCTGACGGCTTTCCTTTTCAAGCGCCTTCGCAGCAGGAAGAGCACCGGCTGCAGGAATTTCGCGGACCGAACAGGGAAGATAGTGACGCAAACGGCCGAGATACTCTTCGAATCCCTCTCTGATCCAGCCGGGAGAAGTCTTCCCGACGACGACTAATTCCAACTTCATGACTTCCAAATATACTCCTTAGTTTTCGAAAAGGGCCGTTGAAAAAGCTGAAGAAATCGATGGCGGTAAGGGAGAATTTTGAAGTAAATTAGCGCCTGTCCGGCAGCCGCATGGCGCGGTTTTTGGACACCATGCCCACGACCATGAAAAAGTCCGCATTTTACCTGGCTGTCGTCCTGATCCTCAGCTCCTTTGTTCAGGACCCGTTCGAAGCCTTGACAGCATCCATCCGTGCGGGCAATGCGCATCAGATATCCGAGTTTTTCGGCGCTACTGTCGATCTTAACCTGCTGGAAAAAGAGGACGTTTACGGTAAAGGCCAGGCCGAAGTCATGTTGCGCGACTTTTTCACCAAGAATCCCCCTCGCGAATTCAAATTGCTCCACCAGGGAAAGTCTCCGGAAGGAACCAAATTCGGCATTGGCAGCCTGTCATCCTCAAACGGCAAGAACTTCCGTGTCTCCTTTTATCTCAAGTCCGTCGACGGAAAGCAGGTCATCAAGGAGTTCTGGGTAGAAGCCGATTGAAGGCAATTTTAGACCAACCTACCTCCTGATGGCTTTTCCCTCTTCCTATTTCGGAGCATCCCTGACCGATCTGTTGCGCCAGGCACTCCTGGAGGATGCCGGTGACGGCGACCACACCTCGCTATCGACCGTTCCGGACGATCTGCATGCAGTCGGAACAGTCCTTTTCAAGCAGGACGGGATAGCCGCCGGACTGGAAGCCGCCATGACCGTGGCCGAACTGGTGGATCAGGACATCCGCATTGAACGGCTCATTTCAGACGGAGACAGGGTAAACAAAGGTACAGTAGGCATGCAGCTCACCGGCAAGGCCCGCTCTCTCCTCATGGCTGAACGACTGCTGCTAAATTGCATGCAAAGAATGAGCGGAATAGCCAGCCAAACCCGTCAATACGTGGATGCCGTGGCCGGTACCGGTTGCATCGTTCTGGACACCCGGAAGACCACTCCCAATTTCAGGGTGTTCGAGAAATGGGCGGTGCGCATCGGCGGCGGGTCCAACCATCGCTACGGACTGTTCGACATGATCCTCATCAAGGACAATCACGTCACCGCTGCAGGAGGAATCGTTCCGGCACTCGAACGTGCCAACCGCTACCTGTCTGAAACAAAGCGCACACTCCCGATAGAGATAGAGACAAGAAACCTGGAAGAGGTCCAGGAGGCGCTCGGACACGGAGGAGTACAGCGTATCATGCTGGACAACTTCAGTCCCGAAAGATTGCGGGAAGCTATTCGTCTTATCGACGGAAGGAAAGAGACGGAAGCCTCGGGCGGCATCACCCTCGAAACGGTCAGGTCCTACGCCGAGACCGGCGTAGACTTCATTTCGGTGGGCGCCCTTACGCACTCGTACCACAGTCTGGACATCAGCATGAAGATCCGAAACCTATGACGAAGTCGGACTTGGACCGTATCATCAAACGGTTACTCAGGAAGCTTGCCTACTCGCCGCCGGTGCGTGTCGTGGTCGACTATACCAAGCGTGCAGCGCTACCGGGCTTTGATAACATTCCGATCTATGATGTCGCCGATTTCTTCTTCACCGGCATCCAGCGCGGCTCCATCGTGATGCGTTCCCAATCGCTCGCCTACAGTTTCTTCCTGGCTATCTTCCCGTCGATCATCTTCGTCTTCTCGCTCATCGCCTACATTCCCGTGCAGGGACTTCAGGATTATGCATTGTCCATCACAAAGGACATCCTGCCGAAGGACGCTTTCCTGTGGGCACGACAGACGATCGAAGACATCATCCGTATACAGCGCGGCGGACTGCTGTCCTTCGGCTTCCTCATGGCACTCTACTTCACGACCAACGGATTCATGACCATGATGAGGGGATTCAACAGCTCTTACCATATAGCGGAAAACCGTTCGCCGTGGCAGCAGCGTTTCACTGCGGTCATCCTCACCCTTATCCTTACGATCCTCACCACCGTTGCCTCCCTGATCATCTTCTTTTCGGGGTATGCCATCGATTTCCTGGCCGAGCATCATATCCTGCGGTCCAAGACCTATGTGGCCCTGCTGCTCATCTTCAAGTGGGCGGTAGTACTTGCGCTTTTTTTCCTGGCGATATCCTTTCTGTATTACTACGCACCGGCCGTAAAAAGGAGATGGCGTTTCATTTCCCCAGGCTCATCCTTCGCCACGCTCCTTTCCGTGCTCTTTTCCACCGGATTCGCCTATTTCGTAAACAATTTCGGCAACTACAACAAGGTGTACGGCTCCATAGGCACGATCATCGTGGTGATGCTGTGGATCTATTTCAATTCAATGAGCCTCATCCTCGGCTTCGAGCTCAACGCCAGCATCGATAATGCCAAGCGGCAGG
Organism: Bacteroidota bacterium; assembly: GCA_046052345.1. GTDB lineage: Bacteria > Bacteroidota > Bacteroidia > AKYH767-A > 2013-40CM-41-45 > Pollutiaquabacter. Next base: position 52,312 of record JBJOMN010000065.1, on the reverse strand, counting down.
TGAAAAAGGTGTTCTGACACTCAGGTCTTGCCGGTCGATTTTCCGCTGAGTCTTGCCAGCCATTCCTGTGTCTCAGGTACCAAACCGAGGAGATGTACGGAGCCGCCGTAAATCAGAGTGAGCACGGAAGAAATAAATAAGATGCTCAGCACGGGCTCCTCGAACCTGGGAAGCAGGAAGGATACCGAGTACGTCGCCATCAGCAACAGCAACAGGGTCAGGTTCTTCCTCTCGAAAGGCTGAAGACCGAAAAAACGCCAAACAGAAAGAAGCAGAAGGGTATTGTAAAGTATCGAAGCTCCTGCCGTAGCCCAAGCGGCTCCCTCAAGGCCTAAGCGGGGAATCAGAAAATATTGAAGCACCAGAAGCACTACTGCGAGTATAACCAGGAAAAAGGCGCCGTACCTGTACCGGTCGGAATTGAACAGGATCGGAGCGTTCAGTCCGGTCGCCATGTTGAAGAGCGTTCCGATACTGATGATCAGTACAACAGGCATACCTGCTTCATATCCTTCCGGGAGAAAACTGTAAAGCGCCTCCGTGTTGCAGTTGATCATCAGAAAAAGCCAACCTCCCAGCAGGAACATGTATAAGGTGGATTTACGATAGATCTCCAGAATCTGATTTCTGTCTTCGGCCGACCAGGCGTAGGAGATCTTGGCGGCGGCTATCTTCTCGAATGCGTTCAGCGGCGCCTCGATGACGGTAGGCATGAAAGCCGCGATCGTGTAGATACCCAGGAATTCGAGGGGCATGAATTTTCCGATCATGACCGAGTCGAAATATTTCAGTCCCAAGGATGCGATGCCCGCGAACCACAGCAGGAGTCCGTACCGTACCAGTTCCGGGAAACGCTTCTCCCGGAATATCGACCAGTCGATCGAAAACCGCGGGCGGTCAAAACTGAAGATGTAGGCCAGCAATACGGAGAACTGAATCGCGTAAACGATTACGAAGGAAATTATGAAGCCGTCCAGACTGATCCATTTCATGAAGTACGCCGAGACCGATGCAATGGTCAGCAATCGTACGACGATGTCGTTAAGATAGGACGGAACCGTAGACTTCAAATTGGCATTGCAATAGACCGTCAGGACATTGATGAAGGAGGTAAAGAAGACGAGCGGAAATACATAATCGAAATACTCCAGGAAAAGAGGCGATTCCCGACGGTACTGGTCCAGGATGAAATCCTTGAAGAGGAATATCAGCAGACACGCAGCTGCATATCCGGCCAATGGAAAAGGATTCATGAAGGAGAAAAAACCGTGATGGTTCTTCTTCTCATCCCTGAAAAGCGGAAAATACCTCAACGTGGCGTTACCGATACCCAGCGGGACAAAAACGGCGACAAGCAAGGAGAAGGAATACAAGATCCTGGTGAGTCCGAGCTCCTCCTTGGTGAGGAAATGAGGCTGTATGACTATCAGGTTGACAAAACCGATCAGTATGCCCAGATAGCCGCTGAGCGTGTTCTTGATCCCTTGTCGTTTAATGACTCCCATGGTGCTTATTTCATTCTGCTTTCATCCACCTGCGGTACCAAAGTATGAAGGAAAAGATGAACCAAAGTCGTTCGAAATTCTCCAAGCGGCCGTTCAGGTATGCGTCCCTTATCTCACGGACACGCGCTACGTCCAGAAGGCCGGTCGACTTCACACTCTCGTCGGACATCACTTCCTCCAGTAACGGACGAAGGTCCTCCCGCATCCATTTCACCAGCGGAATTCCGAATCCCATCTTCGGCCGGTCCATGATGGCAGGTGAAATATGCCGATGGACGATGGCTTTCAGTAAAAGTTTCTGCCGATCTCCGGACATCTTGAATTCGGAAGGAAGTGTAGCCACCCACTCCTGCAGGCGATGGTCGAGAAAAGGCTCCCTTCCCTCCAATCCTGCGGACATGGTGGCCCGGTCCACTTTCTGAAGGATATCGTCCACCAGATAAGTCTTGTATTCCGCCAACAGGATCCTTGACAGATCGTCCATCTCTCCTGCAGGACCGGGAATGCTGTCAAAGGGGGTCCGCAGATCGTGCAACTCCCGCGTGATCAATCGTGATGTTTCGGAGAACGTATAAACCTGGTTGACGCTTTTAAATACCGCGACGGGATCAACGGCACGGAGCATCTCCTTCAGCTTGCCAAGGCGGTCCGCTCTGGAAAGTCCACGGTGAATGGGCGGCACCAGTCCGGAAGCTGTTTTTCTCGCGAAGGATGGAAGCATGCTCAGCAGCCGGAGGTAGTGCATGTTTTTCCTGTGCCGTGGATACCCTGCAAAAAGTTCATCCCCCGCATCGGCGCTCAAGGCGACAGTGACGTGTTTGCGGGCGAATCGGCTGACAAGTGTAGTCGGGATGGCGGACGAGTCGCCAAACGGCTCGTCGTAAATTTCCGGGAGCTGCGGCACGATATCCATTGCCTCACGATACGTACAGATATACTCGTGATGGTCGGTACCCAGGTAATCGGCCACTTTTCGGGCATGTTCCGCTTCGTTGAAGGATGACTCTCGGAAACCAATCGTGTAGGTCTTGATCTTTACGGACGAGTCCTTCTGGAGCAAGGCCGTCACGCAGGAGCTGTCATAACCTCCGCTCAGGAAAACTCCTACCGGTACGTCTGCCACCATCCTGCTTCTGCAGGCGTCGGTCAGGAGCGACTCCGTTCGCTCCACCGCCTCCTCGAACGTAAGCTTCGAAAGCGGCAGGCGGTATGCGTCTTCAGCATCCCAGTACTTCTCCAGGTTCATCCCGCCGGAGTCCAGATCGATTTCCAATAAATGACCGGGAAGAAGCTTTTGACAGTCCCTGAAAACGGAGTAAGGAGCAGGGATGTAACCGAACCGGAAATACAGGGAGAGCGCGTCCGTATCGATGGATTTGTTAAAACGAGGATGGCGGTGGAACGACTTGAGCTCGGAAGCGAACAGCAGGAGTCCGTCGCGCCGGTAATAAAAAAGCGGCTTCACTCCTGCCCTGTCCCGGACCAGCAGCGCTTTGCTTTTACCCGGATCATAGATGCAGAAAGCGAACATTCCCGATAATCGGTTTACACAGGCTTTTCCCCAACGTCTATAGGCCTTGAGGATGACTTCCGTATCTGTGCCGGAAATGAAACGGTCGCCTAAGGCTTCAAGTTCATTTCTGATCTCACGGAAGTTATACACTTCGCCGTTGAAGACGATCCATTGACCGCTGTCCGCATCATGCATGGGTTGGTGACCCGCAGCACTGAGGTCGATGATGGACAATCTGCGGAATCCCAGTCCTACGGTCGCATTGGAAATAGTGAACACCTCCGTACCGCTGTCGTCCGGACCGCGGTGGAAAAGCGAGGCCGTCATCGCCGCCAGTTCCTCAGAACCGGAACGTTTTTCGAAGTCGATGAAGCCCGTGAGTCCGCACATGTTGGATAAGGGTAAAAGTAGTCAAAATCGGCTCTTTTCCCTGAAAAATAACTTTTTTTAGCTACTTTCACGCGCACGAACATTATGATTTCCTACTGCTCCCCCTCCAGTGGTTTTCCGCTGCAACCGTATGGCGACCGGCTGGTATCTGCCGGAGGAGAATCCTTTCCTATCGTCAAGGGGATTCCTCGTTTCGTTCCTGAGGACAATTACGCGGCCGCATTCGGTCTTCAATGGAAGACCTTCACCAGGACACAGTTAGACAGTCACAGCAACCTGCCGATTACTGCGGAGAGGCTGGAACGATGTCTGGGGCGACCCATTGCAGACCTCAAAGGAAAAACCGTGCTGGAGGTCGGCTGCGGCGCCGGCCGCTTCACGGAATTATTGGTCAATGCAGGTGCGCTGGTTCATTCCGTCGACCTGAGTGTCGCCGTTGAAGCCAACAAGGAAAACATCGGCGACCGTCCCAATTATACCGTTGCTCAGGCGAGTGTCTACGAACTCCCCTTTCCGGACAACTCCTTCGACCACGTGATCTGTCTAGGTGTGATCCAGCATACGCCTGACAGCAACCGCACCATTGAAGCCTTGTGGAAGAAAGTCGCACCCGGCGGCGACCTTGTCATCGACCATTACCGATGGCGGCTGGCTTATTACAGCACACTTAAACCGGTCTATCGTCACCTGCTGCGAAAAATGCAGCCCGACCGCTCCAAGAAGATCGTCGACGGGCTCACGGATTTCTTCTTCCCTTTGCACTGGAAACTACGGAACTTCAAACCGGGATGGTGGCTGCTGCACCGTATCTCTCCGCTGATCGAGTATATCCATCTCTATCCGTCGGAAGGTTACGATTTTCATCTTGAATGGAGCCGTCTGGACAGTTACGACTCGCTTACGGATTATTACAAGCATCTGAAAACGCCGGGACAGATACGCAAGGAACTTGAAAAAATCGGTGCGAAAGACATTTGGATCAATGTCGGCGGAAACGGAGTCGAAGCCAGAGGCGTGAAATGACCCACCAACGCAGTTGCTGATATGGCACCCAACGACAAAGCCGGCGAAGGCTACTGGACTTCGTTTTGGAAAAGCGCAGGATCATTACCTGCTCCTGCTCTGCATGATGGCAAAAGACCGTCGGGTTACATTGTGGAAGAACTGGACAGGCTCTATTGCAAATACCTTCCGTCGGACGGCTCGACTGACGGTCAGGAGCTTCTGGAGGTCGGTTGCGGAAACTCGATCTGGCTGAGCTATTTCCGACAAAGGTTCGGTTACCGGGTCTCAGGAATCGATTATTCCGAGTTCGGGTGCGAACAGACCCGGCGGATACTCGCACGGGACGGATGCGCAGGTGATATCCGGCTGGGTGACTTGTTCCATCCTCCCGCTGACCTTATCGGTAAATTCGATGTAGTCTGCTCTTTCGGTGTCGTCGAACATTTCGAGGATACAGCGGGTGTCCTTGCTGCGATCGCCCGTTTCCTCAAACCCGGAGGAATCTTGATCACCACCGTACCGGTATTATACGGTCCGACAGGTTTTCTTCAGCGGGTGCTCAACCGTCCGGTATTCGATATTCATGTGTTGCTGACGAGGGAACGACTCGCAGATCAACTCAGGAAAAGCGGACTGACCGTCAGGACGGCCGAATATTACGCGACCGTCTCCTTCGGTGTCACACTGGATGCAGCGGAAGGAAAAACCGTGAAAGCCCTTGGGGTGAAAAGATTGCTCTTGAAAGGATTCCAAGCTGTCGGAAAACTGCTTTCGGCAGTGGACTCCAAAGTGGCAAGGCTGCCCAAGGGGAAATACACGTCCGAAGGAATCTTTACGATAGCTGTGAAAAAATGAGCAAGGGATCGAGAGCGGACAAGGTTCTTTTTTTCCATACCGGCGCCTCCTCCTTCGTCAACAAGGACGCACGTATCCTTGAGGAACTCGGAAATGTACGGCAGTTCGCATTCGCAGTAAAGAGCAAAGTGACGACGCCGTTGCTTTTCATCCGTCAATTTCTTTTCCTGGTACGCAACTTTTACGGGACAAGTATCATGCTCTGCCAATTTTCCGGATATCACTCCTTGTTGCCTGTGCTTGCAGGAAGAATCGCCGGTAAGCCGGTCCTGATCATAGCCGGCGGGACGGACTGCCACTCATTTCCGGGTATCGGGTATGGTAACTTCAACAAAAGACTTTTAGGTTTTTTCACCCGATGGTCTTTCAAGCTTTGCACGCATATATCCCCAAAGCATGAATCACTGTGGTGGAGCGAATACGGCTACGACAGCAACGAACCCTGCACTCAGGGGATCAAGGCGTTCATTCCTGGTATCAGGACACCTCATACATCCGTGCCGAACGGGTACGATGCCGAAGTCTGGACGGCCGATCCGCTGGTCCGGCGCAGAAAAAACAGTTTCATCACTGTCAGCAGCGGAATGCACTACCCCTTCCAGAGATCTCTGAAAGGGATCGACCTGATACTTGAAGTTGCAGCAAAGCTGCCCGACTGCTCATTTACCGTAGTCGGAGTCACCGATGAAAAGAACCTGAGTAATGTGCCTGAAAACGTCCGCTTGATTCGTCCGTGTGACCAGAAGTCACTGAAGAGGGAGTTCTCAGCCCACGCCTATTACCTTCAGTTATCGATGGCGGAAGGATTTCCTAATGCACTTTGCGAGGCCATGCTATGCGGCTGCATTCCCATCGGCTCCTCGGTCTTCTCCATCCCTGAAATCATCGGGAATGACGGATTCATCCTTAAGCGTCGAAATTCGGGCGAATTGACGGAGCTGTTGAAAAGGGTGACCGGATTAACCAATACGGCTGATCTTTACCATCCCCGGAAAGCGGTCGCGGACCGATTTCCTATCAGCAGAAGGAAATCCGAAATCCTGTCAATTTGCCGGTTCCTGATCGCAGGGGCTGCAAAGCGCTGAAAACGCCATTTTTTCATCAAGTTTTACTCTGCGTTCACCAACCTCAGGCCTGCATTCATAGAATAGATCGGTAATAGTTTAATAATCAGATAATAATGGCTTAAATTAGGTTTTCTAAACCATCTGTTTGAACCACCCTGCCCTCTAATGAAATTCCTGAAAGCAGCATTCGTCCTCGGCCTTTTTTGGCTGATCACCCAGTCTGCCCAAGCGCAAAATCCGACAGTTCGAGGTTTCTACCTCAGCGATTGCGATATCTGGATCGGTGACAGTATCGCCGAGGACTCCATTCTTTGGTACGCTTCCGGCAATGCTTTCAACTACATGGCATTTTACAGTCTGGGCTCATTTGATTTCGCGGACCCGATCAAGAAAAACCAGCTTGCGGCGTTCATTCGTCGCGCAAAGACCTCTTACGGAATTTCACAGGTAGGAGCCATCGGGGAGAATTCAAACCGGTTCATCGACGATGTAATCCCTTACAACAGCAGCCGCACCTCCCAACTGGAGCGGTTCGACGTGTTCAATTACGAATTCGAATGGTGGACCTCGAGCTCCGTGGCCAACTTCTACTGCAGCCGCTATCTGACACCGAACGGTTACACCTGCGACACCGCCGGCGCTTGGGCGTTTTCGTGGATCGAATTCCGCAAGATCGACTCCCTGGCGTCAGCCAATGGTGCAATGTCCGAGTATTATCTTGGCTGGCCGGACCAGGGCCGGATGCAGGACGTCGCTTCTGTCGCCGATAGGATCCTGCTTCATTCTTACCGGCAGGATGACTCGGATGTTTACTCGTACACACGTACCCGTCTCACCTATGCGGCATCCATCAACCGTTCGGTCAAGATCATCCCCATCTTCTGTGCAAAACCGGCCTATATGGGGCCGTGGCTGGATACCAACTCCGTCACCCGTCCATACCAGACCTATTACGCGGATTTCACCGCTGATACCGGGGCTTTCAAACAATACATCAACCTGCAAGGCTACCAGTGGTTCTCCTACACATATTTGCCTAAGCGCATTGATGCAGTTGCCATCATCACACCAAGTGGTTCGACCAACCTCTGTCAGGGGCAGACAGTCACCCTTACCGCTAATCAGGGTACCGCGTATCTCTGGAGCAACGGAGCGACCTCCCGTTCCATCACGGTTTCGGCCGCGGGTAATTATTCCGTACGCGTCACCAACTCTTCCGGAGGGTTCGCCAATTCGTCGCCGGTGACAGTAAACGTGTCTCCATCCTTCACCGCACCCACCATTTCGGCCGGTGGCCCGACCACCTTTTGTCAGGGAAGCAGCGTTACACTCACCTCCAGTTCTCTCTACAAAAACCGATGGACGACCGGAGATACCTCTCGGTCCATCGTCGTGAATACGGCCGGCACTTTCAACGTGACGGTCACCAACGGGGCCTGTTCGATGACTTCCTCCAACATCGTGACGTCCGTAATCGCGCCTCCTGCTCCGCCGGTCATCTCAGCCAACGGCCCGCTCACCTTCTGCCAGGGAGGCAGCGTCGTCCTCACCTCCAACTATACATCCTCGAACAGATGGTCGACCGGCGCCACTACCCAGTCGATCACGGTCACTGCATCCGGCAACTACACTGTATCACAGACCGGAGCAAACGGCTGTTCATCCACCTCCTCTCCGACTACGGTTTCGGTAACCTCTGCCATCCCCACCCCGACCGTATCTGCATCCGGCCCCACCACCTTCTGTCTGGGAGGTAATGTCATCCTTACTTCCAGTTCCTTGTCCAACAACACGTGGTCAAACGGCGCCACCACGCAATCCATCACCGTCACAGCTTCAGGAACCTACAACGTTACAGTATCCAACGGAATCTGTCCCTCCAGAACATCCTCAGGCGTTACTGTCACCGTGAACGGAACCGCTCCGATCGTAACCGCCAGCGGACCGTTATCGTTCTGTCAGGGCGGCTCCGTCACCCTTACATCCAACGTGAACAGCGGTAACCGCTGGTCCAACGGTTCGAACAACCGCTCCATCACGGTCAACACCTCCGGAACATATACGGTTTCAGTCACCAGTTCCGGCTGCACCGTGACTTCAGCCCCTTCTGTAGTGACTGTTTACTCGCCGGTTACCACTCCTACCATTACGGCCGGCGGACCGCTGACATTCTGCCAGGGAGGAAGCGTCACCCTGACCTCAAGCGCCACCACCTACAACCGTTGGTCCAACGGCGATACCTCACGCACGATATTGGTCACTTCATCGGGTTCTTATTCGGTGACTGTCAACAACGGCTATTGCCCGGCAGCGACCTCCTCCTCCGTGGCTGTGACGGTTAATCCGCTTCCTGCGGTGCCGATCGTATCCGCATCGGGACCGCTCAGCTTCTGTCAGGGCGGCAGTGTGGTGCTGACTTCCAACACAAGCACGGGAATCCGTTGGTCGAACAATGCGACCAGCCAATCGATCACCGTAAATGCCTCCGGCAGCTATTCAGTGACCGCCACCACTGCTGCAGGTTGTACTGCAGTCTCATCCGTCACCGCAGTCACGGTATATCCGAGCGTTCCGGTTCCGACTATAGCTGCAGGTGGTCCGCTCACCTTCTGTCAGGGCGGAAGCGTCGTTCTCACCTCAAACGCATCGACCGGAAACTCATGGTCTAACGGAGCCACCACGCAATCGATCACCGTCCTCTCCAGCGGCTCTTACACCGTGACGACGAGTAACGGTTATTGTTCCGCCACCTCGACAGCGACGACCGTAACCGTAAATCCGGTTCCTGCCACACCCACCGTCACTGCCAACGGACCTTTATCCTTCTGTTCAGGAGGAAATGTACGGCTTACATCCTCTGCCACCGCAGGAAACAGATGGTCGAACTCATCAACGTCCCAGTCCATAACGGTAAGTTCTTCGGGAACGTACACCGTGACTGTCACCAGTTCCGGATGTTCGGCCACTTCCTCACCGGTCGTGGTGACTGTATTCCCATCTGTTTCAACGCCCTCGATCTCCGCATCCGGTCCGCTCACGTTCTGCCAGGGCGGGAACGTTACACTGACTTCCAGCGCGAGCTCGGGTAATGTGTGGTCCAACGGGGCGACCACTTCCTCCATCAACGTCACTGCATCGGGTTCATATACTGTCACGGTATCAAACGGCTATTGTTCGGCCACCTCCAGTGCAAAGACCGTCACGGTGAATCCCGTTCCCGCCGTACCGGTCATTTCAGCAGGCGGACCGACCAACTTCTGTCAGGGTGGATCTGTCCTGCTGACGTCCAGTGCCACGTCCGGAAATGTCTGGTCGAACGGATCTACTGCCCGTTCCATTACGGTAACAGTTACCGGCAACTACCAGGTAACCGTCACTTCTTCCGGTTGCTCTGCGACTTCGACTGCTGTTCCGGTTACTGTAAACGCTTATCCGACCACTCCTGTGATTTCCGCAAACGGTCCGCTGACCTTCTGCCAGGGAGGGAGCGTCGCACTTTCTGCCAGTTCGACCGGTAACCTCGTATGGTCTGATGGATCCACTGCAACCGGCATCACCGTATCCGATTCCGGCACCTATAGCGTCACCGCTGTCGGTCAGGGAAATTGCTCGGTCACTTCTGCGCCGGTAAATGTGGTGGTGCTTGTCGCACCGGCACCTTTAGGCATTTCCGCTTCCGGTCCATTGGATTTCTGTCCGGGTTCACTTGTGATACTCACTGCGGATACAGCACCTAACTACCTTTGGTCGAACGGCGCCACTACACGCTCCGTAGCGGTTTCCGAGTCCGATACGCTGCACGTTAGTGTTGTCGGGACGAACGGTTGTGCTGCCGCTTCCTCAGAAGTGATCACGAGACAACTTCCGGGTCTGCCTGTTGCCTATGTCCTTGCCGGCGGCACCACGCAACTGAGTTTCATGGATCCGTCAGTCACACTGTCGGCATCTTTCGCCGGTTCCTCCATCCTTTGGAGCAACGGAGCGACCACTGCATCTATTTCCGTGAGTGATCCGGGGTCATACAATTACACCGTGACTGATGCCAACGGCTGCACCGCCGTTTCGCGTCCGTTGAGTGTAAGCACACGGAATTGCACTCCGCCGCGTCCGCCTACTATCTCCCTCAGCGGCTCCAACGTCATCATCTCCGGACAAAGCATCATCCTCACCAGTTCGAACGCGTGGGGATACCTTTGGTCCAACGGCGACACCACTTCCTCCATCACTGTAAATTCCCAGGGTACCTACTGGGTGCGCAGTTACAGCTCGCCGGGGTGCTATTCCAGTCCTACAGCCGTGACGATTTACGTAGCCCCGGCCCGTTCCCTGAACAGTCGCACCGAGGAGACTGAAATGACACTGTACCCGAATCCTGCGAGGGATGAATTCCGGATCTCCTTCACGAGCGCCGGAGAAATAGAAGCTGCGATTATCGTTACGGATATGTCCGGAAGGAAAGTGCTTTCAGACAGAATCCTTTGTCGCCCCGGCCGTAACGAGCTGAGGTATGCAATAAACGGATGGCCGGCGGGGATCTACTTCGTTTCCCTCAAAGAGGCCGAACTTAAGCGTACGGTAAGGCTGGTGGTGTACTGATAGAATTTTATCGATTGCAGATATCCGCGTAAGCGCAATATTTGCAGGCATCTTCCTTGTCCGTCTGACGAAAGGGTACTTCCGGATCGAAAAGCTCAGTGATCATCCGGGCCAGACTTTTTTCGAAATCCAATAACTGATCCTCCGATAACGGACCGTCCGGATTCACCAGTTTTTTTCCGCCCGACATCTCCCGCAGAGTGACCAATCCTACTTGTACGGGTTTGCCGGGATACCGCTTAGAAAGGAACCAGGCATACAGCATTGCCTGGAATTGTTCCTTGTGCACGGAATCGCGTAAAAGGTCATCCGCACTTTCAATCTTCCTGAACTCCACCTTTCCGGTCTTGTAATCGATGACCCGGTAGATGTCACCGTCAGGACGGGATATCCGGTCGACCCTGTCGATTATTCCCGAAAGGACTACTTGTCTGCCCTCTGCGAATTCAAATGGCCTCTGGCTGACCTGCTCCAGCTCCACGATGGAAACCGGAGCTTCCTTCTCGTCCGAACGGAGGATCTGTCGCACCAGCTCTACAATGACATTACGTAACAGCAGATTTTTTCCTTCCAAGTGACCGGGATCGGCGAACTTGTCCAGGATTGCCTGATCAACGGCTTCCTCGACTTTCCGGTGCAGGCCGGCGAACTGCAGGGATGTGATGGTGCTTGAACTTTCAGAGTACAGCAATTCCATCGCCCGGTGGAGGACTAATCCAAGGCTCTTCGCTTCCAGGACCTCGTCCTTCTCATCAGGCTCCCAAAGACCGGCGACATATGAGAAGTAAAACTGCAAGGGGCAATGGATATACTTATTGAGGGCGGACGGTGAAAGCTTGGGATGGAACTGAAGATCCTTTTTTTCGTCATAGATCCACTGCTGCAAACGTTCCATCACTTGAGGGGTCTTTTCGACGACAACCGGAGCGGGAATGTTCCCGGAGACCGGAGTAAGCATGTTTTTCCTGGAGAATTTGACCGTATCCGGATACCGTGCTGCCAGCTCCTGCTCCAGCTGAAGGATGAAGCGGGAGGGTTCTCCGGAGGAAATCGATGCCGCCTCCGTGTTATGCAGGAGGAAGATTTTCCCGGCTCGCTGCAGCAACCGGTAGAAATGATAGGCAGTTACCGCATGGACATCCTCGTGCGTAGGCATACCGAATGCCTTTCGGATGCCGTATGGAACGAATGAGGGATGCTGACCGGAAGAGGGAAGTATGTCTTCATTGACGGATAGCAGAATCACGTTTTCGAAATCCAGCACCCGGCTTTCCAGAAAACCCATCAGCTGGAGCCCTTCCAGCGGCTCCCCGGTGAAAGGAAGCTTCGTCGCATGGATGATCTCACTGAAGAGGCGCCACCATGTAGCGATGCCGGATTCAACCTCTACCGAGGCATAGGTTTCTTGCAGCAGGTTGAGTTGCGTAAAAAGCCGGGCGATGAATTCAGACTCGAAGCGTTGTCCTGCGAAACTGCGTTCATCCATGGCGCTGAGAATGACCCGAAGTATTTCCCGTAACCACCGGAAAAGTCCGGTCGATTCCTGCTCAGGACGGAACAGCACCCGGAAGATTTCCGGGAGATCTGCTCCTGAGAGTCGATCCGCCGTAATGCGGATAGCGACTTCGCCGACGATATCTTTACGCCACGCTGAAATGAACGAAGGATCGACCAAACGGATGTAAGGATGGTCGATCACTGACAATACGTCGCGAATCAAAAATGAGCACTTTGAGTCCTGATCAGGATGACGAACATTGGTCTGTAATGTCACGAGCGACTCGATGAGGTGAAAGATCGGAGACTGATGGAGGGGATATCCCATCGTCACGTTGATCTTCTGCATCGATTCGGGTATGGCATACAAGACCGGAAAGAGAAGATGTTCCGCCGGCAATACGACAGCGGTTCGCTCGGGCTCGAACCCCGGCATGCGGCTGAGTACATCGACCAAGTGTCCGGCCATCTTGGCCTGACCAACTTCCATCGGAATTCCGATCACCTCGATCGACTTTTCCGTACCACCGAGGTTACGACCGATCCATGAAGAACCCGCAGGATCGAACAGTCGGCTGGAACGGAGGAAATGACCCGCCTCCTGATGCCGGTCGTTCACATAATATTCGTCAGCATCCCAATAGCAATCGGCGATGCCGTGATCTTTAAGGTGCAGGATCACCTGCTCCTCGCTTCGGGATAGTGCATAGAGGCCGGCGAAAACAACGTGCCGTCCTACCCTTTCTTTCCATCCGTCCGAATGTCCCAGGGACGCTGCGACTGTCCGGTAAGCGTGTCCCTCGGTCGTCCAACCCTTAAGACCCAGCCGTGCATGGAAGCGGTCATAGATAGTGTGCAGGTGCTTCCACGTCTTGGAGAACTCCTCTTTCAGCCGGGTCGATCCGGTATCGAAGTAATTTCCCCAGAACATGCGCAGCCGTTCCATCTCCTCGTCGTCAAGTCCGAAGGACTCGTCGATCTCCCGAAGATCGGCTATTACAGAAAAGACCTTGGACGGATTTGCGAGGCTCTTGTCCAGTTCGTCGAAATCCTTCAGCATCACTTCCCCCCACGGACAGTATTCGTCGAAGGGCTCATCGGGAAAGAACTCGCGGTAGATGTCGAACAGCTCGAAGAGGAGGGTGACCTGGTCGGGCTGTGAGCGATCCGCCAGCTCCAGCATGAAGTCCTGAACCGCCAGGACACGCGGCGCCCAAACCGGTCCGCTGATGCGCCTTGCAATCTCGGAGCGGAAAAAGACGCCCGCACGACGGGTCGGAAATACGACAGTGATTCCGGTGAAATCCGTTCCGAACTTCCGGATCAGCTCATCGGCAAGATCTCCTATGAAAGATTTCATGGTCAGCTGATGACCCGTACGCAATAGCTTACGGAATCACGCTGTAAAAGGTACGGACTAAAACCGACCGTGCCTACCGTAGTTGCGGCGAAAGAAGCGATTGTGGAAAACTCAGGGCTCCAGCAAAAGGTGCTCGAAGGTCACGCGCTCATTGATGCAGACTGACAAGAGATAACTACCGGATCCGATATGATCCGGAAATTCAACATCGGATCCCGACGGTTCCGCCGTTGTAACGGAGGAGAAAATGCATCTTCCGAGCGCATCGAAAAGCTCGACGCGGATCGGCCCTGTTTCCTGATCAAGCCGCAGGTGAACGCGTCGTCCGCGAACGGGATTGGGATATACGGAAAGTCCGCCACGACGAGATGTACGGACCGCGGCGCTGACTGAGAAAGAACTTTTACCGTCGAAATCCGTTTCTCGGATGCGGTAATAGGCCAGTCCGGAAGGAACCTGTCTGTCCATGAAAGAATAGCGCTGCAGCTCTGAAGTTGTTCCTTTAGCGGAGGTTCGGCCGATGCTTTCAAAATTGATTCCGTCCATGGATCGTTCCACGTCGAAACGTTCGACATTCGTTTCGGAGGCAGTCGCCCACTCCAGCAGGCATCCTTCTTCCGATGAGGTGGCGCTGAAGGACAACCATTCAACGGGAAGGAAAACCTGCATGCCGCACACTGAACTGATCAGGCAGGAATACAGGCTGCAGGGATAGAGTCCGATGCAGGTGAATACCGTTCCCTGGTTGATGGCCGGACCGTTGACGACGATGAAGCTGCCGTTGCCGGCGATATAAGCTCCCACTCCGTTCTCGAACCCGCCCTGTATCTGGACCTGGCCGTCTACCTGTATGTTCGGACTGTTATTGCGGTTGATGAAATTACCGTTGATGCGGACCTGGGATCCCTGACAGAAACGGAATACGCTGCCGTTGAAGAATTCGATATTCATGCACGTCAGGTTTCCGCAGACAGTCAGATTGCCGTTGGAAAGGACATTGATGTCGTAGGCGGAAGTACCGTTAAGGGTTCCATTGGCCGTGATATAGAAATTACCGCTGATTCCTCCCAGACAACCGCCTCCGTTGGTAAGATGCTTCTGCAAAGTGATTGTGTGGTCGATAATGATGTCGTCGGAGCCCTGCGGCACACAATTGCAGCTGGCTCCGCCGGGGGAAGACGACCACACCGAAGGATCGTTCCATGAACCGCCGGCTCTGCTGAAATATGTCGCGCCATCGCAGGTGACTGTGATCAAGGCAAAAAGCGACAATAGCGCTATTTTAAGATGTGCTGTCATTACGGGGGGATGACCTTTGAAATATAGGTTAGCACACAATCCCCAAAAGGACTTTTTCACCCCTCATCTTACAGCGTTGGCCCACTGAATTCCGTCGTCCATGGAATTCTCACCACCGAATAGCGTAAATTTGAAGCGCTGCCGATGACACTTACACGACCATTTACGGCCCTGTTGGGGACATTTCTTACCTGTTTCGCCGTGGCACAGGCGCAAAGCGAACTGTCTGCGGGAGATTCCACCCTCCCCGTTCTTCCCACACGGATCAGGATCTACTCGGAAACCGAGTGGTATAAAACTCCCGGCAGCGGAAAAGAGCCGGAAGCCATTCTTGATGGATTCGATGCTGAAGAGCATGCGCCTGTCGAGTTCCAGGATCTTGGCACTCCCGGGTCCGCTTCGAAATCCATGTTGTTTTCAACTGTTACCGGGCCGTTCAACACGGCCGGCTATTATCTGGCAGACCGCTACCTTCTTAAAAGTGACAGCATAAGATACTGGAGGACCAACAAGCGCTTCACCGAGCTCAATTATTCGATGGGCGCTTTCCGTCAACAATATATTAAAGTATTACATTCTCAAAACATTTTAAATAACTGGAATTCAGGATTTTATTTTCACAGAGGTAATGTTCTGGATTTCCTCCCCAACAGCAATACCTATAACGGACATTTCGTCTTTTTCAGTGATTTCGGAACACGCCGAGACCGCTATCACGTCTTTGCAAATGCGCTCTGGAACACCGTACGAAACGAATGCAATGGAGGAATCACGGATGATTCCCTTTTCACCAATACCACCTCCCATCTTCAACTCAAAGGGCTGCCGGTACAGTTGAAGGATGCCGCCTTCCGTTACCGGGAGAAATCCTTCCACGTGGGTCAGCAGTGGCTGTTGAAAGCCCCCTCCGACAGCTTGCTGTCCAACTGGGCCCTTCGCTCCTCCAGCACGCTCAGCAGAGGTTCTTATGCCTACGAAGACCTTTCTGCGGACAGCGGATTTTACTCCGACTACTTCTACGGAACCGCAACGGATGACTCCACTTCCTTCTCGGAGTTAAGGAACAGGCTTGCCATCTGCCGGATACCTGAAAGCAGCGCGCTTGAATTCTCAGCCTGGCTGGACCACCAGTTTTTCCGGTTCCTGCAGCGTCAATCGGAAAGTCGTTCAAATGTCGGATTGGGCGCCAGGGCCGCCCTGCAAAAAGAAAAGTGGGACTTTTACCTTGAAGGGATAAGGATCGTAAACGGCACCGAAAAGGACAACTATTCGGCGGACATATATCTGCATTTTGACGTATCGCCACTGCACATCTCCCTGCGGGGCACCAGCTCCGTCTGTGCAGTCCCGGAGGTGTATCGCGCCATGGACAGCAATCACTTCCGCTGGAACAATTCCGGTTTCCGCTCCGTGGAAACGGCAGCCGCGGCCGTGGAAATCAGCCTTCCGGAATACAGTACCGCCCTGAAGATCCTGCAGCAGGATATCTCCGGTTTCCTCTACATGGATTCGACCGGCAATGCCGCTCAATCATCCCGGGCGGTCTCCTCTACCTGTATCTCCCTCGAAAAACGATTCCGGTGGAGAAACTGGTTATTCGCGAATAGCATCAATTGGCAGCAGAACGATGAGAACGTAGTACGGTTACCGGAATGGTCCACCTTCCACGGACTTTACTGGGAACGCGACCTCTCCCAAAAAGGATTCCGGCTGCAGACCGGAATAGAAGCCCGCTACCTGGCATCCTTCAACGGGGATGCCTTCCTTCCTGCAACAGGATTCTTTTATCTCCAGAACACCTACTCCGCCGGAGAGGCGATTCGCGTAGATGTTTCGGCACGACTTCAGATAAAGACGGCAGCGCTGTTCCTTCGCCTCGAAAATGCCGGGGCGGGGACCGTTACTCCGGCCTATTACCTGACACCTTTGCTTCCGCAGCCCGGAAAGGTTTTCCGCTTCGGCGTTCGCTGGCGGTTCTTCGACCAGTGATCAGGTCTTCTGCTTCTTCTTCTTAGCAGCCGGAAACAGCACGTTGTTCAGGATGAGCCGGTATCCGGGTGAATTGGGATGCAAGGAAAGGTCCGTCGGAGGATCCCCGACCTGGTGTTGATAATCCTCAGGATCGTGCCCGCCGTAAAATGTCCAGGTGCCTTTGCCGAAATCGCCGTGGATGTAGCGTGCCTCCTCTTCCGCTTTGCAGTCGCCCATGATCAGTACCTCGGACTTAAGCGTACGTTTCTTGAAGGCGGTAGTCTGGCCGAGGAAGCCTTTGATGACCTGTTCGTGGTTCTGGCAAAGCATGGTGGGAACAGGATCCCACTTGGCGGAAAATTCGAATAACGTGAAAAAATCGGATGTCCTGTCGATACGGCGCGCCGGCGGCTGGTTATCGATGTCACTGAATTCGTATTCATACGGATTCGTGCTCAGCTTATAGTTTCTGAAAGCGAACGTCTTCTCAAAATCCACTTTCGAATTCATCGACGGATCAGCGGGGTCACCGTCGAACATCTCTCCGCAGATGTCAACCCCTTCGGCAGACAACGCAATGTCATAGCTGTCGGTAGCCGAACACATGGCGAAGAGATAACCTCCTCCTACGACGAAATCCCGGATACGCTGCGCCACCGCCAGCTTCATCTGTGACACTTTCGAAAAGCCGAGCTTGGAGGCCATCGCCTCCTGCAGACGCACGTCCTCCTGGTACCACGGTGCGTTCCTGTAAGCCGCCCAGAATCGGCCGTATTGGCCGGTGAAATCCTCGTGGTGCAGGTGCAGCCAGTCGTACAGCGGCAGTTTTCCGCCGATTACTTCCTCGTCGTAGACGATATCGTACGGGATTTCCGCATAGGTGAGCGCGAGCGTCACTGCATCGTCCCAAGGCATCTTATTCTTAGGAGAATACACCGCTATCTTTGGTGCTTTCTCCAGCTTGACGACATCCTGGTTCACCTCCGGGTTCGATATTTCGGTCAGTATGGCACCGGCCTGACCGTCGGCGATCACATTGAACGATACCCCGCGGATCGTGCATTCCTGCTCGATGCGCAGATTGTCCGCAATCAGGAAACTGCCGCCGCGGTAGTTAAGCAACCACTGCACATCCAAACCGTCCTGAAGGACCTTGAATGCCAGTCCGTAGGCCTTGAGATGATCGGTCTGGCTGTCGTCCATGGGCACCAGGACGAACGACCCGAAAGACCTCAGCGAGGTCATGGCAAAAAACAGGAAAACGAAAAACCGTCTCATCATCCCCAATATACGCAGAGCAGAAGAGAAAGTGAACGAAGCGGATGTAAAAAAATTGCCCGTTGGAGGTCCTAAAGCGATAAAAACGAAAAACCCGGCTGGAAGCAGCCGGGTCGTTCGAAATAGTCAGGTAGAACTCAGAAATCCATCTTCATCTGGGACTTCTTCTTTCCGGAAGACGGCGCGTCATTGTTAGTTGCCATATCCCACTCAACGGTGACGGCCTTTTCCTCCTTGAGTGGACTTGCTTTTTTTGGTGCGGGCGCATTTTTCGAAGGAGACTTCGAGGCAGGAACGGCCTTCACTGCCGGTTTCCCGGAAGCGGCCGCCTTGGCCGTGGCCTTGGGAGCTGTTTTTGCAGCCGGCATCTCCTTCTTCGGGGAAGCCGCAGAGACCTCGGCAATGGCAAGCTGCTCGGCTTTCTTCACCGGAGCGGCATCAGCGAGCTTTACGACTTTCGAAGCGGAATTCTTCGTGAGGGTGACACCGATCGTACCACGGCCTTTCACTTCGTAATCGTTGAAGTCGACGTCCATCTGGGTGATGCGCAGCTTTGGTTTGGGACGGAGCATCACCCGTACCTTCTCGCCCGACTGCGCGTCGGCGCAAAGAGACAGATAAAGGATCTTAGACCCTTCGTTTCCCTTCGTCAGGACATATTCCTTGTCGCGGGTGGTTCCGCCGACGGTGAACCTCTTGATCATCACGGCACCGCCTCTGCCATCCTGGTAAACAAGGTTGAAGACCGGCTCGGGATCGGATTTGCGGAAGACCGAGATGTACCGGACGTCCTTACCCACATATTTCTTCTCCCCGACCTTGGTGACGATCAGGCTTCCGTCGCCGCGGATGACAAGGATCTCGTCCAGATCGGAGCACTCGGAAACAAACTCGTCCTTACGCATGCCGAACCCGGCGAATCCGTCCTCACGGTTGACGTAGAGCTTCTGGTTGTTGATGATCACCTCGGAAGCGACCACCTGCTCGAAGGCGCTGATCTTCGTCTTCCGCTCCCGGCCTTTGCCGTATTTACGGATCAGTTCCTTGAACCAGGCAATGGTGTACTGTTTCAGGTTGGCCAGATGATGCGCTACCTCGTCGAGTTCGGCTTCGAGTCCGCGGATCTTCTCGTCCTGCTCCTTGACATCGTACTTGGAGATACGCTTGATCTTGATTTCGGTAAGACCGATGATGTCGTCGCGCGTAATCTCCCTTTTGAACTTCTTCTTGTACGGCTTGAGGCCCGCGTCGATCGTATCGATCACCTGCTCCCAGGTCGTACATTCTTCGATGTTTCGGTAGATGCGCTTCTCGATGAATATCTTCACCAGTGAGCTGAAATGCCATTCTTCCTCCAGCTCACTGCGCCGGATCTCCAACTCCTTGCGGAGCAGTCCAAGCGTCTGCTCCGTGTTGTACTTGAGGATATCGTTCACGCTCATGAAGCGCGGCTTGTCGTCGATGATGACGCAGGAGTTCGGAGAGATGGACACTTCGCAGTCCGTAAAGGCATACAATGCGTCGATCGTCTTGTCGAGGTCTTCCGAAGAATCGCTATGAAGATGCAGCACGATCTCGACCCCGGCGGCCGTATTGTCCTCGACCTTCTTGATCTTGATCTTACCTTTATCATTGGCAGACAGGATGCTGTCGATCAGGGAAGTGGTGGTAGTGCCGAACGGGATTTCGTTGATCACAAGCGTCTTGCGGTCCTTCTTGTCGATCTTCGCACGGATGCGGATTCGGCCGCCGCGCAATCCTTCCCCGTACTTGCTGAAGTCGGCGATGCCGCCGGTGGGGAAATCCGGCACGAGGCTGACTTTCTTGCCGCGGAGGATGTCGATGGAACCTTCCAGCAATTCGATGAAGTTATGCGGGAGGATACGGCAGGCCAGACCGACTGCGATGCCCTCGACGCCTTGGGCGAGCAACAAGGGGAACTTTACAGGTTGCGTCACCGGTTCCTTGTTACGTCCGTCGTAACTGAGCTGCCATTCCGTGGTCTTAGGATTGAAAACGACATCGAGGGCGAACTTGGACAGGCGCGCTTCGATGTATCGCGGAGCCGCTGCACTGTCGCCGGTATAGATGTTGCCCCAGTTCCCCTGCATGTCAATGAGCAGGTCCTTCTGGCCCAGCTGCACCATGGCGTCTCCGATGGAGGCGTCGCCGTGCGGATGGTACTTCATCGCATGTCCGATGACGTTGGCCACCTTGTTGTAACGGCCGTCCTCCATCTCCCACATGGAATGAAGGATGCGCCGCTGTACGGGCTTGAGTCCGTCGTTGATATGCGGAACTGCCCGCTCCAGGATAACATATGAGGCGTAATCGAGGAACCAGTTCTCGTACATGCCGTTGACATGTATGCTGCCGTTCTTCTCGGCGCGGGCGCGCACAGGCTGCTCCTCCTTGGCGGGAAGCTCCTGCTTATTCTGTTTTGTCTGCTTGCTTTTTGCCATACTAGTGTTCAGTTACCCTCAGACGGCGGCCTCTTCGGCCACGACATCCTTCTCCAGGCGCAGATTTGAAATGATGAACTCCTGCCTCTCAGGCGTGTTCTTTCCCATGTAATAATCGAGCAGTTTGTGGATGGTCTCCTCCTGTCCGATCATGACCGGCTCGAGACGGATGCTCTTGCCGATGAAATGGCCGAACTCGTCGGGCGAGATTTCGCCAAGCCCTTTGAAACGGGTGATCTCCGGCTTGGCACCCAGGCGGGCGATGGCGTTCACGCGCTCCTGCTCCGAGTAACAGTACACGGTCTCTTTCTTGTTACGGACGCGGAACAACGGTGTCTGGAGGATGAAGACGTGTCCGTTCCGTACCAGCTCGGGATAGAATTGAAGGAAGAACGTCAGCAACAACAACCGGATGTGCATGCCGTCCACGTCGGCATCGGTGGCGATGACGATGCGGTTGTAGCGTAACTCGTCCATGCCGTCTTCCACGTTCAACGCATTGACGAGCAGGTTGAACTCCTCGTTCTCGTAGACGACCTTTTTGGTAAGCCCGTAACAGTTGAGCGGCTTGCCCTTCAGGCTGAATACCGCTTGGGTGTTCACATCGCGCGACTTGGTGATGGAACCGGAAGCGGAATCGCCCTCGGTGATGAAGATGGTCGAGTCCTGACGTTGGATGTGCCGTGAATTGAAATGGACACGGCAGTCGCGCAGCTTCCGGTTGTGGAGGTTGGCCTTGCGGGCGCGTTCGTTCGCCAGCTTCTTGATACCGGCGATCTCCTTCCGCTCCCGCTCGCTCTGGAGAATCTTCGCCTCGAGCGCCTTGGCCGTTTCCGGATACTTGTGGAGGTAATTGTCAAGCTCCGTCTTTACGAAGTCGTTGATCCATGTCCTGATCTGGACGCCGTTCGGCTCGCGGGTGAGTGATCCGAGCTTGGTCTTGGTCTGGGATTCGAACACCGGCTCCTGAACGCGCACGCTGATGGCGGCGACGATGGAGGTCCTGACGTCGCTGGCATCGAACTCCTTCTTGTAGAACTCGCGCACCGTCTTTACGATCGCCTCGCGGAAGGCGGCCTGATGGGTTCCGCCTTGGGTGGTATGCTGTCCGTTGACGAACGAGAAATAATCCTCGCCGTAGCCCATGGTGTGCGTGAAGGCGATTTCGATGTCATCGCCACGGAGATGGATGATCGGATAGCGGACTTCATCGGAGAGATTCCTCTCGAGCAGGTCGCGAAGTCCGTTTTCGGAATGAAAGGCATCGCCGTTGAAATTGATGGTGAGCCCGCGGTTGAGATACGCGTAATTCCAGAGCATCTGCTCCACGTACTCCTTGTTGTACCTGTACTTGTGGAAGACGGAATCATCCGGCTCGAAGGTCATACGAGTACCGTTCTTCTCGTCGCTGGACTTCTCCCGCTCCTCCTTTTTCAGGTCGCCGTAGGCGAATTCGGCGATCTTGGTTCTTCCCTCCCGGACCGCCTGGACGCGGAAATAACTGGATAAGGCGTTCACCGCCTTGGTACCGACGCCGTTCAGACCGACGCTCTTCTGGAACGCCTTGCTGTCGTATTTTCCGCCGGTATTGATCTTGGATACGCACTCGACGACCTTGCCGAGCGGAATGCCCCGGCCGTAATCACGCACGTCCACTTTTCCGTCCTGAATATCGACGTCAATGACCTTGCCGTATCCCATGACGTGCTCGTCGATGGAATTATCGATCACTTCCTTCAGTAACACATAGATACCGTCGTCCCGGGACGATCCGTCGCCCAGTTTTCCGATATACATCCCCGGACGGGTCCGTATGTGTTCTTTCCAATCCAGCGACCGGATGCTTTCCTCTGTATAGCCGTGATCCGGTTTTTTCCTGTCTGACATTGAAACTGTGTTTTTTAGAATTAATTCAAGCGGTTAAAGGTACCAAGCGGCTTATGCGGGAGGGTCGCCGGAATCCGTAAATATCCACAGCGAGCTGTGCATACGCCCGTTTAAAGGGCTTTTAGCAGTCTTTGGGTGATTTCACCCTCCTCTGCGGGTATTTCAAGGCACTTCAGTCGCGAAGTGCGGCCTTTCCGCAGGACGATCTTCGATACGGGGATTCCCAGTATCTCGGAGAGGTATTCCACCAGCGCCTCGTTGGCTTTTCCGTCGACAGCAGGCGCCCTTAACGAGACAACCCAGCCGTTCTCGGCCTTTTCCAGGCGGTTAAAACGCCGGCCGGGTTTGACGTTCACGTAGAGCTGCATGCCTCATCGCAAGGATACAAAGGTAATCAATTCGGGGAAAAACCTCCTGAAATCCGCTTCCAGCGCGGGATAGTGGGCTTTCAGGTCGTCGACCGCCTCGTGCATGATGTTAGGAAAACGCACGCGCCGTGACAATCCCGTCAACGTACGGCCGATCCCTTCCAGTGTGGCGTAATTGCTCAGCCAGTCGCGCTCGACCATGTATGGAAGGAATCCCCGGACCGTCTCGGGCAGCCATTCGCCGTAGGTGCCGATGATTTCATAACTGCGTCTTGCGAATTCCGGCAGGGCAACGTCGGAGTAATCGGCAAATCCGGCTGCCAGGAAATGGTCGTAGAAAAGGTCGACTACGACTCCGGAGTACTTCGAATGACGGTCTCTTAACAGCCGTCGGCTGGAAGCCGTGACCGGATGGGTATCCGTGAAATAGTCAATAGCCCTGTGCAGCTCGATGCCGCGGCGGATGCCCTCCGGAAAAAGGTCCTTGCGGTTACCCTTGACATGGTCGGCTATGAAATTACCGACCAGCAGCTCCGGATCGTTGCCGGACAGGTAAATATGTGCGAGGAAATTCACAGCTTAATTGCGGCAAATATACGTCCGAATCTTGCCGTCTTCTTGCCGAATCTTTACCTTTAAGTGATGCTTAGGCTGTTACCATTGATGTTATTGATTTCCCTGTGCAGTCAGGGGGTTTCGGCGCAGTTCTTCTCCACGTGCAAGGACACCACCCGCGAACCGAACGACTTCCAGCCGTGCGGAAGGGATTTCGAACCAGTGTGTGGATGCGACCAGCTGAACTATCGCAACCAGTGCGCTGCCTATTTCTGGGGCGGAATACTTAATTGGACGCCGGGGACGGTCTGCACCAACTTCATGGCGGACATGTACCCGACCGCGGTCTCCTATTTCCCGGCTACCTTCAACCTGTTCATGAAACAACCGGGGCCTGCGACCCTCTATATTTTCGATGTCTATGGCCGTTTGAAATATCAAAGGAATTTCAATGCCACGTTCTACAACCAGATACTGACGGAAGAATTACCCGTAGACAATTACGACCTCGGCCTGTATTCGCTGATCGTCATCGCCTTCGGGGAAAAGCAGGTCATCAAATTCGCCAAGGCGACGGAACGTTTCGAATAGCCAAAAATATCGCAAATACGGCTGGTTGACCGTCACTGACGGCAAGCGACCCTGATTCAGTTTGAACCGGACATCCCCTCTTCGTGGATGTTTGGCTGTGAAATACCGCCCACTACATCCACCATGCCGTAGCCTTGGTCCGTGTACAGACCGATACCGCAATCCCAGACGAATTTCTGGACCTGCGGGTGCGCGTGAAGCGTAAAAGGCAACAGGTATCCGAATATCGGGAGGTTATCGTTGTTCTTGTAAATGCGGGCGAACTTACGGTGCGTATTCAGGATCTTGTCGATGTAAGCGGGATCAGGAATGATCTCGAATTCGGCGAACTTCTGCATCTGCTCGGGTGTGAAACCGGCCTGTTCCATACGGTCCATGATCGCGTTGTAGAACGCATCGGAAAACTCCTGCGTCCGCGGATCAAGTGCATCCGGTATGTTCCCATCGGCATCGGTCTCGAACGGCGGCTGGCAGACCATCGGCGAAATACAGACATACTTCATCTCGGTCTTGAACTCGGGATCAGGAATCACCTCGTAAGCCTTCGGAACGAGGGTGAGTTTGGCGAAGCTGACCAATCGCTTATCGAAAAGGTTTTCCACCCAGTCTTTCGCGAAATCATCCTGTGCAGCGGAAACGACCAGTGTTACTTTCGAGGAGAGGAATCTGATCTGCCCGTTCTGGACCTTGGAGGTCCCTTTCAGGGAGGAGAAATTATAGAAGGGCGATGCGGTAGGGACTTCGCGGATGACCTCATCCATAAGGGCGGAAATGATCTTCTGGTGGTGCAACGGTACGGTTCCCGCACTGCTGTGCACCTTCAAAAAGGAGATTTTAATTCGCATAGGAAGGGATAGGTGAAAAAGAGGATTTCAGATAAAATAGAAGATGCCGGTAATACCGGTTTTTTGCAGTTTTTCGTTAAAACGGACACAAAGTTACGAAAAATCTTAAAAAAACCGCAGTTAGCAGTTATGAGCTACCCGCGAAGGACCTTCAGAAGAGTCCTGAAAATGATGCCGAAGTAAGCGCGGGGACCGCCGTGATCGATAAACCGCATATTCAGCCGGATCTTGTCCGGCATCACCACCTCCAAATAGTATTTCTCCGGATCCGCCTGACCACCGAGCAACCGGTTTTCGTCCGAATACAAAATGGAGGCCTCGTCCGTGATGCCCGGCCTGACTTCCAAAACCCTGCGCTGTTCAGCCGTATAGCGCTCAACATACCGTCGCACTTCCGGCCGGGGACCGACAAGGCTCATACTACCGGAAACCACGTTAAACAATTGCGGCAATTCATCCAGCTTGTACCTGCGAAGAAAATGACCCGTACGAGTTATCCGGGAATCCCTGCCCCCGATCGTAAGCTGTCCGTCCGCCTCGGCATTCCTGCGCATAGTCCTGAACTTGAACAGCCGGAAATCCGCACCGTAACGACCCACCCGCTGCTGAACATAAAGCACAGGGGTTCCGTCAAATGTCAGGATGCACAGTGCCGTGAAGAACATCACCGGCGAAAGGAGTAAAATACCCGTTACGCTGAGCAGCACGTCGAATACGCGAAGCAGCGGACGGGACATCACTTCGGCAACGAACCGTTATTGATCCATCCCGCGATATCCAGCACCACCGCTTCTTCCACATTCCCCGCCTTGAAGTATTCCTCCGGCAGACTCTTGCCCGAACCTTTGATGTAGAAATGATTAAGGTCCGCGTAACGCCTCGTGGCGACGGAGACATTTCCCTTGAACGCTTCCACCCACGTCTGAAAGTCCTTGTCAGAGACCTGGAAGTCCCTTCCGCCGTGCAGGATCAGTATCGTCTTACCCGATGATTTTGCGGTGGCGACCGCATCGTACTGCTTCAGGTAAAGCCAGTACGCGGGATGCAGTCCAAGGATCCTTGCAGAATCGCCGGCATTCGCTGCAGTCAATTTTCCGACCCGTGAAGCTTCTACAGTGATTGAATCGATGATGGCGGCGCGTTCCGCTTCGGATTTACCTTCTGAGGAAGCGAGCAGATACTTGTCCTGTTCCAAAAGCATGTCCTGCAGCGGCCGTCCGTGGGGACTCAGAAGGACCATGCCCTTCACGAAGCCGGCGCGCTTCACAACCTGCGGCAACAGATAAGCTCCCATGCTGTGGCCTGCCAACCAGATTCGGGAGGTATCGATCCGGGGGTCCTTCTTCAACAACTCCACCGCTGCTACTGCATCGGCAATCGTCTCCTCTTCAGGGGTCAGGATGTTCTTGTTGCGCATCAACGAAGCGGCCATGGCACGGGTGCGCTTGTCGTAGCGGAGTACTGCGATGCCGTTGGCTGACAATCCGACTGCCAGGTCACGGAAAATCTTGGTGGCACCTACGGTTTCGTCCTTGTCGTTCGGCCCGGTTCCGTGTACCAGCACGACCGCCGGCACACGACCTCGGTTTTTAGGAACGGTCAGGACGCTTTTCATCTTGTTCTCGCCGTTGCGCAATTCCCCCGGCACCTCCTCGAAAAGTTCGGGGCGGTAATACGGAGGATCGTGGTATTTCTCACGGGTATCGGTCGCTGTGAAGAAGACGCCTTTCAAGGCGCCTCCGGCTCCGTAGACCGTCTTGATATCGATCTTCTTCGTACCGAACAATGACTGCAATATCACCACATCGTAGTTCGGCTGATGGTCGTAGGAAGTATCCAGGACCCCGTTGAAAGGACCGGCGCGTTTCAACAGGTTACGCCAAGCACCCCCCAGACGGGCAGAGTCCAGCCGTGCAGCCGTTGCTGAGTCCAGCCGGTCGACCACTGCCTGGTACTTCTGACGGTTCAGCAAATCCAGGATCTCAGTCGACCGCCGGATGAAAGAAAGCGAATCCTGAGCGCCGGCAGCGAAAGACAGGAGTATGAAAGCGAAGGAAAGTATCTTGATTCTTATCATGATTTGACGTTAAGCAAAACTTCTTCGACGGACTGCACCACAGCGTCCGTAACAATTCCTAACTGTTCATCGGTCAGACCGTAGTAGACCGGCAACGAAATCTCCGACGAGTAGGCGGCATAGGTGACCGGATAATCAGTAACGGAATATCCCAGTCCGCGGTAATAACTCATCATGGGAACGGGAATGAAATGCACATTGACGGATACCCCCCGCTCACTGATACGACGGATCACCTCGTCCCGCCCGGATTCGTCCAGGCTGTTGATGCGCAACGCATATAAGTGGTAGGACGATATGCTGCCTTTACTGTCTTGCATCACCGGTGTCTTCGCCCAGGGTTTGGAGGAAAATGCCGCCGTATAGCGGTCGCAGACTTGCTTCCGCTTCGGAAGTGTCTCCGACTCATAACGCGCCAGCTCCACCAGTCCGATGGAAGCCATGATGTCAGTCATGTTCATCTTGTAACCGGGCTCTACGATATCGTAGCGCCAATTGCCGGGCTGAAGCTTGGCCAGCGCATCCTTGTTCTGCCCGTGCAGCGACTTGACACACAGCTGCCGGTAAACGGCTTCGTTGTCGAAAGGAGCAGGCAGACATAGCGCCACTGCTCCCCCTTCCGCCGTAGTCAGGTTCTTGACGGCGTGAAAACTGAAAACAGACACATCCGCCAGCGAACCGGTCAGTCGGCCCTTATAACGTCCGCCAATGCTATGGGCGGCATCGGAAAGCACAAGCATGCGCCCGAGCATGCGTTGCTCCTCCGTCGAAGGACGGAATTTGTTCCTGACCTCTGAATCACGCACGATCGAGTTGATCGTATCGTAATCGCACGGCCATCCGCCAAAATCGACCGGCATGACCGCCTTTGTGCGTTCGGTTACAGCCTTGCGTACTGCGGCAGGATCGATGTTGAAGTCGTCCAGGATATCGACAAAAACAGGTGTGGCGCCGCAATGGACGATGACGTTCGCGGTCGCGGAGTAAGTATAAGCGGGAAGAATGACTTCATCGCCGGGACCCACGCCGAACCAGCGAAGCATGAGCTCAAGACCGGCGGTGGCGGAGTTGAGGCACAAGGTAGAAGCGGAACCGTAATATGCAGATAGCTCCTTCTCAAAACGCTTGGTCTTGGGACCGGTCGTGATCCAACCCGAGCGGAGCGTATCTGTCACTTCGTCGATGATCTTCTGGTCGATGCGGGGCGGTGAAAAAGGTATCATGCCGTTGCGGGGGTTGCTGCAGGACGTAGTATGGAACCGGCGATCACCTCGGCTGCATGGCCGTTCCCGTAGATGCCGGGCTCGAAAGAGACAGGCTGTTCCATCATCCAGCGGAAGTTATTGAGTATCCAATCGGGGTCGGTTCCGACCAGTTTGTTATAACCTTTTTCGACAAGTTCGGTCCACTCGGTCTCATAGCGCAAGGTCAGACAAGGCTTCTCGGCGAAATACGCCTCTTTTTGCAAACCGCCCGAGTCGGTGAGAACAAGTGTGCAACGTTGCAATAGTGCAAGCATGTCCAGGTAGGTGACCGGAGGGATGCAATGCACCTTGGTGCGTATCCCCCACTCTTCCATACGCTTTGCGGTACGAGGATGCAGCGGCAGCACTACCGGCAGTTCCGAATGAATACGGTCCAGTGCGCTAAGGACGGCCGCGAGTTGGTCCCGGTGGTCGACGTTTGATTCACGGTGCAGGGTGCACAGCGCAAACTCCCGGAAAGGCAATCGGTCCAAGACCGTGGTTGCCTTTGCGGCAAGCGGCAGAAAATGCAGGTAGGCGTCGTACATCACATCGCCGGAGGTGATGACCTGGCAGGGAAAATGTCCGAAGCCTTCGTCGCGCAGGTGACCGGCACTGGTGTCGGACGAACAGAACAGCAGGTCGCTGATACGGTCGGTCATGACGCGGTTGATCTCCTCGGGCATCTTCATGTTGAAGGAACGCATACCGGCTTCGATGTGCGCAACACGGATGTGCATCTTCCTGGCAGCCAGTGCACCGGCGACGGTAGAGTTGGTATCGCCGTAGACTATCACATAATCGGGCTTCTCTGCAATCAGCACCTTCTCGATCTCCTCCAGCATTCTGCCGGTCATGGCGCCGTGCGAAAGCTGATTGATGCCGAGGTTATAGTCCATCGGCGGAAAGCCGAGTTCGTCGAGCAAGTCGCCGGACATGGCACGGTCGAAATGCTGGCCGGTGTGCAGCAGGATCTCCCGGGTACCCGGCCGGCTGCGCAGGGCGCGACTGACCATGGCGGCCTTCACGAACTGGGGACGTGCCCCGACGATGTTGATGACTTTCATAAGTCGCCGGAATGACGGCTGTGTGCGAACCGAATCAAAAATACGGAATAAAACAGCGCAAAGAATACCACACCGTCTTGTCTTTCCAGCAGCGACTCCACCGCCATGTTGAAAGCAGACAGCACGATGAACAGCACCCATGCCGGCTCCGGGTACAATCGATATTGCAGTGTCGGAAAGAAAAGGGTTCCCAGCAACAGCAGCAAGCCGATGATGCCGGTTGCCAGCCAGGTCTGGAGGAACTGGTTGTGCGCGTTGAAGCGGTGTTCGGCGGAGAACGATGCGCCCTCTGCAGCATAGGCCGCTATGAGCTCGTCCTTGATGTCACCCGCACCCGTTCCCAGCAGCGGTTGACTGCGGATGAGCTGCCAAGTCGTCCGCCAAACTGCAATACGAACCGCCGATGAAGCTTGCGGATTCGAAACAGTCTCCGATGCTCCTACAGCCTTTTGAAGGTCGGCCATTCTGTCGCCGGTGGCGGGCGCCACCAATCGCAGAGCCGTCCACATCAGGACGGGAAAAAGCACAGCGGCAAAAAGTGCGGACAAGGATCTCTCCCGCACCGACTTCCACAACATCAGCACTAACGTGACCAGGCACCACCCGATAATACCCGCCTTGCTGTTCAACAGCACCACAGCGACACTGAACAGAACGATCAGCGACCACTTTATAGCGCCGGACAGGACGTTCAACCCGGACGCTCCGGTCAACAATAGCAATACCGCCACATCCAGATAACAAGCCAGGTAGGAAGGGTGCATGAAATTGGAGAAGCCGGTATAGAAGAACGGGCTCCAGGAGCCGGTCTCTCTGTGCCGCATGAACGCATACACCAGCAACACCGCGACACTAAAGGCCAATCCTGAATAAAAAGCGAGAAAAAGTCGTGAGCCGCGGGAACGAAGAAACGGTTCGTGGAGCAGCACTACGAGCGAGATGACGACCAGCAGCACTTTGATCTGGAGATCAAAAAAACCGAAGGCGAGGTTTTCGGACCACAGCAATGAAACCAAGTGCCAGGTCACGAATGCCGTCGGCCACCACAGAACAGGGGAACGCAGTGTCCGCCGCCAAGCTGACCGGTCCGCGGTAAGCATGCCCGCAAGCAACAGCAGCACCAGCAAGATGGAAACAATCGCCTTCGAGAAGGTAAGTACGAAAAAGAGCAGAGAGAACAGGATGGGTACTGTCCGCTCGAGGGCAGCTTTCATGGCTGCTAATTTACCGCTATAAGGAGGGTTTCATAAGACGGCGATACTCCGTCATCCACGGCTGCGTGTTGAATACGACTTCTCGAGCTGATGCAGGAAGTCGGCTGCAATGCGGTTCCGGTCGAAACGGGAGGCCGCGTAGGCCCTTGCATTCTCGCCAAGGCGAAGAAGCAGTTCCTTGTCGCCGGAAAGCTTCAATACCCCCTCCGCTAACTCCGAATCGGATTCGGGGGTGAACGCAATACCACACTTCCCTTCCTCGATGAATAGTTCCTTCGCCTCCCCTTCCACTCCCAGCAAAACGGGTTTACGCATCGCCAGTGATTCGAAGATCTTGGACGGGATAGCGCCTTTGAAAAGCTCCAGGCGCTTGAGCGGGACGACGGCGGCATCGGAGGCAGATACGACAAACGGCATCTTTGCTTTTGGGACGGGATCAAGGAAAACGACATTGGTCAGTCGGCGCCCGGCGGCAGAAGCGGTCAAACGCTCCTTCTCAGGTCCGTCACCCAGCATCAGAAAGCGGATACGAGGATGGTCGCGAAGACGTTCAGCGGCATCCAGGATGACCTCCAATCCTTGAGCATGGCCGATGATGCCGGCATAAAGCACGAGGAAGTCTTGCTCCCTGAATCCTGCTTCCGTACGCCATGAACGGTCGAAGGAATCCGGATTGTAATACTCCAAATCTACACCATTGGGTAGCCAGTAAACTTCCTTCTGAGGAAAGCGGGAACGGATATTCCGGACGATTCCCTGCGTCTGGCCGGTGATAAGGGAGGAAGAACGGTACAGACGTTCTTCGAGGATGGTTGCTGCTTTCAGCAAGACACGATTGGTGACCAGTCCCAGTTTCTCGGCGCTCTCGGGCCAGAGGTCGGAGACGTTGAAGATCATACGGGCCTTGAAACATCGCGCCAGCAGCAGGGCCGAAATTCCCAGGAAAAGCGGCGGACTTTCGCAGAATATGAAATCGAACGGCCCGTCGAGGCGGCGTCCGGTGCGCCAGGACGAAAGGACGAACGAAAAATAGTTGCGCAACCGTTTCACGATAGAACGGTCGGTGGAAACGTAGATGGAAGAACGATGTACGGTGATTCCTCCCATCTCCTCCATGGCATATTTCTTTCCGGCGTATTCGGGATGGATGACCATCCGCGGATAATTCGGCATGGCCGTCAGCACGGTGACATCCACGCCGGCCTTCTTGAGCCGAACCGCCAGCTCATAAAGACGGTTCTGCGGCGCACCGACTTCGGGCGGAAAGTATTGGGTGAGGATGAGGAGTCTCATCGTTTTTTTTCGGGGTCTAACTTTCCGTATAATTCCAGCAGCTTGTCGAACTCGCCACGCCATGAATAATGCCGGATGGCAGCATCAATTCCATTGCGGGACATCTGCGCAGCAATATCACCATGGTCAAAGATGGCACGGATTGCATTTGCCAAATCAGCGGAGCTACCGGGATCTATGCATAAACCGGCCTTATGTCGGGTGACGACCTCCTCATAGAGCCGGAAGTTTGATGTTATGACAGGCAAACCTATACTCATGTATTCAAAGACCTTGGTCGAATAGGACTCCCTGTAGTTGTCGATGGGAAGCAGGACAGACAGTCCTACCCTGCACGTGCGGGAAAGCGCGTAAGCTTCCGGCAGATCCATAGGGCCATGGAAGGTGACCTTGGAACGAATTGGATCGTAAACGGAAGCGTCGATTATACCAACGCGTACGTCCGCTGCGACAGGACCTACACAATGAAAATGAAAATCGAGACCTTGCTCATGAAGAAGCAGCAGGGAGTCCAGGACAGTCCTGATACCGCGCTCGACAGTCACCCCTCCCACATAGAAAATTCCGTTTCCTACCCGCGACCTGTCCTCTATCCGGAAATCCCTCAAGGCCTCGATGTCCGGGAAATTCATTACGACCGCGGTCTTATCGGGCCTGCGCCTGTACAATCGGGTATAAGAATTTTCGGCAAGGACCAGATAGAAAAGATATTGAACTGCGAAATCAACGACGGAAAAGGCGGAAGCGAAAAGCCCGCGGAGCGGCAGCCACCGTTTCACCCTGATCTGGGCACGGATATTCTCATGGATATCGAACACCACCTTCTTTCCGAACAAACGCAGAAGCAGCCCGGTCCAGATGAGTTCAGGATCATGGAAATGGAAGATTTCCGCCTTGCTAGCAAGAGCCCTGCGCAGGATCCGCCAGGAAAAAACCGTTGCGCGTGCCAACCTTCCTGAGCTGAATGGCACTCCGGCCACGAGCACACCCTTGACCATTCGCACGCCCGAACCGGGCGCAACGAGTGTCACTTCATGGCCTGAAGCGGCAAGGGAAACACACATCTTATGGAAAATCCGTGTGTCGTTCCAACGATGGACGGTTGTATAGTGACAGATTTTCATCAGCAGGTAGCAGAGCCGGAAAGTAATCGGTCATAACAGTCAAGGAATCTTGCACGATTCACCTCCTTGGTGGCTTCCTTGGAGATGATATCCCGATTGATTCCGGCGGCATTCGCCGCATCTATTTCCGCGACACGTGAGAAAAAGTCCTCATTGACGTCCTTTACGATCACACCGTTCTCTCCGTCACGAATCCATTCACGGTTCGCCGGAAGATCTGAGACCACGGGAATACATCCATGCGACATGGCCTCCAGAAGACTGATGGAAGTTGCATCACTCTCCGGGATGGAGACGAAGACGGCAGCCTTTGCATACAGCATCGCATTTTCCCGGCGGGAAACCCACCCCTCGAAGGTTACCTTTTCGGCAATTCCCAGATCGGCGGCAAGTGTTTTCAGGCGACCGGTCTCTTCTCCCACGGCTGCGACGGACAGTCGCCAGTCGGCATTCGAAGGCTTTGACAAGAACTTGGAGAAGGCTGCCAGCACCGCCTCTATCCTGTAGATTGGCTTGTGAAGCCGATTGGAGTATATGACCTTCTCTTTCGGAGTTGCCGAGAAATCCGTGTCGATACCGAAATTGGCGATGAGTATTTCAGGTGAAGGAGCCCCGATCAGACGACGCATTTCATCCGCCATATGGCGAGAGTCGGATGTAAGAACGGTGGCTTTCCTCAGGTTGTCGGCGATCATCCTGCGCAGAAAGATGTTTCGACCGGGGGCAACCAGTATGTCGCTTCCCCATGCGGTAAGTACGACAGGAATATCGCGTCCCTTCAAGGCCCGGAATAAATACCATGCCACCGAGTTCGCCTGATGTACATGTATGACGGAAGGGCGGAAATCCTCTATCGCCTTGCGTATCGCGGTAGGAGTCCTGAAGATGGACAATGGATGGCGCATGGAAAAGTCAACTGCTACCACTTCTCCGCGGTAGTCCTTGTTAATGGCGTTTGAGACAAGAAGCACCCGGTCGAAATATCCCTTGACAAGCTCAATGTAATTGTACACATGCACCGTATCGGTGCCGACGAGCAGCAGTTTTCGCATCGGTTCTTATCAACTTCTCAAGGATTCGTCCTTGGACCAGCTTTGGTAAAGTACCATGAGTTCAGGATGCTTTTCAAGGTACGGACGGTCAAGGTCCCGTGTATCTCCGGTCCTGACAGCAGGATTGCCCGAAATTATTGAAAAGTCCGGAAACTCCCCTTTCACGTAACTGAAGGCGGAAACAATGCTTCCCTTTCCGATGCTGGATCCCGGCATGATCACCGAGTGAGGTCCTACGAAGGTGTATGCACCGATTTCCACCTTTCCTCTGACATATCCGTGATGGTCCTTGTGCCCGGTATAATCCGGGCCATACAGCCGTATGGATATATGGCTCGAATGAGTGAGTATCGAGACATAATTCGTAATCTGGCAGCCTTCTCCGATAATGAGTCCCTGGCTGGCATCTATGAAATTGAAATGTCCGATGAACACGTTATCTCCTATTGCAAGCCGGGCGGGACACTCCACATAGGTCGTGTTACTGATCCTGGTTGAGGGAAGAAGCACACCGTCCGGCCTTTTGTATCGTCCGACCATTACGGGAGAGAAGAATTTCAAGAAAAAGTGTCTTACACGAGCTATCATGACATGCGGTATTTGAATCCTTCCCAAGCCCTGAGGATATCGTCTTTCAGGTTGACCAGGACGGATGATCTCCAATGACGGGGATGGGTAAGCATATAAATCACCTTGCGGCTTTCCGAGATTGCGGTGAAAGGATCAAGTGGGCGGTAGAAATGCGGATAAGGCGCATCCGAAATAATGACAGAATATTCGCGAACCAACAAGGGATCATAGCACTCTAATCCGACACCTGTTTCACTAAGGAATACGGCGTCCACCAATGCATGATTGGGCATTCCCAACTTTCTGTTCACGAAATCACCGTGGGAAGCGATGGAGCGGATCTTGAAACCGCAGCCCTTTTCAACAAATGCGAGATTTTCCAAAAAAGCATCCCGGATCTCCCCCATCCTGCTTTTGACGGTCTCCACATCCTTTATACCGTTTCGCTTACAGAACGTGGCGATCTCCTCATAGTGATAACCGACTTCGCTGCCGTAATCATGTATCTCTTTCATCAATTCGAAATCCAGCGTTGAGAGGCGGAAATAATAACTGGATCTGATACCGCGTTTCTTCTCGGTGTTAAAAATCAATCCCGCAGTGGACACATCGGTGTCGATATCGTGACGATGAAGGAATATCCCGGAATAAGACCCGGAGGATCCGGAGGAGACCACCGACCGGAAATCCGTCAACGTCATGTGCTCATAGCCTTTCTCCAGGGCAGTGAGGAGAATGCTGTCATATTCTCCCAACCTTGAGGGGAGGAAGTAATCGGAGTATATGCGATGTGCCGGATTCATTTTACGGGAAGTCGCCATTTTAACCTGTAGGGCCTGAACCCGCACCGTTCCTTGAACATCCTCAGACCTGCAGAGGCGCCTAACATGGTATCATACATGACAAACCGACCTTGCGCCCCTTCCTTGTCGATCTCCTGCCGGATAAGGGAACTGACCAGCAGGTACATCACACCGTTACGCAGATGATCGGCATGCCCCATGATACGGTTCATCAGCAACAATTGACCCGAACGGACAATCCAAATATAAGCTACCAGCTCATCCCCTTTGAAGACACCGTAGAATGAATTCCTCCTGTCGGAAGGATATTCGCCGAACCCGGTCCGGTAAGAACTGTCCATCTTTTTACCCTGCCGCTCCGGTGAGCTCAGGTGAATCCGCTGTATGTCGTCGGCCCTTGAATTGGGATCAAATGCTGCGTAAGCGTAGCCCGCACGAATGGCCTTCCGGGAAAAGTAAGCGGCGGAATTCTTACCGCCTACGCTTTCAAGATAATCCTCCGATGTCTTGAAGTCATCCAGTGGCAACAAAGCCACACCGACCGTCTTCCTGCTGATAAGTGGGAATTTCGGATGCCTCGAGGTGAATGATTCGAATAATCGCCTGTCGGCATCACTATCGCCCAGACAAACGGTCTTCTCCGGCATGCGAAGGACCTCAGACAGTTGCTTCAGCGAGATCATTTTTACGTGCGATATGATGGTACCACCACGTGGCGAAAACCATGACCAAAGAAGAAAATGCTGCCAGATATGACACCATGGCGGAGAAACCGAACAAACCTCCCCCGATCAGGAGAAATCCCATGCGGAAACTTATATCGACTATTGCAATGGCGAAAGCCTGCTTTTGGAAATTCAATAACAATCCGACGCTGGAAACAGCGGAAGCGAGGAAATTGAAGAAGAGCCAAGGAGACATGACGCTGGCCAGCATGCCTGCCAGCTTCCATTCTTTGCCGAATACGAAGGGGAAGACATCGTCGGAAAAGAACATCAGCACCAAGAACACCGGAAGTCCAACCAGGGCCATTTGCCGATAAACACTGCGGATCATAGGTGCGAGAGGACGACCTTCACTTCTTGCCTCCGCCATCCGCTGATAAAAGACCTGGAACACTGCCGCACCGATCAGTGCCACCGGCAGCTTCAATAGCCTGTACGCAAAGAAATAGGAACCGATCTCCGCCTGGGTGTAACACCTGTTCATCAGAAAAAGGATTCCGGACACCTCCAGCGTATCCACGAGCGCATGCGGTGTGTTCACAAAGACGTACTGACGGAACTTACGGAAATAATGACGGTCAGGATAGGGACCCTTCACGGCACTGTGCACGTTTTTGCGCTGCGGATGCCACAGCACCCACGTCCCTGCCAGAAGCCCTCCCAGCATGCCGAAGATCAATCCGTTCGCTCCCCATCCCATCCAACCGAGCAGCATCGAGACCGTACCGGTTACCAGACTGAGCACGATGCGGGCCATGGAATTCAGCCGGAAGGTCTTTGCACGGGAGGATGCCATGTTCAGCACCTGCATCAGAGCCGTAAAGAGGATGCCCAAAGGAGCCAAAAGCAGCACCCACGAACTGCCGCCGGTGCTACCGATGAACCTTAGCCAGACTACAAGGGCAATCATGCTCAGGAGGCTGACCACGGAAACGATCCTGAATGCAAGCCTGGTGAGTCCGTCGGCCTCACGGTCATCCTGGACAGTCGGTAAAGCCATTTCCAAACGCAGGGAGGCCCCGACAGCAACTTGCGAGACAAACGAGGTGAACAGCGCAAACACCGCATAATCCGCCGGCGTATATAAGCGGGAGAGCACCGGGGTGAGCAACACCGTGACCAGTTGCGCCAGGAAGGTTCCGGCCGTAAGCGTGAAGACGTTACGGAAGAACTCGCTGTTCCTGAGTCGAAGTGGTATCAGTTGCACGTAGACGGAGTACAAAATTCTGTCATTCAAAGGTACGGAACCTAAGGTGCAGCATTGAAACCGGACAGAAGGCGTTTTTCAACCGGGACAACATGTTCAACGACCCGCCTCCGCCCTGCTCCGCTCCCGCAGGAAGAATCCGTACACGATAAGGAACCAGCAGATGTTACCGGCCAGCGTGGAAATGGCCGCACCGTAGACACCGAAGCGGGGAACCAGCAGGTAATTCGCCGCCATGGTCACACATAATCCGGTCACTATTCCGCTCATGGTGAGATGTACCTTACGTCGGAAAATCACCAGCTGCGCGGATGCCTGCGCCAACAGACTGAAGCCTGTTCCAAGAACAAGTACAGGAATGACCGACAAACCTTCACGATACGACTCGTCCACCACCCAACCGGCCACGAGCTGCAGGAGAAATCCTCCGGCAGCAGCGGCGACAATCACCGGAACCACCCACCGGGCGATCCTGACCTTATAATCACCGGCGGCGAACCCCTTCAGCATTTTCGGCGTCCAGGCATTGAGCAGCGGCTGAAGGACCAGCGGCTCCACGATGAAACTGAAACGTGTCGCCACGGAATAGAGGCCGACGTGGTCGATGCCCGAATGATTGAGAAGGAACCAACGTCCTGCAGCACTCATCAGCCAATAGGACAGCAGCCCCGGAAGGAAAAGCACTCCGTGACGCAGCAGACCGGAAATGGAAGAACGCATCAAAATACGAGGCTTCACGCCGGCTCTTTCGCGATGAAAGCCGAACAGCGCTACGGCTGCAACAGCGACCGTAACAAGGTTGGAATAGATGATTCCGGAAATTCCGGACTGCAATACGACCACAAAAAGCAGGTTGAGTGTCAGTGAAAGCAGGCCGAGTCCGACCTGCATCCCGGTGAATACTTTGGGTCGTTCCGAGAACCGGAGCCGTATCAGCAGGAAGCCTTGGTAGAAATTAAGAAAGGATGTGGAAAGGGCCGGTAACAACAACGCACGCGACACTTCGTGGGATTCCGCTGCTGCCGGCATTACCAGCAACGTGACGGCATACATTCCCCCGGAAAGGAACGTGTACAGCGTGAGTATGCGCGACAGCCAGACGGAGCGCTCTTCCTCGTTGAACTTGTAGTAGTCCATCTGCATCACCTGCAGCAAACCCCACGAGAAGAAAAGCTCCAGCGTATAGGAGACGGTCAGCACCAGGTCTAGCCGGCCGTACTCTGCAGGATCGAGCAGGCGCGTGTAGACGGGAATCAGAAGGAAGGATACGCCCCGCAGAAACAACGCTCCGGAACTGTAGAGGAGGAATTGCCGGAAAACCGGAGAGCGGAGCATAGGTGCGTAAGGTCAGTTAGCAGCTAATGGTTAGTGGTTTGTGGTTGTAGTTAGTGGTTAGTGGTTAGTGGTTAGTGGTTAGTGGTCGTCAATCAGCCGTCGCAACCTGCACCTCGCAACCCGCAACCCGCAACCCGCAACTCGCAACCCGCAACCCGCAACCTGCACCTCGCAACCCGCAACCCGCAACCCGCAACCCGCATTTCGCAACCCGAAAGCCGGCCTTACTTCGCGTAATTCACCGCCCGCGTTTCGCGAATGACAGTGACTTTCACCTGGCCGGGGTAGGTCATCTCGTTCTGGATCTTGTTGGCGATGTCGAACGAAAGCACTTCGGCCTGTTTGTCGTTGATCTTTTCGCTCTGGACGATGACACGCAGTTCGCGGCCTGCCTGGATGGCGAAGGTCTTCTCGACGCCGGGATAGGACAACGCAAGCGCTTCCATGTCCTTAAGACGCTTGATGTAGGATTCGACGACCTCCCGACGGGCGCCAGGGCGCGCACCGGAGATGGCGTCGCACACTTGTACGATCGGTGAGATCATGCTGTTCATCTCGATCTCGTCATGGTGAGCACCGATGGCATTGCAGACCTCCGCGTTCTCCTTGAATTTCTCGGCCAACTTCATGCCGAGGATGGCGTGCGGCAGTTCCGGCTCGTCGTCCGGCACCTTGCCGATGTCGTGGAGCAGACCGGCGCGCTTGGCGAGTTTGACGTTCAATCCCAGCTCGGCGGCCATGATGGCGCAGAGGTTGGCGACTTCGCGAGAGTGTTGCAGGAGGTTCTGCCCATAGGAAGAACGGTATTTCATACGTCCGACCATCCGGATCAGCTCAGGTGCCAAGCCGTGGATGCCCAGGTCGATGGCCGTACGCTTGCCGACTTCTGCGATCTCCTCCTCCAGCTGCCGCTTCACTTTGGCGACGACTTCCTCGATACGGGCCGGGTGGATGCGGCCGTCGGATACCAGCTGGTGCATGGCCAGGCGGGCGACTTCGCGGCGCACCGGATCGAAGCAGGAAAGGATGATGGTTTCCGGAGTGTCATCGACAATGATCTCGACACCGGTCGCGGCTTCCAGAGCACGGATATTACGTCCTTCGCGGCCGATGACGCGTCCTTTCACTTCGTCGTTCTCGATGGGGAATACCGTGACGGCGTTCTCGACGGCATGTTCGGTAGCGACGCGCTGGATGGTCTGGATGATGATCTTCTTGGCCTCCTTGTTGGCCGTCAGCTTGGCCTCCTCCATGATGTCCTTGATGGTGGACATGGCGTCGGTCTTGGCTTCAGCCTTCAACGCCTCCACCAGTTGTGACTTGGCCTGCTCGACGCTCAGTCCGCTGATCTTCTCCAGGTTCTCCACCTGGCGCTGATGGAGCTTTGCGAGCTCCTCCTTCTTCCCTTCCAGGATCTGAAGCTGATTCTTGAGGTTGTTCTGCAGCGTCTCGTACTCTTGCTGTTTCTTCTGCGTCTGTTCCAGTTTCTGCGCGAGGTTCGACTCTTTCTGCTTGATACGGTTCTCGGCGATGCCGATCTGCTTGTCTTTCTCTCCGATCTGTTTCTCGTGCTCGGACTTGAGCTGCAGG
Organism: Bacteroidota bacterium; assembly: GCA_046052345.1. Lineage (GTDB taxonomy): Bacteria > Bacteroidota > Bacteroidia > AKYH767-A > 2013-40CM-41-45 > Pollutiaquabacter. The sequence continues at coordinate 11,967 of JBJOMN010000065.1, read as the reverse complement.
AACTTCTCCTTTGCTTCAAGGATCTTGTTCTTCTTCATGACCTCCGCCTCGCTTTCAGCCTCCTTGAGGATGGCTTTGGCTTTGGAGTTTGCCGAGTTCTCCCGGGCTTTGAGGTTCCGGTTCAGAATGAATCGGGAGATAAGGAATCCCGCGAGTACGCCGACCAGTGCGGCAGCTACCGAGAGGATGATGAGGTTGGTGGTGAATCCGTCCATAGGTTGTTTTTTTAATGTCCCTCCTCCTGAGCCGGTGCGAAGCCGGAAGAGGGGATTTCAAATGAGATAAATAAAAAACCCGCACCAATTCCGGGGACTTAATAAACCCCTTAAGTCATGGGTGGAGCTTCCTGATGACCTCTGGGGTCTGCTGTCCCGCGAAGGGAATTCCGTTTGCACGGAAGCGCAGCCTCCCATATTCATCGCAGCGTAGGCTCCAATGGTAGTCTTGTTGAGTTTAAAAGCGGATCGGAACTGATGCGGGATGTCTTACCATCCGACCGCAGAGAGGCCCTGTAAAAAGGCATCCCTGAACGGCGCGACGCGATTCAAAGAACGGTTTTCAGCGGGAAGAATCTTCGTCCTGAAGATATTCATCCAGCAACAGGCTTAGGCCGTCGATACGGTCGTGCAATTCCTGTTCGGATGATCCGGATTTCTCCGTTTTATCTTGATCCATCGATTCGTTGGCGAAATGAAGGGCGGTCATGGCGAGAAGATCCTGCTTGTCCTTGACGGCGAAGGCTTCTTCGAAGTCCCGGACTCGCTTATTGATCATCTCCGCCGCCTTCATCACACGCTCCTGCTCCTCCTGCGTGATACGCAGCGGATAGGTGCGGTTGGCGATGGAAACTTTGACTGAAAGTAATTCTCCCATGATGGGCCGATCCACTATTTAAACTTCGATCAGTTTGATATTCTTGTCTATCTCGCTGACCAAATCGTTGATTCTGTTGTTGATCCGGGCCACCTGCTGACGGGTAGCGGCGGTTTCCTGTTGCTTCAGGTTCCGGTATCCCTCGTCCAGACGCCTGGATTTATTTCTTTCTTCCTCCAATTCCGCGACCAGCCGTGCGTTTTCTTCCGCAAGGCGCAGCCCGGTGGCCTTCAGGGATTCGTGCAGTTCGATGAACCGACGGATACGGTCCTCTAAAAGGAGGAGGCGTTCTTTGGTATCGTCTTTGCTTTTCATCCCGGGATTTTCCGAAATTTAGGCCTCAAATATCGGAAATTACCTCAACAAATCCATCAATTATTAACACGCATTGTGAAGAAAGCCAGCCTCTAACCCCGAATTTGGATGCTTCACTTCCCCCATCTTGCTGAAATCCAGTACACCCACACACTCCGCACTATGACCAGCCGCCCTTCGAAATACCCGGCTTTTCTCTTACTGAACGATTTCATGTTCCTCAAAGCCGCGCTAATCGGGGTTTTTACGCTGATTACCGCTATCCAGGTATCCGGCCAAAACAACCCGGGCGGATGGTTCAGAGCCCCACTGGATACGCCACTGATCATGACCGGAACGTTCGGCGAGATCCGTAACGGTCATTTCCATACCGGAGTCGATTTCAGTACAGGGGAACAGGAAGGGGTGTCCGTGAAAGCCGTAGCAGACGGGTACGTCTCACGTATCAAAGTCAGTCCGACCGGTTTCGGCCGTGTGTTGTACATCACCCATCCGAACGGTTACGTTTCCGTGTATGCCCACCTGAAGAGTTTCCGGGAGGACCTTCGCCAGTACACACTTACCGAGCAGCAGGCTCGAAAATCGTACGATATTGAACTTCTTCCGGCGAAAGACCGGTTCAAGGTGGTAAAAGGCGAAGAGATTGCGCTGTCCGGCAACACCGGAAATACCGACGGGCCGCACCTCCACTTCGAGATGCGGGAAGAAGAAACGGAGCAACCGATCAACCCGTTGCTGTTCGGCCTGCCGGTGAACGACCACGTCAAGCCTATTCTTCGGGGACTTCGCGTCTATCCGCATTTACAGGCAGGGATCGTAGAGCAGACCGACTCCGCCAGGACCTTCGAGATCTTCCCCTCCGACACCCTCTACGGAGTAGCTACGCCGGGACCTGACTATATCAAGGTCTATGGGAGGATCTCCGTCGGCTTTGACGTGTACGACCTGCAGGACAGCGGGACGGCCGAGCTGGGAGTTTATTCCGGCACGCTTTACGTCGACGGCACCAAGGTCTACGAGTGGGTCAACGACCGGCTGGATTTCGACGAGTCGCGCTATGCGAACGCCCACGGTGATTACACCGTACGGAAGCGTGACGGTGTGAGAGTGGAAAGGTGCTACCGGATGGCCGGTAATTATGCCACCAAGATCTATCCCGATACGCTGCTGACAGGCATCATGGAGTTCATCGACGAGGAGTCGCACGACCTTCACTTCGTGGCCACGGATTTCGCCGGTAACCGGACGGAGATCTTTTTCCAGCTACAGTCCTATCCGCCGCTGGCGAACAAGCCGTATCAGGCTTTCGGCGAAGAGGCCGTGCTCATCTCCCCTTCCAAAGGTATCGCCATACACAAGGACAATCTGGATGTGGTGGTGCCGGGCGGAGCGGTTTACGAAGAGTGCTGGTACACGGACGACCAGTTCCGTAACGAGAAGGCGCTTTCCCCGACTTTCCTGATCGGCGACCGTTACGAGGCGCTCCATATTCCGATAGGTATTTCGCTGAAACCGTATTCCAAGGTTCCGGACACGCTCCGTTCGCGCGCGCTGATCGTCCGGGCCATGCCCGACGGAACCCTGCAGCCAGAAGGCGGCATATGGAATAAGGAGTTCCTGACAGCCAAGGTCCGCGAGTTCGGTCGTTACTATGTCTTGTTGGACACAGTGGCCCCCTCAGTGACAAAGGAGTATTATCCGGCGGATATGAACACCTATCGCGGCGGTATTGCACAATGGATCGTAAAAGACGACCTGTCCGGTCTGAAGAGCTGGACGGCGACCATCGACGGTCAATGGGTGCTGGCAGAATACGATGCGAAGTCGGGCATGGTGACGGTCGATCTTGCCGGTCTGCCGCTGAACAACGAGCACAAAGTGGAGCTGACCGTAGCCGACGAACGCGGAAACTCGCAAATCTGGAAAGACAGTTTCTGGTGGTGAAAACGCAGAAATTAGCCTACATAACCTGCCTCTATGAAGTCTGCCCGTGAATCATTGCGCTGAATAATCGAGGTTCTTTTTTGGTGTTTTTTATAAGATCCGTTTCCGGCATTCATTGATTTTCCTATTTTTGGAAAGCCTGTAATCAATCTTTACTAATAACCTTCCATACCTACTACATCATGAAATTGCGCTCAACCTTTGACGGTTTAAAACCTCTTTTTCATTCATTCAGTTCACTGATCAGCCTGATCGCCCTTTGCACACTTTGTGTGCCGGTGGCCAGGGCCGGTTCGTGGTATGTGAATGATAACGATCCCTCGGGGGATACCTACACGACGGCCTTTGGAAGTTCCACCAATTCCGGAACATCCGCTTCACCTTTTGCTGCCATCAGTCAGGCGGTCACAACTGCCAGTGCCGGCGATACGGTGTATGTAGATGCCGGAAATTATACCCTTACTTCTTCCGTGATCATCGATAAATCATTAGTGGTACTCGGTGCCAATGCGACTACCAATCCGAATCTGTCTTCCTGGCTGGCCAATCCGTCCAGGAACACCGAGTCGGTGGTGACCTTCAACGGCAATGTGTTCGTGGTAAAAGCGAACGACGTCACGGTGGCAGGATTCAAGATCACCGGATGCGGACAGGGTGGTTCAGGTATTTCCGGCGCTTCGACGGGGTACCCTTTCCGAAATTGCACGATACGGAATAACATCATCAGCAATAATCCTAACTCGTTTCCGGTCCGTTTCTCCGGCGGGGTCACAGGAACTTCCTATGCGGTCGGACTGGTGATCCGGGACAACCGGTTCGAGAACAACAACAGGGGCGGTTCGGGGAACCTTCTGAATATCTCTACTGTGACCCTGAGAAGGTGTGAGAACGGAACTGTCGCCGGTAATTACATCGACCGCAGCCGTAAATTCGCTGTAGAACTGGACGGAATCGGGACATGGGTCGTTGCCGACAACAGGATTTCCAATTCCGACTCCACCGCGGTACAAATTCAAACGACTTTCAGCGCAACCCAGTCCGTGACGGTTTCCGGCAATATCCTTACAGGATACCGTCCGTGCGTCAAGGCACTGAAAACATCAGCCGTCACCTTATCGCTGAATGTACTGGATAACGCCATGAGTATCGACGTGTCCTCCATGAACGAGAACGTCGGTATTGTCGATGTGGTAAATGTCCGGAATCTGTCAGCCAACACATCTAACCTGATCTCCGGAAACGTACTAGAGCTGTTACGGAGCGGAACGCTGGATACACTCAGGTTCAGCGCATCCGGCATTCGTTTATCAGGTGACGTCGGCAAAGTGGGCATTAGCTCGAACGACATACTTGGAAACGGACACAACGTCTTTTCAGGCATTACGGGGCCCGCAATGACCGGTATTCATATGGTTTCTGATATCGCTTCGACCGTTACCGGTTTATTTACCGGAAACCTCACGGCAAGAAACAACCGTATTCACGGATTCAGAGATTGCGTCAGCCTCTTTGACGAGAATACACTTTCCGCAGCTCCTATACATCCGGGCGCCGTTGTAACCTGCACGGAAAATTCGCTGATACCCGGTAACGGAGGTATGGCTTTTCTTCTTGCAAACGGGGGCGCTTCCGTGGCCGGTACCTGCAACTGGTTCGGTACCGGAGCCTATCAATCGATACAACAACTCCTCACCGGGCCGGTCCTCTTCACGCCCTGGCTGATCAGCGGTTCGGATACCAGCGTTTCAATCGGATTCCAGCCTTCAGCCTCCTGTTCCGGAACACCGGTCACCGTGAGCCACACCGCCCATGACGCCCTGTGCTTTGGAACCGCCAGCGGGGAAGCGATGGTAAACCCTTCCGGAGGAAGCCTTCCGTACAGTTATCTCTGGAGCGATGGAAATACCCTGCAACACCGGACCGATCTCCTCGCGGGCACTTATACCGTTTTGGTAACGGACGACAACGGTTCAACGGTAAGTGATACGATCAGCATAGAGGAACCCGATCCGCTGGAATCCGCCGATACGGTCACCGCCTGCGACCATTACCTCTGGTGGGCCGACGGTATCACCTACGACCGGTCCGGGACCTACTCTGCCGTCGTACCTGGCCTGAACGGATGTGACAGCACCCTGACATTGATACTGACCATCGATCCGCTGCCGCGCGCAGATGCAGGCGCGGACGGACATATCTGCTTCCCGGGCGCTCCGGCACAGCTCAACGGCACGGTCTCCTCTACAAACGGCCTCGGTGAGTGGCTGGGGGGATCCGGCACCTTCGTTCCGGACCGCTTCAGCCTAACCGCCACCTATGAGCCGGCTGCTTCGGAAGTCGGAGGTAACGTCACCCTGACGCTTCAGACGGCCGAGATCAACTCTACCTGTCCCGATGCCACCGATCAGGTGGTATTTTCGGTGGTGGGTACATTGGTAGATGCAGGACCGGGAGGATCGGTCTGCATATCGGGCGCTTATCAGACCGACGGCTTCATCGACGGACTGGTGACGACCGGATATTGGACAACCAACGGGAGCGGCAGTTTTTCGCCGAGTGCCTTCGACCTCAATGCAGAATACCATCCGGGACCTGCCGATCCTCCGACTGTTACACTCACCTTGCATTCGGATCCTTTGAACGGATGCTACTCGGTAACCGATGATGTACTGCTTACCATCGACGAGGAATCGACGGCTGATGCAGGCTCCGACCAGACAGTCTGTGCCGGAAGTACGATTTCCCTGAACGGAAGCATCAGCGGCTCGTCCACCACTGGTACCTGGAGCACCACCGGAAGCGGCACGTTCGCAGATCCCACCTCCGGTGTCACGACCTACGTTCCTTCCCCGGCAGACATTTCGGCCGGAGGAGTTGCCCTTACCCTTACACCCGACATCAGTAACGCCTGTATTCCGGTCCCGTCGACTGCGCACATCACGATCATCCCGGTTTCCACGGTGCTCACACTGGATACGGCTTGCTTCAGTTATTTCTGGCTGGCGGACGGTCAGACGTACACGGCATCGGGTACCTATACTTACGTTCACGATTGCATTACTGAAACGCTTGAACTGGAAATATTCGACCCTGCCGGCTATTCAGCCGACGTCGACCGGACCGACGTGACCTGCTTCGGCAGACAGGACGGTTCAATATCCTTTTCGAACGGATCGGGGGGGTCCGGATATTATGAATACTCGGTGGCTTATCAGGGCGCCACTTGGCAATCCTCGCCTGTTTTCACCGGGCTGAGTGCCGGCGACTACGTGCTTCGCATACGGGATGCGCGCTTCCCGGGTTGTGATAAGATCCTGGACACATTGACTATAACAGCGCCAAATATTCTCTCCGTTTCAGTGACGGTTGCCCCGTCCGACACGGTATGTCAGGGTTCTTTCATCGAGCTGTGTGCGGAGACCTCCCGTTCAACCGGAGAGCTCAGCTATTTTTGGAGCGATGAATCGATCGGTCCGTGTATCAGCATCGGTTATCCCGGAACCTGGACCTATGACGTTCAGGTAGCCGATATCAACGGTTGTACCGCTGTATCAGCTCCGGTCTCTGTCACGGTACTTCCCAACGTGACCTCTTCCGTCAGCATCACAGCGAATCCGAGCGGACCCGTCGGCAGCAACACGGTTGTCACCTTCACCGCTGTCCCGGTGAACGGGGGAATAGCACCGACCTATCGCTGGCTGCGCAACGGAACGATTGTCGGTTCAAACAGCCCGGTTTATACGGACTCACTTTGGACGGATACCACGGCTGTGCGGTGCGAAATGACTTCAAGTATCGTTTGCGCGTTACCCCAGCCGGCAGCCTCCAACGTGATCTACGTTCCAGCGTACCCCGCGGATGTCAGGTATATCGTATCGGACGTGACCGCCAACAAGGTCTATTATTACAGCGGAGCTTTCAACCTGATACGCAGCGCACCGCTTGCCGCTCCTACTGCGAACGGATCCGCCAATGCCGAAGATATTTGCGTCGCAGGTAACAGGATATACATACTTGACGGGAACAGCAAACGTGTTTATGCAAGCAACGGCCCGGGAGCAACTTTGTCGGTTTCCCGCAGTCTGCGGAATACAAGCGGTCAGGGGCTCAGTCAGTTGACAGGGATTTATGTGCTGGGCAAGGACCTGATGGTCGTCGACAAGAATGCCAAGGCGATATACCGTTACGACCTGGCGGATGCGTTCACGGGAACCTCGGTCTATCCTGCGCTCGAAAAGTTCAATCTTGCTTCGCTGAACATCAATGCGGAGGCATTCACATATGACCTAAAGACAAGCGCCTTCTATGTGCTCGACAACAGCATTCCGAAAACAATCTTCAAATATCCGGCTGTGATTGCGTCTTCGGGCATTACGGCTACCGGCCCTTCGATGAAATCAAGGCCTCTGCAATCGACTTCCGGAGCGACGGTCGTGACGGTTACAGGATTGGTGGCGGATGGTCCGTATCTTCGGATAACGGACCGCGGAACAGATCAGTCATTGGATTACGAAATCGGAAACCTGTTTACGGCCAACAATACGGTCGGACTGAATGCACGGACCTCCTTTGCGCTGAACTCCGGCAACCTGAATTCGACCGGAATCAGCATGGTATCCTCCGTCGCGTTGCTGCGTAACAGCGAAAATCCTGTAGCTATCGCACAAACCGATAACACGGGATCGGAATTTCAGGAAGTGAGGGTCTATCCCAACCCTGCTTCAGGTCGAGTAACCGTGGACATTTCAGGTTGGGAAGCAGGCCGTGAAGGACGGATGGAGATCATGGATATGACCGGTCGTTTGCTTCACAGTAGGCAGCTTGCATCCGAAGGGAGCCGGTTGGTAATTGAGGAAGACATCGACGAACTGCCATCCGGATGTTTCCAGATAATTCTCAAACAGGGTAGCCGAATCGACGTGGTACGGCTCATCGTACATTGATATTGAACTCGATTTTCCAAAGAGAAGGCGGTCGCTGATCAGTGGCCGCCTTTTCTGTTTACAGAATGCGGTATTTTCAACTATTACACTGTTTTTCAATTATATATGAAATATTATTCCCGAAAATGAAAAAAGTGTAAGCAACTCCGGGAAAATCAGGGATTTATTTTTTGATTGGAATCGTTATAACTATTTATTTTCAGTGTTTTACAATTCATCGAAAGCATCTAAACTTTCCTGAATCAGGAATTTCGCTGATTAATGTCATTTTAATTGGGTATTTTCACCTATATAATTGCAAGAAACGTATGGAATTATGACACATTTTAATGTGTATAAGTGACACATTACCATCTCAGGAAACAGCAATCAACAAAACCCTATAACATGCTACACGCGTACTCCAATTCAATCCGTTCAAATTCGATCGTTAAAGCAATCACCAAAGGACTGCTTTTGCTGCTTCCGCTCCTTCCCGCCGGCGCCCGAGCGACGACCTATTATGTGAATGACGGCTCTCAAAGCGGTGATGTTTATACGTCGGCCATCGGCAACAATTCCAATACCGGCCTGACCACCTCCGATCCGTTACTTACGATCGGACAGGCGATAACGCTGGCAACCGCAAGCGACATCATTTATGTGGATGCGGGAACCTATTCGGAGAACCTGTCCATCAGCGTCAACAATCTCATTCTGCGCGGGCCGAATACCGGATTGAATGACGTCAATGCAACACGTTCGGCAGAAGCCATCATCACGTCAGCTTCCGCCACTACTTCGCTCATCACCGTGGGCGGCAGCGTGACCGGATACACCGTTGATGGTTTCAAGTTGGTGGGGGCGGATTATACTTCTCCCGGCAGCGCACCCAACCAAGGCAACATCATCTGGGCCAGCGGCGCCACGCAAAGCAATATCTTGAACAACATCCTTGAGATCTCCAGCAGCTCAACAGGAACCAAGCGATATGTATGGCTGGGCGGTTCCTCAGCCACACTGAGCGGCACCCCGCATATTTCAGGAAACATCAACTACAACAGCTTCACCGCCACCGGAACCGGTTCCGGTTTTGCAGGCATCACCACGCAGCTCTGGTCTCAAAACCTCAACATTAACGGAAACAAGTTTGCCGGCATGAAGGGGCAGCGTAACCTGTTGATGAACGGCCCGACCGCAACAGTAGTGATCTCCAACAACGAGTTCTTCACTTCCGATGATGCCGGCGCACGCGAGCTCATCCGATTTGAAGGAGGTTCTCCTTCGGTAATGGCAGGCGGTGCCACCATTCAAAACAACTCTTTCAGCATCACTGGCACAGGTAAGGCCTTCTCAACGGCTGCAGCTGTCACCTATGGTGCCAATATCTATGTAACCAATAACGATTTTGGCAGTGTCAGCGGAGCCATCATCAACAACGGTGGAAGCGGAAGCATCTCAGCTACCTGCAACTGGTGGGGAGCCAACTGCGGCCCGGTAACCGGCGACATCGTAGGAAGTGCCACTTCAACTCCGTGGCTCACCAGCGGAACCGATAATAACAGCACTGCAGTCGGCTTCCAACCGGCTGCGGGCACCTGCACGGGAGGAACGGCCATCGTACCTGTCGGCACTACGGTAAATGTAACCTGCAACGGCGGATCAGACGGTTCAATCGACCTTACCGCGTCCGGCGGGGTGCCACCGTACTCGTATCTCTGGAGCACCGGCGCGACCACTCAGGACATCAGCGGACTTTCAGCCGGAAACTATTCGGTGACTGTGAGCGACAATTGCGGGGTGACTGCATCCGCCAGTTACTCCATCACCCAACCCAATGCACCTACCGTCAATGCCGGAACGGATGCAGATGTTTGCAATCCCGGTGAAATCACCCTTGGTGGTTCAGTGACAGGTTCGATAACGAGCGGAAGCTGGTCGGGAGGAACAGGCACATTCGTGCCCAACCGGAATACGCTCAACGCGGTTTATATTCCTGCCCGGTCCGAATCGGGCCAGCAGGTGATATTGACACTGGTGGCGGCTACATGTACCACCTTCACGGATGATGTGACATTGACAATCGTTGAGACCATCGTATCGGCAGGTTCAGACATTCATGTTTGTGAAAACGGATCGGTAATATTGGGCGGCTCTGTCAATGGACTGGTCTCGACAGGCGATTGGTCAGGCGGATCGGGAGCATTCGACGACCCGACACTGTTAGGCGCGGAATATACTCCTGATGCCGGAGAAGCAGGCAGCACGGTAACGCTGACTCTTACTTCGGACGCCTCAGCAGGCTGTTACGCGGTTTACGATGAGGTAGTGCTGACCATTGACGAACTTCCCGGTGTGACCGTCATCGAAGGGCCTTTATCTGTTTGTGAAGACGGAAGTGTCACACTCGATGCTTTCCTGGAAGGAAGCGCCATCGGCGGAACATGGTCAGGAGGTGCCGGAACTTTTTCACCCGATAGAACAACTACCAATGCGGAATATTCGCCGACGTCCCTTGAGGGAGGAACGACTGTCACACTCGTATTTACAACCACCCAGCCCGCCTCAAACGTCTGTCCTGCTGCTACCGGCTCGGTAGATATTGAGGTGGATATGCATTCCGTGGCCGATGCAGGCACGGACCAACGTATCTGCTATGGCGCTGATGCCATCCTGTCCGGCTCGATAACCGGTCCCGTCACTACGGGAACCTGGACGACCTCGGGAGACGGAACATTCGCGGACGCGACAGACCCCTCTACCACCTACACGCCGGGAACGAATGATCTTGCGGCAGGAACTGTTGACCTGACGCTCACACCGGACGATGGTGTGGCCTGCGAGTCGATTGCGAGCACCATCACCCTCGGCATCAATCCCGAGATTACCGCATCCGCGGCCAAAAAATCCTATAATGGTGCTGATATCAGCTGCGCTTCGGCAACCGACGGTGAAATCACTGTCACCGCTTCCGGCGGTACAGCTCCGTTAACCTTCAACATCAACGGCGGAACGTATCAATCCGGAAATGTGTTCAGCAGCCTCGCAGCCAATACCTATTCGCTGAATGTCATGGACGACTTCGGATGTGTATTGTCATTGACACCTATAACTTTATCGGCTCCTGCAGCAATTACAGCCTCATCTTCCGCCACTTCCATCCTTTGCGGCAGTAGCAGCGCTACTGTAACCGTCACCGCCGGTGGCGGAACGGGTACGCTCCAGTACAGCATCGACGGCGGTAGCAACTATCAGTCCGGCAACGTCTTTTCGGGTGTTGCGGCCGGCGCCTACACCGTCACGGTGAAGGATGCCAACAACTGCACCGCTACCACCGGTGGCACGGTTCAGAGCCTGCCGGTCACCAATACCACCTCCGGCAACAGTTACGGCACCATCCAGGCTGCTATCAATGCTGCCGCCAGCGGGGATATCATCACCGTCTGCGCAGGAACCTATAATGAGAACTTGACCATTAACGGCAAGAACATCTCCCTGATCGGACCTAATACCGCGCTAAACGACGTCAACGCCACCCGTTCGGCGGAAGCCATCATCACCGCGGCTTCCAACAACCCGCTCATCACCCTGGAAGCGAATGTGACAAATTATACCATCGACGGTTTCAGGCTCGTCGGCGCTGACTACAGTTCCAGCTCAAACGGACGGATCATCTGGGCCAAGGGCCAGAGCACGGTATCCAACATCCTGAACAACCGCATCGAACTTACTAGCAACGCGACAGGAACAAAACGCTATGTATGGCTCGGCGGAAGCGGATCGGTCAGCAGCGGTAGCTCCTATATCTCCGGCAACATCAAATACAACCTCTTCGCTGCAGCCGGCACAGGCTCCGGTTTCAATGGAATCATTACCCAGCAATGGTCGGCCAACCTGACCATCGCCGGTAACA
>JBJOMN010000064.1:0-4245 GCA_046052345.1 Bacteroidota bacterium | reverse complement strand
CCGAACAGCCAACGGTGAAAGCGATTATCGGGCCGGAACCCCTGCGAGAGGGAAAGATAAAAATCCGGCAGATCCTTTCCTTCGGCACGGCGCGTTGTCTCTTCCTGTAATCGGATTTCCGCTGCACTAAGACCTCCTGCCGCTTCATTCATCTGAAAATCACTTCCGGCCGTTCCCGGCATCATCCGCACCACCAGGAAGGAGACCGTCAGCACGAAAGCGAACGACACCGGGAAGAATATCAGTCGGCGCAGCGGCATGTTTGCCTATTTCCGGAGTTGCATTTCATCGAGACGGATGCCCGGACGACCGGGCAGCAGAACGATGTTTTTCCACCGCTTGTGAACGATGTTTCTGCGCACTGTACCATACAGGAATACGCAGGGGTAGTCGTCATGGATCATCCTTTGCATACGCCGGCTCAGCGTTATCCTCTCCTGTCGGTCGTAGCAGACGTTAATGGAATCTATAAGCGCATCCGTGGCCGCATCTCCGAACCCCGGATAATTCTTACCTCCTTTGCCAATGGAAGCGGTCGACCAGCATGTTGTAAAATCCTCCATGGCCGAAGTGCCGCTCATGCTTCCCAAAAGCAGGTCGAAATCGCCGTCGGCGGCCTTTTCTGAGAAGGTCTTATTGTCGGCCGGCTGCAGCTCGGTGACGATTCCCGCTCTGCCCAGGCCTTCTGAAATAAGATCGGCGATGACTTTCCAGTCGTAGGAAGTATTTCTGTAGACCAACCGAAGGGTAAGTGCTCTCCCGCCTTTTTCCGGAACGCCGTCCCTGTCAGAATCAATCCATCCGGCCGCTTCGAGTGCTTTAAGGGCAGATGAGGGATTGAAAACAGGGGAAAGTACGGTGGTGTCGCATTCGGATTTCAGCCTTGAAACAGCCGAACCCATTCGCGGCAGGAAAGCGGAATAGGATCCGTAGAGATTTCCTGCGATCTTTTCACAAGGAATGAGCTGAGATATGGCCTTACGCAATTTCGGGTCTTTGAGGAGCGATTGCTTGTCCGTGCGCCGGTTGAAGGCGACGAAGGTATATCCGTAAGTGGGCAGCAGAACACAGTGATAATTTTCGCGGACAGATGATTCTGAGGCGGCACTAAGGAACCCTCCGGTGGACAGGTAACAAGCCACATCGTAGGACTGTCGTTTCAGCTCCCGTATGATTCCGGTTTCGTCGTTCCCGAAACGGTAGATTATTTTCTCAGGCCCTTGGTCTCCTGCTGTTTTTTTACGGGTAAGGACTATTTCCTCCCGCGATTTCCAGGTCGTGATGCGGTATTTCCCAAGGCCGTTCAGCTTTTCGGGAAGCCGTCCGTTTTCGTCGCTGTTGAAGCCGGAGATCCACTCTGCCAGCAGGGGATCGGTCAGGGACGAACTGTCCGAGAGCTCCGCGAAGGAAATTCCATCCAGACGATGCAGCGCATCGTGGAAGTCACGTTCTAGCACCGGGAAGTCGGACAGGAAATCGATGGTTTCCGGATTCTTGCTGTCTGTCGTGAAGTTGAATACCAAAGGGTGTTCAGGATCCGTATCAGCACGAACGATCCGCTTCCAGTAGCCACGCAGTTGTGAGTTCACCGTTTCACAGCGGTTCACCTTGAACGTGAACAGCACGTCCGCTGCGGTCACAGGCGTTCCGTCGTCCCAGCGCAGACCTTCTTTGAGTTCGCAGGTGTAGGTGGTTCCGTCCCCGGAGACCTTCGGAAGATGCTTGAGCAGAACAGGTTCTCGACGGCCTCCGTCAAGGATCCTGAAAAGCGGTTGGTGGAGGTAGTGGAAGATTTCTGCACGGTAATTGTCGCTGCCGAAAACCGGATGCAGGCCGGCCGGTTCATCAGACAGCAGGACGACAAGGGTGTTCTCGTCCGGCCAGTCAGGCCGGGGGGGAAGGGAATCCTGCAGTACTACGGTTCCGGTCAATGCATCCGGTTTCATGTTCCCGTTGGTGCACGAGATGATCGACCAGAGTAAAACTATGTTCAAGACACGCAGCGGCAGGGAGTACATGTGTCGATAATGAATTACCGTTCAATCGAAAAGTAGCACAGAATCCCAAGAAGTTCAAATTGACTACATTTAATTCCGCATTAATGCTGACAATTTCATATGGAAATAGGCATCGACAGTTTCATCATGGTACAGGCCGGTTCTTCTGAAGAGCGAAGAAGGAAGGCCCCCGAAGCAGTTGCCCGTCTTTTGGAACGGATGGTCGCCGCCGACCAGACCGGGTTGGACGTGTTCGGAATCGGTGAACATCACCGCGCTGATTTCATGGACGCGGCACCCGTGGTGTACCTCGCTGCAGCGGCAGCACGTACCAAAAACATCCGGCTTACAAGCGCAGTCACGGTGCTGAGCGCTGCCGATCCTGTGCGTGTTTTCCAGCAATTCGCCACGCTTGACCTTGTATCCAACGGTCGGGCGGAGATGGTGGTCGGAAGGGGGTCATTCGTGGATGCGTATCCGTTGTTCGGTCTGGATCTGAGGGATTACGACGACCTTTTTGCGGAGAAGCTGGAATTGCTGCTTCGTATCCGTGCTCAGGAACAAGTGACGTGGTCGGGCCGTTTCCGTCCGGCGTTACGCGACCAGCCGGTGCATCCGCGTCCGGTGCAGGATCCTTTCCCTGTCTGGCTGGGAGTAGGAGGGACGCCCGAGTCGTTCGTGCGTGCCGGGATGCTGGGTCTTCCGCTGATGGTGGCCGTGATCGGGGGCGAGACACACCGTTTCCGTCCGCTCATCGATCTTTACAGGGAAGCGGGAGCACGTGCCGGACATTCTCCGGAAAAACTCAAAGTCGGACTTCACTCTTTCGGATACGTAGCGGCGACCACGCAGCAGGCCAAGGACGAATTCTATCCGGGATATGCAGAGAGCATGACACGCATCGGTCGCGAACGTGGCTGGGCACCGGTGAACAGGGCGCAGTTCGAAGCCCAATGCGGGCCCCGGGGAGCCTACATCATCGGCAGTCCGGAAGAAGTGGTGGAGAAGATCTTACGTCACAGTGAGTCGCTGGGTGGCATTTCGCGACTGACTTTTCAGATGGATACGGGGATGCTGGATCACGACCACCTGATGGAATCCATACGGTTGCTTGGGGAAGCAGTTCGGCCTGTTTTAAGTTCCGTATCAAAGTAAAGGTCAGTATTTTTGGCCGAAGCGGGCCAGTGTGAATATCCCTTTATTCGGCCTAAAACGTCGGTAAATAGCCATGGTGGCCTTATTCAGAAAAATTCAGTAGCTTGCCGGATTAATCATTTTCTTTTCCCGAATTGACAGATGTTACGCTTTGCCCTGCTTGTAATTTTATTCTTTCAATTCGTACTGCACACGGTAGCACAACCCTCAGGCTGTTCTTTCCTGTGCAACACGGATTTCGATGATAATCAAATCGTGTCTGCGGGTTCCTTCACCATCATCAATGAAGCATCTGTTTCTTGTTGGCGGACGACTGCTGCTGACAACAATATCGAAGTCTGGGGAAACGGTTTCAATGGAGTCCCTTCCTACTCGGGGAACCAGTTCGTCGAGTTGAATGCGAACATGGTATCCACGCTGTACCAGGATTTCACCCCGCTGCCGGGCAGTACCGCTTTGATTTCTTTCGCTCATCGTGGAAGAGCAGGAATAGATGTCCTTTCTGTGGAGATAGGCCCTTCCGGAACAGGTCCGTTTACGACTCTCGGTACATTCTCTGCAGACAACACCGCTTGGGTATACGATACCGTATCCTACACATTCCCCTCCACGGCGAGTGGAACATACTCGCTACGGTTCAATTCGGTTTCCGCGGCCGGCGGACCTACCGTAGGTAATTTCCTGGACGCGATATCCATCGAACTTCCACGACCTATCCTGAATTTTACTGTCACTGAACCCTCGTGTACCGACAGCACAGCCGGTTCGATCACACTGAATGTTTCCGGTGCTACGGCACCGTATTCTTATTCGTGGTCTACGGGAAATTCAACTACGAATTCCCTTACAGGACTCGGTCAGGGCAGTTACTCCGTAGTGGTAAGCGATCTGTATGGCTGTACATCCAGCACCAGTTTCTTCCTCATGGGAGTTCCCGTTCTGTCCATGACCGTTACCCAACAGGAGCCGAGCTGCTTCGGGTTCACGAACGGCTCGATCAATATTTCGATAAACAGCGGCACCCCTCCTTATTCCGTACTTTGGAATCAACCGGGAGTTACCGGACTCTCGCCTTCCGGACTTGCTTCCGGCA
>JBJOMN010000063.1:0-17842 GCA_046052345.1 Bacteroidota bacterium | reverse complement strand
GCGACCGTGAAGATCTGCCCGATCGTGTCCGTACCGGCCGCGATGTAGTTGTCGTAGAGCGACCCCAGCTCGCATCCCAGGTTGCCGTAATACTTACCACCGGGACAAGGAGTATAGTACGGAAGAATGCAGGGGCCTTCCACGATCTCGACAGAGTCAATGGCAAAACAACCGTTGCCGGGATCGGTTACCGTCAGGTAGTATTTTCCAAGACCGTTGACTACCGGTGTGGCTGTATTGCCCCCGGAGACGATGTTTCCGGTGCCGCTTGTACCCCAGAGGAAAGTGGCGCTCTGAAGGGTGGACGAACCGTTCAACGTGACTTCCTGGATGACACAGGTGAGCGCATTGTCATCTCCTGCCTCGGCATTCGGAACTGCAAAATCCGTTGTCACGACAGCCTGGTCCGAAGAGGTACAGCCGTTCACCGTATTGGTGACCGTCAGCGTATAGGTACCCGGAGCATCGACGATCGGGATAAGCGTATTGGCACCGTTGACGATGTTGCCGCCGGCAGAATAGGTCCAGACATAACTGTTTCCCGACAACGTGGTACCGTTGAGGGTGACCGTACCCATCGCACAGGTCAGTACTTTGTCGGGACCGGCATTCGCACCGGGGGAAGCCGTATTCGAAGTGACTAGTGCCGTATCCCGTGCAAAGCATCCGTTTACAGGATTGGTCACCGTCAGGACGTAGGTTCCGGAAGCATTGACTACCGCTGAGGCGGTTGTCGCGCCCGAAAGGATATTTCCGCCGTTCGATGCGGCCCAGGAGTAGCTGACCCCGGCCGTACCGGAGGAGCCGTTGAGGGTAACCTGCGAGGTAGTGCAGTTCAGGGCCTTGTCAGCGCCCGCACTTACCGAAGGCGCGGCCGTATTGGCGGTGACAAAAGCCGTATCCGTGGAGGTGCAGCTTCCGCTGGGATCGCTGACGGTCAGTATATACCTTCCTGCAGCACTGACGGTGGGAGTGGCCGAAGCGGCGCCGGAGACGATCACGCCGCCCAGCGATGCCGCCCAGGAATAAGTGACACCTGTCGTCGTTGAAGATCCGCTGAGCGCAACCGTCGGGCTTGAGCATGTAATGGTCTTGTCAGGTCCTGCATTGACAGTGGGAGACGAACAATTCACCAAGGGGCTGTAAATGGAATTCACGCCGCTGTTGACCAGCACCTGGCCACGGCTCCACAGACATCCCGTGAAATTGGTACTGCCCGTTCCGGAGCCCATGCAGATGGAAGCCCGCGTGGCATACACCGTTCCCAACCATTTGGAGCTGGAGCCGTTGGAGCCGTTGGCGATCATGAAAGAGTAGGTGCCGTTGGAGGAAGTGGAACCGGTACCGTGAGTCTCCAGATACAATCGGCCGGCAGAGCCGCCGTTCTGAAGGTTCGCCACGATCTTGCCCAAGTCAACGTCTCCGTGTACGTAGATCTGGAATTGACCGGACGATGCATTCTGGAAATTGAAATTGAACGTGTTGGCATTACCGGTATTCTTGATGGACCTGAATACGTAAACACCCGGACCGTTGAATGTGACGGTCTTGTTGCCGTTCAACGTCATTGCGCCGTAATTACCCGGCGTTAGGGTCGTGTTGTTACTGATAGTGGTGGCCCCGAATGCAGGAAATGTGATTTCTGCGGGGAAAGCCGGGAGTACAGGAAGATTAGGCGTACCGACGATTCTTCCGCCGGCAGGTGCAGGACCGGAATAGGTTGCACCGGAGGGCTGGGTGACGGTGCCCGACACCGTTCCTCCGCCGATGAGGATGTTACCGTTTACATCGATCGCGCCGCTGAGGTTCGCGCTTGAACCGACCGAGAGTACGTTGCCCGTCAGGTTGCCGCCATTGGCAGCCGTGATACGACCCGAAACCGTATTGCTGTTGTTCAGGCTGACCGTACCGCCGGAGAGGAGGTTGGCACCGAAACCGGAGTTACCGGTAGTCTGTATGAGCACCTCACTGCCGATGTTTCCTCCCTGCATGCTGGTAGAGGAATTGAACACGACACCGTAGCCGGGAGCTGCCGGAGCGGTAACACCGACAGCGTTCCGCTGACCTCCGTATATGGCGAAGTTAGTGATCTGGAGGGATTGTGCGGAGGCGAACGAAACGGTTCCAAATGACAGTACGACGATCTTCAATGATCGAAGCAGGGTCCGCAGGGGTGCATGTGTACGCATGGGAAGAAGTATTTCAGTTGTGGGTATAGTCATTACAGCCGGGAATCCCGGGACAATCCTTTAAGGTAGGAAGAAAAAGCGAATTCACAGGCATGATTTTCGTCATTCCCGAAGACACTTTGGCCGAAACCCGTTTCCTATTGGTAAAAGGAAGGGAACACACGACTAAAAAACCGTCCGTTTTAACGGCAATTTCAGTCGATAGCGGTTTTTCGGGAGAAGTTGTGCGTAAGGATCTCATTTTTCGAAGATTCTTACGGCAAGCTAAACCCGTCTCAACAAGCGGAATACCGATAGTGAAAAAATGGTTGTTTGGCGCGTACAGATGGTCCAAAATGCCGGACAACCGGTATCAGCGATCCAGGTAAAAAACCTTGACCGAGAGCTTCAGCCAGTCATTCTGCCACTCCTTCGAAACCAATACTGCAAAAAGAATCTTGCCCGCATCGAGCAACCGGGCTACCGTCTCGTTCTTGTCACGCGGCAGATATCCCAATTTCTCCTTTTCGACGGTATGGATGGCAACCGCAAAAGTATCATGTTCGTTTTTTGGCTCACGCAGCAGCAGGAAGCGGTCATCAGGCTTGAGACGTGGTTCGACTTCCTCCAGATCGAGATAGGACGTGCCCGCGATATGACATTCCAATACCAGCAACTCCCTGGCAAAGAGCATCAACTCACTGCCGCCGCCCTGTATGAGCGCGATCAATCCGGGCGAAACAGGAATTACACCGGAGCTCATGCCTGACCTCCGTTCATAAGGGCATTGATGATCTCGCGATACATGGATATCTCACGGTTCACCGCTTCGGTATGCTCACGAATCATGTCGTGCTGCCCGGCCAGCCACGCCGGATCATCCATGTGCTCTGCCACCGTGTAGGGGAAAGAGCCTTTGATCGCTTCAATGTTCTCCACGATCCGGTCCAAGGCAGCCTGCAGCATCTCATTCTTCTTTTTCAACTCATCCAAAAGGGAAGGCGCCTCTGTGTGGGTCAATTCCTCCATGGCCAGCAGGCGGATATGCAGTGCGCGCATGCCGGCAAGATCACCCTCCCGGTAGGCCAATGAAGCCTTCAGCCAAAGTTCCTGATGAATGGGCGACAAGTCCGGATTGAGATCAGGGTGCAGCATGCGGGCCATGGCATGATACAACTGTTTAAGCTCCTCCGCCTCGGCATCCGAAAGCGGAGATGTGTTGATGACGTTGAGCGCCTCTTCAATCCTTCTTGCCTCTCGCTCTATCTTCTCCCGTTGCTCCTTCATTTCCGCAGCCACCAGCGTATCGATGAGTTCAAGAAGGACCGGCTCACCCCTGTTGATACAAGAACGGATCATCTCCGATTTTCGACGAAGCTCAAGGGCTTCCAGTCGGAGCTGCAATAAAGCGAGCTTAGGAGGGCCAAGCAGCTGCAGATATCGCGCATTCAGCAATGGAAGCGTATGGCCAAGAAGATGCTCCCTCTCCCCTTCCGCCTTGGGCAACGCCTCCAGCAGAACCTGATATCGCTCCAGACACGCGACATGTTCAGGAGTCAGCGAAACAGCATCCATCGGGGACCATCAAGAAAAAGCAGGCAATATCACTTACCGATATCCTCGTTCCACAACTCCGGCTTTTCCCGGATCATGCGTTCCATAAGGCCGATACATTCCTCGTCATTGAGATCAATCACTTCCACACCGTGACTGCGCATGAAATCCGCAGCACCGGGAAAGGTCTTCGATTCGCCGACAATGACTTTTTTGATTCCGAATTGCACGACAGCGCCGGCACAGAGATAACAAGGCATCAGTGTCGAGTAGAGAACCACGTCCTTGTAATTGCCGATCCTTCCTGCATTTCGCATACAGTCGATTTCCGCGTGAGTGACCGGATCGCCTTTCTGGACCCGCTGATTATGCCCTCTGCCGATGACTTGGCCGTCGCGGACCATGACAGAGCCAATAGGTATTCCACCTTCGTCCCAGCCGCTCTTGGCCTCTTGGATGGCCGCATCCATGAATGGGTCGTATGACATATCCGGTTGTTTATTTTGCAAGATAAGCAACCTCAAACTTCGAACAACATCCGGCGGAATATTCTTTCAAACAAACTCAACAGGTCCGCAAAAGCCTACTGGTTTTTCCTAATTTTACAAGTAGCAGGCGACACCGCTCGCCTTTTCAGATGAACACACCCTCTACACCTGTCCGTTTCCTCTTTCGCGGCAAGGAAGTCTCCCTTGATCTCGCAAAGGCAGGCATATCTCCGACTACTACGGTCTTGAGATACCTTCGGGAGACCCTGTTATCCCCGGGAACCAAGGAAGGCTGTGCCGAAGGGGATTGTGGCGCTTGCACCGTGGTCCTCGCAGAGCCGGACGGGAACGGACTTCTGCGACACAAAGCCGTGGATTCTTGTCTGGTCTTCCTGCCCATGCTGCACGGAAAACAATTGTTGACTGTGGAGGATCTCGGAAACGTCGACAGGCCGCACCCGGTCCAGCAGGCGATGGTGGAATGCAACGGCACGCAATGCGGATACTGCACTCCCGGCTTCGTCATGTCACTCTTCGCCTTGTCAAAAGGGGACGGACCGAAAGACAGGAACGATATCGAGGATGCACTCACCGGTAACCTCTGCCGTTGCACGGGATATCGCCCGATTCTGGAAGCGGCTGACACATTCCTCTCTTCAAAAACATCCGACCGGACATCCTCCGACGAGGGAATCGTCCTCCAAAAACTCTCCGAAATAAGAAAGGACGCTGCACTTGACATCCGGGTAAACGGACAACGCTACATGCGTCCCGCTGCACTTGACGAGGCGTTCGGCATACTTGCGGGAAATCCCGACCTGATCCCTTTCAACGGTGCGACCGATCTGGCCTTGCGGGTCACCAAAAAACACGAGCATCTGTCCGCCTTGCTGGACTTGTCGGCCATTTCCGAGCTCAAGGAACTACGTCATGAAAACGACCGCCTCGTCATCGGCGCCGGTGTGACCCTCGAGGAGATGCGCCATGCGTCTGCAACCGATTTTCCTCCCCTCCGCTCCATGCTGGACGTCTTCGGATCCCGACAGATCAGGACGCTTGCCACCGTAGGCGGGAATCTGGGATCGGCCTCCCCCATCGGCGACCTGTTGCCGGTATTGATGGCACTGGAAGCGGTCGTTGAACTGGGAAGCTCCGCAGGTTTGCGCAGGATCCCCATGAATGAATTCATCACCGGCTACAGGTCAACGGTGCGCCGCAAGGACGAACTGATCACCCGCATCTTCCTTCCGTTGCAGAAGAACGATTGCGTAGTCCGGTCCTATAAGGTTTCGAAGCGGCAGGACCTGGACATCTCCACTGTCAGTGGGGGGTTCAGCCTGAAACTGAAAGAGGGCATCGTACAGACCGCCATACTCGCTTTCGGTGGCATGGCCGCGAAAACAGAAAGGGCCGTTCCCGCCGAGGAATTCCTGAAGGGAAGGAAATGGGACCGGAAGACTTCCGAGGAAGCAGCCGACATCGTACGTGCACACTTCCGACCCATATCTGATGCACGTGCAGGGGCCGCCTTCCGCTCCGTGGCCGCCGGAAACCTGATATTGAAATTCTGGAACGACACCGGATCATGAACAAGACACCGCACGAAAGCGCCTTGAAACATGTGACCGGACAGTCCGTCTACGTGGACGATATTCCCGTCAGCGGAGTACTTCACGGACGAGTCGTGTACAGTCCGCATGCTCATGCACGGATAACCGGGATCGATACCGCAAAAGCCAAAGCCCTTCCGGGTGTCTTGGCTGTACTTGTCGCATCCGATATACCCGGCGAAAACCAGATGGGGCCTGTCATTCATGACGAACCGTGTCTGGCAGACCGGGAAGTAGTCTGTATCGGGCAGGCGGTGGCGCTGATTGCCGCCGTGGACGAACACACTGCACGTACAGCGGAAAAACTGCTGGAGATCGTCTACGAACCTCTGGAGGCGGTCATCGACCTTTCGGCAGCGATGGAAAGGGACTTGCTCCTGGCACCCGCGCGCACCATGCAAAGGGGCAACGTCGAGGCTGCGCTACGAAGCGCACCGATGAAACTGGACGGACGACTGACGACGGGCGCGCAGGAGCACTGGTACCTGGAGACGCAGACTTGTCTTTGCATACCCGGCGAAGGCAAGGAGATGAATGTCTTCTCCTCCACACAGCACCCTTCGGAAACCCAAGCCATCGTCGCGGAAGTCCTCGGCATCGCAAAACATGAAGTGACGGTGGAGACGCGCAGGATGGGCGGTGCATTCGGAGGAAAAGAAACGCAAGCGAACCACACAGCGGCCTGGACCGCCTTGCTGGCGCACGCGACACAAAGACCGGTGAAGATCCGGCTGTTCCGGGACGACGACCAGATCATCACCGGAAAACGTCACCCTTTCATCATCGATTACAGCGTAGGATTCGATCCGGAAGGCCGGCTGCTGGCTCTGGACATGACCTTGAATTCGGATGCCGGTTGCGCCACCGACCTCAGCATGGCGATCCTCGAGCGGGCGATGCTGCATTCGGACAACTCCTACTACATCCCGGACATCCGCGTAACGGGTCGAGCCTACCGCACCAACCTTCCTTCCAACACCGCTTTCCGAGGATTCGGAGGACCGCAGGGAATGGCCGGCATTGAACACATCATCGACCGGATTGCACGGCTCCTGAAGGCCGACCCGATGAAGCTCCGGCAACTGAATTTCTATGGCGAAAAAGGACGCGACATCACACACTACGGTCAGACCGTGGAAGAGAACCGTCTGCCGGTGATTACCGAACAACTGATGACTTCGTCTTCCTATACGGAAAGGCGGACAGCCGTAGCCGGCTTCAACAGCCGGCATGAGTTCGTCAAGCGAGGCATCGCTGCGACACCCGTGAAATTCGGCATCTCCTTCACCACCACGTTTCTGAATCAGGCAGGAGCACTGGTCCACATTTATACCGATGGCACCGTACTCGTGAACCACGGCGGCACGGAGATGGGCCAAGGCCTTAACACGAAAATAGCTCAGATTGCAGCCGCCGAATTGGGAGTCTCCCCGTGGCGCATCAAGGTGAATGCCACCAACACCTCGAAAGTCCCTAACACTTCGGCCACTGCAGCCTCAGCGGGCACAGACCTGAACGGCATGGCGGTGAAGGAGGCGATAGACACGCTCAAGTCCCGCCTTTTCGATTTTACGTCCGCTGAACTCAACCGCCGCTTTGCCGGCACTAAGACTTCATCCGGTGACATCGAACTGAAAGACGACCGTTTCTTCGACCGCCGTAATCCGGACAGGTCAGTTGAATTCGAAGAGGCTGTCCGACTTGCCTGGCTGGAACGAATCAGCCTTAGCTCGACCGGCTACTACAGCACTCCGGACATCGGATGGGACAAGCAGAAAGGCTGGGGCCGTCCTTTCAATTATTACGCCTTCGGAATGGCGGTGAGCGAAGTGGAAGTGGACGTACTTACCGGTCATGTGCGGCATCTGCGCACAGACATCCTTCACGACGTGGGCGACTCGATCAATCCGGACATCGATATCGGACAAGTGGAGGGAGGGTTCATACAGGGACTCGGGTGGTGCACTACCGAGGACATCAAACGGGATGCGAAAGGCAATCTTTTGAACCACTCGCCCGATACGTACAAGATACCTTCCGTGAGGGATATCCCGGCCGACTTCCGCGTGAATCTGCTGCAGAACGCACCGAATCCAAGAGCCATCCGTAAAAGCAAAGCAGTAGCGGAACCTCCCTTCATGCTTGCACTGAGCACCTGGCTCGCCATCAAGGACGCCATTTCTTCCGTCCGCAACCACGAAGCAGAACCCGAACTGAACCTCCCTGCCACCAACGAAGCGATCCTGCTTGCCGTCGAAGCGTTAAAATCCTCCGGAAAAAAGTGAATTGAAAATGCAGGAACCCTTATCCCGGAAAGAACAGGAACTGGAGGTCGAGGAACTTCTCGATGACATAAAGACGTACCGCCGTGCGACGGGCTGGATATTGGCGGTCGTTCTCGCCTGCTTCGGAATCTGGAAATGGGCGGACCATGCGGGGATGGGTGCACATCTGCTGGACTGGACCCATCTGTTGGTGCGTTGGGCCCATATCGTGGTCGGTGTAGCCTGGATCGGTGCCTCGTTCTACTTCATTTTTCTCGAGAACAGCCTCAACCGGACCAAAGGGCTTCGCGATGGTCTGGCCGGCAACCTCTGGGCGATCCACGGAGGCGGATTCTATTATGTGGAGAAATACAAAGTGGCTCCGGAACAGCTTCCCGAGAAACTTCACTGGTTCAAATACGAAGCCTACTTCACATGGCTGACCGGCTTCCTGCTCCTGACACTGGTTTATTACCTGAACGCAGGAAGTTATATGGTGGATCCCGCCGTCGCTAAGATTTCCGAAAACGAAGCCGTGCTAACCGGTTTAGGAGCGCTGCTTGCGGGCTGGCTGATATACGACTTCCTGTGCAAGACCCCGTTGCTGCAACGGAAGGGAGCCTTTGCCTCCATCGGTTTTGTGATCGTTACCGCCATCGCCTGGTATCTCTCATCCCGTCTGAGCGGACGGGCGGCCTTCATACACATCGGGGCGCTGCTCGGAACATGCATGGCAGGGAACGTCTTTTTTGTGATCATCCCCTCCCAAAAAGCGCTTGTCAGGGCTGCGAAGGCTGGCAGACAACCGGATGGTGAGTTGGGTAAGTATGCAGGACTACGCTCGCTTCACAACAACTACATGACCTTGCCGGTGCTTTTCGTGATGATCAGCAACCATTTCCCGGTCACCTTCGGAAACCACTGGAACTGGGTGATACTGGCAGCACTGACGCTGATCAGCGTCGCGGTCCGGCATTTCATGAACAAGCACGAACAGGGGATCTATCTTCCTTACCTGTTGGCACTTGCCGCAGTCGGACTGTTCGCCGTGGTCATGGCCACTGCTCCGAAACCCTCGGAAAAAGCGGACAGACCGGTGTCATTTTCCGAAGTGCAGCCCCTCTTCAAGAAACATTGTACCGGCTGCCACTCCTCCAATCCGACCGACGAAATACAGAAGACCGCTCCGAACGGCGTCATGTTCGAGACCGCGGATCAGATAAAACGCATGACCGACAAGATCCTGGTCCGCGTGGTCCAGACGCATTCCATGCCACAAGGAAACAAGACCGGAATGACCGAAGAAGAACGTATCTTGATCGGCCAATGGATCGGTCAGGGTGCACCCACCGATCGCTGAGATATGAATCAACGAACCGCCATTTATAGCAGGCATGTCGTGCTTCCGGACGGAACGGCACCGGCCACCTTGCTGATCGAAGATGGAAAGATCGCAGCCGTCCTCATGGAGAAACTGGCCCCGACCAAGGAACAGCCCGTCATCGACTGCGGCGAGTCGTACATCATGCCCGGACTGATCGACTGCCACGTTCACATCAATGATCCCGGAAGGACGGAATGGGAAGGATTCGAAACCGCCACCTCCGCTGCGGCGGCAGGAGGCATCACGACATTGGTTGACATGCCGTTGAACTCAGAGCCGGTCACCACGACGGTTGCAGCGCTGGAAAAGAAGCTGAAGGCCGCTAAAGGCAACCTTAAAGTGAATTGCGGATATTGGGGCGGAATCATTCCCGGTAACAGCAAGGAGGTGCTTCCTCTGATTAAAGCCGGCGTACTCGGCTTCAAGGTCTTCCTTACCCATTCCGGCATCGATGAATTCCCGAACATCTCCTTCAAGGAGCTGGAAAAATCATTACCCTTGCTCGCGGAAAACAGCATTCCGCTGCTTGCACATGCCGAACTGGACAAAAAGCATCCGGGAAAGGCGGAACTGGAAAAGGACAATTATTCTTATAAGGCTTGGCTCGCCTCCCGGCCGAAAAGCTGGGAGAACGAGGCCATCCGGAAACTGATCGAGCTCTGTCGCAAGTATCGGGTACGCACCCATATTGTTCATCTCTCCTCCGCGGAAGCGCTCGATATGATACGAAGTGCGAAAGCCGAAGGCCTTCCGCTGACCGTAGAGACGTGTCCGCATTACCTCTACTTCAATGCTGAAACCATCCCCGACGGGGACACTCGTTTCAAATGTGCTCCTCCCATACGGGAACGCAGTAACAACCTTTTATTATGGGAAGCCGTTTCCGACGGCACCATCGATTTCATCGTATCCGACCACTCCCCTGCTCCCGCAGACATCAAGGAACTGGAAACGGGCAACTTCAAGGAAGCGTGGGGCGGTATCGCTTCACTGCAGTTCACCCTGCCCGTCGTCTATACGCTGGCCCTGCAACGGAAGAACACCGTGGAACAAGTAAGTAGTTGGATGAGTACAGCAGTCGCGGATTTCCTGGGCCTCCCGGGCAAAGGCCGTATCCGGAAGGGCAATGATGCCGACCTGGTGGTATGGAGTCCTTCCAAACGGATGAAAGTCAGTCCGGCTCTCATAAAATTCCGTCACAAGGTCACTCCCTACGAGGGCGAAATGCTGAACGGTGTCGTCGAAGAGACGTGGGTGGCCGGCAATAAAGTATACGACCGGGGAGGATTCTTAACGGCCCCGGAAGGAATAAACCTCCTTCGAAAAATATGAATATGGATACTGCGGAGGCTCCCTCCTTTACATCGCTGATGAATCTGGCGGCTGATCGGCTAGGGGCCGAAGCGATCAGCTGCACCGATGATTTTTTCGCAGAGATGGGCAACCTGGTGAAACCGGGACGCGGCATCTTCATCGCCGACAAATACACGGATCGCGGAAAATGGATGGACGGCTGGGAGTCGCGTCGTAAAAGGACGCAGGGACACGATTGGTGCATTGTACGTTTGGGAGCCTCCGGCATCATCCGCGGATTCGACATCGACACCAACCATTTCCTTGGAAACCACCCTCCCTTCGCCTCCATAGAAGCCTGCTTTGCGCCCGGCAACCCCTCTGCCGATGAATTAGTGTCCGACAAGACCGTTTGGAAGGAAATCCTTCCAAAATCCCCGCTGGCACCGGGTAGTCAGAATTTCTTCTCCTGTGATGATGGCTCCATTTATTCGCACGTACGACTTCACATCTATCCCGACGGAGGAGTCGCCCGACTGAAAGTCTATGGCGAGGTTCGAAAAGACTGGTCAACCATCGGTCAGGGAGAAGAGACGGACCTTGCAGCTGCCGCGAACGGAGCGAAATCGATCCTTTGCAATGACATGTTCTTCTCCCATATGGACAACCTCCTGATGCCGGGCCGGGGTGTCAATATGGGTGACGGATGGGAAACCAAAAGGAACCGTACGCCCGGCAACAGGGACTGGGTCATCGTGCGGCTGGCTCATCCGGGTAAAATAAACCGTGCGCTTATCGACACCTGTCATTTCAAGGGCAATTATCCCGACCGTTGCTCCCTCGAAGCGTGCTGCGCGACGGACAACGAGGTGTTGAATGGAAAAGCGGTATGGAAAGAGATATTGTCCGAGCAGAAATTGCAGGCCGACCGGGAACATCTTTTTCAAGCCGAGATCGCCCCTCACGATACCGTGACACACGTGAGGATGTTCATCTATCCCGACGGCGGCGTCAGCCGCATGCGCCTGTTCGGAATGCTTTCCCGATAAAACCACCCCGCGTACCATGACCCTGCAGGACCTGAATGCACTTCCTCCTGACGAGTTGCGTCGGTTATTGGCGACCTGTTGCGGAGCGAAACGATGGATTGACGGGATGGCCGGCAAGACACCGTTCGCGGACGAAGCCGCACTGTTCCGTGCTGCCGATGCAGCCTGGAGCGATTGTGTCGACGAAGACCGGTTGGAAGCTTTCTCCCACCACCCGAAGATCGGTGACCTGGATAGCCTTAAAAAGAAATTCGCTTCCACACAGCACCTTGCCGCTAGCGAGCAGGGAAACGTCGCGCACGCATCGGAAGGAACGCTCCTTGCTCTGCGAGACGGAAATGATGCTTATGAAAAGAAAAACGGTTTCATCTTCATCGTGTGTGCAACCGGTAAATCCGCGGAGGAGATGCTTGCGCTGCTGCAGTCGCGGCTTGCAAACGACCGTGAAACGGAGCTGAGCAACGCTTCAGCCGAACAACACAAGATCACCCGACTACGACTTCAAAAACTTATCGCATGAGCTCCATCTCCACCCACATCCTGGACACCTCCTCGGGACAGCCGGCTGCCGGCGTCTACGTACGACTCAGCCGCATGGCCGGAAACGGCACCTGGGAGACGGCCGGCGAAGGAACTACCAACGAGGACGGACGGATTCCCGGACTCGTTGCCGAAGGGCAGACGATTAAGCCCGGACAGTACAAGCTCTTCTTCGACACCGGCGGATATTTCAGCAGGAAGAACATTTCAGCTTTCTATCCCTTCGTCGAAGTCGTTTTCGAAGTGAAGGATGTCCGGCATCATCACGTACCTTTGCTGCTCAATCCGTTCGGCTATTCGACCTACCGCGGCAGCTGAGTTGAAACTATCGTTTGAAGACCATGAAAACCACCTTTTCCGAAGACCTCAAGCGTTCTATCCTTGATGAGTTGCGCTCCGCCAACCTGGTATTCCAGAAGACCTATCCCGGCGACCGTTCTGACCGTCAGCCGGTCCATACGGTGTACGGCGGCGCCAACCTTTTCAAATCCGATTCCGTGGGACGGATGGGCGAAATCGCACTGCGCAGTCTGCGCACAAACGCAGCAGACTTCACCGAACTTGCCAGAGTGTTAGAACTTACCGGTCACGAAAGCCTGCCTACTGATCCTGAAGAGGTACTGGCGCTTACCGTACGACTGGAAAAAATGTCCGAGGCGGAACGCAAAAAGCATCCGGCCTGGCTGGCCTATACGGTTTACAAGAAAGTCATCGCCAAATTACAACGTGAAGCCGTGGAGGATTTCCGGATCGACTTCGAGGACGGTTTCGGAAACCGGCCGGACGAGGAAGAGGACATGACCGCCATACGTGCGGCTCAGGAAGTTCACAAAGGCATGCAGGAAGGAACATTGCCTCCTTTTATCGGCATCCGGATAAAACCTTTCACGGAGGACCTGAAACACCGCGGTGTGCGGACGCTTGACCTCTTTCTTACGGAACTCCTCACGCTCTCCGGAGGAAAACTCCCTGAAAATTTCGTGGTGATGCTGCCGAAGGTGACCATTCCGGAGCAGATCACGGCACTGGTGAACCTGTTCAGGATGATGGAAGCCGCGTTCAGTCTTGCGGAGGGAACGCTGAAGATGGAAATGATGGTGGAGGCCACGCAAGCCGTCATGGACAAGGAAGGACGCAACCCGTTACGGGCGCTTATCATGGCCGGCGAAGGCCGCTGTATCGCAGCGCACTTTGGCACCTACGACTACACGGCCTCCTGCAACATCACAGCACGTTACCAGACCATGGACCATCCGGTATGCGATTTCGCCCACCACATGACGAAGGTGGCACTGGCAGGAACAGGCATTTTCCTTTCGGACGGCGCCACCAATGTCATGCCGATCGGTCCTCATAAAGGTGAATCACTCACGGATGCACAGCTTGCCGAAAACAAGGCTGTGGTCCACCGGGCCTGGAAACTCTGCTTCGGACACACGATGCACTCCCTCCGCAACGGTTTCTACCAAGGGTGGGACCTCAATCCCGCCCAATTGCCGATGCGATACGCGGCTGTCTATGCGTTCTTCCTGGAAAGTTACGAGGACGCCGCCATCCGGCTGCGCCATTTCGTCGAGAAGGCGGCACAAGCCACTTTGTCCGGCGACATCTTCGACGATGCCGCAACAGGTCAGGGACTGCTCAACTACTTCCTTCGGGCGATGAATTCCGGGGCGATCGATGAACAGGAAGCTACGGTCACCGGACTCACCCTGGACGAAATCCGCAGCCGCTCATTCTACCGTATCCTTCAGGGTCGCAGATCCCGCAGCTGAGGATACCGACTGCTTCCGTCGTACACGTATCAGTCCGGCGAGTATGCTGACGGCGATTTCGTCCGGCGTTTCCGCACCGATGTCTACGCCCATCGGCATATCCACCCTGGACAACTCCTCCTCGGTAGCTGAGATACCCTCTGCGAACATTTTGCGCGTCATTTCCACCTTCCTCTCACTGCCGATCATACCCAGATAGGCGAAAGGTTTCCGCAGGCAAAAAGCCAGAATATCGCGGTCGTGCGGATGACTGTAGGTCATGATGGCGACATAGGTTCGTCTGTCGAACGGAAGTACAGCCAGTGCCTGTGCATAATGCAGGTGAAGCTTGCTGACACCTTCGATACGTACTGAATCCAGCATCTCCTTCCTGTCGTCGATCAGTACGACGTCGAAATCCAAAGGCAGCGCATGCCGGGCAAGAGCCTGACCCGTATGGCCGGCTCCGAAAACATAAAGACGTTCTTTTTCCATGAGCGGTTCTATGAAGACATCCATGCTGCCTCCGCAGCACATTTCATGTCGGTGCAGCAAGTCATGACGTGAGGTCACCGGCCGGGCGGAATCAATGACCTTGAGGGCCTCCGCAATCACGCTCTTCTCCAGCGCTCCTCCGCCGATTGTGCCGCTGATACTGCCGTCCGCGAAGACGAGCATCCTGGCACCGACAGAACGAGGCGTAGAACCTCGTGTCTGCACGACGGTGCAAAGCGCGGCGCTACCGCCACGCTGCTTCCATTCCCCGATCAGCTCCGTAAGTTGCATGCGTTGAAAACAAAGTTAATGAAAGCCTGATTTCCGCCTTACTGCGGTAAAGCTGCCTGCACCGGGCGAAGTATATTTACCAAAACGAAAAACCATGGAAAAGACTGCGGAAAGCCCCATGAAAGAAGCCATCCGGCTGGCAAAGCAAGGACTCGAAGCGAATGCGGGCGGGCCGTTCGGATGTGTGGTGGTGAAGGACGGCGTGATCGTCGGAAAGGGTTCCAACCGTGTCACGTCGACGAACGACCCTACCGCTCATGCAGAAGTCGTGGCCATACGGGACGCTTGTCGTACGCTGAACACCTTCCAACTGGACGGATGCGAGGTCTACACCAATTGTGAACCGTGTCCGATGTGCCTGGGTGCCATCTACTGGGCGAGGCCTTCCAAGGTCTACTTTGCAAACACGAGGTACCAGGCCGCCGATGCCGGGTTCGACGACGCTTTCATCTACGAGGAAATCGTTTTAGACCCTGCTGTGCGGCGGATTCCGATGATACACATCCCCGATGACGAGGCGATGCAGGTGTTCCGCGACTGGATCGCGAAACCGGACAAGACTTTGTATTGAGGCAATCAGATGGCGGCCTCGCCGAGCAGCACGACCGGATTTTCCAGCAATCCCTTGAAGGTGCGCAGGAATTCGGAACCGGTGGCGCCATCCACGACACGGTGGTCGCAGCTTAGTGTCACTTTCATTTCATTGCCCGGAACCACCTGACCGTTCTTGACGACCGGCTTGGAGAGGATTCCGCCGACAGCAAGGATGCACGCATCCGGCGGATTGATGATCGCCGTGAACTCCTCGATACCGTACATGCCGAGATTGGAGATGGTGAAGGTATTCCCTTCCCAGTCGGAAGGCTGGAGCTTCTTCTCCTTGGCTTTAGTAGCGAAAGACTTCACTTCTGCATTGATCTGACGAAGCGTCTTGGAATCGGCGAAGCGGACGACAGGCACCAGCAAGCCTTCTTCCACGGCCACGGCAACCCCGATATGGACATGGTGATTGATACGGATCTTATCGCCCAACCAGGAGGAATTCACCTTGGGATGCTGACGCAGCGCAGCAGCCGCGGCTTTGATGACCAGGTCGTTGTAGGAGACCTTCGAGCCGGTAACGGCATTGATGCTTTCGCGCGCGGCGATGGCTGCATCCATGTCGATGGCGATGGTCAGGTAGAAATGCGGAGCGGAAAACTTGCTTTCACTTAACCGGCGAGCAATGGTCTTGCGCATCTGGCTGACGTTCACCTCTTCGAAACTCTCTTGAGTGAGCGCGGCGGGGTATACCGATATTGCTCCTCCGCCGACGAATTGCCCGGGCTTGAACCAGTCAATGTCACGTTTCACGATACGGCCGTGATCGCCGCTACCGAGCACTTGGCGAAGGTCGATGCCGCGTTCGCCGGCCAGTCGGCGAGCAAGGGGGGATGCCTTGAGTTGACCGTCCGATACCGTCTGTACAGGAGCGGCAACGGGTGCAGGGGCGACGACAGGGGCGGGCGCAGGAGCGGGCTTCGCGGCCGGAGCAGGTGTGGCAACAACAGGGGCCGGAGCGGCGGCTGCAGGAGCAGGAGCGGCGGCTGCAGGAGCGGCGGCGCCTTCGAGCAATGATTTGTAATCCTCACCGGGTTTCCCGAGGATGGCGAGCACAGCATCCACCGGAGCGCCTTTCCCCTCCTCGATTCCGATGTACAGCAATGTCCCTTCCTGATAGGATTCGAATTCCATGGTCGCCTTGTCGGTCTCGATCTCCGCCACCACGTCACCGGGCTTCACAGGATCCCCGACTTTCTTGTGCCACTTAGCGACGACCCCTTCGGTCATCGTATCACTCATCTTGGGCATTCTGACGATCTCTGCCATGATTCTTTTAGCTCTTGAGGTTCTGTATCAGTCTTTGATGTAGGGATAATCTTCCTGCACGTAAACGTCCGTGAAAAGTTCGGAAGGATCGGGCCACGGCGACTCCTCCGAGAACCGCACACTGTCTTCCACGATATCCTTGACTTTGGTATTGATGGCTTCGATCTCCGACTCGGTTGCGTATTTCTTTGCGTAAATGGTCTTCAGGACCATCTCGACCGGATCCTTGGATTTGTAAGCCTCCACTTCCTCTTTGGTACGGTACTTGGCCGGGTCACTCATGGAGTGTCCTTTGTAGCGGTAGGTGTTCAGTTCCAGAAGATAGGGGCCTTTGCCTTCACGGGCGTGGTTCACCGCCCGCTCCATGGCCTCATGAACCGTCTCCACGGTCATGCCGTCGACGGGTTCGGAAGGCATGTCGTAGGCCGTGCCCAGCTTGTACAATTCCGTTACGTTACTGGTACGCTCCACGGAGGTACCCATAGCGTAGTTGTTGTTCTCGATGATGAAGATGACAGGCACCTTCCAAGTCATGGCGATGTTGAAGGTCTCGTGAAGAGCTCCCTGCCGGACGGCACCGTCTCCCATGTAGCAGACCGTAACGCTGTCATTTCCGCGGTACTTGTCGGCGAAAGCGATTCCGGCGCCCAAAGGGATCTGGCCTCCCACGATTCCGTGGCCGCCGAAGAACCGGTTCTTGGCGTCGAACATATGCATCGAGCCGCCCTTGCCTTTCGAACAGCCGGTGGCCTTACCGTAGAGCTCCGCCATCACAGCGCGGGCAGAGGTGCCCTTGCCCAGGGCATGCGCGTGGTCACGATAGGCGGTGATCATATTGTCCGTGGGCCGCAGTACACTCATGGCACCGGCTACAATGGCCTCCTGACCGATGTAAAGGTGACAGAAACCTTTGATCTTCTGCATGCCGTAGAGCTGGCCGGCGCGTTCTTCGAACCGCCGCATCAGCAACATCTGCTCGTACCAGTTCAGGTAGTGTTCTTTGGTGAATTTTGACTTCGCCATGGGTATTTGAAACAGGACGGCAAAGATAGTTTTTCCGCCGGATTCACAGGCGTGTCCGCG
>JBJOMN010000062.1:0-6412 GCA_046052345.1 Bacteroidota bacterium | reverse complement strand
CGCTGTAAGCAGCATTGAAAGCACAACGGGGAGCATCCATTTTATCATAATTCTTCTCAATTTCGGATTCGTATCATCTGCAGGGGTAGTTCGTTCATCCCCGCAAGAATCATAGTTGTCTTGTTCTTGCCCTGAACCGATTTCAGGTCGCGACATTCTCCGCGAAGCAACAATCCGGATCTGTCTGAGGGAATGACCGAAAACCCGCCTTTTCCGTCACCTTTAAGGAAGAGTCCGAATGAAGCGTCATCGCGCCCCATTTCAGCCCGCAAACCGTAATTGTTTCCGGCGACCAGGATATCGGTTTTGTTGTCGCCGTCTAAATCTCCTGCGACCGCCGCATTGACCGCTGACATCTGCGCTTCATTGGGTAATTCGTGCTGGGTGAAGTTGCCATGACCGTCATTCTCGAACCAAGCGCTTTTGAATTGGACGGCCTCCTTCACAATCGCATCCTTCAGCTGGGCAGGACTGAATATACTGTCGATGGTGGCAAAGGCGTATTTGCTGTAATAGATGTATTTCTTACGTAACGGCAGAAGCTGGTCCAACAGTTCATCACGGGAGGCCATGGGATAATAGCCGTCCTTTATCCAATAGGTGATAATAGGGTCTATCGTCCCGTTTCCGTCGAAGTCCTTGATATATATCCTCGCCGGATGCATGGGTGATGCTTTCATCTGCGCATTATCTCCCCTGTTGCCGCCCAGGATGTCCTCATCACCGTCACCGTCCAGATCCGCTGCACAAATGAAATTCCACCAGCCTGAACTGTTGGGAATGCCGTTCGTGGACCGCTCTGTCAGTTGTCCGTCCCTGTTGAAGAATATGCGCACGGGCATCCATTCTCCGGCTATGATGAGGTCCTTCCGGCCGTCGCTGTCCATGTCCGCCCAGCACGCATCCATGACCATTCCTGCCTCGGTCAATTCTTTGCATTTTAAAGCTGTAACATCAATGAATCGGCCCCCTTGATTCTCCAACAGCCGGGACGGCACCGGCAGTCCGTACGCAGCGTGGCGAACGCAACCTCCTACGAACAGATCCTGGTCGCCGTCTGCATCGAAATCATCCCCTGCCACGCAAAGACCTGCGATGGTGTCGGTCGGAAGCAGTCCTTCGGAACGCAAGAATGTTCCTTTTCCGTCATTCAGGTAGAGACGGTCGGCTAGTTCCTCGCTCCCGTCTTCGAATTCATTTCCTCCGGAAATCACCAACAGATCAAGGTCCTTGTCTCCGTCCGCATCGAAAAAAAGACTTTCTCCGTCTTCTTTCAGGCTGTCAGCGTCCAGTGCAGGCTGCTGAGTCGGGATGAATCCGTCTACGGAGTTGATGAACAATACGCCCTTTGCGCCGGCTGCATTTCCGATGTAGAAGTCTTCCTGACCGTCGCCGTTCACATCGCCCGTAGTGATTTTCGGACCTAATGTCGAAAGCCTGTGGGGCAGCAGGAATTCATTTTTGAAATCCACGAAGGAGTTCTCCTCGTGCCTGAATGCCAATGATTCTGCCGGTGCAAAAAGCGCTTTGTTATTCAGGGTGAGACGCCCGCCGGGGTGAGGCTTGGCATCCGACTCGTGAAACGTCCAGGTCTGCCGGGTCTTCAGATTTTTAATCGTTTGGCGGTTTCCGTCGGGCCATGTTACTGTCACCTCGTCGATGGAGGTATGGTTTCCTGTTCCGAACGACAAAACCGGTTCGGCAGATGATTGGTAGCCTTTTGAGGTTTGAAGCTCCTGTTTCTGTAAAAGTTCGCCGCACCTGATTTCGACTTTGCAGCCTATCCCGAAAGTATTCTTCCCCTTTCCGGAGAAACGGAAACGAACGTAGTGGTTCCCGGAGGGTATGTCATTCCTGTAGATGAAAGCCGGCTGATTGATATTGTTTACCACCAGGTCCTTGTCGCCGTCATTGTCGAGATCGACCGCTGTTGCACCGCCGCTAAGGGAGTTCTCGGTGATACCGGCCGGTTTGCTCTTGTCGGAAAAAGTCAGGTCACCGTTGTTGCGGAAATAATAGTTAGGGATGTCTATGGATGGGATGCGGTTCACCAGTTCCATCAGGTCCGTCTTTGCGCCTTCCGCACGGGACTTCGCTTTTGCGTCCTCGTAGGTGTACTTCAGGAAGTCCATGTTGATGTAATTCCTTCTGTATCCGTTGGTGATGAAAAGGTCCTTCCAGCCGTCGTTGTCAAAATCGACCAACAGCGGCGTCCAGCTCCAGTCCGTGTTGGAAATGCCGGCCATCTGACCGATTTCGGAAAAGGTGCCGTTCCGGTTGTTGAGTTGCAAGGTGTTGCGCATGACCTGGTGATGATAACCGTAGCGGACTTGCAGCCAGTATTTGTCGTAGTTGGCCGGCCCGCGCATCTCCTTCTGGCGCGGATTATCCTCAGGCAGCATATCCAGTGTCACCAAGTCGTTCCAGCCGTCGTTGTTGAAATCAGCCATGTCGCAGCCCATGGCGAACTGGGAGATATGTCCCATCTGCTCGGGCATCCGGTCGGTGAAGGTGCCGTCACCGTTATTGATGTAGAGGTAATCCGGTTCCGTGTAATCGTTCGCGACATAGATGTCCTGCCAACCGTCGTTGTCGATGTCACCCACCGCGATGCCCAGTCCGAAGCCGATGGCGCTGCCCCGGATCCCGGCCTGTTCGCTGATGTCCCGGTATCGGCCGTTTTCGTTAAGATAGAGTTTGTCGCCGGCCACAGGGTCACGCTTCTCGCGCATCTCACGTATGTCGAAGTTCTTGAACGTTGTGATATTATGGTTGAGCAGGTACATGTCCAGGTCGCCGTCCCTGTCGAAATCGAAGAACGCCGCCTGTGTGGAGCAAGAATTGTCGTCGATTCCGAATTCGGCAGCACGTTCGGTGAAAGTCAGGTCCTTGTTGTTGATGAAAAGTTCGTTGCGACGCATTTCAGCAGGCAGCTTTCCGGAGTGACAGACGTAGATATCCAGCCAGCCGTCCGCGTTCACGTCCGCCATCGTCACACCCGTCTTCCAGCCCTGTGCGCCGGCGACTCCTGCAAAGTCGGTGACGTCCTGGAATTGGAAATCTCCGCGGTTGACATAAAGCTTGTTCGGTCCGATATTGGCGGTGAAGTAAAGGTCAGCTTTACCGTCGTTGTTGATGTCTCCGGCCGCTACGCCTCCTCCGTTGTAATAGTACTCGTAATTGAGGATGTTCAGCTCCTCGGTTTCGTTCAAACGGTTCACAAAGCGGACTCCTGACTGCGAGACCGGGATTTGAACGAAATTGTTTTCTGCGGTGACATCAATACTGCACAGCGTCACAACGGAGAGGAGGCAAGAAAAAAAACGGATATGCATGGGACCTGTATGGGAACAGGTCACAAGTTACTAAATACCGTCGAGGCTCAGCGGACGATCAGCCGCAGTCGGGCGTTGCCGTTTTCGGTGGTCAATTGCACGACGTAACATCCCGCCGAGAGGCCTGCGGCACGGGCGTTCCACCGCGTTTCATACAATCCCTCCGTCCGGAATTCATCGGAAAGGGTGGTGATTTTTTGCCCGGTAATCGAAAGGACGTCGATCCTGATTCGGGAGGGGGATTTCAGGGCGTAGCGTAACGTGAATTCCTCTGCCGTAGGATTCGGGTAAGCGATGAATCCGGCTATATCGTCGGTCGTCACTACATCTTCCGTTCCGCTGAACATTGCAGGGGCGTTCAGCCTTCTGCTGGTATAGAGCCGGTACTCTCCCGGTTGCATCGGAATGGGAGTAAGCACGTTGGTCACATTTATGCTGTCCCCCGTGAAATATTCATACCACCACCCGGTCTGTTGGAAAACGGGGTTCACGTTCGCTGTCGTGACTCCGAAATTCCCCATGACCGTTACGTTCATCGACACGTGATTCAGGTGGATGGTCTTGGAAAGGCTTGACAGTTGCATATTGAAGTTGCTTGTGCGGAATGCAGGCTCGGATTTCCTGAGATTGATCAGGGTGCTCCAGACTTCATAGATGCGCTGGCGCCCGGGCTCGGCAGTGTAGTTCCAACGAAAGGGCCGGTTGCAGGTGCGACAGGGGTTGTTGATGGAAACGTCGTATCCGAGTTCCCCTCCCATCCAGATCATCTTGGGCCCCGGGACTGTGAAGTAGAAGGCTCCCGCAAGTTCCATTCTTCTGAGGGCTGTGGCCGTGTCTTTCACAGAGTAATTGCCGGACACCGCTCCGTACATGATATTCTTGTACATCAGCCGCTCTTCATCGTGGCTTTCCATGTATCCGATCAGATGGGGGACGGACCAGTTTCGGGATTTGTAAGAGACACCGCTGAAGTCGCTTCCCGACTGGAAACCCATCGTCGCCTGGTTGTAGGCGTAGTTACTGTTTCCCCAAAGCATCATGCCGTCGTTTGCATAGCGTGTCTCTTCACTGTTATCCGCGAAAAGCTCCAGAATGACATATGCTGCCGAATCCACCGTCCAGACGTGATCTGCCATTCTTTCAATGTTGAAGACACGGGTGGAGTCGTAGGCGGCGAAAAGCGCGGTGTTACCCAGCGTATATCGCTGGGTGAATCCTTTGGCAAGGTCGTAGCGGAAACCGTCCACCTTGTATTCCGTCAGCCAGAACTCGTTCACACGGTCTATGAAGTAGCGGGTATGCGGACTGTCATGATTCATGTCGAAAAAGACGCTGAAATCATGAGGAGCGGAGAGATTGAACCAAGGGCTGTTGGCTGCGGGCCGTCCGGCACCGCTGTTGAAGTACAGCTGAACCATCGGCGAGGGAAGGTCTTGGTGATTGAAGACCATGTCCAAGATGACAGCGATGCCTCTGGCATGACAGCTGTCGATGAAGGCCTTCAGGGATTCGCGGGTGCCGTAATATTTGTCGGGTGCGAAATAAAAGGAAGGGTTGTAGCCCCAGCTCTGGTTGCCGTTGAATTCATTGATCGGCATCAGCTCGATCGCATTTACTCCGAGTCGCTGCAGATAGGGTAATGTATCGATGATCGATTGGTAATTGTGGGCGCTGCGGAAATCTCGAAGCAGCAATTCGTAGATGACCAGGTCGGTTTTTGCAGGCCGGACGTAGTTCGTAGTCTGCCAGACATAAGTCGGACGGGCCGTCTGCAGTACGGAGGCGACTCCCGTAGTCCTTCCTGTAGGATAAGGAGTGGGGTTCGGATAAGTAGCGGAGCCTATTCCGTTGTCGTTGGAGGGGTCAAGGATCTTTTCCGCATAAGGGTCTGCGATCTTAATGGCGCCGTCGACATAATACTGGTAGACGTATTCCCGGCCGGGAAGCAGTCCGGTGATCTCCAGCCAATACCGGGTACTGTCCGGGGTGCGACGCATCAGGAATCCCGTATCGAGCTGCCAGTTGTTGAAGTCGCCCAGCACATATACGAATTGCTTGTAAGGGGCGAAGAGGTTTAACCGGACGGTGGAATCATTGAGATAAGTGACGCCATCTTTGCTGCCTGGCGGCAATGCAGCAATCTGTGAAACCGGATTGATCAGGAACTGGAAAGAGGATGTATCGGATGATCCCGTTCCCTCGGCGATAAGACGTACCGTGTGAACACCGAATCCGGATGCAATGATGGAGGAGGCCAAGGTGTCATCCGTCGTAGAATCGAATGCTACGCCGTCCAGTGTGAATTTCAACTGACACACCGAATCGGCAATTCCGTTGAGTGAAAGCGTTTGCCCGGTTGTGACCGAAGGCACAGGAGTTCCTGTCTCTATGACAGGCTGAGTGATTGCGCAGTTGATTTTTGTACTGTCGGCGAGATCGAGGAAAATATCGCTGCCGTCTGCATTTCTTCCCGTGACTGATCCGTCGGAATTGCGGAATACGAAAGCAAGCTTTCGTATGATTTCTCCGGAGGGCACCCCGTAATAAGTTCTTGGTCGGAAGGAGATGCGATAGAGACCGTTGCCGAGTGAGGTCATCTGGACAGCCGGATCGGCTGTGCCCCACGCCGCTTTCACATAGCGCCACTGGTTAGACACGTTTGTAATGACCCCTGTGTGGGCATACACGGTACCGTTGAAGCCCGAAAGGCCGCTGTTCCCCCGGTTGGCATTGAAAAATACCGTCACGGAATCAGAGCCTCCGAAAAACCATGGGGAAGAGTACACCACCTGGGATTTCCCGGACAGAGGACGCAGCAATACGATGAAAAAGGCTAAAAAAACGTAAAAAAAGGCTTTTTTGTCGTTTTTCATGTTAACTGAAGATAACAAAAATATCCGTCCGTATTTCATCAACAACTGTTGGTGAAAAGCAAAGGTACATCGTGTCAAAATTACACTAACTATATATAGATTTACGTCGTTATAACATACGTTCTATCCAAACCAATAACTCATGAGAAAACAACTACTTCTTACAGCAGGTCTGGTCGTATCCGCCTTCCTTGCGAAAGCGCA
>JBJOMN010000061.1:0-21046 GCA_046052345.1 Bacteroidota bacterium | reverse complement strand
CTACGGGTTGGGTTCCGACGCAGTGTTTTGACGGTACCTTATCTTGGAATTATTCAGCATCGCTTTTGGCATGTTATCAAACAGTTTCCTGGGATTCAGCAAACTGCCAGTGGAATGTAACAGGTACGCAGCCTTCACAGCCATCTATAGCATGTTACGAGACCGCCACCTTCAACGATTCCACCTGCCAGTGGGATGTAACGGGAACGCAGCCTTCGGCTCCTACGGGTTTGGCTTGTTATGAGACCGCTACCTTTAACGACACGACCTGCCAGTGGGATGTAACGGGTTCTCCTAACTCAACCATCAGCAGTACGATAGTCGCTTGCGACAATTATACGTGGACCGCCGATGGCCAGACCTATACCCAAAGCGGAACGTATTCCTACACCTCCGGTTGCCAGGATTATACCTTGAACCTGACCATCGCACCCATTACTGCTGTTTCGGCGTCCGTCACTTCGCCGATCCTCTGTAACGGCGGAAGTGCCACCGTCACGGTCACGGTGACCGGCGGAACTGCTCCTTACACCGGCGACGGGACGCAATCTGCCGGTGCCGGCAGTTGGTCCTATACCGTGGTGGACGCCAACGGTTGCAGTGCTACCTCCAATCAGGTGACCATCACAGAACCCACCAAATTACAAGCGGGTCTTACTTCCACCTCAAGCACCTGCGGACAAAGCAACGGTTCAGCTACCGTCACCGCTTCGGACGGAACGACGCCGTATACATACCTCTGGTCCAACGGTGCCACTACCTCCACGGCCGGTTCGTTGTCAGCCAATACCTACACCGTGACAGTGACCGATGCTAACGGCTGCACCGCAACGGGATCGACGACAGTCTCATCGTCGGGTCTTGCGGTAGGAAACACCGGCACCATCCAAGGTGCAGCAGGTGCTTGCCGCAACACGACGTTGACCTACAGCATCGCTTCGGTGAGCAACGCTACGTCTTACTCCTGGAGTCTTCCGACAGGTGCTTCCGGTTCGTCTGTGACGAACAGCATCAGTGTCACGTTCGATAATACGTATTCCGGCGGCTTCATCTGCGTAACGCCTTCCAACTCCTGCGGCAACGGTACGCAGGCGTGCATCAGCGTCGCAGCGATCACGGCCAAGCCCGTTTCACCCAACGGTATCAGCGGACCGGCTTCTGCCTGCGGCCCCGGTACGTATACCTATTCTGTAACTCCCATCTGGAACGCGACGAGTTACAACTGGACCGTCAGCGGTACCGGAGCAACCATTGTGAGCGGACAGGGCACCAGTACGGTCCAGATATCCTCCTCTGCGGGATTTGCCGGCACCCAGATCGGCGTATCGGCTTCCAATTGCAAAGGAACCAGCAGTATCACGACGAGAACAGTTTATGGTTTGCTCACCGTGAGCAGTCCGCTCTTCGGCACCGTTTATCCGTGTGCGGGTTCTACGGTCAATTATTCGTGTGATAATATCGCCGGAGCAGTCAGTTACTCCTGGTCAGTAACGGGAAATGCGACGGTGACGGCTTCCAACGGCACCTCCTGTACGGTCGCTTTCGCCAACAACTGGACGGGTGGAGCCATCAACCTGATCGTGACCAACGCTTGCGGATCCGCGACGCGCTCCTATATCTTGTATGCCTCAGCACCTCAGCCGGGTGGAATATCCGGCGTATCCACTGCGCTGTGTCCCGCAGGCGGTACCAACAGTGCCTCCTTCAGCATCGCTCCGGTGTCCGGCGCCACTTCCTACGCATGGACGGTCCCTACCGGCATGCAGATTACAGGAGGCAGCGGTAATACGACCAATCTGACGGTGAACATCAACAACAATTACACCGGCGGCAGCGTTTGCGTTTCCGCAGTCAACAGCTGCGGCACAGGCACACCGCGTTGTCTGGTGACTTCGGCCAAGCCGGCGCAGCCGGGTGCGGTTACTGGTCCTGTTTCTGTGTGCAAATCTCAGTCGGCGGTCACATACTCGATCAATGCCGTTAACGGAGCCAACTTCTATTCCTGGGTAATGAGCAACGGCGGCTCCATGACTCCGATAGCTACCGGATTAACGGCAAATGCCAATTTCACGGCGATGACTTCGAATTCAGGAATCATTTCTGTTCGTTCCAACAACGCATGCGGTACTAGTTCGCCGTCCAACCTGACCGTAGCGGTGAACCTGACTTGCCGTCAGAGTGCTCCCGTGACATCGGAAGACCTGTCAGTAGCTGCCTATCCGAACCCCAACAATGGCCGTTTCACGGTCACCACGCCGTCCTTGGAAATGGAGGCATCGCTGTACATCTACTCGATGGACGGTCGCTTGGTGCGTTCTTACAACGTTCCAGCTAATACCTCCGAAATCCAGCTCGACCTCGGTCAGCATTCCGCCGGACTCTACCAGTTGCGGTTCGCAGCAGGGGAGAAGTCGGAGAGCGTGAAGATCATCGTTGAGTAAATTCTGAAGTAATAATGCAGAATGCAGAATGCAGAATTAATAACGGGCCCTGAGCCCCGAGCTTGTCGAGGGGCGACATGCTCAGGGCCCAACTAAATTTCAAAATTCAAAAAGGCTCTTTGCGAAAGCGAAGGGCCTTTTTGTTTGGGAGCTTATTGATGATGAGCCCCGAGCTGGTCGAGGGGCGAACCATTTTAACGCCTATTCGTCATCGTTATTCCTTCTAAATCCAATGGGTTTTCTCGGTTGATCATTTGCACTCATCCATTGGTGAAGGAGGTCAAGAATATAACGGATATCTGTGTCATTCGCTTCAATCTTAGATTCTAGTTGATGAAGCTTAATTTCCAGGTTCTTATTCAAGGAAAAGTAATCTCGCATACAGGTGAATATTCGTATGATCCGGATGTTTACCTGTATCGCTCGTTCACTGTTCAAAACACATGACAACATCGTGACGCCCGGTTCAGTAAAGCAGTAGGGGGCATGTCGTAAACCTATTCGGTCCTGCTTGGAGGTCGCAAATTGCGACCTCCAATTCGCGAATTCTTCCTTACTCAATTCAAACATGAAATCCGGAGGAAATCGTCTGCTGTTTCTTTTTACAGCTTCTTTTAATCGTTTCGTTTCAATTCCATACAAAATCGCCAAATCACGATCCATCATCACCTTTTGACCACGGATGAAATAGATGCTGCGAATGATGTGTTCATCGGGATACATGGTTTGGTCCTCATGGTCCATTTAATCCATTTTTTTCCATAAAAATAGGCAGGAGACGAATGAAGCAGATTCATGATATTCAGGAACTTTTAAGCGGAGTGCCACGAAAAAGTATGCATTGAGCAAATCGAAGCTAATGGCCCTGCAATTCTGCAGCATGCGCTGCAGAGTCAGGGACCGATAAAATCAATTACTCTAAAAAAAACGTCTGACCCAGCACAACTTGTGCGTTCTTACCCCGTCGCCGGAACGGACAATGCCTTCCTCGTCCAACGTGTCGATACGCACCTGGCCGCTGGCATGGATGATGCGGTGGCCGGAGATCACGATTCCGACATGAACGACTTTCTTATCCTGGTTTTCGAAAAACGCGAGGTCGCCGGTATTCAGTCCGTCGCCCCACGAAACGGGTGCTCCTTTTTCAGCCTGCTGCCATGCATCCCGCGGCAATGAAATGCCGTTCATGCGGAAGACCATCTGCGTGAGTCCGGAACAGTCGATACCGAACGGCGACTTTCCGCCCCAGAGATACGGCGCATTCAGGTATTTCAAGGCGCAAGTGACGATGCCCTCGGGTGTCGGTCGGCTTGGTGTTACCGTCTCTCCTTCGAACGGGATGGAACGGTCGCCCAATGGCAACGGTCGGTCGTGAAAGGCCGATACCTGACTTCCCAACAGGATGTGCATCGAAGAACCGTCCTCCATCCGCACCTCGTGCACCGTTTCAGCGGATAACCTGGACGGAACACT
This sequence comes from Bacteroidota bacterium, assembly GCA_046052345.1. Taxonomy (GTDB): domain Bacteria; phylum Bacteroidota; class Bacteroidia; order AKYH767-A; family 2013-40CM-41-45; genus Pollutiaquabacter. The sequence continues at coordinate 17,132 of JBJOMN010000061.1, read as the reverse complement.
GTTGACCAACAGGGCTTCCTCGTCGGACAGTGCCAGCAGCTGCTTGACATCCACCCAACCGGTATAACGGTCCTCCAGGATAAGCACTTGCCTCCAATTGCCTTCTTGGGCAGTTATTTCAACCAGATCGCCGAAAAGCAGTTGCGTTACCAACTCGCTCCGGTCGGAGGGTTCCTTGCGGACGGGAACGACGGAAAGCGGACAGATGGCGACCATAGGACAGTAAATAATGATCAGAGCTTCTCGATGACCATCGCGCTGGCACCGCCGCCGCCATTGCAGATTCCGGCGACTCCGTATTTTCCGCCTTCTTGCTGCAATACGCTCAGCAACGTAACGATGATCCGTGCTCCGGAGGCGCCCAGCGGGTGACCGAGCGAAACGGCACCGCCGTACACGTTCACTTTCTTCGGATCGAGCTTCATCAGCTGGTTGTTGGCGATGGATACCACCGAGAACGCTTCGTTGATTTCAAAATAATCGATCTGCTCGGTCTTCAGTCCCGCCTTTTCAATAGCGATCGGCATCGCTTTGGCAGGAGCTGTGGTAAACCATTCCGGTGCCTGCTGGGCATCGGCGAAACTGAGGATGCGGGCGATCGGTTTCAAACCGAGTTTTTCCATTTTCTCCTTGCTCATGAGCACCAGCGCCGCAGCACCGTCGTTCAGTTTGGAGGCATTTGCCGCTGTCACGGTTCCGTCTTTCTGAAAGGCAGGTTTCAAAGCGGCCACCTTGTCGGCACGCAGGTTCTTGTATTCTTCATCCTCACTGACAACCATCGGATCCTTGCCACGGACCGGCACGCTGACCGGGGCGATTTCGGCAGCGAACTTTCCGGCCTTATAGGCTTCCTGGGAACGGCGGTAGGATTCCAAGGCATACGCATCCTGGTCCTCACGGGAAATCTTGCATTCGGCCGCGCACAATTCAGCCGCGTTTCCCATGTGATAGTCTTTGTAAACATCCCACAGGCCGTCTTTCACGAGTCCGTCGATCACCGTGCCGTGACCGAGTTTGTAACCGTTACGGGCCTTATCGAGATAGTAAGGAATATTGCTCATGGATTCCATCCCTCCGGCTACTACACAGTCGCGTTCTCCGGTCATGATGGAAAGGGCACCCAAGGCGATGGACTTCATGCCCGAGGCACAGACCTTGTTCACGGTGGTTCCGGGAACCGTATTCGGTATACCCGCTCCGATGGAGGCCTGTGTGACCGGCGCCTGTCCGACTCCTGCGGAAAGGACGTTGCCGAAATAGACCTCCTCGACGTTAGCGGGATCCAGTCCGATCGCGGCCAGCGCCGACTTGATGGCGTGGCTGCCCAGCTGCGGAGCGGTCATGGAGGAAAGGGCGCCGCCGAAACTGCCGATCGGGGTCCGCCGGGCGGAAACGATATAAACGTCTTTCATTGCCAGGGATGTTGTTGGATGGTTGCAAAAGTAGTCAAAAGCAGGTCACTGTTTCCATGTTGATTTCTCCCTCTTTTCAACCGTTAAACGGCGGTCCTATTATGTAATTTTGATACCGCAAAGGGACTTCCCGTACATCATGCGAGGACTGCTTACCAAGATTTCCAACCGTCACGAAAGCGTATTCAAATACGCCATGATTCTTTCAGCGGTCCTGCTGATCGTGATCGCACTGCCCAAAGAGACATCCTTCGTCTATGATTTCCAGAAAGGCAAGCCTTGGGTCTATGACAATCTGATGGCACCCTTCAGCTTCGCCATCGTGAAATCCGAAGCCGAACTGAACGAAGAGAAAGCCGGCATACTGAAGAACACGCATCCTTTCTATTCCTTCGACGACAAGCTGGTGGAGCAGAAGCTCACCCAGTTCAAAGCCGAACTGCAAGTGTCCTACGGACCGTCCGCTTCCGTAAAGAAAAGGACTAACAGATCGGATTACGAAAAACAGTTTGCCCTGGGCGCAGAGTTGTTAAGGAGTGTCTACAGGAAAGGCATCATCCTGAAGACGACCTCCGTCGGTGATGCTCACCGTGACGGCATCATCACCGTCGTGCGTGACAATGTCGCCGAAGAACGCAATGCAGACGAGTTCTTTACCGTCCGGAGCGCCTTTGACCATATCACCGGACGAATGGACAGTCTGCCGGGTGCCGATTCGAGAGTCCTTTCACCGATCCTGGAGAATTGCCTGGCGCATAACATCACTTATGACGACGAAGCCACGCGTAACTGGACACGTCAGCTTATCGACCAGGTATCTCTCAACCGCGGACTGGTACAGCAAGGCGAGGTCATCATCCTGAAAGGCGAGGTCGTGGACGACAGCCGGCTTCAGAAACTCGAATCCTTCCGTCAGGAGGTCAAGAACCAGGAGATCTCCGGCGCATCGAAATGGATGCTTTTGCTCGGCCATTTCATCCTGGTGTCACTGGCAATAGGTATCCTGATCACCTTCCTGTATCTGTTCAGAAGAGAGGTCTACGAGGACAATGCGCGCGTCACGCTGCTGATGCTGCTCGTCGTATCCGTCACCTACATGTTCCTGTGGACGAACAAGGTCGAACAAGTCGAAATCTACATTGCGCCAGTTTGTATCCTTCCTATCGTCGTCAGGGCCTTCTACGATACACGCACTGCACTTTTCACGCACATCGTCACGCTGCTGGTACTCGGCTTCCAGGCGCCGAACGGCTTCGAATACGTCTTCATGCAGACCATCGCCGGCATGGTCGCCATATTCACCATCGTAACGATGAGCCGCCGTGTGCAGTTCTTCATTTCGGTAGCGATGATCTTCCTGTCTTACGCAGTGGCCTTCACCGGGCTGGCCATACTTCATGAAGCCGGATTCCGCAGCATCGATTGGCTCAACCTGAGATGGTTCGCGGCGAACGCGGTGCTGACTCTGTTCGCCTTTCCGCTTATTTATATCCTGGAGAAGACCTTCGGCTTCATGTCCGACGTGTCGCTCATGGAACTGGCCGACTCCAACTCGCCTTTGTTGCGGGAGCTGGCCCTCAAGGCTCCCGGCACATTCCAGCATTCCATGCAGGTGGCCAATCTGGCCGAAGAGGCCGTGTTTCGGATTGGCGGTAATCCCCTGTTGGTTCGTGCAGGAGCCATGTATCACGACATCGGCAAAGCCGACATGGCCAACTATTTCATCGAGAACCAGCAGAACCATTTCAATCCCCACGACGAACTCTCTTTCGAGGAGAGTGCGCGGATCATCAAATCGCACGTTATCCGGGGAGTGGAAAAGGCGCGAAAGGCGAAGGTGCCGGATGTGATCGTCGATTTCATCCGTACCCACCACGGTACTTCAAGGTTGCAGTATTTCTATCAGTCATTCCTGAAGAATTTTCCGGAGAAAGTTCCGGACGAGGAACTGTTCCGTTATCCCGGTCCGCTGCCCTACAGCAAGGAAACCACCGTCCTCATGATGGCGGACTCGGTCGAGGCGGCCTCCCGTAGCCTGAAGACGCCTGATCCCGCTGCTGTCGGCAAACTGGTGGACGCTATCATCGACCATCAGATGGAAAGCGGCCAGTATATCAACACGCCGTTGACGCTGCGTGACATCGAGACCGTACGCAAATCCTTCAAGAAGATGCTGTTGAGCATGTTCCATGCAAGGATCGACTATCCGGAATGAACGGCACAAAGCCGTACCTTTGCCTTCCATTCTGATTCCCGTGCGTTATTTCCTCCGACTTGCTTACGATGGCCTCCCTTTCCACGGATGGCAGGTCCAGCCTAATGCGCCGACGGTCCAGCAGAAGCTGGAAGAGTCGTTGTCCGTCTTGCTGAAGTACCCGGTTGAAACCACAGGCTGCGGTCGGACGGATACCGGCGTCCATGCCGCTGAATTTTACGCCCATTTCGATACTGAAAATCAGGTTCCGGACCCGGAACGCTTCCTGCGCTCCCTGAATGCCCTGCTGCCTCCGGAAATCGCAGTCTACGGAATTATCCCGGTAGCCCCGGAAGCCCACGCTCGCTTCGACGCTACTTCAAGGACGTACCACTATCAGGTGATCACCCGGAAAGATCCATTCCTTCGTGAGCAGGCCTTTTTCTTTCCACATCCGCTGATGGTGGACCGGATGAACGCAGCAGCAGCCTTGCTGCTGAAGCAGGAGGATTTCGCCTGCTTCACCAAGACGGGCGGGAACCAGAACGGTACACATTGCCGGGTGACCCACGCGCAATGGCTGCGCCTGGAGGACAGATTGGTTTTTTCCATCACGGCCAACCGTTTCCTGCGCAACATGGTCCGGGCCATCGTGGGCACATTGCTGGAAACAGGTGAGGGCAAGTGTTCGACGGAACAGTTCGAAGCCATCCTCGCTTCCGGAAACAGAAGTGATGCCGGCATGTCAGTGCCCGCCCACGGATTATCGCTGGTCCGCGTGGAGTATCCGTTTATCACTCGTTCCCATGGCTGATAAAAAAGGAAAGGAAGGCACCTTCAGGGAGCTGTCGTTGATCCGACGTATTCTGCACCTCGTGCGGCCGTACCGTACCCTTTTTATTCTTGCCGTCTTTCTTACGGTTGCATTGGCCTTCCTTTCTCCGTTGAGACCCTGGCTGGTCCAGTATACGATCGACGGTTTCATCGCCAGGAACGACTATGCGGGTCTCCTCCGTATGACGCTTCTCTTGCTGGTGCTGCTCGGACTTCAGACGGTCGTACAGTACTACAACACCTACCTGACCAACCGTATCGGACAAACGGTCATCCGTGACATGAGGATTGCCCTTTTCCGTCACATCGCCGGACTGCGCCTGCGCTTCTTCGATACGACGCCTATCGGAACACTGGTCACCAGGACCGTCAGCGATCTGGAGACGATCGCCGACATCTTCAGCGAGGGACTGATTGTGATCATCGGCGACCTGTTACAGCTCGTCGTGATCGTCGTTTTCATGTTCGCCATCGACTGGCGGCTTACGCTCATCGCACTTACTACGGTGCCGGCATTGCTCATCGCCACGAACATCTTCAAGAACGGCATCAAATCCTCCTTCAACGCGGTCAGGACGGAAGTGGCGGCACTTAACACCTTCGTACAGGAACATCTCACCGGCATGAGCGTCGTGCAGATCTTCGGCAGGGAAGAGGAGGAGGGACGTCGCTTCCGGGAAATAAACCGGCGGCACATGCAGGCGAACATCCGTTCCGTCTGGTATTATTCGGTTTTCTTTCCGGTCGTGGAGCTGCTGACCGCAGTCAGCATCGGCCTGCTCGTCTGGTGGGGCTCCGTAAAGGTCCTTGAACATCAGATCACCGTGGGAAACGTGGTCGCCTTCATCATGTACATCAACATGCTGTTCCGTCCGATCCGTGAGCTGGCGGACAAGTTCAATACCCTCCAGATGGGCATGGTGAGCAGCGAACGGGTGATGAGGTTGCTCGATCTGAAAGAAACCATTACTTCCGAAAAGAACCTTGCCGCCGACGACCTCAAAGGTGCGGTATCGTTCAACGGAGTGTGGTTCGCTTACGGGGATGCCGGTGAAAAGGAGCCCGAATGGATCCTGAAGGACATTTCTTTCGAAGTGCCGCAGGGAACCTCGGTCGCGCTGGTAGGCCCGACGGGATCCGGAAAATCGTCCGTAATGAATGTGCTGTGCCGGCTTTACGAGTATCAGAAAGGATCGGTACGCATCGACGGAGTCGATATCCGCGATTTCGATCCCTCGGCTTTGCGCAGGAAGGTGTCGATGGTGTTACAGGACGTCTTCCTGTTCTCCGATACCATCGCCAACAACATCTCGATGAAGGATCCTTCCATCTCCCGTGAACAGATCATCGAAGCGGCAAAGGCGGTGGGTGCCCACTCCTTCATCGAAAAACTCCCCGGAGGATACGATTTCAATGTGATGGAAAGAGGGGCGGTTTTGAGTGCCGGACAACGCCAGCTGATCTCCTTCATCCGCGCCTACGTCTTCGACCCCCGGATCCTCATATTGGACGAAGCCACGTCATCCATCGACTCGGAGACGGAGGAACTAATACGGATAGCCACGGAAAAACTGACCGCCAACCGGACCTCCGTGATCATCGCACACCGCCTATCTACCGTACGACGGGCCGACAAGATCCTGGTGCTGGATCACGGTCGTGTCGTACAGGAAGGAAATCCAACGGAACTCTTGCGGCAGGAAGGCCCTTACAAGAAGCTGTACGAAGCAATCAGTGTTCAGGAGTAGGGAAGATGTTCCCGGTGGCAAATTGATGGATTCCGAGAAGGAATCACGCTTAGCGGTACACGTGCTCACACGGTAGCGCGCATCATCTCCTCCAGCTCCTTCACCTTTTCCATGAACCCCAGCTTGTGATAGGAGTTCATCAGGTTGCGGATGAGTCGCTGGATCATGGCGATGTTCGAACACGGGGCATAATAGGAGGGCTCCGGTTTCAGCTTCAGCTGCTGCAGGAACTGGTCGATCTCCTTGTGGTTGAAGATATCCCCCTTGCTGAACGGATTGATGTAGAAAAGGACGTTGCCTCTTACTCCGGCGGAAAGGTCCGTATTCTCCCGGTAACAAAGCACGAAATGCTCCGGGAGATTCACGCCGTATACCGGCACCCCCGCTGCATTGGCGACCTCCATATAGATGATGCTGAGCATCAGCGGATTCCCTTTCTTGCTTTCCAGCGCCACGTTGATGAAGGAGTTCTGCGGAGCATGGTAGTTCTGGGTGTTTCCGGAGAAACCGTGTATGTCGAAGAGGATGCGGTTGAGGACGTGTACCTGTTCCAGGGCGGTGAGGCTGTCGTTCATCTCCAGCCATGCATCGCGGCGGATGGCCTCCAGTTGCTTACGGACCTCGTCCTCCTGCAGGTCCGGATACTGGTAACGGGCCACTAATACCGCTCCGCGCAGGATATCCATGCCTCCGGTTTCCACCCATACACGTATTTCCTGTTTCAGGTCATCGAACTGGATATCGTGGATGACTTCCTCGATACGGGCCTGAAGCAGAGCGTCCAGAGATCCTCCCCAGGCGCTTTCCAGGAAAGGGATGGCGGGTTTTCCGCATTTGAGCAGTTGAAGGCGAATCTGTCCGTAGACTTCCTCGTCGGTATCGTCCAGCAGACGGATCAATGCGTCTATTTCACGGTAATCCATGGCGGTATCGGGTTGCATCTGTTTAACCATCGGGACGGGGGAAAGGATACCCGGATCCGGACGGTCTTATCAACAGCCGCGTGTTGGAGGTGGGAGCAATTAGCGTGCCTGTGTTAAGAAATCTTGAACTGTACTGACAAACGGACAGAAGGAGAGGGGTATTTTTACATGTTAATAATTACCAAAGACCGCACTTGATGAAAAAATTCCTTCTTTTCAGCTTCGTTTTCCTCTCTTTTTACTCCGTCGCCCAAAACTCCACCACACCGCTCTGGACGGACTCCTACGCCTCTGCCGGCGATAATACCGACCGGTATTACAGTGTCGCTCCGCTTTCCGGCGGATTCGTCGCAGTAGGATATTCCGTCAAGCAAGGTAATTACCGCGACTTCCTCACAGTGCGTACCGACGCTTCCGGCAACGTGTTATGGTCCAAAAGCAAAAACGGTGCTGGGAGCGGGAACGATGTGGCACAATTCGTGGTGACGGACGCTTCCAACAATGTCTATGTCGCCGGTTATACCGACGGCGGTAATTCACAGGATGATATCTACCTGTTGAAATACGACATCAACGGCAACCTTTTGTGGGATACTACCTGGAACAACCCCGTGGCCTTCCAGGACGATGTGCCCACGGACATGGCCATTGACGCCTCCGGAAACATCTTCATTTGCGGCATCACCGAACCCGATCCGCTGCCGGGAAGTTCGGATTACGTGGTGCTGAAGTTCTCTCCTTCAGGCGGACTGCTATGGCATGCTACTTATTCACGTGCAGGTGTGGCCGGGGGCAGGGACGATGCCAACGCCCTCGCACTCGATCCGGCCGGCGACGTGTATGTCACCGGACGCTCCTTCAACGGAGCGGATGACGATATAGTAACCCTGAAATATTCCGGTGCCAACGGCTCCCTGGCATGGACCCCCGCCATTTACAACAGCAGTAGCGGTGACGACCGTGGCGCCGACATCGCCATCAATCCCGCAGGTAACGCCGTTGTGGTCACCGGACGTACCGACAACGGCAACGACGACGATGTACGCACCATCAAATACAACACTTCCGGCATCTTCCAGTGGACGCGTTTCTACAACAGCAGCATCTCCCAGAACGACCGGGGGCTGTTCGTCCATATCGATGCGCAAGACAACATCTATGTAGGCGGACAGTCGGATGTCGATTTCTCGGCGCTCACCAATTACGATTATCTGGTCCTCAAGTATAATTCTTTAGGCACCATCACCTGGTCCAGGACAGACGGTTTCCCGGCTTTGCAGGCGGACATCCCCACTTCCATGGTCGTGGATAATTCCGGAAACATCGCCCTCACGGGGTACAGCGATTTCGACTCCGGACTTACCACCGTACTGAACTACATCTATACCGTGGTCTGGAACAACGCAGGTACGCGCTTGTCCTTCAGTTATGCCACCGGAACATCGCCGACCGGTAATTCGGAGGGCGGAAAGATCATCGTCGACCCGGTCACGGGAAATTATATCGTCGCCGGTTTCGTCGAGAACATCGGTACACGGCGCGACGGGGCACTGGTCAGCTCCACCGGGGCCGGCACCAACAACTGGACCCGCAGCCATAACTTCAACGGTGATTTCACCTCCGCATTTCGTTCGGTCGTCGCCAACGGCTCCGCCCAGGCCATTGCTGTCGGTAATGCCTACATGGACGGCAACGAACGCGACGCCTTCATCCGCGTCGTCAGCAACAGCGGACAATTCCTGTGCAACTATTTCTTCAACGGAACTAACGACGAGGACGACGAACTGGTGGATGCCGCCATCGACGCAAGCGGAATGGTCTATGCCGTGGGTTACACCAAGACCGCCGGACAGAAGAGCAACTACCTCCTCATGAAATTCAATCCGGCCGTCTGCGATACGGTCTGGACCCGTCAGTACAACTACGTCTTTAACCAGTCCGACCGTGCCGTAGCTGTGGCTCTGGATGCCTCCGGAAATGTCTATGTGACGGGCCGCAGCGACCAGGACCTGAACGATACCATCGACAACAACGACGTGGTCACCCTGAAATATTCCCCGGCGGGCGCCCTGCTCTGGACCCAGCGCTTCAACGGTGCCTCCAACGGCCGGGACGAACCCTCGGACCTGGCGATCGATGCTTCCGGAAACGTCCTTGTCTGCGGCAGGACACAGGCAGGACTTTACGATGACGCGTTTGTCATCAAGTATGACGGAACGACCGGCGTACCCGTATGGAGCGGCCCGGCCGTCTACAGCGGTTCCGCAGGCTTAGACGACCGTGCATACGCCATGGATCTTGATGCCAATGGAAATGCCTTCGTCGCCGGCAAGACCGTCACCGTTGCGTCCGGCGGGTCCGAGGACATCCTTGTTTTCCGCGTAACTGCCGCCGGGGCTGTAACCGGCAATTTCACCTATAACGGCTCCGGCTCCGGCAACGACGAAGCAGAAGCCATCGCCGTCGACTACCAGAACAACGTCGTGGTGCTTGCACGTGCCGACAGCGATCCATCGACCTTGGTCTCCAACTACGATTACCTCACTGTCAAGCTCGACAATGCACTTCAGAACCAGTTGTGGAACGCGCCGAAGGTGTATGACGGTCCACTGCACGACGATGAACAGCCTATCGCAATTTCCATCAATTCGGTAGGAGAGATCCTGGTGACCGGTTACTCTGCGGTAGATACTGTCGGCGGCACTACCGACAACAACATCGTTTCCATTCGTTACGACGCCTGGGGCAACCAGGACTGGCTGGCCTCCTGGCAGGGTCCTTCAAACGGTGACGACGAGCCCTTCGGACTGCTGCAGGAGAACACGGCCACGTGGATCTGCGGTATCTCCGACAATCCGACCACGCTTCAAAGCGATGCGCTTCTGCTTCGCTACGAACTGGCCACTTCCGTATCCGTACCGGACGGATACGACGAACTCCTGATCGCCTTTCCGAATCCTGCCTCCGAACGGGTGCGCGTCCGGTATTCCGGAAATATCACCGGCTCGGAGCGTATCGTCCTTTACGATGCGGTCGGCCGTGCTGTCTTCGAGCGTCCGCTTGTCTTCAACGAGTCGGACCTGGACCTGAAGGGTGTCGCATCCGGGAAGTACCTGCTCACAGTGACCGGTCCCGACGTAGCCTCCTCTGCGGTACTGATTGTCCATTGATTCATCGCCATGAAACGCCTGCTACCCTTTTTTCTCCTGCTGATCGCCGGGTACTCCGTCGCTCAGAAGAACATGACGCAACTGGGCGTTTACACGTTTCCGTTCCAGAACCTTTCCGGGTGCTGGCATTACACCGATACGGCCGATGGTCGCGAGTACGGACTGATCGGCGCCCAGAACGGAATCGCATTTCTCGACATTACACAACCCTCCAACCCGCAGTTCCTTTTCCAGCTGCCCGGTAATACAAGCACGTGGCACGAAGTGAAGGTGTGGGGCGATTACGCCTACGCTGTCAGTGAAGGGATCGATACCCTCGGCGTTAAAAACGGGGTGCAGGTCATGGATCTCCGCTATCTGCCGGACAGTGTTCCTTACCGTTTCTGGCAAGGCGACAGCGCCATGCCGGGCACGCTCGTTACCGCCCACACCGTCACTGTCGACGGTGGCTATCTCTACATCAACGGCCATAACCTGAACCAGCTGGGCCGAGGTGTCATCATCTGCAGCCTTACCGATCCGTGGAATCCGGCCTATGTCGGCGCGGTGACGAACAATTACAGCCACGACAGTTACGTGCGTAACGGCAGGTTGTACTCCAGTGAAATCCTTGCCGGACAGTTCGCCGTCTACGATATCACGAATCCCGCCGCGCCGGCCCTGCTGGCGACACAATCGACGCCCGGACTCTTCAACCACAATACCTGGCTGAGCGACAACGGACAGGTGATATTCACCACCGACGAACGCGGCAACCAGCCCGTGACCTCCTACGACATCTCCGACCTTTCGAATATCACGAAGCTCGACGAGTACAAGACCGTCATCACGCCGCAGTACGAAGTCCATAACGTCCGTGTGCTGAACGACTATGTCATCAACCCCAGTTACGGAAGTCAGCTCACCATCGCAGACGGTTCCCGGCCGGACAATATCATTGAGGTCGCCAATTATCCAACCGGGAACTACCTCTGCTGGGATGCCGATCCGTACCTCGCCTCGGGAGCCATCATGGCTACCGACATGTATTTCCAGAAAGTGTATCTCTTCCAGCCGACCTATGTACGCGCCTGTTACCTGGAAGGCACTGTGACCGATTCGGTCACCGGATTGCCGCTCTCCAATGTCGCTGTCAGCCTGGTCGGGTCGCCCGTGGTGAAAAACTCCAACAACGTCGGGGACTACCGAACCGGATCAGTGGATACAGGAAGCTACGATGTCATCTTCGCCAGACAGGGCTACCGCACCAAGCTGGTTTCAGGCGTCAGTCTTCAGACCGGCCAGGTCACCGCGCTCAACGTGCAACTCGCCCCCGAAAACATCGGCGTCGGGGAAATCGCTTTTGAAAAATTACTGCGCATCGCTCCGCAACCGGCCTCCGACAGGTTGTTTTTTCAAACGGACAAGTCGGGCTCGCTGAAACTGACAATCAGCGACATCACGGGAAAATTCGTGCTTGGCTGCGAGGCCGTGATGACCGGCGGACAAACAAGCTCCTTGGACCTTACCGGTCTGGAAAACGGCGTCTATCTGTTACGAGCGGAAATCGCAGGTGCTTGCGCCTCACGACGTATCGTCGTCCTTCACTGAGGAATCAATCCGGCATAGCCGCCAGACGGTCCAGCACCGTGCCGATCAGCGTATTCATGGTTTCCTCGGGCTTATGCGTATGCTCGTTCGTGATCCGGTTCGCCACGATGGCGTTGATGGAACAGCAGTGGTGGCCGAGGATACGGGCCAAGCCGTACATCGCACCGGTCTCCATCTCGAAATTCGTGACCCGGTGTCCTTCGTGGTGGAAGGAATGCAGCTTCTCGATGAAATCAGGAATCGCCAGTTCGTAGCGTAATACCCGCCCCTGGGGTGCGTAAAAGCCGGAGCAGGAAGCGGTGATTCCGCTGTGCATGTCGCTGCTCAGTGCACCCTCCAGTTTTGAGGAACAGCGGGCGATATAGGACTGCGGGAGGACGCCGCGGGTGGGGTAGTGGTCCCGGAAGGCGGTGATGATGGAAGCCTCCTCCGGGGTGTTCGGCAGTTTGTAGAAGTTCAGCAGCCCGTCGAGCCCCAGGCCGAACTGCGAGAACACGAAGCCGTCCACGGGAATCTCGCGCTGTAAGGAGCCGGATGTCCCGATACGTACGAGATTAAGCGAGGTCAGCGTATCCTTTATGACCCGCTTTTCCAGGTCGATGTTCACCAGGGCGTCAAGTTCATTGTAGACGATATCTATATTATCGGTTCCGATGCCGGTGGATAAGACCGTGATCCTCTTTCCTTTATAATATCCTGTATGGGTGATGAATTCACGCTTCTGTTTCCGGACTTCGATACGGTCGAAGAAGGCCGAAACCAGTGCTACCCGGTCGGGATCGCCCACGTTGATGACCGTACCGGCTAGTTCGTGAGGATGGAGGTTGAGATGGTAGACGCTGTTATCAGGATTGAGGATAAGTTCCGATTCCGGTATTTTTTTCATCGTGCGGATTGAAGTAATTTTACACACAATAATAATCCAATTTCCTTCAATGGCCACCGCTAAAAACCGCATCCTTGTACCCATCGACTTTTCCGACCAGTCACTGATCGCGCTGGAACAGTCTTTCAACCTGTCCCGCCTCACCAACGCCGAGCTACATCTGCTGCATGTGATCGACGACTCCTTCCACCTGCCGTTCATGGGGGCGAAAGAGGACAAAGCCATGGAAAAGAAGGCGCAGAAAGCCCTCGAGAAGCTCGCCGAGGATACCGGCAAGAAGGCCGGCATCTCCGTGCAGACGCTCTCCGCGCGCGGCAAGATCTACGAGGAGATCCAGCGCGCCGCCAAGAAACTGAAGTGCACCTTCATCATCATGGGTACCAGCGGATCGACCGGCCTGAAACGGTTCATCGGTTCCAATGCGCTGCGGGTCATCCGCGAAGCGCCGTGTCCGGTCATCACCATCAAAGGCAAGAAGCACCGTTCCGGCTGCAAAAGCATCGTGCTGCCGCTCGATCTCCAGAAGGAGACCAAAGAGAAGGTGACCGAGGCCGTCAAATTGGCCAAACTGTTCGGCTCCACCATCCACCTCATCACCGTCCTTCCTTCCGATGACGAGTTCATCGTCAACAAACTCAACCGCCAGCTCCAGCAAGTACGTTCCTTCATCGAACAGCACGACGTCCCCTGCGATTCCGAGATCATCGAGGACGGCGACGTTGCGGATGAAGTGGTCAAATACGGCAAGAAGGTCAAGGCCGACCTCATCATGGTGATGACACAGCAGGAAATGGACTGGACCGACATGTTCATCAGCCCGGCCGCGCAGACCATCCTCAACGAATCCGACATTCCCGTCCTCAGCATCCGCCCGAAGGAGCGCAAGGACACCACGCTCTCCGTCTTCGAGTACTAAAACTTTCCCTCATGACGACTGCCATCAAGCGGTTCCACGTCCGGAAGATCCTCGTCGCCTACGACTTCTCCGAAACCGCCGAATCAGCACTTAAATACGCGGTCGTCCTGGCGCGCCGTTGCACAGCGGAAATCCACCTGTTGCACGTCATCGAGTCGTTCTCGCTGACTTCGGCCATCAGCCACGCGTTCTCCAAGAGCCAGAAGGAATTCGAGGAGAAAGTGGGCGAGAAGGCCGAAGAGAGACTGCACGAACTCGCGCGCAAGACCGCCTCCGAGTGCTTCCGCCCCGTCCATGCCGTGGTCGAAAAGGGCCGCATCCCGAAGACCGTGGAGACGGTCGCCGGACGCATCGACGCCGACCTCGTACTCGCAGGCGCCCACGGCTATTCGGGCGTAAAGGAACATCTCGTCGGCAGCCATACTTCCAAGATCGTCATGGATAGTCCTTGCCCGGTGATCGTCGTCCGTCCGTCCGCCGGACAGCCCGACATCCGGAATATCCTGCTGCCCATCGACCACTCGCCGGTGTCGCGCCAGAAGGTGCGGTATGCGGTGGAGCTGGCCCGGCAGTTCGGCAGCAAGGTCCACGTCATCGGCGCCACTACGCTCACCGACAGCGACCTTGTGCGCAAATTCGAACTCAAGGTGCACCAGGTCGGAGATTTCCTCGACGAGCACGGCGTGCAAAACACCGTGCGCGTGCAGAAGGGTGAATCCCTCTCACAGATCGCGCTCGACCATGTCCGGGAGACCGGTGCCGACCTTGTCGTCATCATGTCCGAGCAGGAGGGAAGCGGCCTTTTCCTCGGCAACGCCGCCCTGCATATCATCAATCACGCCGATATCCCGGTGATGGCCATTCATCCCGACCGCGGCAACCCCGACACGATCTCCGTCGGCTACTGAGGCCGCTGCGCACCGAATCCCTTTCCCTTGAAAACCGAAATCATCACCATCGGCGACGAGCTGCTCATCGGGCAGGTCGTCGATACCAACAGCGCCTGGATGGGCCGGGAGCTCAACGCCATCGGCATCCGGGTCCACCAGATCACCTCCGTCAGCGACGACGAAGCCCACATCCTCTCCGCACTGCGTGAAGCCGCGGGCCGTGCAAAGGTCGTGCTCATCACCGGCGGACTCGGACCCACGAAGGACGACCGCACCAAGAAGACCCTCTGCGGCTACTTCGGCACCACGCTGCGGTTCGACGAAGGCGTGTATGCCAACATCGAGCGCCTTTTCCGAGAGCGCGGCCGGGAGGTCACGCCCACCAACCGTGCTCAGGCGGAAGTGCCCGCCGGCTGCACCGTGCTTCCCAATCCGCGCGGCACGGCCGCCGGCATGTGGTTCGAGAAGGACGGTATCATCTATGTCTCCCTGCCCGGCGTCCCTTCCGAGATGAAAGGCCTCATGGAGCAGGAGGTGCTGCCGCGTCTGCGCGACCGTTTCCGGTTGCCGCCCGTGCTGCACCGCACCGTCCTCACGCAGGGCATCGGCGAGTCTATGCTGTCCGACCGGCTCGAGGAGTGGGAGAATGCGCTGCCGTCCTTCATTCGCCTGGCCTATCTGCCGGCGCAAGGCATGGTACGGCTGCGTATGACCGCCACCGGCGACGACGAGGCCGTGCTCCGCGCCGCTTTGCAGGAACAGGAGCGACGGCTGCTGCCGCTGGTGGCGGAATACGTATACGGCTTCGACGAGGAAACGCTGGAGGAAGTGACGGGCCGGTTGCTCCTGCAGGAAGGGAAGACCGTGGGTACGGCCGAGAGTTGCACCGGCGGATACATCGCCCACCGGATCACGTCCGTTCCGGGAAGTTCGGCCTATTACCTGGGCTCGCTGGTCCCGTACGCCTACGAGGAGAAGGAGAAGCACCTGGGCATTCCTGCGGAACTGCTGAATACGGCCGGTGCCGTGAGCGAGCCGGTAGTGCGGCTGATGGCGGAGAACGCGCGGGCTTTCCTGGGCGTGGACTATGCCGTGGCGACTAGCGGCATTGCCGGACCGGGGGGCGCTACGGCCCAGAAGCCGGTGGGTACGGTCTGGATCGCCGTTTCGGGGCCAGGAGGAACGGTTTCCCGGCTGCTGCAGTTGGGGCAGGGACGGGAACGGGTGATCCGGGAGACGGCGTTGTATGCACTGGACCTGCTGCGCCGGGAGCTGCAGAAACATGCGGCGGCCGGGGATGCCCGGACGGCGGTACGGGGCGAATGAGGTTTTTTTGGAGAAAAACAGGATATCCGGCCGCTGAAAAATCCACTTTTTTTGTTTTGTGGAAGAAAATACGTACTTTTGCGCCTCTTCAACCCGTAAAATACCCGTTAGCGCCATGGCACGTGTTTGTGATCTGACCGGAAAAAAGGCAATCGTAGGAAACAAGGTTTCCTTCTCGAATAAGAAATCGAAGCGCCGCTTCAACCCGAACCTGCAGGTGAAGCGCTTCTTCATCCCCGAAATGGGCGAGTGGATCTCCCTGAAGGTGTCCACCTCGGCACTGCGCACCATCGACAAGATCGGTATCAGCGCCGCCATCGAAAAAGCCATCAAGAAAGGCAAGATCTGAACGGTCTGCCGTTTCACACCAAAGCCGGATCCCAAAAGGTCCGGCTTTTTTGTTGCAGCTGTGGGGCGAGATACGGATGCAGGTTGTAAAAAGCGATGAGCATTAAAACAACACCCCCGTAATTCACAAATCCTCGTTGACACCCATGCCGAAAAGCGCATAATCGAATCGAACCGGGTCCTCGGGGTCGATTTTTCTTAGATTAGATGTGAGCTCTACAGCTCCTTTCCAGTTATTTTGTTGGCGTGTGAGCAGCCCGAATTCCCTCGCCACTCTTCCGGAGTGGACATCCAGCGGGCATATCAGCTGTGCCGGGGATATGGATTTCCAGATGCCGAAATCCACGCCGTTCTCATCCCTGCGAACCATCCAGCGCAGGAACATGTTGATCCGTTTGGCGGCAGAACCGCGTGACGGGTCGGCGAAGTGCTTTTCCGTACGCTGCGGGTGTTTCAATTCAAAGAATTTGTGACGCGCACGGGTGATGTGGGCTCCCGTATCCGGCTCGTCCGTAGGAAGCGGTGTGAAGATGGCTTCCAGTCCTCCGTGGTTTCGGTAGACATGCTGCAGCGATTTCACGAACGCCACTGCGTCGGTACCGTTGAAGGTACGGTGTACGAAACTGTTCAGCGGCTTCAGATCGGAGGCGGAAGCGTTCATGACAAAATCGTAGGGCGAATCCTCCATCAACCGTAGTAATCGGTCGCAGCTCTTCAGGATGATGTCGCGACGGCCCCAGGCTAATGTAGCCGCCAGAAAGCCGGAGATCTCGCGTTCTTCCTTTCCCCTGAACCGGTGAGGGATACTCACCGGATCAGAGGGGATAAAGGAAGCATTGTTAAAATTATTCTCCTTTAAAGAAAGGAAATGAATTAAATCTAAAGAATTAATCAA
>JBJOMN010000060.1:0-7646 GCA_046052345.1 Bacteroidota bacterium | reverse complement strand
TATATTTTTACTATCCGAGACGGTTCTTTTTGTACACTGACCGACACGTTGGTCCTTTCCCAGCCGCCTTCCTTGCAGATACAAGCGGCGGCTTTCCCGGACAGCATATGCCCCGGTGATACGGCTTATTGCTCTGTGACCGGTGCTTCCTATTACTTGTGGTCTACCGGAGCGAACAGCAATTTCATACCGGTTGTTCCGGCCGCCGACACCTATTATTCAGTGACAGGGATGGATAATTCAGGATGCACAGCGACTACTTCCGTCCTTGTAAGCGTCAAGCCTGCGCCATATATATCCCTTTTACAAGATACGGTTTGCGCGGAGTCCG
Organism: Bacteroidota bacterium; assembly: GCA_046052345.1. GTDB lineage: Bacteria > Bacteroidota > Bacteroidia > AKYH767-A > 2013-40CM-41-45 > Pollutiaquabacter. Next base: position 7,315 of record JBJOMN010000060.1, on the reverse strand, counting down.
TTTTTACTCCGATCGCTTCTTATGGATCATCGGCAGGTTCCGTTCTTGACCTTCAGTGGGATTTCGGTGACGGTAATACCTCATCAGGCATGTCGGTTTCCCACACCTATCCGACAGCAGGGCTTTTTACGATTCGTTGCACGGCGGTCGGTACGAACGGCTGTACCGCATCTTCGAACTCCGGTGTGAAAGTCTATCCTTTGCCGCATGCTGCTTTTATTTCATCCGATTCCGTGGTTTGCGAAGGGTCACCCGTCGAATTCACGGATGTATCCTCTTCTCAGGAAGATCCGTTGGTTTCAAGTCAATGGCTGCCTGTGTCACTGGGCGATCTGCCTGAAGCAACCTTTGTCTCTTCCGTTCCGGGCACCTATGCAATAGGACTGCAGGTGGTCACGCTGCACGGCTGCACGGATGATTCCGATTCAGGGTTCTACGTAACCGTCAACGAATCCCCTCGCGCAGGTTTCCGTGTATCGGACTCGTTGCTTTCCGAATACGCTTCCGCTGTGGAGTTCACCGACGTTTCCGAGAACGCCGTGAATCACTTTTGGGATTTCGGAGACGGTTCCTATTCGAACCTTCCTGAACCCTCGCACAGATATCTGACTACGGGACTTTATGAGGTGGTGCAAGTTGTGATGAGTTCCGAAGGCTGCTACGACACACTGCGTCGTACGCTCGAGGTACGTCCGGAGTCGATGATATGGTTTCCGAACACCTTCACGCCCAACCTGGACGGGAAAAACGAGTCGTTCAAGCCTGTCTGTTACCGTACTGAAATCCTTCTGTTGGAAGTTTATAACCGCTGGGGTGAGCTTATTCATCGGGAAGAAGCGCCGGTAGACGGTTGGTTCGGTAAAAGCGGTGAACATGATTCGCCCGAAGGCACCTACGATTATCGTGTGGTTTACCGTAAAGACGGCGAAGATCAGAAAACAGTGTTCGGACGGGTTTTGCTGTTACGTTGATTTCAGTACTTGACCGTTCTGAACTCATTCAAAGTCGGATGCGGGAAGGCACAATTCGAGATTATTGTCAGCTGACATAAATACCGGAAAGGTTCTGAAAGCGATCCCGGCGGGAGTCGAACCCACAACCGTCTGCTTAGAAGGCAGATGCTCTATCCGGTTGAGCTACGGGATCGGAAGAACCGGATTTACCGGTTAAAAGTTCCAAGTTCCAGGTTCCAAGCTGTATACAGTTTACTCGGAATCCTTGAACGAAAAGAGTCGGGGCGGCAGGATTCGAACCTGCGACCTCATGGTCCCAAACCATGCGCGATAACCGGGCTACGCTACGCCCCGAATCCGGTCGATGAATCGACCCTATTAACACGGCGAGAAAACAACCCGGTAAACCGGAAGTCATGGCTCGCCAATCGTTCGCGGAGAGGGCGGGATTCGAACCCGCGGTACGCTTTAACACGTACGACAGTTTAGCAAACTGCTCCTTTCGGCCTCTCAGGCACCTCTCCGTAGGGGTGCAAAGATAAGAAAAATCAGCGTTTTATTCAAATTTTACGATTTTTAACGATTTCGATATCAAGTAATAAGGACTACCCGGATACCCGATCCCGAATTACCATCCGCCTCCGGGACTTCGCCAACTGCAGTTCCGTCCATACCTTTACTTGGCATCATCGATCATGAAATTCGGATTCCGTACTCCCTCCCTTAAGAAACGCATCGCAGCCCGGACCTCGGTGAAACGCTTCGTCCGCCATTCTTTGGGATTCAAGGCGCCTCGTGGTATGGGCTGGATCACAAATCCAAAGAAGGCTGCTTATAACAGGGTGTATTACCGTACCACCCGCGGCTGCATGGTCACACTTCTGTTCTTCGCCGCAGTGATTACCTCCGTAGTATTGTATTTTACCTAAGGATAACCGGCCTTCAGTCCACCTTGTACAACGTGTCCAGGAAGCGATGGTACCCTTTGCAGGTGCTGCAAAGCTCCCGGCGGTGACCGGGTGTCAGTTCAAAGGCCGGATCGCCGAGTACCCCTTCCGCATCCGGAGACTTTTCCAGCTCCGACGGTATCGCGTATTCGTAGGTGATCCACTCATACCTGCGGTCAGCCACCGCATCGTAAAGGCGTGCCAGCACATCTTTCCTTAGCGATCCTTTTTCTCCTGTCACCTCGTCGCTGACGGTGAACACGATGTCGAAGGAAGTGTCCGTCTGAACCGCCAGATCGGCGTAGAACTGCAATCCTTTCGCCTGTCCGAAGTCCGCTGAATAATCGAACCGCGCATTTTCCAGTCCCTTTCCGTAAAAACTCCATACCCTGGGACCCGTGCCGTGCGTATAATGGAAGGTCCAGTACGTGGTCTTGCTGTAAAGACCGGCGAAAGTCGTGTTCGTAGTATCCTGAATGACCATCGCATCCAGTCTGCCGATCTGGACTACCTGACAGACGATGGCATCCGAAAGACGGGACGAACGATCCCGGAAACCGATGGTAAACACCGACCCTCGCTTAGCCGATGCGTCTACGGTAAGCGTGAATTCATACCCGTTCAGTTTACGTCTGCAATCTGTGATTTGCACGGACTTGGATGTAGATGCGATGGTGCCGGTTGCAGGTAGCTGGGTGGAGTAGTCAATCCACATCCTGTAACTGTGCCCTTTTGCAAAAGCCAGCTTGTCGTTTTTGAGCCATTCCCGGAAGGGAATCTTTCCATGGATGGGGGTCTCGGTGAAAGGATTGTCGCCTGTGACCAGATAAACCTTGTTGATGCCCGCGAACGTGAATGGAACGCAGCCCAGCAAGAGGAGGTTAATCAATAGAAATTTCTTGTTCACCGGCAGGACAGTCATAAAAGTAAATTCAATGTGAAGATGGCAAACACCTTGCCAATCTCGGGACTGCTTCCTGTGACAGTTTCCACCATAAAGCTGTGAATAGCAGAAGCCGGTAAAAAGACAAAGCGGCGGTCTCCTAACGGGAAACCGCCGCTCTGCTATGCACTCAAGGTTGCTTATTGGACAACAAGTCGCATCACTTTGCGCTGATCGCCCTGCAGTACGACAACCAGATAGAATCCGGGCTGGTAATCGGCAAGGATGAACTCCTTATCGAAGGTTGCGCTACCGGCAGGGATGATCTCCTCGTGAACGTTCCTTCCTGCCATGTCGAAGATGCCCAGACGGGTATCCGTATCCGTATCCAAGCCGCTCAGGAATACCTTGAAGTAGTCATGAGCAGGATTCGGATACACATACATGACAAGGTCTTCCGTCGGAGCTTCCAAGTTCTCCTCGACAGGGCTTCCGTCCGCAACACCGCGTATGAGCGTAGTCGAGCCGACCAGGCTGATGCCGGTGGAGTTCAGGTTGCCGGAGTTGAGGTTGCTGACGCTGAGAGCATTGTACGGAGGAGTGGTTCCCGTGAACAGACTCGTGATGTTGTAGTCGAACGAACGATCAAGTCCGCGGTCGGTAATCCGCAACGAGGTGCCGTCGACCACCGAGCCGGTCGGCGTGCTCAGGGCCGCACCGGTGTTCGTGAGCATAGGACGGGAGCGTACCGAGCTTCCGATACTGATGTTTCCGGCCGAGGGGATCGCGGCAGTGATAAGGTACCTGTAGAACGCTTTCGTACTGCTGTTGTCCAATACGTAGAAGGCATTGGTGGCAGGGTCGTAGGAAAGCGCTTCGGCGTTCGCATTCGAGGTGTTCAATGCTATTTTCTGTAGAGCAGTATAGCTCGTCGAACCGCTGAATGCAGCTGCCAGGTCATATCGGTAGATCGCCTTTGCCTTCTTGTCTACCACCAACAGGTGGTTGCCGATGATGGCGATGCCTGTCAGGGGATTGAGACCTTGTCCACGGTCGTTACGCAACGGACGGGAGACGGTGGATACGGTGCCGGCTCCGTTGCTTCTGTAGACACATTTGTTTATGCCGTCCAGGATGTAAATATTTGTCGGAGTGGCCCATACGTCTTCTGCATTGGTCACGCCGTTCAGGACGTTCGTCGAGAGCGGATTGCTCTGGATGAATGTGAACGAGGGGTCGTAATAATAAACGCGGTTGGCAGTCACATCGGAGACGACATACTTGACTACGATATTCGATACGGTGATGAAGATCGTATTCGATGTAGCGGGGCTGCCGCTAACGCACGGTGCGTTACTGGTGAGGGTACACTGGACGGATTCGCCGCTTGTCCAGCCGGTTCCTGTATACGTCGAGCTGTTGGAGCCTACCGTCGTGCCGTTCCTCTTCCAGGTGTAAACCGGGCTCGTTCCGCCGTTCACGGCTGTCGCCGTGAAGGTGATGCTCGTGCTCGGACTTACCGGTCCGCTGATGTTCGAGGATATAGTGACACTCGCTGTCACACTCGGGTTTATCGTTACAGAGACCGTAGGTGAGGTGGCGGAACATCCGGCACTGTTCGTGGCCCGCACGGAATAAGACGTCGTGCCGAGTGTGGAAACACTGATGGAATTGGTCGTGGCCAAGTTGCTCCACAGGTAGCTCATCCCGGTGGAAGGTCCGCTGACGTTTGCGGTCAATGTGATCGGGGTTCCCTGGCAGGAGGTTGTCGAAGAAGCGTTGATCGTTACCGACAACTGGTTCGGCTGGTTGATGGTGGCGGTACCCAGCGAACGGTAGCAAGTCCTGTTGGATGCGTCACGGATCAACAGCGTGTAAGAACCTGCAGACAGGCCGGAGAAGGTACCCGGAATCTGCCAGAAGGCGCCGTTCGTTATCGAGAATTCATAATTTCCCGATCCGCCGGTCGGACTGCTGAACGTGATGGTTCCGTTGGAGCCGCCGAAGCACGATACGTCCGTAGAGGTGGTATTGGCATTCAGGCGCGCAGGGGAGGTGATGACAACGAATGCCGATTGTGAGCAGCTTCCGCCGACGGTAACTGTCACCGTGTAGGTGCCGGCACTTAATCCGGTAGTCGTTTGCGTAGTCGCACCGTTACTCCAGAGGTAGGTGATCACTCCTTGCGTATTCAGGGTGTTGACCGTGGCTGTGCCGTCGTTGGCGCCGAAGCAGGTGACATTCGTCTGGGTTGTGCCGATCGAGAAGCTTACAACCGTCACCGTGAAGCTGGCGGTCGTGGAGTTGCCGGAGGCATCAACAGCCGTGTAGGTCACCGTCGTGGTGCCTGAAGGGAAGACGTCGCCGGGCGATTTGTTGCTGGTGAACGAGATGACACCGCAGTTATCAGCGGCCGTAGGAGGCGTCCACGTCACGGGTCCGGAGCAGGCAGTGGAGGAGGTGAAGCTGGCCGGCACTCCTGTGATAACGGGAGCAATGTTGTCCACAACCGTCACAGTAGAGGAACAGGTAGCTGTGTTACCGCCCACATCCGTGACCGTCAAGGTGACCGTATTGGGTCCTCGATTGCTGCAGTCGAAGGAGGTCTTGGACAACGATCGGTCCGTAATGGAACAGTTGTCCGTGGAGACATCATCTACATCGCTTACGCTCAGCGTTGCGGAACCGGAAGCGTCCAGGTAAATACTCGCATTCTTGCAATTGGCCGTAGGTGCAGTCACATCATCGATGGTGACGGATTGTGTAGCTGTGCTTGTGTTTCCGAAGCCGTCACTGAAGGTCCATGTTACAGAATAACTGCCTTGAGCACTGTATACGACCGGGTCGGTGGTCGTTCCCGTAACCGTACCTGCACAATTGTCGGTAGTCGTAGGCGCAACAAGCGCAGCGGAGCATTCTTCGACGATGGCCAGGAGGTCCGGGACTATCGGAGCTTCATTGTCATTTACCGTCACATCGAAGGAGCAGGTGGCGGTGTTTCCGGAAGCGTCAAGGACGGTCCAGGTGACGCTAGTCGTGCCCTTGCTGAAGACGGCTCCGGCCAGCGTGCTGCTGCTGTTGAAATCGTTGGAGACGGTGGCACCGGTACAGTTGTCATCGAATGCAGTCGGATCGAACTCCGTTCCGACGACAGTATAGCTGCATGCGCCCGCATCGGTCGACTTGGTCTGGTCCGATACACAGGAGATGGTGGGGTTTTCCTCGTCGTTGACCGTTACATCGAAGGAGCAGGAAGCAGTGAGGCCATACGAGTCAGTAGCTGTTGCCGTCACGGTAGTAGTTCCAATAGGAAAATCGTATGGGAATGTTATCGGACTTGATCCGATCTCATAGCTGATGCCGGATACTACGCAATTATCGGTAGCTGTTGCGGCAAAATTTCCGGTATAGTTACATGCTGAGGCATCCGTATTGTAGGAAGCTGCAGTGACCGGACATGTAATGGATGGAGGCTGATTATCACCCACTCCGATTGTGAAGGCGGTCGTGCCTGTTACAGTACAGCCGTTGCTCTCGGTGATGGCTACGCTGTAGTTGCCAGCCGTAAGGCCTGTAATGTCCTGCGTAGTTTCACTGTTGCTCCACGAATAGGTATAGCTTCCGCTGCCTCCCGAAACAGCCAAGTCAATGGAACCGTTACTTCCGCCAAAGCAGCTTACGTCAGTGGCGGTACCGCTGGCTGTGACTTGCGCGGGCTCGGTGATTGTGACGCTGGTAGCGGTAGTCGCGCTGCAGAAATCAGTGATCGTCACCGAATAGGTTCCTGCGGATATTCCTGTGAGGTCTTCGCTGGTCGAGGAGTTTGACCAGGAGAAGGAATAAGGTGTCACACCTCCGCTGACGGTGATGTCGATGGCTCCGGAAGTGCCGCCGAAGCATACGTTATCGGTATGTGATTCGGAGACTGTAACGGCGGTTCCGCCGTTACAGGTTCCGGGTAATGGCTGGAATCCGGTCGCGGAGGTATTGTTATCCGTACCGTCGGTCGTCCAGGGCGTGGAGGTGACGGTCGCACCGGTGATGGTAGTGATGTCGCCGGCTACGGGACCGCAGATTTGCCCCCACCAGTTGCAGGTTGCAGTGATATTGGAACCTGACGTCATGGGCGTTTGCAATTCGATAGCTGCAAGTCCGACGTTTCCGAAGTCGTTATTGGTTACGGAGATGCCGGTTCCGCTGTAGGCATAGATGACCAGACCCTTACCCGGGGAGTTGAATTTGTTATTTCGGACGACAGCGCCGGGTGTACCGACGGTGGGCGCTGCGCCACCCAGGTAGAGTAGGTCACCGGCTGCGTCAGGGCGGTTGAATTCGTTATTTTCAACGATAGTAGTTATAGAAGGATGCCAGATCAGGATATTACGCTGTCCCGTCATGCTGTTGTCGAACCTGTTACCGGCGATGGTCAGGTTGGCCGACCATTGCTGGGTAATGATTCCATTGAAACCGGAGCCTGTGCCGGCTGCAGCGAAGAGGTTGTATTTGATGTTGCCGGAGATATAGGAGCTACC
>JBJOMN010000059.1:0-10188 GCA_046052345.1 Bacteroidota bacterium | reverse complement strand
GCGGTCATCAACGCCGCTCCGCCTGTTCCTTCACAGCCGGTAGTGACGGTCACGCAGCCGTCGTGTGCTTCTTTGACCGGAAGCATCACCGTCACTTCACCGAGCGGTTCCGGAATCACATACAGCATCAACGGGGTGAATTACCAGAGCACGGCTGTATTCAATAACCTGTCGGCGGGTACGTATCCGGTTACGGCGATGAATTCGTCCGGTTGCATTTCACCGCCTTTCAATGCCACCGTGAATGCATTGCCGAATTGCAATGCAGGCATATATCCTACTGTGGCATCCTGTGCGACCTTCCAGAGTGGTACGACGGCGATGACGGAAGCCTGCTACACCGTGAGCAAAGGAAAAGTGTCTAACGTGACGCCCGGCGCCATCTTCTATTTCGGTTACGTCACGGCTCCTTCTTCCTCGTTCACCGTGGACATCGTTCAGACGACGCAACTTTCCAACTTCAAGTTGTTCTCCGTATTCCAGACGAATCAGGCCTTTATCTGGGATGCTGCCTGTAACAAGAAGGCTACGGGCACACAGCCTACCACGGGACAGGCGCGTATTTCCTTTACCGGCGCAATTCCCGGACAGCGTTACATCGTCAATGTCAAGTACGATTCCAAGTCGGTCATCGGCGGTACGGTTTCCGGTACGCCTCCGATCAACACTTACTCCTTCTCGATGAAAGTGAACGGCGTCGTGGTGCCTTCTTCTAGTGTGAACCTGTTACTCAAGGCCAGCAATTGCACGGCGTTGAGGACGCTCAATGGCATGAGCGAGGAAGAGTACCCGGTCATCGCTTATCCTAATCCCGCCTCCTCAACCGTATTCCTGTATTTCGAAGTGGAAGAGGCCGGTCCTGTGCAGTTCTACATGTATAATATGACCGGAGAACTGGTGATGGTACGGGAGGAGCGCTACGAAGCCTCGGGACAGTATACTTACGAGTTACCTACTGATTATTCCGGAATCGCCGACGGTATCTATCTGGTACGCGTCGTTCGCAACGGAAGAACAGACGTGATCCGGCTCGTTATCGAGCGCTGATCTGACGAAAACTGATGTTAGAGCGGGGAAGCCAATTCGGTTTCCCCGCTTTTTTGTCCTTTTTCAGCCCCAAGGCCGTTATTTCATCATTTAAGGACTATTCGTTGTGCATTTTCAGTCCAATTTTAGCAGATGTAAGATTTTGGGCTATCCAAGGATTTCTTTTCTCCAAAGTCGGTTAAGTTGGGGTAAGATGATGCAAGGCTCGGCCCCGGTATTATCGCTCAAACGCCTGAAACATGAAAGCACACGGATTCATCGTAATGGTCGCCGTCATGGCGATGTCAACATCTGTCTTCGCACGGAACACTGATCTGATAGCCGCTGTGGCTTCGGGTGATTTCGCGACCGTGGAGAAAAAACTGCAGACCGAGACCGATCTGAACATCTTTACCGAAAACGGTTTTACTCCCCTCATCATCGCTTGCAGGAACGGAGACGACAAGATGGCCGCCCTTTTGCTTGCATACGGTGCCGACATCAATCTTTCTTCCAGGGATTCATCGTCTCCGCTCATCGAAGCCGCGCGGCAAGGATATTCGGAACTGGCTGAATTGTTACTGATTAACGGTGCGGATGCCGCTTATCGCGACAGCAACGGATTGAGCGCTGCCGATTACGCCGCAGAGATGATCCAGTCTTCCATGGATCGGGATCCTCGTTTCGAACAAGTCCAAAAAAGATTGCAGGAAGCGGCATCTTCACTGGCCAAAACCAAGTGAACGGGTACTATTTATAATTCTATTATCGGAATCAGTTGTTCCTCACACTCTGGCGCGCGACCAACTTCCAGTCATCGTTTTCCAGGATCCAGACCAGGAGGACATCCATATCCAGTTCCAGCGGCTTTCCGTCGAGCAGCAGGCTCGCGTTCCCCTCCGTATTCACAATCGCCATGGAACCGTGAATACGTATATCCGTCTTTCGGACGGTGATGGATTTGTATTCCTGCTGTCCGCTCATCACGGAACGTATGAGTTCCTGTTTGGTCTGGGTAAGGCCGTTGGTATGTCCGTAGGTGACTTCATCCGACAAAAGATCCGACAGTGCGAGGCTGTCCTTCGTCAGCAAGGCGCTTCTTAATACTGCCATTTTTTCTGAAATCCTGGATTTGCTCAGTGCTTCCGGATCGTTTGAATCCGCTATGCAGTCCGAAGTGATATTACCTGTGCAGGGAAAGGCACCGGGTAGCATCGGGAACAGTATAAGGAAAGGAAGCGCGAGGAGCTTTCGTAATGACATGCTGTATTTAGGATAAGGAGGTACTTCGATCAGCGAAGCAGCATGACTTTTCCAGCTTCGCGAATATTTTCATCCCGGGAAGTGGAATACTCCACCAGGTAATCGTAAACATCCTGCTGGCTTTCGGAACCCTCGAAGGTGCCGTCCCATCCTTCGTTGATATCGGTGGAGTAGAAGACGATTCTGCCCCAGCGATTGAAGACATATAAACGGTAGAAATCCACTTGTCGCCCCTCGGCTTTGAAAACATCGTTGCGGCCGTCTCCGTTCGGAGTGAAGGCAGAGGGAATGTAGAAGGAGGATTCAGCTTCGATAAGGATCCTCCTTGAAAGCGTATCTGTGCATTCGAAGTCGGTCTTCACGAATTGTGTCACAGTGTAATATCCCGCGAATGCGTAGGAATGCGTTACCTCGTCTTCGAACGAGATGGATCCGTCTCCGAAATCCCACTGCAGCCAGTCAGCTCCCGCAGAGGCATCGCTGAAGATGATGACGGGATCGTACTCGCTGACGACCGAATCGCTCAGCAGGAAGTCAGCCAACGGAACGGGATGGACCGTCAACAGGTCTTTCACGGTCGTATCGTCCGAACAGCCGTTCAAGTCAGTAACAGAAAGTCCCACGTCATAGCTGCCGGTCGCGCTCAGCTCAAGCAGCGGATCCGAAATCGTGTCGGTCAAAATTCCGTCTACAAACCATCGGAAAACATTTCCTCCGGATCCGTTATAATTGGACCGGTCTTCCAGGTTCAGCCGGAAAGGACTGCAGCCGGCGGTATCGACGGCAAGAAGGATCGCTTCCGGCAGAGGATGGACCCGACAGACGATATCGGCCGTATCTCCGCATCCGAAATCGGAAGTGGCAAAGAGGCGAACAGTATGGGATCCTGAGGTGGGGAAGACGTGCAAGGGGTCGTCAAGCAAAGAAGTACTGCCATCATCGAACAGCCAGTCGTTTCGAGTGATGCTGCCGCCGGAGATTGTTGAAGTATTGGTGAAATGTGTAGGAAGGCCCCGACAGACGGTGTCTGCAATTGCAGCTGCCAATGGAGCCGGGTGTATCAGAACCATGCCTGCATGGGCCGAGTTATCGGGACACTGCAGATTCCCGATCGACAGGGAAGGGGAATAGGTGCCGGAAGCGGGATAGTACACCGAATACGGACCCGTGCCGCTGCCCGACAATACCGTACCGCCGTCAAAGTCCCATTGAAGGGTCGCGCCGGGGGGGGCCGTGACCTGTGCATCGACCGTCACCGGCGCACCGATACAGGCGGAAGTGGCGTTCACCACAGCGGAAGCGGACGGTGCCGGATTCACCAGCACACTGTCCCTGAGAAGACAGCTTCCGTTGGACGCCGTCACGAGGTACTGTACAGGAGCAGAGACTCCGGAAGGCCATGTGAGCACCGGATTGGGGGAATTCGGATTGTTGAGTCCGGTAGAAGGCGACCATTGGTAGCTCCAACCGTTTGCCACGGGGCCGCCTAAACGCGAAGTATCTCCCGGACAAAGTGTCCTGGCCATACCTGCTTCCACGACGGGGGCCGACATAAGACTTCCTTCCTCGAAGAAAACGGAGGATTCGTACCGCTCATCACCGGCATCTGCGATGCTGATCCTGAGATGGTATTGTTGGCAGGGTATTACGGACGCAATAGCGTAAAGCGGCACCGTATATCCGTCCATTTCGGTCACGACGCCGCCTGAATTATTCACATAAAGATTGGAATTGGTGAGGATGGAGTTATTGCCTGAATAACTGCCTCCGCAAGAACCGGAGTTGACATTGTTGATGGTCACCGGATTAGCAGATCCGGGAATGAGTGCGATGTTCCTGGGGTTCGGGTACCCGGGACCGCTGATCATGAAGGCGAAGGCATCGTTGAAAGTGGAGCAGACGAATTCCGGGTATTCTTCCGATGCGAAGATGTACCTGAAACGTACGGTATCGTTCTGGGGAATGAAATCGAATTCAATGATCGCAGCGTCGTATGTCTGAGCACGCGCCAGACTATCAAGGACAGGATCGCCCGGCGTTCCCAGCATATCAGTCGCGCTTCCGGACGAATTGGGACCCACCGAAAGGCTGCAGTTGCCCGTGGAAAGCATGATGCCATGGTTGATCCCGAAGCCCGTCGAATTGGCATGGAAGCGACCTGCGGCAACGGGATTACCCGTAAAAGTGATATTGCTGATGGTTACACCGGGACCCGACATCAGACCTACCCATTGCGCAGGCAGGATGGAGGGGATGACTGTCATCTGGGCGATGGCGTTGTCACAGGAAATCAGGAACAAAGCCAAGATTGCCGAACGACGGATGAACGAAATAACCCGGGAAGCGCCCATTGGAAAATTACCGAAGCCGGAAATAAACCGGACCTGTTTTACAAAGATAGCAGAATTCGCGAAATGAGGAAATATGCCTGATTCCGGGCTGATTTTGGTCATTTCAATACAGCCGACTTGCTGCGATCTTCACGTAAAACCATCACTATGGAAACCCTCGCCTTCCAGCCTTCGGCCGCGGCCAATGATACCCTCGATACCATTTTCACCCGCCGTTCCGTACGCAAGTACAAGCCGCAGTTGCTGGAGAGGACTATCCTTGAAAAGATCATCGAAGCCGGACGGATGGCTCCGTCTGCAATGAACAGACAGCCGTGGAGTTTTTATATCCTGACGGATCACGAGCAGATCGCCATGCTGTCCAAGGAGATCACACGCACCGCCGCCATACGGTTTGCCAAGCAAGGTATGCGGCAGTTATTGAAATCCGCCGTCGAGCTCTATCAAGCCTATAAGAGTACAGACTTCAAATGGAGCGAAGATGCCGTTTTCCACGGTGCGCCGGCTGTTATTTTCCTGACCGCTCCGGCGGACAATGAATGGGCGGCCACAGATGTAGGAATGTGTGTGCAGAATATGCTCTTGGCCGCATGTTCCCTGGGAGTTTCTGGTTGCCCTGTTGGAATGGGACGGATCGTAGAATATGTCAAGGACTACAAACGCCTGCGTATTCCTGAGAACGAGCGGGTCGTGATAGCGGTGGTATTCGGGTACGCGGACGAGCATCCGGTGATGTTGCCCAGAAGGAAAAACAATGTCTTCTTCCTCAACGAGGATTGACCCGTTTTTTGGTCACAGCAACTGAATGCTGTCTACCGCTGATGCCGCAGCCTGATGCCGCAGCGTCAGCGTTGAACCGTCACCCGTCTGTTGGTCTGGCGGCCTTCCGAATCGATGAATTTCAACAGGTAAGTGCCCGTTACGCTGAGTAGCAGCTCATGTCTGCCGGCAGACAAGGAATTCTCCAATACCACCCGGCCTTTCACGTCGAAGACGGTGAGATGTGTCGTGCAGGTGGTCTCGACGGTGACCGGACCGCGTGCAGGATTGGGATATACGGTTATGGTCGGGTCTTCGACGGCGACAGAAGGGACGGAGGTGCTGCTGAGTATCCCGGTGGAGACTTGGGATTGGGAGAAACAACCGCCGTTGTTGATCATGACGGTGTAATCGCCTGCGGTATTCGCCATGTAGGTACTGTCGATGGCTCCCTGGATAGCGGTTCCGTTCAGGTACCATTGGTAGGTGAAGCCTGTGCCCGTACCGGCCGAAAGCAGCAGACTGTCGTTCGGGCTGTAAAGGGTGAAGCCGATCGGCGAAATCGAGGCGGGGGATGGCGTAAGGACATTCACCAATACAGGGTCGGAGAGAGCATTCGTGGTAGCCGATGTGATCATGACAGTATATGATCCGGCTGCAGTTGCCGTGTAATCGTAGCCGGTGGCACCGGAAATCGGATTACCGTTAAGGTACCATTGGTACGTATAACCTATGCCCTGTATGGTACGCAGGCGGACGCTTTGCCCGCTGCAGATGTTCGTGTTGCCGGAAGGCCGGATCCTCTTGTCTACGATCAGGTTCTCGTCACCGTTCTGATAGGGCATGTATGCGAAAAAGACCAGCATCATTTCGTCCAGTGTGCTCTCACCCAAGGATACGTCAATGGGAGGATTGGAGGGGTTGTCCGGATTGTTGACGGTGTTGTCGTAGGTGGCTCTTGCACGGAAGCTCGTTTGTGAAGGAATCTTTATCGGATTTCGGAAGACGAAATTGTCCTGCCAGTGGAAGTCCCATTCATTGATCCGGACAAATCGGATCGTGTCGCCGTTGGATTTGAGTCCGTAGGAATGGATGTTCTTTCCGATCAGGTGCATGTGCGGAAAGACATACAGCAAGGTATAGTTTCCCAAAAGATTCAAGTATTGTTCGTCAAAAGTCCGCACGGTGTTAGCCGGAATGAACAGGGGACCGTTGATCAGGCTGGGAGCGTCATGATAGAGCAAAGGCATTACATTTATATTGCGCAGGTTGCCGCCTGAAAGTTTGATGTTGATACGGGTGCTGTCTACTTTTCCAAGGCTACCGGGCGCATAGTGCATCTGAAGGATGATCCGGGTATTGGCCGGCAACCGGAAACCGGTACCCACCGGAGTGTAGGCAGGCGAGGCGCCGGGCGTGTAGCCGAAGAGGAGCTGAGAAGCGGCGGAGCCGGTTCCGCCGGAACTGGTAGGGCTGATGGGATTGTTGGTGGAGTCCTGGAAGACCAGCACATGGTGCACCATGGAGAAATTACCGGGAACAACCTCTAAGGCGGTGGCAAACGCCGCTTGCGTCAGACCGGAAGGCAGTACGAAGTTCCTGTAGATGTCGTTGTTGCTGTTGGCCGTAAAGGTCGGGATGCGCAGACTCAGGGACACGCTGTCCAACCTTGAACTTCCGGTGTAGGAGGGAGGATTAGGAGCGTTCACCAGGTTTCCGGAAGGCATGCCCGCGGCAACCCATTGCTGAATGGTGCTGATCTGTTGCTGGGAGAGCGTCCGTTCGAAAGCATAGTGCTGATAGGTGGTATCAGGGGTCCACGGCGGCATTTTACCCGTCACGACTGCGCTCTCGATATCGTAGGCGTTATCATAGGCATCCTGGTACGTCATCAGGGAGAAGGGCCCGATTCCTCCGGGACGATGACAGGAAGTGCACTTCTCGTAAAGGATGGGGGCTACACCGCCAGCCCAATCAGCCTGTGCGGAGACGAATGTTGAAAAAAGAGCGATGAATGAAAGTGTAGTCAATAACTGTCGCATGGGTTGTAGTCTTTCGAACGGATGTAAAATTAAGTCAATCCATCCTTCCTGATTCGGGAGGAATATCATTGGAAAGACTGATTTTCAACAGCATGGAAGTTGATAATCCCGGAGTCATGAAAAGCGAAGGGATGATCGATGTCATTGGAAAAAGCTGCTCGTGATACTATCCTTAAGATTAAAGGGGTAAAATGTCAAAAAAGTCAAAAAATAGAGTTTTTTCAAGGGTTTCGGGGGTGATGTTGACCGCAATATTGCTCCGTTTTTTTCAACTTAACGCCCAAGGGACGGAGGGAAGCCTGGTCTACGCCGGCATCAATCTCAGCGCAGGTAATTACTTCGGAATACATCCCAAACTCGTCTTTTCCCGGCAGGGAGACATCATTATCGGATTGCACTACATGTCCTATTATTCGAAAAGCCGGAATGTTCCTTCCGATTATTCTGCGGGACTGGACATTCTGGGGGCCTCGTTTCCACAGATCAGTGTGCAAGTGTTCGGATTTACGTGTGGAAAATATGTTTCAATCAACAGCAGGACGGGTTATGCTTTTTCCGGGGGGCTGATGTATGAGTTTTACACAGAGCCTTACGGGTTCATTCATCAGGATCCCGGTTTTTTCAATTTTGGCAGCAATTACACATACGATCTCAATAAAGGACAGGCAGTGGGCCTCCTGCTGAATCCGGAGTACTTCATTGTCGGTCGAAATTTAGGCACGAATCTCGGATTGGTTATCGACATCAACACCTACCGCCCGGTGTTCGGTATTGAAGTCGGTATCGTATTTGGTCGATTCAGGCGAAACTCTGCCGTCAGTAAGTGATCTCGCCCCTTATTTGAGACGGGAAGGGTTGTTTTTTTTTACCTTTGCGGCCTTATCAAAAACAACTCATGAAAAAATCATTACTCATCGTTGCCGCGGTACTTACCGTACTGTTTTCCTGTAAAAAGGACGAGACAACTTCTCCGTCCAAAACCGAGCTGATCTCCGCCCATCCCTGGCGGATGAATGCAATTCTTTTCAACGGGATTGACATTTTCCCGAGCACTGACTCCTGTGACTGGGACAATAAATACACCTTTACCACCGGCGGCGTTTATACGGAAGATGCAGGTCCCTGGAAATGCGATCCCGCCGACCCGCAGATTGTTGAAACTTCGACCTGGGCGTTCTCCAACAATGAGAACACGATCACATTCGCTGCCGGAACTCCGGACCAATCCGATTTCAATCTGGTCCAGCTGGAAGCGGAAGTCTTGAAATACAAGCAGACGGTCTCCGATTCCATTTTCGGCACCTTCGACTACGAAGTCCAATTCGTGCGGTACTGAAATCTTAATAGCCTGAGTTCAGTTTCTGGCAATAAAAAAACGGCCGCTTGGATCAAGTGGCCGTTTTTTATTTGAGAAGTATGAATTACTTCTTTCCGAATTTGCCACCGACTTTCTCGTCTGCTTTTTTCACGCTTTCCGTGCGTGTCTCAGGAGCTGTAGAAGCCTTAGGTTTCGGTTTGGCGGCGGCTTTTTTCTTTGCAGCAGCTTCGGCTGTGGCAATAGAGTCCATGCGCGCCTTCTCGGCGGCGGCCATCATCGAATCCTGAGCAGCTTGGGCTGCAGCAGCAGCTTCAGCCTGCGCTACGGAATCCTGGATAGCTTTTTCAGCTGCAGCGATGGAGTCCTGACGCGCTTTCTCAGCCTTTTCCATTTCTTCTTTGCTCGGGCCGCAAGCGACCAGGAAAGCCAGCCCGGAGAGGGCGGCAAGGGCGAATACTTTTTTCATTTTTTTGATTCTTTTGACTGTGCAAATCTAATAACATAATCGCATTCCGGGAGCTGTGCTTTTCAAGGTCTTTTCAATTATTTTTACACCGTTCAAACTTCAAATCAATCAAAATGAAAAACAGAATTTTATTGTTCCTCGGATCGGCGGCCCTTTGTTCAGTAGTCCTGACGGGTTGTTCGGAAGACGATGCAATCGCTCCTCAAATATCCCTGATCGGCGCTGCTGACACGGTCATTGCAAAGGGATCCGTCTGGAATGATCCGCTGGCAATCGCTACGGACGACGTCGACGGTGACATCTCTTCCGGCATCGTGGTTTCCGGCAGCGTAAATACGAATGTCGCAGGTGTCTATGAGCTCACCTACACGGCTACCGATGAAGCGGGTAATTCGAATTCAGTTACTCGCACGGTCACGGTTTCCTGGACCGGGGCACTCCTGGCAGTGACGTATTCCGTAAGTGAAAACTGTAACGGAAACCCTGACAGTTATACAAGCGTTGCTACAAGTTCTACGCAAAGTGCTTATCGGGTTCTCTTCTCGAATTTAGGAAACGTTTTTACAGGTCCGACTTACGCGGATATTGTCGCTGATGAGCTCACCATTCCTTTGCAAACACCTAATGGAACCGGTTCTGATTATGAAGTTTCTGGTTCGGGCACCATAACGCAAACCGGATCGGTGATTCGTTGGGACATACAATTTACTATCCGTGAGATTTCAACGAATTTCTCTACAACCTGTACAGCGCAATTCGTTTCGCAATAATCAGCATTGCATTTGCAATTCCAAGAAGCCGCCCATCGGGCGGCTTTTTTCTTTCTATGAAAAGGGTTCGTTCAAAAGGTTCAAAAAACAGCCTTTTTTCGCCCTTTTTGATTATCTTCGCAACAGCCATAAATCCCTTCCCCCGTGTCCCTCATCAAGTCCATTTCCGGTATCCGTGGTACCATCGGCGGTA
>JBJOMN010000058.1:0-30960 GCA_046052345.1 Bacteroidota bacterium | reverse complement strand
ACCTGCGGAGAATCCACGTTGGCAAGATTGGAAAACCGGTCGCTACCCTTTTTCAAAAACCAACGCCGGAAACGATACGGACGCTCGGTACGCTTGTACCACGGCTTTCGCTCGCCGTTATCAAAACGCACCAACACCCACTTACATGCATCTAATTTCCACTCCAGGGTGAAGAGCTTACCATGCCAGAAGAAGGCATTTGCTGAAGAATTTTTGAAACGGATCATACACGTACGTTCGGCAGTTGACCGAACGGTGACAGGAATAACTTTAACAGGAGTCCTTTCAGATAGGTCTTCCGGGATAAATATATCAAATATCCTACTTTCCTCTCACCGCCTATAAACAAGACTTGTTATGGCATCCATGGAAACCATCGTCCGGATCCATCCCCGGATTCCACAAAAGAAGCCTCACTGTACCACCACTTTCTTCGTCCGGATGATACGTCCGTCGGAATCCGTGAGACGTACCAGGTACAGCCCCGGTCCGTAGAGCGTTTCTGTCGAGACATAGATGACCTCACGGTCGGCACGCAGGACAAGCACCCGGCGACCGAGCTGGTCGGTTATCTCGACCGTGTACTCCGTCGAAGCGGATGTGAAGCCGCCGATACTGACAGCGAAGCGGTCATGCGCCGGATTCGGATAAACGGCCATTTCGGGATCCGCGATTTCCGGGACTTCGCTGCATATATCGACCTGTACCAGCTGGGAATCGATGCCCACACAACTGTTCGTATCCATGAACTGATAGGTGATCAGGTAAAAGCCGGCTCCGGCTAGGCCCGGGTAGAACACATCCGATATCACAGCCACACCTGAAAAGTCTCCGCCGGAAGGTGAACCGGTAAGGGAAACATCCGGAGCATTGAGGCAATAGACCGAATCCAATCCGAGGATGTCCACGACAGGAATCGGGTGTACGATCACCTCGACCGAATCGGAAACGGATGAACATCCGTTAGGATCGGTGTAAGTCACCCTGTAGAAACCGCCGGCCATGGCCAGATAGACTCCCGCCGTGTCTCCGTCCTGCCAGACGTTGCCCGTGGTATAGGAGGAAACGAGGGATACATTGTCGCCGTAACAGAACTCGGTGGAAGTGAGCGGGGTGATGACCGGAACTGAAGGGACCGGATGCTCCACCACGGTGATCTGCGAAGAGGACGCGCAATTCCCCTGGATGGAACCGTCCACGTAGTAGGTGCCGGGCAAGGAAGTGGTAATAGAGGCTGTCTGGGCGATTTGATTCACGGTCGTGTTCCTGAACCATACGTAGTCTGTGGCGCCGGAGGCTGTCAGGACGATGGTGTCGCCGGTACAGAAAGAAGTCGGACCGTTGATAGTGACGGTGACTGTCGAGGTGATGGTGAGCAGTGTGGAGTCAGTTCCGGCCAGACAATCCCCGGAGCCGTCCGGATCATCCGTGACAATGAAGAGGTAGACGGAACCGGCAACAATATCCGCTGCGCTCGGAGTATACGTCGTACCAACACCCACGGTCGGGTCGTCGAACACCCCGGAACCGGAGGTGCTCCAGAACGCGTAGGTCGCGCTGCCGCTGAAGGTACCGTCCAGCTGATAGCTGCCCTGCGCCAGACAAAGCTGCGCAAAGTCGGGGGCTGCTACCTCGGCCGGCACAGCACACCCGCTGAAGTACACCAGGACGGTGTGGTTTCCGTCCAGACCATAGAAGACATAGTCGTTCAGCGGACCGATGTTCACGCCGTCGACTACAACGCTGTCGACCAGTTTGAAAGGATCGGGCAGGAACTGGACAGTAACCGTATCACCGCAGGCATAAGTGACGGTTCCAAGAGGAGTGGCCGTGCCTCCGCTGTCGGATATCACCGTCACGGTATAGGACAACTGCGTGAAAGTCGCGCTGATGGCATGTGCTGCCGATATGGCGGGGAAAGTGTATGTGGTTACCGGACCGACGGAAACGCCGTCGACGAGCACATCCGCAATCTGATAACAGGAGTTGGGCACGATCGTATAGACGGCATCCGTACCGCAGACAGGAGAAGAAGCTCCGGAAATCAGACCTCCCGACCCAGCATTGGCGGTAACCGTATATCGCACCGGACCGAACGATACCGAGATGACACCTGAAGAAGAAAGTCCGTTGAACGTATAGGAAGAGACCGGCCCCTGGGCGACTCCGTTCACGGATACGTTGACAATCCGTGTACAGGTATCCGCAGGAGTGAATGAAAACGTGACCGTATCACCGCAGTAGTACTGAACGGTCCCGGGATTGGTGATCGTGCCGTTTCCGTTGGAGGTAGCGGTGATGAAATACCTCGGAGAATTGACGATGACCGTATCCGATGCGGAGCAACCGTTGTTGTCGTGAACAACGTAAACCGCAGTATCCGGTCCCTGGGGAAACACTCCGGTACCGGAATATGGCAACGTGCCGCCGGAGGCGGTGACGGTCACATCGGTGGAGTCGCCGGTGCCGCAGATCTGGGTACTGACCGGTACTGCCGTCATGGTGAGCAGTGCAGGCTGGGCGATATTTACAGTAGCACTGCCGGTACATCCGTTGCTGTCGGATACCGTAACCGAATAGGACCCCGTCGAAAGACCCGATATGGAATCGTTGACCGAGCCGTTGGACCACAGCAGACTTGAAGAACCGGAGCCCCCGGAGACGCTGACCGATGCGGTGCCGTCATTCGCTCCGAAACAGGTGATATCGGTGGATGCTGCACTAACGGAAAGGAAGGTTCCGGAGGGTACGGTAACGGTCGCGGAACCGGACGAAGAGCACCCGTCGAGCGTGGAGACTACGGTGTAGTTGGTTGTCTGGGAAGGAATCACCGTCACTGCAGCGGTGGTGTCGCCGCCGGGTGACCAGGACCAGGAATTGACACGCAGTCCGCCCACTTTCATATTGGGGCGCTGTGAATAGTTGCCCAACACGGTGGAATTGCCGCAGATGTTAATCGAATTGTTCTGGTAGTTGATGGAGGACGCGAAGGTTGTCGTGGACTGATTGAAGGTCGCATTCAGAGCGGCGGTGGTATTACTGAAACAGGTCTCGATGATCAGGTTGGAAACGCCATCCCAGAAGAAAGGCGTATTGAACACGATCGTATTCGCGGAATATCCGGGTGTGGAGGAAGGCGTGTAGGACGGAACCGAATAGACATCGGTAAGACCGGACTGGAAGCCCGTACCGGGAGGGTTGAAGGCGGTGATGGAGGTGTGACCTAAACGGACTACGAAGTTCGACAGCGGTGATGTAGAGGGAACCACCACATCGAAGGCGAGAGATACGACCGGCCCGCGCAGAAGTCCTGCTGCGGAAAGTTCGGATGCTCGTACCAGGAACTGGTGACGGGCACCGAGGTTGAAGTTACCGAAAGGTGCCGGATAGGTGTTGACGGAGTTCCGTATCGTGCCCGTACCGACGGTGGCGACGGTGCCTAATGTGCCTCCGGTGGCGGTCAGCGTCACACCGCTAGCCGTGCAAAGTGCAGCGGAAGAAGGGGTAACGATAACCGGCGCCGGAAGCGGAACGACCGTTACCGCGACCGTTGCTGAATTATTACAACCTGAATTAAGACCTCCGACAGTAGTGTCAAGGGCAGATACGGTATAAGTAGTAGTCAAAGAAGGAGAGACCGTCACCGTAGCTCCGGAAAGCGGCCCGGGGGTCCAGGTGTACCTGTTGCCGGGATCGTTGGAACTGCCGGCCGAGAGTACGACCGAATCACCCTGACAGATAGTCTGAGCAGATGTCACGGTCAGTACCGGCGGAACACTTACCGTTTCCGTGACAGCAATTCTCGGAGAGCTCTCACAATTGCCGTCGTATTCGGACACATAGAACGTCGTGGTCGAAGAGATCGGTGTGGAGTACGTCGGAGAGGTGCTGCTTTGCAGCGGCGTGCCGCCGGTAGGTGCAGCGTACCAGCGGAAGACCGGAGTAGCGGCACCGCTCACGGAGGTCACACGGCAAAGGGAGAGACCGGTTCCGCATTGTACGGAGTCGGTTCCTGCCGGAGCCGGGACGACCGGATAAACCGTGACCGGCACGCTGCCTGAAACGGTGCAGCCGCCGGCACCGGTGAGCGTGGCGCTGTAGGTCGTCGTAGCGGCAGGGGTCACCGGAAGCGGAGAAGTGGTACCGACCACAGACGTACCGTCCGACCAGGACAATGAATTGACAGGCACCGCAACATAACCGTTGAATGTGAACTTCGGGCGGGAATTGGCGGTGCTTCCTCCTGCCACGGTACCACAGACCGTTGCGGCTGTGCTGCCACTACTGCTGATAAACCTCCAGGAAGAAGCATACGAAGTGGCATCTGCCTGCACCGAGCCCGCCATGGTCGTGGTGATGACTGCGCTTCCGTAACACATTTCCAGGACGATATTGGAAACGCCGTCCCAGGTGAAGGGTACGGTGAAGGGCACGGTGAATGTCTGCGAACCCGAGCCGGAGAGAAGTATATTGGAATTGGTATAGACCGTAGTCCACGAGGGAGAGATGGGAGAAGATACCGTAGTAGAAGACGTATTGGCCATCTTCAAGGAAAAGTCGATGAGATTGTAGGGAGGAGCCGTTAACGTGAGAATCGAGACGGACAGGGAAGTGATATCCCCGGGAGCAAGGCCGGCGCCCGTCAGCTCCGCCGCCCGGATAAGGTACTGGAAGTGGCCGTTGGAGGCGGTATTGTTGAAAGGGTTGGCTGCACTGGTTGAGGCTGTGGTACTGCCGGCGCCGGTACTGACGGCTCCCGGACGAAGTGCGGAGGCCTGCAGCGTTACGGAAGCACCCGGACAGATTGCTGTCGGGGATGCTGTGACGCGGGCAATGGCTCCGTTGAGCGGATCGTCCTGATAGGTGGTGCCGTTCACTCCGCCGTTCTCGCCGGTGGAGGTGTTGGCGGTGACGTTCCAGGTGACCGTCGCATAGCCGGGAGAGGCGGCCGGTATGACACCCGTCCAGGTGTTAAGGCCGGTGTTGACCATGGCGACCGGCGACATGAGTGAGCCGTTGTAGGCATACTCCAGGGTGACATCCGTGACAGTTCCTGAAACGGGCGTAACATCGACAGACACGGTATGGCTGACGGGCGTGCAACTAACCCCGGGAGTCAACTGGATATTGGAAACCGTCGGGGAGGGCGAAGTGCCGGTGAATTCCACCGCGCCGATGTCGGGTCGAGAAGTACTGCGGCTTACGCCGTCGTAATCGACCGTCACATCGCTGACCGGCGACCCGCCGTCGCTGAGTACCGTATAGGTGCCGTTTGCGATATGAAGGAACGACGGAGACGAACCGGCGACGGATACGAAGTCGGAGGAGGCATCGTAGGAGCAGGAGGCCCTGTCGCGTCCGAGCATGAAATTCTTGTAGTCGGCCAGTGTGGCCAGTGAATTCGTGTTCACAGCCCCGACTCCCTCGCTGTAGAGGAGGTGCGCAGGATCCGGAGCTCCTGCAAAGAAAAGATTGTTGTTGGAGGTGATGGTATAGAACGTCGTCGACACAGGCACTCCGTTGGTGCCGGCTGAACGTCGAAACGCGACTGCAAGCCCGCCGGTACCTGCCGCCAGCGATTTGTTGACCACCAGATTGTTGATCAATGAAAGTGTGACCGAGGCATTACAGAAAATGCCGGAAGTTCCGCAGGTGGAAGTAGTGCCGTCGGCGGCCAGGTATACCGTATTGTGATAAGCATTTACCGTGCTTCCGCCTGTGATGTTCAACCCGACGACGCTGTTGAGGCCGGTAGCGATGAAGCCGGACAGGCCGGAGATGCCGACCAGGTTATTGGCCATCGTGCATGGTCCGCCGCCGCTGACGGTGATTCCATTGAGGACGGTAGCCAGGTCCGTTCCGGCAAGTCCGTATACCTTGTTCCTTGTGATCGAAGCGGCGATGACCGAACCGGAAGTATTGATGCCGGTGACGGCGGAAGCGCCGGAGGAGCTAAGCGTATGGACGGTATTCCGATTGACATCCGTATACGCCGCCTGCGAACCGACAGTGACACCATTGACCGTACCGGCGCCGGTGAGGGTACTTATGGTGTTGCCGCTTACCGTACAGGGAGAAGAAGCGCTTCCGCCAAGACCGTTGAGGTTGATGCCGTTCAAAGCGCCGGTGCCGCAGGTGAGGCCGGCAAGGGTATTTCCGGTGACATTCACGGAAGGGGCATTGGAGGTCTGAACCACGTGGATGCCGCCAAGAGCGCCCGTTGACGGAGTATTGCTCAGGCCGTTGAACGTATTACCGGAAACAGTGATGACGGCCGTAGAGGGGCTGGAACCCACATCGAAGTATCCGTACATCGCACCGGCGGGGGTACCTGTGACAGTACGACGCAGTCTGAAATTTACAGAATTGCCCTGCACGGTCTTCTGACCGTTAGCGGGAGCAGCATAGCTGTTGGAGATGAAGTAGATGACACCTGTCGTCTTAACGTCCAAAGAGTCGGCGCTGTTCCCGCTGATCGTCATGGAACCTACCGCTCCCGTATTATTGATCACGGAGAATTCAGAAGACCCTCCGGTTGCGCCCGTGTAACTGACACCGGATACCCGGTTGTCGGAAATGGAAGTGGTGCAGGTGGCTGCGCCGCCCGTAGAGTAAAAAACCCGCATCGCTCCGGACATTGCCGCACCGGCACAGACGAAAGAAGAAACCGTATTGCCTTTTATCTCATGGGTATTCCCCGGCTGTGCAGTATTGTAGACCGCATACATGCTGCCGGTGGAAGCTGCCGAAGAAACGCTGATCGAATTGCCGTTGACAGTCAGGGTGCCCGGCGTCGTCGTGGTGGTGTAGATACCGTAACATGTTCCGCTGGTAGCGGTCGGATAGCTCAGGCTGATGGTGTTGCTGTCCAGGTTGATCGTACGGGCGGAGTTCGCACTGTTGCCGCAATCGATGGCAGACAAACCTTGGTTAGTTCCGGCGCTGGTGAGCGTGATCGTGTTGTTGCTGCAACTGCCCGACGAAGCGGCCAAGTTTCCCAGCCAATAGATGCCGCGCAGTGTATTGGGATTGTTGACGCCGGAACCGTTATTGTTATTGATCGTGTTGAAGCGACAGTTCACCGAGGACTGGAAGTTCAGATAGATTCCTGCAGTGGCGGCGCTATTCGGAGAAGGATTCCCGCCGAAATTCACGATGGAATTCCCCGTAGAGGCGGAGGTGCCACCGATGTCATTGCCCATATCCGTGAAGGAGTAAGGCGCGTTCGGATCGTTAAACCCGTACAGCACGATGCCAGCGTGGGAGTTCCGGATGATGTTTGAATGGAAACGATTGTAGGAGTTTGACCCGGAAGCGGAAGTGACGCTGACTGTGCCGGTTGCGGTGGCCAGCGAGTTCAGTACGACAATGCCGCACGATCCGTTATAACCCGGCGCGCTCCAAGTGGCTGCCTGGACCCGGTTCAGGGAAACGGTACAGTTGCGGATCGTATTATATTGGGCACCGTCCGAGGCAGAGGCTTTCACAAGAGCATAACCGAATTCCATGGAGGTGATCGTGGTGGTATTCGAAGCATTCTCCTGAAGATCCAAGCCGTCGATGGTCACGTAATCGGATCCGGCCAGCACGAAGAATCCGTCAGACAAGATTGACGGCTGCGTGCCGACCAGTCCGGGGTAGGATACCAGTACAGGATTCGCACCGGTCCCTGACTTTTGGAAGACGATGGGATCGGCAGCAGTTCCCGTTGCCGTAAGGATAATCTTGGTGGAAAGCGTCTCGCTGTAAGCGGTTGCGATATCGAAGGTCACACCGCCCGGACCGACCCCGTACAGGTTCAGGGTATCTACGGCAGCAGCAACAGAAGGGAAGTCACCCGGAATGGTTTTCACGCCGGAAAGTTGTGCGCTGGCCATCACAGAAATGAAAAAAGAAACGGTGACCGCGACAGATTTCAAGTACTTGCTCATGGTTAATCTGGAATTTGTTCGGGAGATGGGCCGATGCGAATGAGGAGGGGCGACTCCGGGGCATCGCAAACGGGACGGCAGTTTAGCGAAACGACGCCACATGGGCAAAGATACTGCTCACAGTTTTAGATGGTTCCTGAATTGGGAAGAGAGGTAGTAAAAAAGCACGCTAAAAAACAAAATCTGTGATGATACGAGCCGATCATCACCCGGAAGCCGTCTAAATTTTCCGACCCTGACTCACCGCCGTTCGCCCACGCCCGGACAACATTCGCCAAAACGGCTATCCCTTGAAAATCAGCAAAAAAATGCGTATATTTTAGGTGCAGGTGAAGCGGGGAAATTCCCCGTGCCGCCGCATTGTCCCTACATGCTTTTCGCTCGTCTTCGAAACGGCTTAACAATACTTTTGCTAACGGCCATCTCTTCCGTCAGCGGACAGAATTACAACGACTACGCGGCAGTGTCCAGCGGAGCCTGGAACAACACGTCCATCTGGCGACAGTGGGACGGCACCGGTTGGAACACCCTGCCCTCTTCACCTCCCTCCTCTTCTTCTTCGACCACGTATATACTTTCCGGCAACAGCGTAACGCTTGCCGGCACCGGCCCCTACAGTTGCGGCAATCTGTATATCGAGCCAGGCGGCAGACTGTTCAGCAACAGTACCGGCACGTTGGTGCACTTATACGTTTGGGGCTACGACATAGTCTGTGATGGTGAAATCGGTCGTCCGGGACTGAACGACGGTATCTCGCTGAACATAGAAGGTCCCTCCTGCACGATCTCCGGCAGCGGATCCGTTTCGGCAGCCAGGTTGCTCAAAAGCACCACCGTCAATACGACCACCCACCTCACCATAGCGACGGACATCAGCCTTCGCTGGGAATCCATCAATAATTCCGTACTGTACAATGCGACCGGTGCAGCCAGTTTTTTCAACGTCACGCTACAAAGCGGCCGGCTGCTCAATTGCATCGGCGGTACGCTGAATCCCGGGAGTGTAGCCATCGACGGTTTCAAGAGTGCCTCCGCCGGGGACGCTGCCGGCACCTTTACGATCAACGGAACCTTGATCGTGGCAGGGATACTGTATGTTTCGAACACCAATACGCAGGCCGGATACACCTGCAACTTCATCATCGGCCAAGGTGGTGTCATCAAAGCGAATCAGATCAACAGTGTCAGCAGTAACGGCATCCTCACCACTTTCACCGTTCAGTCCGAAGGAAGGCTGGAACTGACCGGTCCGCTGGGGCTTGCGACGGATTCCTCATTGACCTGGGGGACCGGCAACAACCGCTACTCCTTCCTCCCGGGCAGCACCGTCATCTATTCCGCCGCCGCTGCACAACGAATCGCCGTCACCGGCGACTTCAACAACACGACGCAGCCCAACAACCAGTATTGGAACCTGGTGCTGGGCGGAAGCGGGACCAAGACCATTAAGGCAGGTACGCTGAACGTCCGTGGTAACCTGACGGTAATCGGGAGCGCTGTGCTCGACCAGGAACAGAACGACCCGGACATCAACATCGGCGGCGACTGGAACATGCATTCAGCCGGCGCGTTCCTGGAGTCCACCGATCCGTCACGAAGCGTGCGGTTCAACGGCAGCGGCGCATCTCCCGGGACACCGGTGCAAACGATCACGTGTCCCGGCGGAGAGAACTTTCACAACCTGTGGATCTCCAAATCCGTGAACGGTGCCGTTCGGTTCAACTCGCCCGTCACCGTGCGACAGCAACTCACGCTGGGCGCACCGGGAACATCGAACTTCGGCATCATTGACCTCAATCGGCAACCGCTGACCATCGAAAAACCGGTGCCGGCCGCAATACGGCTCGCCGGCACTCCCGGTGTCTATCGGTTCATCATTTCCGAGGATTCGTCATCTTCCCATTCCGGCGAAGTGCGCTGGAACATCGGAAACACATCGGCTGCACTTCCGGGATCGTCTTGGCCCTGGCCGTATATGATCCCGTTCGGCATCTCCTCGTCTCATGACACCCTTCCATTCGGATTCAGCAAGACATCCACCGATTACATGGGCTACCTGTCGGTCTCCACATACGGCACGACGGAAAACAATCTGCCTTGGCCGAACGGTGTCACGCACCTTACATCGAACGTCTATACGAACAACTCCCCCGACAACCGTAACTGGACGGCAGACCGTTACTGGTGGATAGGCAGCAGTCAGCCGGCTGCCGGGCTGTGTGCTGCATTTTCCTACAACCGTAAATCCGGCACGTCATCGGAAGCGCCGCAGAACGACACCTTGCCGGCCGGCCTCAAAGCTCAATATTGGTCGAACGGCCGATGGAACCTCCCTGCGGCGGGCGCTGCGTTTACGGCCGGCAGTACAGTGGGTGTAACCAACCTGCCGGCAACCAATGTTCCGTGGACACTCACTTCCACGCAATCCCCGCTCGGCAACTGCATCAGCGGTACTTCCTACAGCAGCGCAACCGCTTTTTGCAGTTATAACTGGAACGGAAACATCTTTACACAATCCGGCACCTATGCCGCGAGGTTCACCGGCTCCGGAGGTTGTGACAGTATCGCGCA
The DNA here is from genome assembly GCA_046052345.1 of Bacteroidota bacterium. Taxonomy (GTDB): domain Bacteria; phylum Bacteroidota; class Bacteroidia; order AKYH767-A; family 2013-40CM-41-45; genus Pollutiaquabacter. The sequence goes on along the minus strand of JBJOMN010000058.1, from coordinate 20,458 downwards.
GCTGTCTCTCACCGTTGACACGGCTTCCCGGCTATCCTTCGCCTTTCAATCTCCGCAATGTCATGGCGGCAGCGACGGAGCCATCTTACTTACCACCTCCGCACTTCCTACGGACTCCGTGACCTACAGCTGGTCCAACGGCAGCACGCTCTCAACGCTGAACGGAATCACTGCCGGCAGCTACAGCGTCGTCGTCACTGACCGTAACCAGTGTGCCGTCAGGCGAAACCTGCAACTTACGGAACCGGCTCAATTGTCGCCCGCCCTGACCTCTTCCGGCAACCTTTGCCCGGGCTCATCCGACGGAAACATTCAACTGAACATTTCGGGCGGTGTTCCTCCGTATAGCTATCTCTGGTCGAACGGAGCAACCGCCGCCCAACTGTCAGGATTGACGCCGGGAACCTACTCCGTAACGACCACCGATGCCAACGGATGCGATACGACGGCAACAAGCGTCATCGGCCTTTACCCGCTGATTCATATTGACAGCTTCTCGCCTTCATCCGGGACAACCGGCGACACCTTGACGCTGCACGGACAGGGGTTCACCGGATCCACGACGGTGCTGTTCGGCAACTCGGCGGCCGCATTTAACGTACTGAACGATTCGACCATACGTGCGATAGTGCCGCTGAGTCCAGCCGTATGCAGCATTACGGTGACTTCTGCTTTCAGCTGCACTGCGGTATCAGCCACATCCTTTTCCAACGCGAACGGAGACGCCGTACTGCGGGTAAGGATGTTCCTCGAAGGATTCTATTTCCAGGGAACAATGGTGCCTGCGCTGATCAACCGGGGAGTAGGCAGCAGTCTGACGGCAGTGGACACCGTGTACGGGGCGCTGACGGATACGGTCGACGGAACAATCCTGGCCTGTAGCGTCAAGTCGATCGTAGACATCAACGGCTATGTTGACTTCCGATTCCCCAACCAGTTCATCGGCAGCCGCCATTACCTGTTGGTCGGCAACGGCCATTCGATAAGGACATGGTCGGCACAGCCGCTTACGATCGGCACCGCAGGCATCTATGATTTCACGGACAGTCCATCCAAAGCCTACGGCAATAACCTGTGGCAGGTGTCTCCGGGAACATGGGCCTTATACACCGGCGACCTCAATCAAGACGATTTCATCGATCCGTTCGATTTCCAGATCTTCAATGATGACATGCTGAGTTTCGCAACGGGATACCTGCAAAGTGACCTGAACGGCGACGGCGCAACTGACAACTTCGACTTCCTGTACGTAGGCCTCAACCAGTTCGCGTTCGTATCGGCGTTGCATCCGTGATCCTATTTTTCAGATATTCACCTGCCCAATCGCCTCAACACTCCGCTACAATGAAAAATTTTTCGCTGCTCCTGCTGCTGTCACTTTTTGCGATGATTACCACCAAAGCCCAGAAGGTGTATTCCGTAGAATATCCCAACCAGGCGGACGTGAAAGTATTCGTAGTGGATTATCCTAACCAGGCCGACCTGTTGGTTTACAAGGTCAAATATGAAAATCAGGCCGGCAAGAATGACGGCCGCTGGTTCTTTGTCAAGTACTCGAATCAAGCCGACAAAAGGATCTATTTCACCGATTACCCTAACCAGGCCGATGTGAAGATCTATTTTGTCGATTACGAGAATCAGGCCGGCTGGAAGAAAAAAGAAAAGATGGCCTTGTTCTACTGAGACCGTCTTTAAAACAGCCTTCAGAACACGCCACCTTTTCCTCAGCGGGATTAGGGGTTACTGATAAGAAACCGTTATCAGCCCCATGAAATTGGAGGAGTTGAGCACCTCCGTACCGTTAGCATCGGCAGTGCTTGTCTTAGTGCCTCCGTAACAAGCGGCCACACCGATACCCCACTTCCTTCCCAGATACCACGATTTACCGGCACGCAACAGCCAGGAAAAACCGCCCTTTGAGCGGTACCTGAAGTTGCCGTCGTTACTCATGGACAAGTCGTCATGACCGTAAGAGAAGATTCCCGTACCAAGGGTGGTACCGACAAAGATGTTGTAAGGCATGAAGAATTTCGTGATCCCCACTCCGTATGTGTACTCATCAAAGAACATGTGGTCATCATGGGTAAAAGTACCGGTATCCGTTTCAAGCTGCGGACCGGTCATAGACCGCCCCACCATATCGAAGGTGACCACCAGGTCCCGCTTCAGCGCCCCTCCGATCCTCAGGTCGAACGCAAACGGATTGCCCGAGTAAGTCGTCTTATAACTGTTATCATCCGAAATATAGTTGTAATGATCCTTGGCGTCGATGTGGCCGAAGGACGGGCCCAATCCGAAGGAGAAATAAAAACCGTCGTGATGGCGATTGTCGGGAGTAGCTGCATCGATACGTCCGAAGCCGGCTACGAAGAGGCCGAACACCAGGGCTACGTATGTAAATGTTTTCATGAGGAAGAGGTTTTGGTCCAAAAATACCCCCCGGCCTTCTTGAGGCGTCATGACAACCGTCAGGAGGCAGACGGACATTCATCATCCGGCCCATGAGGGACCGCAGCCGGCACGTCTTGCTCAGTTGGCGCCTGCCAAACGGCTGCGGCTTCGACCCAGAAGATCAGCCATCTTCGGCGTCAGCCGGTTGTTACGCTCTGCCACAATACCGTATCGCACTACATCGGTATCGTCCCCCTTGTTAAAATGCACCACCATCAGGTTGGTGAGGGTCATCTCGTTGAGCGAATCCGCCTGGAAAGATTGCCTGAGAAAAAACAGGGCGCTGTCCGGCATTGCCCGGACAGAGTACAACGTGGCCAGATTCACCAGACTGAAGACATCCTCCGGCTTATGCAGGATCGCTCTGCGGTATAAGGAAACCGCCGCGGCCGTATCTCCTGTCATAGCTTCGATAAGTCCGAGCTTGTAGGCGGCGGTGGCGTTTTCAGGGAATATTTCGAGCGCCTTGCGGAAACTTTGCATCGACTTGGACACCAGCTCCTGCCGCTCCTGCAGGACAGCGGACTTTTGAGCCCTGTTCATGCATTCCGTAGCCAGCGCCATTTGTGTGCGGCTGCTGTTGGGAGCGCTCTCGACTCCCGACTCGAAAAGCGCCAGGTTACTTTCCCAATCGGAGCATCGGGAGGCGGAGACCGCCCCGCCGATGACGATCAAAATCAGTACCGGCAGTAACAGCTTGTAGGAATTTACGGGCTTACTTCTTCCCTCAGGGTCCGTGAACCACGATGCCGCCGCCAGAAGGATTCCGGCGGAAGGAAGGAAAAGGAATCGCTCCGCATAGGTGGTGCCGTTCAGGAAGAACAGATTCGAGGTAGGCAGTAGCAAAACCAAAAAGAAAACCATTCCCCAACTGAAGACCGGCCGACGACGCATCAACAGCACGGCCGAGAGGATGGCTGCGAGATACAATACTACGGAAAGCCATGTCCTGAGAGAGCTCCAGTCCGCCAAAGGAATCTGATTGAAGGAGTAATCCCAGGAGAGCGGATGCGGCCAGACGAGCAGCTTCCAGTTGTTCAACAATATGGAAAAGGCGGAAGCATATTTTTCAGCGAGCGAAGCCGCACCGTACAGACTGTTCTCGATGACCGTGGTTTCGTAGTCCTGACGAACGCCGTGCAGGACCGCCTGCCGGCACAAGAGGAAAAACACCGCGGCAGACAGCCAGGGCAGTGACCGGACCAGCGTTTCACCCAAGGGACGTCGATAGACGACAAACATCGATACCGGAAAGACAGCGAAAAAGGCGACACTGCTCTCCTTGCTGAAAAGCGCCAGCAGGAACATCCCTAATGAACCGTATAACCGGGACCTGCGAGCCGGTTCATCCATATAACGCATGAACAAGTAGAGGGAGGACAGCGCACCGAGTGCCGCCCATAATTCATCTTGTCCTTTCACATTGGCCACTACCTCGGTGTGTACCGGGTGGACCGCATACAGGGCAGCGGCACACCAGGCAAGTAGCGGAGAGGCGGCGGGCAAGAGTTTCTTCGTCAGCCGGAAAACCAGCAGCACCGTCGCAGCATATAACAGGATATTGACGACATGGTACATCTTGGGTTCCGCACCGAACAAGGACCGCTCGACGCAAAAAGCTGTAATAAGCGCCGGACGGTACATCTGGAAATTGGACCCTTTGAAATGTTCCAGACTGGGGCGATCGAATGCATCGGGGATCCCTGAAAATCCGCGCTGTACCACAGGATTATTACCAATGAAAAGTTCGTCGTCGAGGACGAACGGGAATTTCACAGTACGCCCGTAAACGAACAGCACCAGCAACAGGAGCAAAAGGGAATGCCATCTCGCATGCGAGGGTGAGGTAGGGGCTACGGTCTTCTTCCTGCTCATGGATGAGAATGAGTTGCAATACGCAACCCGAAGATAAAGCTATCCGCATTGAATGCTCCCGCAGAAGACGGACAATTTTGGACAGGTCAGGGACGAGTGTTCCGGTTTCCCGAAGTGCCGTATTATCCGTACTTTTAAGGTTCAAAACGTTTTACCATGTCCAATCTGAAAATCGACCAGATCTACACCGGTTGCCTTGCCCAGGGCGCATACTACATCCAAAGCGGAAGCGAAGCCGCCATCATCGACCCGCTTCGTGAGATCCAACCCTATCTGGACCGTGCGCAAAAGAACGGGGCGACCATCAAGTACATCTTCGAGACGCATTTTCATGCCGACTTCGTATCCGGGCACCTCGACCTTAGCAAAAAGACGGGAGCACCCATCGTATACGGCCCTACGGCCACCCCTGAATTTCCGGCCCATATCGCCAAAGACGGTGAAACGTTCCGTCTGGGCACTATCACCATCAAGGTGTTGCATACGCCCGGACATACCATGGAATCCACCTGTTACCTGCTGATGGATGAGCACGGGAAAGAACATAGCATTTTCACGGGCGACACGCTGTTCCTGGGTGACGTCGGCCGTCCGGACCTTGCCCAAAAGGCCGCACATATGACACAAGAGGACCTGGCAGGTCTTCTGTACGACTCTCTTACATCAAAGATCCTTCCTCTCCCGAACAACATCACCGTGTATCCCGCCCATGGCGCCGGGAGTGCCTGCGGCAAGAACATGTCCAAGGAAACCGTGGATACGCTCGAGAACCAGAAGAAGACGAATTACGCCCTTAATCAGCCTGACCGCGCCTCGTTCATCCGGGCGGTTACCGATGGTCTCACTCCTCCTCCCGCCTACTTCCCGCTCAACGTGGCGATGAACAAGAAAGGATACGAGTCCATCGACACGGTCGTCAACAACGGTCTGCGCGGACTGGATCCGGACGCTTTCGAACAAGCTGCCGAGGCGAGCGAAGCGCTGATTCTGGACACCCGTTCTGCCGGAACTTTCACTGAAGGTTTTGTACCCCGGTCGGTCAATATCGGTCTTGACGGACAGTTTGCTCCCTGGGTTGGCGCACTTATCGCCGATGTCCGTCAGCCGCTGCTGCTGGTTACGGATCCCGGCAAGGAGGAGGAGTCGGTAATCCGTCTGGCACGCGTCGGATTTGATAATGTGTTGGGGCATCTCAAGGGCGGATACGATAGCTGGAAAAAAGCCGGAAAGGAAACCGACTCCATCCATCGTATCAGTGCCGCTGAATTCGCCGAGAAGCGCTCATCCGGCGATGCGGTGGTGGATGTCCGCCGTGATTCGGAATACTCCAACGGGCACGTTCCCGGGGCGCGTAATCTTCCGCTGGATTTCATCACGGAATGGTGGGGCAACCTTGACACGAACCGTCACTTTTTCCTGCACTGCCAGGGCGGTTACCGGTCCATGATTGCCGCCAGCATCCTCAAGTCCCGGGGAGTGCACGATTTCTCCGAAGTAGCAGGTGGCTACAAGGCCATTGGCGAGGCAGGCGTACCTGCGGAGAAAAGCGGCGTGGAAAGCGGGAAATAAGAGGTAGCCGGTTGCGGGAGGCGATGTCAGGCGGCGCTTAGCCCATCCTTTCGCGCTTCAGCAGATAAGGCAGCAGCACCTGGCGGTAGCCGGCGTTGATATCGGCCTCTACGAAATCGACACGGTACTGGGCGCAACGCAATTGCAGCTCTCTTTTGTAGGCGGCCATCGACTCCACATACGTGGTTCGGATTTCGTTGGAATGTACTTTCACTTCCTGACCGGACTCCACATCCACGAACAGATAGGGACGGTCTTCGTACAGGAAGTCCTCTTCAAGTCGCTTGTCGGTCACATGGAATAAAATGACCTCGTGTTTCCGGTGGCGCAGGTGCTGAAGGGCGGAAAAAAGTTCCTCCGGATCCTCTGCGGACTCCATCATATCGCTGAACAGTACGACCAAAGACCGCTTGTGAGTGGTTTCCGCGATCTCATGCAGTGCCTCCGCGGCTACGGTCCGTTTGCCGGTCTTTACGCCGCCCTGCTCGATGAGTTTCTCCATTTCAGAGAACAGCATCTTATGGTGCATGGAATTCGAGCGTGCAGGGGTCTGCAGCTCGATACGGTCGGAGAAGACGCTCATGCCCACCGCGTCCCGCTGCATCCTCAGCAGATAGGCGATGGAAGCGGCACAATGCACGGAGAAGAGAATCTTGTTCATCGGCCCTCCTTTACGTGCCTCGGGAAAATGCATCGAGGAGGAATTATCCACCACGAGCTGACAACGCAAGTTGGTCTCCTCTTCATAGCGCTTCACGAACAGTTTGTCGGTCCTGCCGAACAGGCGCCAGTCGATGTGACGGGTCGGTTCGCCGGTGTTGTAGAGACGGTGCTCGGCGAACTCCACGGAGAAGCCGTGAAAAGGGCTTTTATGAAGTCCGGTGATGAAACCCTCGACGACCTGTTTCGCGAGGAATTCCAGTTGACCGAATTGCTGTATTTGCTGTTGCTCGATGGGCATCTCTCCTCAAATATCCGAAAAAAGGAATAAAAAAAGCGCCACAGAGGGGGCGCTTTAAGAAACCGTTGAGACCTATCAGAGCTGAGCGTCCAGCTTTCCGGAGAGGACGGATTTAGGGACCGCACCCACTTGCTTGTCGACAACCTGACCGCCCTTGAAGAAAAGGAGCGTGGGGATATTACGTATTCCGAAGTTCATGGAGATATTCGGATTATTGTCCACATTGACCTTTCCGACCACGGCTTTTCCATCGTATTCCTTTGCGATTTCATCAACGATCGGGCCCACCATCCGGCAAGGTCCGCACCACTCCGCCCAGAAGTCGATCAGTACCGGCTTGTCGGATTTCATGACGATTTCCTCAAAATTCTGATCCGTGATTTCGATTGCCATTTTTATTTCTTTTTTGATAGTTATTGCGAGAGGCCAAAGATAACAAATCCTCAGGCTGAAAGTTCAAAGTGCCCAATACAGGCTTAATTCAGCTTGATTTCGGTGATTCCTATCGATTCCAGGTCTTCTACCAGTCGGCGGTGGATCTTGACACGCATTTTCTTGGAGGGCAGTTCCACACTGATATTGTCGAGGGGATCCACCAGGTGGACCTTCACCGGACAATTCCCCGGGGAGTTGGCGAAGGTCTCCAGCATACGGTCAATCAGCGCTGTATTCACTTCCGAGACGGACATCTTGACCGTGAAGGATCGGGCCATCTTGTCGGTCAGGTCGGAGAGATAAGTCACCAGCGTGGGACGAAGCTCAAGCTGGTCGGGATCGTGGAATCGGCCCTGCACCCTTGCACGCATGTAGACGAAGGCTTCCTGGGCCAGGAAATCCTTCACCTTCATGTAATCTTCGCCGAAGATGGATGTACGGTAAGACCCTGTATAATCCTCGATGGTGAAAGTGCCGAAGGGCTTGCCGGTCTTGCTGAGACGATGCTGGACTTCCGTGAGGATGCCCGCCATGGAGATGTCCTTGTTCTTGAGCGGCTGAAGATCCGCCAGCTGATCGGCAGTGGTGTTACAGAAGCTGCGGATCTCGAAGCGGTATTCATCCAGAGGATGACCGGAAACATAGAAACCGATGACGTCCTTTTCCTTCCGCAGGCGTTCGATGGCGTTCCAAGGCTCGGCCTGAGGAAAGGTCGGAACGGTGACCGTCTCCGCATGGTCGTCGCCGAAGAGCGAGGGGCTCATTGAAGAGGAAGCCAGTTGCATGGCATTGCCGAAGCGGATGGCACGTTCGATCGCAGAGGAAGGGTCCTTCGTATCCCCGGAAAAATACTGTGCCCGGTGGACGCCCTCGAAGCAGTCGAAAGCGCCGGCCATGACCAGGCTCTCCAGGCATCTTCTGTTGACCGACCGGCCGTTGACACGTCGAGCGAGGTCGAACAGGTCCGTGAAGGGGCCTTTATCACGCTCCTCGATGACGGACTGGACGGCATTCTCCCCTACTCCTTTCACTGCGCCAAGCCCGAAGCGGATCTCTCCTTTCTTATTGACAGAGAAGTCGAAGAGACTTTCGTTAACGTCCGGACCGAGGACCGGAATTCCCATCCGCCTGCACTCCTCCATGAAGAAGGTGATCTTGTCGATGTTGCTGAGGTTATGCGTCAATACGGCCGACATGTATTCGGCCGGATAATGCGCCTTCAGATAGGCGGTCTGGAAAGCGACGAACGCGTAGCACGTGGAATGGGATTTGTTGAAAGCGTAGGATGCGAACGCTTCCCAGTCGGTCCATACCTTCTCGCAGATGGCCGTATCGTGACCATTCGCCTTGCAGCCGTCCATGAACTTGGACTTCATCTTATCCAGCACTTCCTTCTGCTTCTTGCCCATGGCCTTCCGCAGGGTATCCGCATCTCCCTTCGTGAAATTGGCCAGCTTCTGGGAAAGCAGCATGACCTGCTCCTGATAGACGGTGATGCCGTACGTCTCCTGCAGGTATTCCTCCATCGCCGGAAGGTCATAGACGACCTTTTCGCGTCCGTGCTTACGAGCTATGAAATTGGGGATATATTCCAAAGGACCGGGACGGAACAAAGCGTTCATGGCGATGAGGTCCTCGAACTTGTCCGGGCGCAGCTCCTTGAGATACTTCTGCATGCCGACGGATTCGAACTGGAACGTACCGTTGGTCTCGCCGCGCTGGTAAAGCTCCAGCGTCTTTTTATCGTCAAGCGGAATCTCGTCGATGACGATCTTCACGCCGTGATTCTGTTCGATGAGCCGCAAGGCGTCTCGGATGATGGTCAGTGTCTTGAGCCCCAGGAAGTCCATCTTGATGACGCCTGCGTCCTCGATCACTTTTCCGTCGTACTGCGTGATGAGCAAGGTGGTATCCTTGGAGGTGGCGACCGGAATGATCTCGGTAAGGTCTTTGGGTGCGATGATCACACCCGCCGCATGAATGCCCGTGTTCCGGACGGAGCCCTCCAGGCGCAGCGCTTCGCGGAGCACGTCCGCGCGAAGGTCGCTGCCCCCGTAGATCTTGCGGAGCGATTTTACCGACTCGATCTCTTCGGAGCCGAGGTTGTCCTTGTCGCGCAGTCCGCCGTCGCCGTCGATAGGCGCTTCGAGTACACGTCCCAGCTCTATTCCCGGGCGTTCCGGCACCAGTTTGGCGAGTGCGTTGGATTCCGGCAGTGGCAGATCCAGCACACGGGCGACATCCTTGATGCTCATCTTTGCCGCCATGGTGCCGTAAGTGACGATCTGGGCGACCTGCTGGTATCCGTATTTGTTGACGACGTAATCGATGACCTTCTGCCGTCCCGCATCGTCGAAATCGGTATCGATATCCGGCATGCTCTTCCGGTCGGGATTCAGGAAACGCTCGAAGAGCAGTTTATACTTGATCGGATCGATGTTGGTGATGCCGATGCAATAGGCGACGGCGGAGCCGGCTGCAGAGCCCCGTCCCGGACCTATGAACACTCCCAGATCGCGGCCGGCCTTGATGAAGTCGGAGACGATCAGGAAGTATCCGGCAAAACCCATCGTCTTGATGGTGAAGAGCTCGAAGCGAAGTCGTTCCTCGATCTCAGGCGTCAAATCCCTGTAGCGCTCCTTCGCACCCAAAAAGGTGATGTGGGAGAGGTATTCGTCCTGGTCCGTGAATCCCTCCGGCAGCTGGAAGTGCGGCAGCAGGATGTCCTGCTTCAGCTTGAGCGGCTCCACCTTGGAGACGATGTCGTTGGTGTTGTCGATGGCCTCCGGCACGTCGGCAAACAGCTGCTGCATCTCCGATGTGGTCTTGAAGAAGAACTCATCGTTGTAGAAGGCGAAGCGCTTCCCCTTGACGGACATCTCATCGTCGAACTCCTTGTTGGTGGGCGTGCTTTGCTTCTCTCCCGTGTTGATACAGAGCAGGATGTCGTGGGCGTTGTAATCCTCGCGGTCTACGTAGTGTGAATCGTTGGAGGCGATGACCTTTACACCGTATTTCTTCGCCCATTTGAGCAGGATATCGTTGACGGTGTTCTGCTCGGGGATGTCGTGCCGCTGGATCTCGATGTAATAATCCTCGCCGAAGAGGTCGAGCCACCATTTGAACTCCTTCTCCCCTTCCTTCTCCCCTTTCCGGAGTATCGTGCGCGGCACGGATGCGCCCAGACAGCAGGTCGTGGCGATGAGTCCTTTATGATACTGCTTGACCAGTTCCTTGTCGATACGCGGATACTTTCCGTAAAGGCCTTCCATGTATCCGAGCGAACAGAGTTTTACCAGATTTCGGTATCCCTCCGCGTTCTTGGCCAGGAAGAGCTGATGGAAGCGTTGGTCGCGATCGTCGCGGGTGAAGGTTTTCTTCAGCCGGTCCTCGACGAGGTAGAATTCGCAGCCTACGATCGGCTTGATGGTATCCGGCGCATCCTTGGTGTTGTGCTTGGCGGCTTCCGCCACGAACTTGAAGGCACCGAACATGTTGCCGTGATCGGTGATGGCGATGGCCGGCATCTTGTCTTTGACGGCCTTCTTGTAGAGATCGGAGATGTCAGCCGCACCGTCAAGGAGCGAGAACTGGGTATGGACGTGGAGATGGGAGAAGGCGGACATGGCAAGACACAGGGCGATAGCCCTGAAACCCTTCTAAATTACGGATTTGCGGGCGATCTGAGCGGAGCAAGTTCTCAACAACCGCCTAATCTTTTCATGCTGAGAGAGATGGAGGCGGGGTGCGAGATGCGGGACTGTCCGCCGAAACGCGGTGAAGGGGAAGAGGGGCAACCACTCAGACCAGCAACTGCTGCCGGGAATCCATCGCATCGCGCAGGCCGTTCGCCACGAACGTGAAGGCCAGGGTCAGCAGCAAGATGGCGATGCCGGGTAAAAGCGCCAGGTAGGCCGAATCCGGAAGGATGATATAGCCGTAGTTCTCTCGGATCATGGATCCCCAGGAGGGCGTCGGAGGCTGTGCCCCGATTCCGAGAAAGCTGAGCCCGGCTTCCAACAGGATGGCGGTCGAGAAGTTGGAAGCAGCGACCACCAGCACCGGACCGAGCACATTGGGCAACATGTGGCGGAAAAGAATGCGCATGTCCGAAAAACCCATAGTCTTGCCCGCAGCAACGAACTCTTGCTCCCTGATGGAAAAAAGCTGGCTGCGTACGATTCGCGCCACATCGACCCACATGGTCAGTCCGACAGCAACGAACACCTGCATGAATCCCTTACCCAGCACCAGGGTGATAGCAATCACCAGCAGCAGCGTGGGAACGGACCATACCACGTTGATCAGCCACATGACCAGCGCATCGACTCTGCCCCGGAAGTAACCGGCCATGCCGCCCATGATGATTCCGACAAGCAGCGAAATAAGCACAGCCACCAGCCCGACCATGAATGTCACTCTTGTTCCGGCCACCAACCTGCTGAGCATATCGCGGCCGTACCTGTCGGTTCCCAAAGTGAACGTCCGCGTAATAATCTGGCTGCTGAAAACCTGCTGCACAAGTTCATCCGCGGTAGCCGTCAGCATGCGTCCGTCCGACGTTTCTGCGGTAATGCGGTCGCCGGTCATGGACACCGCTGAAGGGTCTTTGAGCGGCCAGACGGCATCCGCCAGTGAAAGACGCTGCGCAGGCAGAGATGATTCTCCGCCACTGTAAGGAAGATAGTAAACATCCGTGCCGCCCCACCATACGCTGTCAACAGGCAAGGATTCGAAAAGGTCCTTGCTGCCTGTGAACCACGATTCAATCCCGGTTACCGGTTCCGTCTGTACGTTTTTACGGAGCAGCAGCATCCGTACTGTGAAACCCGGCGGACGGTTGCCGACGGCAAGGCAGATCCGGTTGGCGTCCGGCGTACGGTCAGGCAGGAACATGTAACAGAAAAGCGCGAGGAATAATGCTGCGGATATCAGCAGCAATCCTGCCAATGCCGTGCGGTTACGCGCAAAGCGTCTCCAAACCAGTTTTGCGGGAGATGTGTTTGCCATTCAACGGCTTTTCCTGCCTTTCCAGCTGTAGGGCAACGCGACCGCGGATATTCCTGTCACCGTTACTGCGAAAGCGTAAAAGGGTTCCAGTACCAAAAGTAAGACCGGGGAGACCTTTTCCTTGAAGAAGCCACCTGAGACTTTCAACACCGTGAAATCGAAAATATACTTGAACATCCATGCAGCAAGGATCACCGACCAACCGAAGAAGCCTGCAACAGCGGCCGCCGTAAGCAGCAGCAGCGCTGCGTGACAACTCCAGACGATGAAAGCGACGGCCAGCGTGGTCGTGGTCATTGAAACAGGGATTTTGGAGGCCCACCTTCGCCGCTGATTTAGGAATACCGCCAAAGTGTCGGGAGCCTCTGTCCGTACAACCGCCGGGAGGTCTTTCACATATCGGATGGCGCGGGGATCTGTCTTTACCAAAAGGTCCGTATCGTCTCCCGACAACCTGCCGCTGTCGTATCCTCCGAGATCCTTGAAATGACTCTTCGGATAAGCGAGGTTGGCCCCGTTGCAGAAAAGCGGTATCCGACCACGGATGGAGGCGGCGGAAATAAGCGTCAGTCCCAGGGACTCCATCGCTGCCGTTCTTGCAATCAGGGAGGAATGCGGTGTCGCAGTCACCACTAACGGTCCGCAAAGCAGGCGTACCTCCGGAGCGGCAAGACGAAGCATGGCGCTCAGCCACCTATTTCCGGCAACCGTATCCCCGTCTGTCGTGATGATCCATTCGCCTGCTGCAGCACCGATTCCTGCCTCGATGGCCTTCTTTTTCGAACCCTCCTCGCCCGTTTTCATGATCTCAAACCGCAGCCCGGGATATCCCGCTGCTGCGGCAAGGGCCGCTTCGGCCGTACCGTCGTTCGAGCCGTCATCCACGACGATCAAATCAGTCCTTGCGGACGGATAATCCTGCAGCGCGACTGAAACGACCGTACGGCCGATGCTCGCGGCCTCATTGCGGACAGGGACGATTACGGAAACTTCGGGCAGTGATTGCTCTACGGATGCGGCCGAAGCGGTGTCGGTCCTGCTCCATTGCACGAGGCACCAGGAAAGGAAAAACGCATACAGCACCACAGGCAGCAGCAAGGCTGTCAGGAATTCCGTCATGGCGTTTCAGCGGACTTTTCGTATTGGACGGTGAAGCATCCGGCAAATGCAGGCAGCAGGACATTGATCAGCCAAAGCAGGGAAGTGGCAAAAAGCACCTCCTGCGTCTGCAATGTTATCTCCCCGAACAATGTGACAGCCATGCTCCCGCGCATCAACGGTTCGACCAAAGCGAAGGACGGCACGAGGGCGGAAGCCAGATAGGTCACAGCTATTCGAAGCACTGCATCCGAAAAACCGACATCAACGCCGAAGAAAAGCACAAGCAGATAATATTGGAAGACGAAGACTGCGTACCTGACCGATGAAAGGGTCAATATGAAAGCCAGCTCCCTGAACGAGTAGCCCGAGCAAAGCTGCAGAGCGTCATGCCATCTGCTAAGCGAGCGGATGCGGCTCATCCATCCGGCAATAAGTGATATCCGGAAGAAAGCGACCAGTGCGATGAGCACGGAAAGGGCAAGCAACGCATAGAGGGGAAACAACTCCGCGCTGAAAGGCTGATAGGCGAATACCGCCAGGGTACCGGCCAGCAGCGTGACGATGAGCTGACTGAAGCTTTGCGCCACCGTCAGCAGAGCACCCGGCACGCGGTGTCCGGGGCTTAGCACCCATACCCGTCCGGCAAATTCGCCCGTCCGATACGGAGTGAACAAGCTGACAGTGACCCCTGCCAGAACTGCACGACAGGAGGAAGGGAAGCTGACGGTTTCCAGCCTGCGCATCATGCGCTGCCATTTGAAAGCTTCGATACCCCAATTGACCGGCATCAGCAAGATGGCCGCCGGCAGTAAAGGCCACACCGAATGATCGGAGGCGCGTACCAGAAAAGCCGACCACCAGTCCTTTTGCGGCACCTCCACCAATTGCCGCACAATGAAACCGCAGGCGACAAGGGCGACGAGCCACTTGACAGCCTTCAACAAGGGTTTCTTTTGCGTATTTTGCGGGCACATCCGAACGGACAATATTACCAAAATCCCTCCGCCTTTCTCCGGCCTCCATGGAAAAGCACTTCGACCGCATCATTCTGGGTATCGACCCCGGAACGCAGGTCATGGGATACGGCCTGATCGGAATCCGCGGCACGAAGCCGGAGATGATCGCCCTGGGAGTCATCCGTCTGACCAAAACCGAGGACCACTTTCTTCGGATCCGTAAGATCTTTGAAGGGACATTAGCCCTCATTGATGCGCATCATCCCGACGAACTGTCCATCGAAGCGCCTTTCTTCGGAAAGAATGTGCAATCCATGCTGAAGCTGGGCAGGGCTCAGGGAGTGGCGATAGCAGCCGCTCTTTCAAGACAGCTGCCCGTTTTCGAATATCCGCCTAAGCGGATCAAACAGAGCATCACCGGCAACGGCAACGCCACCAAGGAGCAGGTGGCCACGATGCTGCGCACGATTTTCGGCTACCGGGAATCCCCTTCCCATCTCGACGCCACGGACGGACTGGCGGCAGCTCTTTGCCATTTCTTCCAAAAGCACGGGAAACTTAAGACAAGCAGCAGCAGCCCGGCAGCATCGAAAAGAAAACCGGTCGGCTCGAAAAAAAGCGGCGGCAAGTCGTACAGCGGATGGGAATCCTTTATCGCGGATAATCCGGGCAGGATTCAGGCAAAGTGACCCCGGATCCTGTTGCAGATCTCCTGCATCTCCTCGGAAGGCAACGTCAACTTCGGGTTGGCGAAGTTCATGTCACTGACCCGGTTCATAGGAATAAGATGGATATGCGCATGGGGCACTTCCAGGCCGATTACGGCAACGCCGATTCTTTTGCAAGGTACGGCGAGCTTCACGGCAGCGGCGACACGCCGGGCGAATAACCAGAGTCCTGAATATTCGTCAGATGAAATATCAAAGATGTAATCCGTCTCCGCTTTCGGAATGACAAGAGTATGTCCGGCTGCCAACGGACTGATGTCCAGAAAAGCCAGATAGCGATCGTCCTCTGCGACCTTATAGGCAGGGATTTCACCGCTGACGATGCGTGTGAAAATGGTGGACATGATGCAGGTTACGATTACAGATTACCGACTATCGACTACCGACTACCGACTACCGGGCTTCAGCGGGAGATTTCCATGACCTCGAACTCCATCTTACCGCTGGGAACCTCGATGGACGCCTTCTCCCCGACTTTCTTTCCCAGCAAGCCCTTGCCAATGGGGCTGGTAACGGAGATCTTTCCGGATTTAAGGTCCGCCTCGTTTTCGGCAACAAGCGTGTACGTGAGTTCCTGACCGGTCTTGGTGTTTTTGATACGCACCTTGCAAAGCACGAGCACCCGCGAGGAATCCAGTTTCGACTCGTCAATCAGGCGGGCGGAAGCGATAATCTCCTCCAATTTGGAAATGCGAAGCTCCAGCAGGCCCTGTGCATCCTTTGCGGCATCGTATTCCGCATTCTCTGACAAGTCGCCTTTGTCGCGTGCTTCCGCAATCTGCTGCGAGATCTTGGGGCGCTCGACGTTCTTCAGCTGGTTCAATTCGTCCTGAAGCTTTTTCAGGCCTTCCTGGGTGAAATACTGGGCAGTCATGGTAAATGATTGTATTGAAGCACGTCCGTGGGTTGCGGACCGTAATGATTATTATCGGTTTTAAGGACCTTGGAGGGTTTCGCTGGCCGTTGTATTAAAAACGAAACAAGATCCCGGAAAGGATCTTGTTCGCCGTACGAAGATACGTTTTTTGGTTACAAGGTCAATTTTGCGCCGAAAGTCTGGACGTTGTTGAAGGGATTGGTGAAGCGGACAGAATAGTCGATACCGAAACGCTTACCCGATTTTCCCAGAGGGAAATCAAGGGTCATTCCCGCAGTAGGACCGGTATATACCGTCATGCGGTCGGTATCGCTGAAGATGTCGCGCTCGTACATGAATCCGCCGCGAAGCATGAAGGTCTCGCGGAAGGCATACTCCAAGCCGACGGAGGTCTGGTCGTTGCTGAAGGAATTGGACGTGTAAGCAGCCGCCGTGGTCAGTCGATGGTCGGTCTCCAGCTTGAAATCATAAGCAGCACCGATATTGAGCAACGAGGGGATTTCAAAGCCTTCCGTACGCTGCTCGATGGTCATCTGGTAGGTGCCGGAGGGAGCGGTGAGGCGAGTGGAGAGTCCGTCTCCGCCGAATTTCATCGGCGTACCGACGTTCTTGAGCGCGATACCGAAACGTACATTGTCACGGTCCTCATTGGTACCGGTGACGTACTGGATACCGGCATCCACACAGACACCGCGGGCGCCCACGTTGGAGATACTCTGGTCGATGATGCGCACCGTGAAACCGCCGTAGATGGAGTTGGAGAAGACCTTGGCGTACGACAGTCCGATGTTGATGAACTGCGGCTTGAACGTTCCGATGCCGCCTTCCGGCAGCGTGGTGGTGGTCACGTCGATATCTCCGAAGGCCATCGACATGATGGACACACCCATGACACCCGACTCGCCCACCTTCTGGGTCAGACCGAAGGCGTTGATAGCGATGTCGCTGCCACCCAGATAATTAGTATGGGCGAATCCGGCTTCCGTCTTGGAAGTATGTGCGATGCCGGCGATGTTCAGGAACGAGGCTTCCAGTCCGCGGACCGAACCTGCATTTGCTCCTGCCCAACCGCTGGAACGCGCCCAAGGATTGATCAGCAATTCGGTGGCTCCGGCCTGACCGACACGGTCAGGGTTTCCTGCATAGACGTTGCTGCCGGAAAAGGCGACCGTAAGCAACAGGGAGCCGGCGATGGATGCGATATGAAGTTTTTTCATAGTGATGCTTTTCAAAGTGGGGATTCCTGAATCAGAAGGTGTCGAGGTCGATCGGACGCATGACACCGAACCATTTCAGGGTGCGTTCACCGATGCCGGGAGCGTCAATGTGGATGATGTAGAGGCCGCTGGCGACCGGTACGTTCTCGGAATTCTTGAGATCCCAGTCCGTGCTCGATTCCAGGTTCAGCTCCGGATAGGTGGAACCGGAGGTATTATCGAATCCCGCATCGCGCTTCAGACGGCGCACAAGGATGCCACTGGTGGTATAGATGGAGATCGTGCACTTGGAAGGAAGGTTCGTGATCTTGATACGGTTGTCCAGCTGGTTCTGTTCATAGCTGGAGTAGGCGTAATACGGGTTCGGAACGACATTGATGAGCTTCAGGGCTTCCTGGGCCACCTCGGTCTGCCTGACGTTGGCGACCAGGTTTTTAGTGGAGAAGCGGTAATAAGGACGATAATCCTGTGAAGCATCCGATGAGCCTCCCTGGAACAGACGGTAAGGGCGGGTTACACGAAGCCTGACTTTGACATCGGAAGCCAGCGGCTGGGACTTGGTATAGTCGGGAGCCGGCTGTCCTGTTGCCGTCATTGCTGGTGACACCCACATGCAATCCTTCCAAACCTGGTTGATGATACGCTGATTGGTGGCGCTTACGTTCAAGCCCCAGAGCCGGTCGTGTATCCACTGGCATCCGTCGTAGGCAGGACCGTAATAGGTCAGCAAAGGCTGTGAAGGGATGGGGACCGTATCGTAGGTAGACGGGTATTTCAACGAACGTTTGTTGCCGAATACGAAGATCACATGACGCCCTCCGGCGACCAGACGCGAACTGTCATCGAACATGACGGAGGTGGGATTGAAGAGCATGTCTCCGCCGTTCTCGAAGCGTGTGGTGTCGCTCTCCTCTCCGAAGGCGATGTTCAGTCTCTCACCGGTTTCGACGTTGATCGCATAGCCCGGGAACCAACTGTATCCGGAGTCGACTCCGTTCGGCTGTCCGTTGATATCAAGGGACATCTGCTTACGGATAAGGTTCTTGAACTGACCGTTCGACGGAGCACCCTTGGTGAGGTTCCTATTGGCAGACATTTCAAAGACCACGCAACGGCTCCACTTGGATCGGTCATTCGTAAGGATGACGTCTACACCGCACACGTAGGACAAGGAATCTTTGGAGACGGCGGTTCCGGCACCGGCATAGTTGGGGGCAGGTGCCATCTTGTCGCTCGTGGAGTCGAAAGCGCACAGCTTGAAAGGAGCCCAAGTTCCGTTCAGCGTCTTCTCATAGAAACCGGCAGGGTCGTCGCTGCTTCCCGTACCGGAGCGGATCCAGTCGAACTGAGGGACGTTGTCAGCATCAGGCACACCGGACAGCCACTGCGCATTGCTGTTGGAATATTCCTTGGTGCCTTCGATGTAACCGTTACCGCCGGCTTTGTAATCGCCGGGACCGTCCACCTGGTTCATGCTCACATAGAAACCGTATTCGGGGAACACCTGATCGTAAGGGAATTCAATGGTCTTCTCGGAAGTGGAAACCGTCTGGTTGTCCAGACGGGTGAGTATCCATCGTCCGTTGGCCTTTGCCGTGTCAGTGAGCCACAACTCGAAATCGCCGGAAGCCACCTTCACAGGATCGTATACGCGGATGTCCACCGGTCCGCGAGCACGTTCGTAAATCGGATAATCGATGACGTTGGTCGGAGCCGAGGCATTGAAGAGCACGTTGTCGATCTGATCCTGTGTGATATCCAGGGTCAGTCGGTCGGAACCGAGGCTGTATCCATTACCGATACCGCTGATTCGCTGAATCTCAGGACCGTCGCCGTAGGTAGTGTTAAGCACCAGACCCTGGGATTCCATCGAAGAGATGTGCGGGATAGCGGTATAGACGTTGATGGCGCCTCCTGCGGAGTTCCTGCGACCGGCCAGATACGGCTTGCCCAGTCCGTCCACATAGGGATCGAAGACCGCTTGGTCCGGGTTGTAGGCATAAGCGATGGCCATATAATAGTACGTCTGGTGATTCACCAGATTGGGGTCGCCAGAAGCGAATGCATCGGTGGAAATACGGAAAGTATGACGGAGCCCTTTGTCCTCTCCGACCACTTCCTCCTCGGATACCAGCGCATTGAGCTCGGGCTGGAAATACTGGTTCACGATCTGGGCGACACCGTTCCGGATATCGCACTGGAATATAAGACGGGCCTTGTCCGCATCTTTGAGCTCGGTCGGTGAAACCGAAGGATCCTTCACCTGGAAGACCTTGTAGCCTTCGAATACGTACTCGGAATTATTGTTACCGGCGGCTTGCGCCTCCAGATCCTGTTCGCGGTACTCCTCGCGCGCATTGTTGGAAGACGAAGGGTTGATGATGGAAAAGATCAACTCCTTGTCCAGTTCACGGATGGACAGTTCCGGGGCATCCGGACCATCGACGACTTTGAAGCAACTGTTGAAGAGCAGCTGTGCCTTGTCGTCCGCAAGACGGACAAGCTTAACAGAGGCTAGCGGTCCGCCGGAGGTGGAGCGTGCCCACACGACACCGGTGGTGATGTAGTTGACCGCTCCGGGCAACAACTTGAAGGAGCCGGCTGCCTGCAGGAAGCGGCGATCGTCCGGCACGTTCGGCGTACCGCCCGGCGAAGGGACGGACTCGGACCAGGGGAAGAGAGCGCTCAGCGGAACACCGCGGGTTCCCCAACCGTTGGGGTCGGTATCACCGGGGAACATGAATTCGCAGCTGTCAGCCCCTGCGGTCTGGTACCCGTTTCCGCCATAGACCAGCGGCGAACCGTCTTTCCAGATACCGCGCATGTAGTTGTAATACTGCTGGGCGGTATTGGGGTTTCCGATGTTCGAACCGTCATTGTTGTAGTAGACGAACTTGGACATGATGATCTGTTCGCCGGGCTCGTCGATGACGGAGTCACGGTCGTTGTCCAGCTGGTCGTTCGGATCGGCCAAGGGGCCTTCGAAGAAATCGACACCGACAGCAGGCGGATTCACTCCGTAACCGAGGGAACCGTCGTCGTCCGCATCACCGTTGTAACAATAGCCGAAACCGCGCTTCACATCACACCCGACATAGTCGTCGAGATAGTTACCCAGGTCCGGGTCGATCCATGCGCCGAAATACGTGTCATACAACGTCTGGCTGGCACGGTTGATGATCTTGTAACGATAGAACGTCATGTTGTTGATCTCATCGTTCGTGGCGAACGCGAAGGCCTGGGCCTGGATCTCCACTCCGATCCGGAAAAGACTGCCG
>JBJOMN010000057.1:0-18788 GCA_046052345.1 Bacteroidota bacterium | reverse complement strand
CAGGAGCGCTTTTTCTCGCTCACATTCATCCTCATACTTGTCACGGCCATCGTGCTTTCCTATACACGTGCCGCATGGATCAGCCTGCTGGTCGCACTGGTGGCTTTCGTCATCTATTATTTCAAGATCGGTTTCTGGAAAGTCTTCATGAGCGGCGCTTTCGTGCTGACACTTTTCTTCGTTTTCCGCGGAGACATCGTCATGAAACTCGAGAAGAACCGCCAGGATTCGGCTACGGACATCAACAAACACCTGCAGTCCATTTCCAATATTTCCACGGATGCCTCCAACCTTGAACGCATCAACCGCTGGAATTCGGCATTAAGGATGTGGCAGCAACGACCTATTCTCGGCTGGGGACCCGGCACTTATCAGTTCAATTACGCGCCATTCCAGAAATCGGCGGAAATGACCATCATTTCCACCAATGCCGGTGACCGCGGAAACGCCCACAGCGAATACATCGGTCCGCTTGCCGAATCGGGAATACTAGGATCCTTGGCTTTCATCCTGGTGGTCATCACCATCATCTTCAAGGCCACCACAGCGTATTCCGCCGCAGAGCCTGGCACTCATCGCACCCTGCTCCTCGGAGTGTTGTTGGGACTGGTGACTTATTTCGTTCACGGGATGCTGAATAACTTCCTGGACACCGACAAGCTTTCCGTGCCATTCTGGTCGTTCGTGGCCATGACCGTATCCTTGGATGTTTACCACATCCGTCGGGAAAAGCCTTAATTGATTCTTGAACCTGTTCAGCCCTTGAAAAAGCAGCTCAACAGCGTGATGTCGTCGGTGTAATCACCGGCACCTTTGAAGGAGGTGAGCACATCCACCAGCTGTTGCTGTTGCTTTCGGATGTCGGTTTCGTGGATCCTCGAGGTAAAGAACTCGCGGAGACGGAACTGACCGAAGTCCTCGCCGGATTCGTTCTCCACCTCGGTCACGCCATCGGTATAGCAATGAAGGAACGCGTTACCGGGCACGTAAGTCTTTCCGACGTGTACGAACGGAAGCTCCTCGAACATGCCCAAGGCGGTGCTTCCCTCGTTCAGCATGTAGACCACCTTCTCATGGATCAGGAAAGGAGGGTTGTGCCCTGCATTCACATAGTGCATTTCCCGGGTACGGGCATTGTACTTTGCAATGAAGAACGTGATGAACTTCTCCCCCTTGGCACTGGCGAAGACCTTGCGGTTCAACAGCCTCACCAGCGAGGAAAGCGACGACTCTACATGGACGTGGGCATGCAGGTTCGCCTGGAAGTTGGAACACAGAAGCGCGGCCGGTATGCCCTTACCGGAAACATCCGCCATGCAGACTACGAATTCCTCCTCGTTCAACCGTATGAAATCATAATAGTCACCGCCAACTTCCTGGTGTGGCAGGTACATCGAGGAAAGCCGGTAATCGTCGGTGTCCGGCAGACTGACCGGAAACAGGATACTTTGCATCTGCGCCGCCAACTCCAGCTCCCTGCGCATGGCCGCCTGACGGATCTTCTCAGAAGCCACGTGATGATTCTCTATGGCAACGACGATCAGGTTCGTGATGGTCTGTATGAACGGGATCAGCTCGTTGCGCTTGGGAATCACACTGTGAGTGAGGCCTCCCACCAGGGCATACGCAATCAATTGGTCCTTATGATGGACGGGAAGTATGGAATCGAAAGTGCTTACCCAAAGCTCCGACTCGGTTTCCAGGTCATGGAGTTTCCGAAGTTCGGAAAGTATACGCTCCACATCCACATCCGAAAAAGACTTGTCCGTACCGCACAGGAGCGCGCATTTCCATTCCGGCTCCCGGATGAAAAGTGCGAGCTTCTCCACCTTCAGCTGGCTGCACAGGACATGCTCATACACATCCAGCAGTTGTTTGGTAGAGAAATCGTAATTGATGGCCTTGGTGATCTGCAGCAGCCAGTGCAGCTGAAGTTTCTTAGCGCCGAGTTCGGCGAGCAGCGTATCGCCGGTTTCGGCGATGGAATGACCGGTACCCTGCTTCCCTACCGCCTTCATGCGCCTCCGGTTTTTCCGAACAATTCAGGCAAACGTTTCGAGAGGGCGATCTCCCTCATCTTTTCCCTGGCATCAGTGGCTGGCACACCCCAATAGGTCTTACCGCCTTCAATCGATTTGGTGACACCTCCCTTACCCAGCACGACAGCACCCGCACCGATCGTCAGATCCTTCTGCACACCAACCTGTCCCCAAAGGATGACGTTGTCTTCGATGGTGACCACACCGGCAACTCCGACCTGGGCAGCAAAGAGACAGTTCCTGCCTACGACCGTATCGTGCCCGATATGGACCATGTTGTCCAGCTTAGTCCCGTCCCCGATGACCGTATCACCGGAGACACCTTTGTCAATCGTGCAGTTGGCGCCGATCTCGACGCGGTCACCCAGGACTACGCGTCCGCAGGAATACATCTTGTCATATCCCTCCGGGCGCCGCTTGAAATAGAAAGCATCGGCACCGATGACGGTATTGGCATGGATGATGACATCGTCACCGATGACCGTATGGTCGTAAATACTCACGTTGGAGTGGATCAGACAGTTCCGTCCGATCCGGACATGGTGGCCGACAAAGACGCCGGGCTGCAAAACCGTACCCTCTCCTATCTGCGCGGTAGCACTGACAGGAGAGCTACTGGGTTCGAAGGTACGGTAGCGCCTTACGATAGCGGTATAAGCGGCGAACGGATCCTCCGAAAAGAGCAGCGACTTGCCGACAGGAGGAGGAACCTCCTTGTTGATGATGACGTAGGTCGCTGCGGACTGCAACGCCTTGTCATAATACTTCGGATGATCGACAAAGGTGATGTCGCCCGGTTCGACCTTGTGGATCTCATTGATGCCTTCCACCGACGCAGCAGCATCCCCGATGACACGTGATTCCGTCAACAAAGCAAGCTCCTGAAGGGCTATTGGGCGCTCGAATCTCATTGTCCTCAAATTTAACCGATACGCGGACCTGCTCACCGTCAATCCGGCAAAGGTTTCAGCACGTTTTCAACAGGAATCAGCCGAAGCGGATGCAGTTCATGGCCCTTTACTTCGTAAATTCGAGGCCATGCGAATCGCGGTCAATACACGGATGTTGCTCCCGCGGCAACTGGAAGGAATCGGCTACTTCTGCAAGGAGGCATTCAGCCGAATCACCGCCTCGCATCCCGAACACGAGTTCTTCTTCATCTTCGACCGCCCGTTCGACCCTTCCTACGTCAGTAGCCCTAACGTGACAGGAATTTACGCAGGTCTTCCGGCACGTCACCCGTTGCTGTGGTACCTCTGGTACGAAAAGACCCTGCCACGCATCTTCCGCAAGCTAAATCCGGACGTTTTTGTTTCGCCCGACGGATATATGTCGTTATCCGCCGACATACCCACGCTTACGGTCATCCATGACATCAACTTCGAACATTACCCGAAGGATCTTCCCTTCTCTACCCGGGCCTATTATCGACACTTCTTTCCCAAATATGCCCTGCGCTCAACCCGAATCGCTACCGTATCCGAATTCTCGAGGAAAGACATCGCTCGGCAATACACAGTACCCGAATCGAAAATCGATGTAGTGTACAACGGCGTGAACGAAGGATTCCATCCTGTAGCCTCCTCAATAGCCGGAGCCACCCGTCAACGTTGGACCGACGGAAATCCTTTTTTCCTTTTCATCGGCGCTATTCACCGACGCAAGAATATCGTCAACCTGCTCAAGGCCTTCGAACGCTTCCGGGAGGAAAATGACACGTCGATGAAATTGGTTTTTGCAGGCATAAAGAGATGGTGGACCCCGGAAATGGAAGAGGCCCTGCAGGCGATGAGCCACCGATCCGAAGTGATCTTCACCGGCAGATTGGAAGAGGTGGATCTCCATGCCTTGACTGCTGCGGCATTCGCCGTCACCTATGTCTCTAACTTCGAAGGCTTCGGAATCCCCATTTTGGAAGGAATGCGGTCCGGGGTGCCTGTAATCACGTCCAACGTGACTTCCATGCCGGAAGTGGCGGGTGATGCGGCATTGTTGGCAGATCCCTTCGACATCGATTCCATTTCCGATGCCATGACACGCATCTACAAGGACGCTGCCCTGAGACAACGGCTTGCAATTGCAGGACTCGAGCGAAGCGCACGATTCTCCTGGGATGCAACAGCGGAAAGCCTTTGGAAAAGCATATTGCGAACATTGGAAACGAAAGACTGAATGGCATGCTGAAAAGAAGATTCCAAAAGGAGCTCCTGGAAGCCGGTTGCGACGAAGCCGGCAGAGGTTGCCTGGCCGGGCCCGTCTTTGCAGCAGCCGTCATTCTTCCGGACGATTACCGGCACCCAAAACTCAACGACTCTAAGCAGGTTTCGGAAAAAAACAGGAACGAGCTCAGAAAACATCTTCTTCAGCACGCAATCGCCTGGTCCGTAGCCTCCGTGGATGTGGAGGAAATAGACAGGATCAATATCCTTAACGCCTCGCTGCTTGCCATGCACAAAGCCATTGACGGACTTAAGGAGAGGCCGGGACTGCTACTGGTCGACGGAAACCGTTTCAAACCTTATCCGGCCATTCCTCACCGTTGCATCATCGGTGGTGACGCAAAATACCTGTCCATTGCAGCTGCGTCCATTCTGGCCAAGACCTATCGTGATGATTTCATGAAAGGACTGGACAGGGAATTTCCGATGTACGGCTGGGGACAAAACAAAGGATACGGAACCGCTGTCCACCGAAAGGCCATTGCGGAGCACGGAGCCTGCTCCTTTCACCGAAAAAGCTTCAGGCTATTGCCTGAGCAAACGGAGCTGCCACTGTGAAGGCTTCGGGTTCAGCGTCCGCTGAAATAGGGCGTCGAGTCGTCTGAAACGACAGAACGCTGCAACCAATAATCACGCGTAACGACTCTGCCATCGGCAGTCCGGAGTAGTCGGCCGAAAACCGCATTGGTCGCATTGAAGGAGACATCGGTCACACCGATGGTGAATGCGGAAGGAGGAGGCGGAGGAGCCGTAACCTCCCCTTCTGCAGCGGGAGGAGCCGATTTGGCTGCTACGGGAACCACAACCACGGTGTAACCGTTAAGTTCGAGCAACTGTTTCAGGAAGGCTGCTCGGTCCGACGAAACGTTTTTTTCGACGACAGCACATTTAATGCCGTCCAGGTCTTCAAAGGGATGGTTCTGATTGATGGCCATGAGCGTAAAAGAAAGGGTTGCTTGAATCAGGTTCACATGCCGAAACTCAGGGAGCGGATCCACTCGTAGGCAGGTGCGTAGAATCCTGTCACAAGGATACCTGCCACACAGAGAAGAAGTGCCAACTTCACGGCAGGCAGCGGACTCAGGCGTATGGCGGGTTCATCCGAGACCTCCATGAACATGGCCCTGATGATGCGCAGATAGTAGTACAAGGAAACTATCATATTGAGTGCAGCCAGCACCAGCACCGGAGTGTTCCATTTAGCTGCACCGGCGGTCAGCAGGAAGAATTTACCGAAGAATCCGGCGGTGGGTGGTATACCTGCCAATGAGAAGAGGGCCAGCGCCATCACCCATGCCAGCATCGGATTCGTGGAATGGAATCCGCGAAGTCCGGAGACGGTCTCCCGGGAGGTGGAAGCGGAAACCGCCGTGAGCACCGTGAATGCAGCCAGATTGGAAAACACGTAAACCAATACGAAGTAGATGACGGAAGACATTCCTTCGGCCGAGCTGCCGGAAATGCCGATGAGCAGATATCCGATCTGCGCGATAGAAGAGAACGCCAACAGCCGCTTCAGATTCTCCTGCCGGATGGCAAAAAGGTTTCCGACAGTCATGGAAAGAACGGCGAAAAAGGTAACCGCTGCGTACCAAGTATCCGAGAGCGCCCCGAAGGCCGTGTAGAGCAGGTTGACGAACACGAAGGCCATCGATCCTTTCGAGATTACGGAAAGGAAAGCGGTCACCGGCACCGGTGCACCCTCGTAGACATCTGCCGTCCAGAAATGGAAAGGGACTACGGACAACTTGAAGGCGAATCCCGTGAAGACCAGCAGGAATGCCGTCAGCTGCAACGGGGAACCGTCCAGAACGAAAGGCAGCGCGGAGAAAGACAGCGTGCCACAGGTGCCATAGATAAGGGAAATCCCGAAAAGGAGGATGCCGGAGGCAAGTGCCGATGAGAAAATCATCTTCATGGCGGCCTCTCCGCTGGTACGACGGTCAAGGTCGAAATTGCACAATGCGGCAAGCGGTATCGAAGACAGCTCCAGGGCCAGGTAGAAAATCAGCAGATCCCCCGCAGAAAGCATGAAGAACATGCCCAAGAGCGAGGAAAGCATCAACATATGGAATTCTGCAGGGTGTCGATGCCCCTTCATCCAAGGAGTGGCGGAGAGGCTTACAATCCATGCACCGGCCAGCAGTAAAAGTTTCTCGAAGGCAATCAGGCGTGAGCTGACCATCATTCCGCCGAACATGGTGCCTTCCGAGGGCCCCGCGAATACCATCAAAAGGCCGAGCAGCGGGTACAGGATGTTCATCAGACCGCAAACGGCACCTGATGCTTCCATCCGTCCGCTGATACGAAGAAAGAGCAGGATGAAGATCAGGGACGTCAATCCCAGCTCGGGAAGCATGAAGTGCAGGAGTTCGGTCATGATCAGAGAGGAAGAAGTATTCGTTGCAGCTGTTGCGCGATCTTTTCGGTTCCCGGCAATATGAGGTCGTTGAGCAGGAAGGGAGTAAGGCCAATGACAAGGATGCCGGCCATCAGGACGAGGGATGCGGCTCGCTCGTTCCAGGACGCGTCATTGAAATGAGCGGCAGCTTCGTTGACGGGAGCACCCATGATCGCCTTACCAAGAGCACGTAGAATATAGACCGCGGTGACCACTATCGACATGCAACTGAGCACTGTGAGCACACGATAAACGGTTTCAGCCCGCTCCCAAGCACCGACGAAAACCGTCATCTCGGAGACGAAGCCCGAAAGGCCGGGGAGCCCCAAGGAGCACAGACCGGCAAGGAAAAACAAGGCTGACACGAAGGGCATGCTCTTCATGACTCCGCCCAATTCAGCCACTTTGCGTGTATGTGTCCGCTCGTACAGCATACCTATCGCAGCGAAGAAAAGCGCCGTCATAAGTCCGTGAGAAACCATCTGAAGCACGGCACCCTGGATGGAAGATCGTGTCATCATCCCGATACCGAGCAGCACGAAACCGCAATGACTCACCGAGGAATAGGCATTGATGTACTTGAGATCCGTCTGCATCATCGTTGCGAAGGCGCCGTAGAAGACGGCAATAGTCGCCAGGACGATGATCCACAGGTAATAGTATTGAGCCGCTTCCGGCATGAGATACATCGCTACGCGAAGGCAACCGTATCCGCCGAGCTTCATGGAGATGCCGGCCAGGAACATAGAAGCCGCCGTCGGAGCGCTGGAGTGTCCGTCCGGAACCCAGGTATGGAAGGGGAACAGTGCCGTGAAGACACCGAAGCCGATGAAAAGGAACGGAAAGAAGAAGAGCTGGTCTTTGACCGGCATGACGGATCCGCTTGCCGCCATCCAATCGAACGACACCGAAGTGCCGGAGCGGAAGTAGACGCCGAGCAGCCCGACGAATACCAGCGCAGAGCCGCCCATCAGCATCAGGGCGAGCTTGTTGGCGCTGTATTCCTTTCGACCGCTGCCCCAGATACCGATGAGGAGATACTTGGGGATCACTGCCAGTTCCAGGAAGAAGAACTGCAGGAACAGGTCCATGGAAACGAAGAAGCCATAAGCCCCGGCACTGAGCAACATCAGCAGCAGGAAGAATTCCCGGGACATCTTGCTGACATTCCAGGAAACAAGCACGCCGGCGAGCACTACCATGGAAGTCAGAGCGATCATCGCCAGCGCTATACCGTCGACACCGACCGAATAGTCGATGTGAAGCGACGGAAACCATGCAAAACGCTGCACGAACGCAAATTCCCCGGGAGCGACAGACATGAATTCAAACATCAGCTTTCCCACGAGCAACAGCTGCAACAACGCACCGGTCAAGGCGGTCATCCGGGCCTGTGCCGCGTTACGCGTGAAGGCCACGGCGAGAGCAGCGGCGGCAGGAAGCAGAAAGAGGTAAGAAAGATTCATGCGCGACGGTTCAATGGAAGTAGATGAAAACGACGATGAGCAACAAGGCTCCGGCAAGGAACCACGCGGCATAGTGCTGCACTTTTCCGCTCTGCAATTCACTGACGGACTCGGAGCCGGTCTCGCCCGCTACGCCAAATGTGTCGACAAGACCGTCGATGACTGTCTTGTCGAACCATGCAGCAAAATTCCCTACAAACCGGAAGAGAAACCCTTTGGTGACCAACAAGTACAGCTCGTCGATATAGAACTTGCGGCGGGCGGCACGATAGAAGCTGCCGAAAGAAGCGGATATGGTGTCGGGCCGGCTGTTTGCCCTGAGATAGAACATCGCGGCCAGCAGAATGCCTGCCACGGACAATGCGACCGGCAATACGGCAAACGCGATATCGGTATGAAGCTCCACGGGCTTCCCTTCAGCGCCGACATACTCTCCGAACGGTATGAACCCGGCAACCACGGAAGCAGCCGCAAGCAGCACCAATGGAAGTTTCTGAAAGAGGTCTCCCTCATGACCATGATGACCGTGTGCTTCGTTCGCGTGAGAATCGGGTCGGCTCCAGAAGATACCGAAATACAGACGGAACATATAGAATGCAGTGAGCGCCGCGGTAATGATTCCTATCCAATAGATCGACGGATGCGTCAGGTGCGCCGCATGCAGGATCGCTTCTTTGGAGAAGAAACCCGCAAAAGGGGGAATGCCGGCAATCGCCAGACAAGCGATAAGGAAGGTGACATGCGTAAGAGGAAGGCGTTTGCGCAAACCGCCCATATCCTGAAGCTCATTGCTGTGTACCGCATGTATCACCATTCCTGCACCCAGAAAAAGCAGTGCCTTGAACATGGCATGGGTGAAGAGGTGGAAATTAGCGGCCGTGAAACCGTGCGAGACCTCGCCCCATCCGCCGGAGACACCCAGCGCGAACATCATGTAACCGATCTGGGACATGGTGGAATAGGCCAGAATGCGTTTTATGTCCGTTTGGGTGCAAGCTATGACTGCGGCAAACAAGGAGGAAATCGCCCCAGTCCAGGCCACGACCTCCAAAGCAGCGGGATCTGTCAGTGCGAATACGTTAAACAATCGGGCTACCAGGTACACACCTGCCACCACCATGGTAGCCGCATGGATGAGTGCAGATACCGGGGTAGGACCTTCCATGGCATCAGGAAGCCAGATATGTAACGGAAACATGGCTGACTTGCCGGCACCGCCCATAAAGACCAATACCAGTCCCCATGTCAGCGTGGATATGCCTAGAAATGACCCTGCCACCATATTGCGGAAACCCTCCGAGGTGGTATCCGTCAGCCGCGCTATCAGTGTCTGGAAATCAAGTGTGCCGGAAGCCCCTGAAAGAACCAGTATGCCGATCAGGAATCCGAGATCGGCAAAGCGGGTGACGATGAACGCTTTTTTGGCGGCGGCGATGGCAGAAGGCCGGTCGTAGTAGAAACCGATCAGCAAAAAAGACGAAACACCGACCAATTCCCAGAACATATAAATCTGGAAAAGATTAACTGAGAGTACAAGCCCCAGCATGGAAAAGGTGAACAATCCCAGATAAGCGTAATACGTGCTGAATCGCTCCTCCCCTTTCATATAACCCAATGAGAAAATATGAACCATGAGCGACACGAAGGTGACCACCACCAGCATCATGGCGGAAATCGGATCGATCAGGATTCCCATGTCGATGGACAAGCCGTTGGCGAACTGCAGCCATACATACTTTAACGGAACCGCTGCACGATAGATTCCTGCAGCATCTTTCCCGCTTTGCAAGAAGTATCCGGCAGCCTCCCGGAAAGCAAGTACGGTGGCTGCCAGCAGGACGACGGTTGCCAGATAACCCGAAGACCTTTCGGGCAGGCGCCTGCCGAAGAGGCCCAGTACGAGGAAGGAGATCAGCGGCAGCAGCGGAATCCAGACAGCGGAGGCGGATGTGTTCATGGTTCAGTCGGTCAGAAACGCAAGGTGTCCGCGTCCTCGGCATCGATGGACCGGTAATGGCGGTAGAGATGGATGATGATGGCGATGGCGACAGCGGCCTCTGCGGCTGCGATGGCGATGATGAACAGCGTGAAGAATACGCCGTCCAGCTTGGCGGGCCACAGATAGGTGTTGAACGCTACGAAATTGATGTTCACACTGTTCAGGATGAGCTCCAGGGACATCAGGATGGTCACCAGGTTCCTGCGGGAAATGAAACCGAACATGCCGATGAAGAACAGCGAAGTGCTCAGGACGAGGATGTGACTCAGCGGGACTTCGTTCATGACGCGTTCGAATTGGGTTTAAGGGCTATGACGATGCAGCCGATCATGGCTGCCAGCAGCAGGATGCTGACAAGCTCGAAGGGAAGGGCATAACCACCCGCATCGGCGGACAACATTGCTTTACCGATAGCACGCATGCCGGCATCGATTCCTGCCTCAGGCTCCTGCCGGAAGGGATGCACCGTCAACTGCAGCAGCAGAAGCGCCAAACCGCAGAGTGAAGCAATCGCCGAGAAGACTGTGCGTCTTTTCAGGGGAGCGGGAAGCAGGACTCCTGCCTGCTGCGTCAGGAAAATCGAGAAGATGATCAGCACGACAATACCGCCGACATAAACGATGGTCTGTACCGCAGCGATGAACTCCTGGCCCATCAGCAGGTAGATGCCCGCGATGCCGATGAGTGAGAACAAAAGAAAGACCGCTGAACGGAAGATGTTCCTGGAAAGAACGGAAACCAGGGCCGTCCCCAGGACGGCCGCAGCGATTACATAGAATGCGACGGCAGTATTGCTCATTCGACGCCCTCCATGAGTTTGGAACCGGGCCGGTTCAGTTTCTTGGTCAGCTGGCTGCGGTCATATACGCTGTGCTCGAACGACTGCGCCATCTTGATGGCACTGGTCGGACAGGCCTCGATACAGAGATTACACATGGTACAGAGCTCAAGGTGATAGACGAAGGTGTCCAACGCCTTCTTCTTCTTCCCCTCCGGAGTCATGTCGAACTTGGTCACGATCTTTATGGTGCCGTTCGGGCAAGCCAGCTCACAGGCCGTACAGCCCGTGCACCGATGTTCGTTGGCATCCGTATGCGTCATGACCACTTCCCCGCGGAAACGTTCCGGAAGATTCAGGGTTTCCCGGTTCTCGGGGTAGTTCTGGGTGATGATCTCCTTGTGGTGCGTGAAATAATACCCGGTCTTCCGCATGCCGATGAGGAGCGAGCGGACCGCTTTGTAAACCGTGGAGATATAATCGAGGATGAAGGACATTTTAATCGTTCGGATATCAGAAATGCCAACCCATGAGGGCGATGAAAGTGGTCAGCAACAGGTTGAAGAGACTGATGGGAAGGAGATACTTCCACTCCAGGTTGAGCAGCTGGTCGATACGCAGGCGCGGAAATGTCCAGCGGAACCACATGATGAGGAAGATGAGGAAGAAGGTCTTGCCCATGAACCATAAAGAGGAAGGGATATAATCCATGACGTGATTGAACCCTTCCCAGTTGCCGATGTGCAGCGGCATCCACCCGCCCAGGAAGAGGGTGGCCCCGATGGCACACACGATGAAGATGTTCACGTATTCCGCCAGGAAGAACAGGGCGAATCGCATACCGGAATATTCCGTATGGAATCCCGCCGTGAGTTCCGATTCAGCCTCCGCAAGGTCGAACGGAGCACGGTTGGTCTCCGCCGTCACCGCGATGATGTAGAGCACGAAGGCGATCAGGGCGGGAATATGCCCCTTGAAGATCCACCAGCCGTTCTGCTGGGAAGCGATGATGTCGCTCAGCCGCAGGCTGCCGACGAGGATGACGATGGTGAGTATGGCGAAACCGGCCGACAACTCATAACTGACGATCTGTGCTCCGCTACGCATGGCTCCGAGCAATGAGTATTTGTTATTACTCGACCATCCGGCCATGAGTACGCCGATCACACTGATGGAGGAGACCGCCGTGATGTAAAGCACCCCGATGTTTACGTCCCACATCTGGAAGCCGCTTGCGAAGGCGATCGGCGCCATCAGCAACATCGATGCGATGAGCACCAGGAAAGGAGCGAAATTGAAAAGGAACCTGTCAGCACCGTCCGGCACCAGGCCTTCCTTGACCACGAGTTTGATGGTGTCGGCAAGGGTCTGTGCGGTACCCTTGAATCCTACACGGTTCGGTCCTACACGCAATTGCATGTAGGCGGACACCTTGCGTTCCATGAAGACCAGCACCAGGCCGAGGAAAGCGAAGAAGCCGAGCACCAATGTGCCGACGATGACAAACTCCATCAACAGGGACAAGCCCGGACTGAAGGTGGAGTTCAGCCATTGATGAAGGTGGTCTGCTATGCCTGATATGCTGAGCATGGAGGATTTTTAGGATAATCAGCGGTCGATATCGGGAATGACAAGGTCCAGGGAACCCATGATGGCCACCAAGTCGCCGATCTTGCCGCCGCGGGACATATGGTCGAGTGCGGAAAGATTGGAGAACCCGGGGGAACGGAATTTGATACGGTAAGGCGTCATGCCGCCCTCACTGATGATGTACACACCAAATTCGCCGCGTGCGGTTTCCACACGCGAATAGTAATCGCCTTTGGGAAGCTTCAGCACGGCTTTGGTCTTCGCCTGGAAATCACCTTCCGGAATCCGGTCGATGAGCTGCTCGATAATGGATACGGATTCGCGCATCTCCCGCATCCGGACCAGGTAGCGGGCAAAGCAGTCTCCGCCGGTCTCCAAAACCTCGTTGAACTGCAATTGATCGTAACCTTCGTAAGGGGCGGTTTTACGTATATCGCAGGAAACACCGCAGGCGCGGAGTACCGGCCCGGTGCAACCGTAGGAGACAGCGTCCTCGGCGGAGATGTATCCAACTCCTTTCATACGTTCCTGGAAGATGATATTTCCGGTCACCAGCTCGTCGTACTCGTCGATCTTCGATTTGAAGAAGCGCAGGAAGTCTTTGGTCTTCGGAACGAAATCCGGATGCAGGTCGAACATGACTCCGCCGGGCACCATGTAGTTCATGGTAAGACGGGCACCGCAGGTCTCTTCCATGATGTCGTTGATCATCTCCCGCTCGCGGAAGGCATGGAAGAAGGGAGTGATCGCACCGACGTCCATGGCCATGGCACCCCACCACAACTGGTGAGAAGCCAGTCGTGTAAGCTCAGACATCAGGATACGGATGGCACGGGCACGGGGAGGTATCTCCACACCCAGCCCCTGCTCCACCGCCAGGGCGCAGCCGTGGTTGTTGATATGGGAGGAGAGGTAATCCATCCTGCTCGTGCTGTAGATGAACTGACGGTACGAGAGGCTTTCACACATCTTCTCGATGGAACGGTGGATGTAACCCAGATGCGGCTCCACCTTCTTCACGGTCTCGCCATTGATGGTGATCACCAGGTGCAACACTCCGTGCGTGGACGGATGCTGCGGGCCCACGTTGATGACGAGATCGCCTTGTTCGGTGGTAGCTACTTCCTGGAGCATCGGAGGATGATATTACTGGGTAAGGACGGGTGAGTGAAGGATTACAATTTGATCATGTTGACCGGGTCCTCGTAATCCTTGCGCAAAGGCCAGCCGTTCCATTCCTCGGTGAGGAAAAGTCTGCGCAGGTCGGGATGACCATGGAAACGGATGCCGAAAAGATCATAGGCTTCACGTTCATGGAATTCTGCGGTTCGCCAGATGCCGCAGACAGTCGGCACCTCGGGATGCTCACGGTCATCTATCTTGACTTTCACGACGACGACATGTCCGTGCTTTCGGGAAGTAAGATGATAAACTACCGACAGAGAAGTCTTCCAGTCCACACCGGTCACACAGAAGAGATAATCGAAATCGAGCGAAGAATGGCTTCGCAGAGCTCCTGCCAATGGCAACCAATCGGCCGCGGACACATGGATTTGAAGCCACGCACCCGATTCTTCGAAGGTGGCCGCAGGCGTGTACTCGCCGACGATTGATTTTATCTCTTCGTTGGTCACTGCTTGGTCTTTGAGAAAGGCTCTCCGACCATGATCTTCTCACGCGGAGCTCCGGATTTCACTTTTGCTTGGAGGGTCAACAAGGCATGCAGCAGGGCCTCCGGCCTAGGAGGACAGCCGGCGACATAGACATCGACGGGGATGACATGGTCCGCACCCTTGACGACCGAATAGGTATTGTAGAAGAACGGTCCGCCTGAGGTGGCACAGGCCCCCATGGCAATGACATAGCGGGGCTCGGCCATCTGGTCATAGAGACGCTTCAGCACCGGCGCCATCTTGTTGACGATGGTACCAGCGATGATGATGACGTCGGCCTGACGCGGAGTGGCGCGCGCCACTTCGAATCCGAACCTGGACCAGTCGTATTTGGCCGATGCCGTAGACATCATCTCTATCGCACAGCAGGAAGTCCCGAAAACCAACGGCCAAAGGGAATTCGAGCGGGCCCAATTGATGACGTCGTCCAACGTTCCGGTGAGAATGCCTCCGCCGGGCGTCTGATGCACCTGTCCGGGAAACGGATCCAGCGGCTTCTTCACATCCATCGCAGCGCTCCTTTCTTGTGTGCGTAAAGAAACCCGAGGAACAGGATGAACAGGAATATCACGATTTCAGCGAAAGCAAACCAGCCGGTCTCTTTGACCACTACTGCCCAAGGATAAAGAAAAACCAACTCCACGTCGAAGATGAGGAACAGGATGGCGAAGAGGTAATAACCGACGTTGAACTGGATCCAGGACCGGCCCTGGGTAGGCACTCCGCACTCGTAAGCCTCTCCCTTCTGGGGGTTGACGGACGTACGCGCCAACACCCTGGAGAGGAGAATACCTCCACCGGCAAAGGCGACACCGCAGATTATCAGTAAGATGAGTGAACCGGCTCCCATGGATTCCGCTAACGAACGTAATGTTTTTTAACGCGGTCAAACGTACAAGTTAAAGGCTGAAAAACCAACGGCAAACCACGACTGCCGAGGTCAAG
Organism: Bacteroidota bacterium; assembly: GCA_046052345.1. Lineage (GTDB taxonomy): Bacteria > Bacteroidota > Bacteroidia > AKYH767-A > 2013-40CM-41-45 > Pollutiaquabacter. The sequence continues at coordinate 3,678 of JBJOMN010000057.1, read as the reverse complement.
TTTTGAGCGTATTGTCCATAAATTTTACTCGTATTTCTTCTCAAAAAAAACTATTTTGGTCCTTTGACACTCGAATATCCGCTTACGCTGCACGGCCCGCATCGTATTCAATAAAACAAACTTCCGCTTATGACCGACTCGTTGAAGACAAAACTTGGCGAAAGCCTTCTTTTCAAAGGGTTGGAGCCGAAGATGGTAGCCAAGATCCTGGAGGACAGTCGAGTCACCTCCTACGCCGCCGGAGAAGTATTGGTACGTAAGGGAGAAATACCCAAAGCGCTGTATCTGGTAACGGAAGGCAAAGTACTGATCTACAACGAAGACGTCCTGCTGGCCGAGGCTGGACCCATGGCCATTCTCGGGGAGAGTTTCCTGGCAGAAGCTTCGGCCTCTGCCACACTCGTCGCCGCCGAAGGACTCCGGACCATGGAAATACCCCGTGAAATGTTCTACCGCCTCTCGATGGAACACCCTCAGTTGGTGGTGAATATCTTCCGTATCAATTTCGAGCGACTGCGCAGTTCGAACGAGACCGCCCTTCGCGAGGCACGCACCCGGGAAGAGAAACTCGAGCAGAAAGTACAAGAGCGCACTGCAGCCCTGAATCAGACCCTGCGTGAACTCAAGAGCACGAACGACGAACTGTCCGAGACGCGGGACCACCTGCTGGAGACCCAGAAATTCAGGCAGCAGTTCCTGGCCAATATGAGCCATGAGATAAGGACACCGATGAACGCTATCGTCGGCCTGACCAACCTTCTCCTGAAGGGACAGCTGAACGAACAACAAGACAAATACCTACGGGTCATCCAGAAGAGCGGACATAACCTGCTGGTAATCATCAACGACATCCTCGATCTGGCCAAGATAGAGTCCGGAAAGATGGAACTGGAAGCCGTTCCCTTCCCGCTGGTCAACGCCACACAGAACGTACATACCATACTCAGCCTGAAAGCCCAGGAAAAAGGAATCGGTCTGGAAACGAAGATCGACCCCAATGTCCCGGAATATGTGCTTGGAGACGAGACACGCATCACCCAGGTCATCATGAACCTGGCCGGAAACGCTATCAAATTCACCGAAAAGGGAAGCGTGACCATTTCCCTTTCGGTCGAAGAGAAGGTGAAGGACAGTGTGCGCATCCGCTTCAGCGTAAAGGATACAGGAATCGGCATTCCGGCCGACAAGCTGGACACCATCTTCGAAAGCTTCGGCCAAGCCTCCTCGGACACCACCCGCAAATTCGGGGGTACCGGACTCGGTCTCACCATTTCGAAACAGCTCGTTGAAATGCACGGCGGAGCATTGCAAGTCGCAAGCACTCCCGGACAGGGTTCTGACTTTTTCTTCACCATCCCTTACACCGTCTGTGAAAAGCCCGGGGAGAAAAACACCCATGAGGACGGCAAGGAATACGATCTGACGGGCATGAAGATCCTGCTGGTTGAAGACAACGAATTCAACCAGATGGTGGCCGTAGACAGCCTGCAGGACTTGTTCCCGGACATAAGAGTGGATGTCGCCGTCAGCGGACAGGCCGCCCTGGACATGCTGGAAAAAGAGGACTACTCCTTTATTTTCATGGACATCCAGATGCCTGAAATGGACGGCTATGAAGCCACCCGACGGATCCGCAAATTGGAAGATACCGCCAAGCGCAACATCCGTATCTGCGCGATGACCGCCAATGTGACCCGGGAAGAAATCGATGAATGCTCCGCTGCAGGAATGAACGACTTCATGATAAAACCCTACACCACCGAATTGCTCCGGGAAAAAGTACTGAAGAACGCATTCCCCGGACCATCAGAGGCAACTGCCGCCTCTGCCGCAGGCACCCGACAGATAGAGCGTTTGCGTGAAGATGTGCTCGCCAAGCTGAAACAGGGACTTCCCTCCCACCTCTATTATCACGGACTGCACCACACGCTCGATGTCCTCGAGGCGGTGGAACGGATCGGCCGAAGCGAGGAAGTGACAGACGATGAATTGCAGCTGTTAAAAGCCGGCGCATTGTACCACGACATCGGCTTTCTGTATGACGCATACAACCACGAAATCGTGGGCGGTGAACTGGCAGTAAAGGAATTGCCGGGCTACGGCTTCTCCGCCCAAGAGATTGAAATCATCCGCAAAATGATCCTCTCGACGCGTTATCCGCAACATCCTTCTACGAAGCTGGAGCAGATTCTTTGTGACGCCGACCTCGACTACCTGGGGAGGGACGATTTTTTCACTATCGGCTCGACCTTATTCCGCGAGCTCATAGAGACCGGCAGGATCAATTCTGAAAAGGAATGGAACCGTCTGCAGGTGAATTTCCTCAGCGGCCACCGTTACTTCACAAAAACGGCACGCTCGACCCGTGAAGCGAAAAAAGAGGAGCACTTGGCGCGTGTAAAAGAAGTCCTCGCCGGAAGCTGAAGCCCTGTATCTTCAGACCAGGGACTCGACGAAATACATGTCGATCTCCCCTTTGTTCTTGGCCTGTACCTTTCCGCGGTGGGCGAAAATGAACTTGTCTTTTATGAGCTCGTACGTCGTTCCCGAAATATTCACTTTTCCGGGCTCGCCGCTGGACTCCATGCGGGAAGCCGTGTTGACCGTGTCGCCCCAGATATCGTAGGCGAACTTCTTGATTCCGACTATACCGGCTACGACCGGACCCGTGTGTACGCCGACACGCAACTCCATCAGCGGCAGACCTGAGGCGCTCCTTTCACCGTTCATCCGTCGCATGTATTCCTGCATCTCCAAGCCGGCCTTGACGATATCTTCCGCATGGGTCATATTCGGAGTGGGTAGTCCTCCGGCGCACATGTATGCGTCGCCGATGGTCTTGATCTTCTCGATGCCGTAACGGAGGATGATACGGTCGAACTCGCTGAAGCAGTCGTTGATGTAGCTGACGATCTCCTGCGGCGTGAGCTTCTCGCTGAAATGCGTGAAGCCCTTGAAATCGGTGAACATGACCGTCACCTGGTCGAACCCTTTCGCTTTTGCGGCACCGGTGGCTTTAAGCTCCTCAGCCGTCTCCTCCGGCAGGATGTTGAGCAGCAGCTCCTCGCTTCGCTTTTTCTCTTTGCTGATCCTGTTGCGCTGTGTGAAGAATACACCGGCAAAAAGCACCATGATGGCGAAACCGCCGATGAACCCGTTCCTCACCAGCTTCTGTCGCTTGATCTCCTGCTGCTTGAGTTCCTGATCCTTGGTGAGCAACGTGATCTGGCTCTCTTTCTTCTCGATCTGATAGTTGAATTCGGCCCCCTGCAGTTTTTTGTCCTGGTCGATGTTGTAGATGGTATCCTTGACTGCCAGCAGTTTTTCCTGGTAGTTGAAAGCCCTTGCGTAGTCGCCCATTCCGGCATATACGGAAGAGAGGCCCTCATAAATATCTTTCAGCAGATATTTGGCTCCGGTCTGGTCAGCCGCGGCTTCAGCCTCCTTGAAATACTTTAGCGCGTCTTGCCTGTCGCCCTTTTGCCTGTAGGTGGATGCCAAGCCATGAAGGGTGATAGCCATGTCGTTTTTTGCATCCAGATTACGGGCGATTTCGTACCCCTGCTTCAGACAAGAAATCGCCTTGTCGTATTCCTTACGTTTAGTATAAAGCGCTCCGAGATCGGAAAGGACATAGGGAATGTTTTCCGTGCCTTCCCATGCTTTTTTGGAACGTTC
>JBJOMN010000056.1:0-18437 GCA_046052345.1 Bacteroidota bacterium | reverse complement strand
GGACCTGCCGTTTCCCTGGTAGACTTGTTGTATTCGACGGATGACGGTGCCACGTGGAATTCGTTGGCCTCCGGTATCGATGCCTCCGCTGAACATTACTCCTGGGTCGTACCTGATGTGTATTCCACAAGAAGTTTTTTCAAGGTGCGCGATCATTCGGATACCGCCCGCTGCTCTGTCAACGAGCGTCCTTTCAGCATCATCCCCGATGAAGTCGGTAGTCTGAAGGCGGATTATTCGGTTAACTCCGGATTTTTCACGGCTCCTTTCGACCTGTTGATCACTTCTTCAGTTCCCGGAAGCATCATTTATTATACGCTTGATGGCAGTGAACCGACGGACCGGTCATCGGTCTACCGGTCCCCCATACATGTCCACAATGACACGATTCGTCCGAGTTATCCGGAAATCAATGTCACTTCTGCCGATACCGCCGCACCTCCGTATTGCTACGTGCGGACCTCGCCGTTCTACCAGGAAGGGGGAGTGCCGGTACTCTGGCAGCGTCCCTTCTCGGATGTCGACAAACAGACCGTGGTGCGTACCCGGGTATATCATCCGGCCTATGGCGTTGGACCGGTTACCACCAAATCCTATTTCGTTCATCCCGATGCCATGGGCGGCAGATTCCCCATTCCGGTAGTCTCGTTGGTCACTGATCCCTCCAATTTGTTCGATTATTACAAGGGTATCTATGTTCCCGGCGCCACCTTCGAAGGCAAGTCTTTTACCGGTAATTATTGCCTCAGTGGATCCGCTTTCGAATATCCGGCACACCTGGACTTGTTCGATGAAGCGAAGCGCAAGCAGCTCAGTCAGGAGATCGGAATCCGCGTCAAAGGTCAGTTCATCAGGGCCTTGGGCCAGAAGCCCCTGGGGCTTTACGCAAAGAAGGTGTACGATGCAGCCGAGGACGATTTCAGGTATGAAGTCTTTCCCGATAACCTTCAGCCCGGAACAGGTACCGTCATGAAGGAGTACAAGCGGTTACTGCTCCGTCAGAACGGTGAACAGTGGAGCACTTGGGAGAACACCATGTGCCAGGATGCCTTGGCCCAGTCGCTGCTCGACCACTGTAATGTGAAGACGCAGGCCTACCGTCCCTCCCTGGTGTATCTGAACGGCGAGTTCTGGGGCATCCACAATATCCGGGAGATGATCGATGAAGAGAACCTGTCACGGTTGTATGACCTGCACGAGGATTCCATCATCATCATGGAGGATAACCTCGACGGATTCACGGAAACTCCTTTCCAGTTGACTCATGGCCGGACGGGAGACGATCAGTCCTTCATGGACCTTCGTAACTACCTGTTCGCTCAGAACATGAACGATTCTGCGAGGCTGGCCTACGTTGGTGAGCGGATGGACCTGGACAATTTCACGGATTATTGGATCGCTACGATCTATCTGGGGAAGGTCAACTCGGCTCATAACCAGGCGTATTGGAGGACGCGTACTCCTGATTCGCTTGCCTTCAGCAGGCTGGGCCATGACGGGAGATGGCGGTGGCTGGCATTCGACTTCGATAATGCGTTCAATTATCTGCCGCTCGATAATTTCCAGTATGCGGTACTGCTTGTCCACGACGACATCCTCATACATCTTTTCGAAAACGAATCTTACGTAAAGACTTTCGTGAACCGTTATTGCGACCTGGTCAATTCCTCTTTCAAACCGTCGCATGTGCTTGGAAAAATCGACGGCTTCCGCGACATGCTCGAACCGGTGATACCTTATCAGATTGCGCGGTGGGGACGGCCGCTTTCCATGTCGCGTTGGTATTACGGGTTGGATCTGTTCCGACAGTATGCCATAGGTCGTCCTGCAGTCGCTTTGGATCATGTCCGGCAGCAGTTTAATCTGCCCTCCAAGTACAACCTGACCGTCGATGTCTCGATCGTCCGGTCGGGATATATCCGCGTGAACTCCCTGTTGATCAATGAAGCATTGCCGGGTGTGGATTCCATGGTATACCCATGGTCAGGTACCTATTTCACCTCCGTACCTGTCACGGTTTCCGCCTATCCGATGCCGGGCTATGAATTCAGTCATTGGCTGGAGACCGGCGACACGCTTCCGACGATTACGGTGGATGCCGCTTCGGACATTACTCGCACCGCGGTGTTCCGTTCGCTGATACCTGAGGCGCCCGGCTATATCTTCCCGAACCCGGTCCGTGCCGGACAGGAGGTTCATCTGCGGGGTACCTGCGATTTCACAGTGCTCACCTCGGACGGAAAGCTTGTCCTGGATGCGAAAGACAAGGATTCATTCAGCACTTCCGGCCTCCCTGCCGGTGTTTATATCTTACGAGTTACCGGGCAGAAGTCCGACCGGTTGGTCGTTACCGACAAGGATTGACCTTGTTTCTCCATATGGCCTCTATCAGAAACAATACCTCGGTTTATTCCGGTGTCTTAGCGGTCATGTTCCATTTATTGCTGACAGCTGAAGCCTTTTCCCAGACATTCATCAATCCCTCTCTGGAGGATTGGGGGGATACGGCTCTCTGTGAAATCAATATCCCTCCCGACAATTGGTTCAATTTCTCCAATGCCGGTGCGGGTCCGGACGAAGCGAATTATCCGCTTTGTCCCTCATCTATTCCCGGCCGTGCTTCGCAGGGGCATGTTTATGCGCGTTTCATGGCAGGAAATCCGGTTTCCGGCGAAGGTATGCATCAGGTGGTCTTGGGTTTTGCGGTTGGACGCATCTATCACCTCTCCTTCGATTATGCCGGCTCGAACCGTTGGGGCGGAAGTGATTCCTGTCATTTCATGCTGTTCCTCAATGGGGTGTCTATGGATTCCACTCCGGTATTCTCCTCCCGGGACACTGCGTGGCGGCGGTTCGATTACTATTTCGCTGCGCCGACCACCGCCATTGATTTCGGCGTCCGCGCCTTGGTTCCGCATTACGGAGGTGCCGGAGGCAGTGCTGCGATCGACAACTTCAGTTTTCAGGAATCCGTCGCCGCTGTTAAGGAGAGCGAGTTGCTACCGGGGATTTCCATCTATCCGAATCCTGTTAAAGATCGGCTGTTCCTTCAGGCGCCTGCAGGCCTTCGCTTTCAATTGGATATGGTCGATATTTCAGGCCGTAGTTTGATTCGACAGGAAGTTTGGAGCGCGCATTCGGTCGACCTCTCCGAACTGATTCCGGGTTACTACACCGTCATTTTGTCTTTGGAAGACGGAAGCCGGAAAAGTATCCGGATCATCAGGTATTGATTCAAAACCGATCGTCTGCTCAAGCGACAACCGACTTGCGATTTGACCAACAGATTCCGTGAAGGACTCCAGCAAGGAACAGGGGCCCGGCGATGATGATATAGGTAGTGAACGGAAACCGATCCCAAGCCCACCAGATATAGAGGAATCCCAAAGCGATATAGGCGATGGCCGGTAAGAGATCGCTTTTTCTTGACAGTAATATAAGACCGATGATCAGGAAAGTCGGAAGCAGGTGTATTCCCAGCGCAGCAACTGTATGAATTATCCCGTCAGGGTTTTCGAATACATCCAAGGCGAAGATGGAAATGAAACCGGCGAACAGCAGCATAAGTAAACGCGCTGTTTTTTGGAAAAATTTGATTCGTTTCATCGCTCGGAAGCCATTGTTATCGTTTGTAAAGATAACGACATGTTGATTAATGCGGTTCAGCGCCGTACTGATCAATGATTGTCCGACAACTGATTTTCGTCCTGTAATCGAGTAGGTGAGGCCGGTATTTTCACAGAAAAAAGTTTCCATGAAAAAGATACTGCTTTCAATGCTGTTTTCCGGCGTATTCGCATTTTCCTCCATCGCACAGTCGGACGGTAACGCAGCGAGTGGAGGAGTCTTCGGGGTAGGTATCCGTACCGGGATTTTTCAGCTTGTTGACGCAAACAGCGGAGATTTCGGTTATATGCCGACTAACCGGCTGGTGTTGAATTATGATCCTTTATCCAAGTTCAGGATTGAATTTCAGGGCGGGTATTCCCAAGCGGTCGAAAATGACTGGACACCGAATAATCAGGATGCGGAATCCGTATCCTCCGTGTATGTTATCGGCTTGCATTATGTCCGTCCTGTAGCCGACTGCAAACTAAGCGCCGGTCTCCGATACGGATATTTCAAGCATTCAGAAGATGATTTTGACTATAATCCAAATACTTTTGAATATGATAAGCATGAGGACGTGCTTACCGGCAGCTTCTTTTCTCCGGTCATCGGTGGAGAGTACTTTTTCTCGAAACACTTTTCGCTTGGTGCTGAGTTCTCCTTCATCATCGGAAACACCGAGACGGACTATGGAAGTATGAATGAAGTCAATACCAGCGCGTCGCTGCATAAAACGGAGACCGCTTTGGCATTCCGCTTCTATCCGTTCTGATGATTGTTTCGAAACGGATTAAATCCGTTTTTGAACTAAATAGTTTCAATTTGTCGTTACCAGGAATACTTTACGGACAGGTTGAAGACGCGGCCTTCAATCGGTCCCCAGACAGGAAGGAAAACCGGTGATTCTACATTGCCTGTCACCAGCGGTCCGAATTTCGATTGGCGTTCGTCAAGCAGGTTTTCGCAATTCAGTACGATGGAAAAATCACCGATGTTCCTTTGTACCATCATTGCCATGAACCAGTAATTCGGAACCCTTACATCGCCCGGAAGGAATTGTCGTCCGTTCCATGCGGCTTCTATGCCCGTTCGCCACACACCTTCCACCGAATAGGTGAGGGTGGTGGAGAACTTGTCGTTCGGGTTGAAGGCGACATGGGTTGACGCCGCACCGCTATCCTGCTTCGCTTCGGTATGGTTGTAGCCCAGGTAGCACTCCAGACCGTTGTACATCAACCGGACATACGTATCCGTTCCATAGCTATTGATATGGGAGCCGGCATTTACCGGTCGTTGTTCGCCGCTGGCGTCTGTTACCAACATGGTCGGGTGATCAATCTTCGTGTAATAAAATGCTTGGTCGACCTGGAGTCCGAATTTATCGGATAACAGCACGTGATAATTTATATCGGCATTGATGCCGTACGATTGTTCAGCACGGACGTTGTTATCGTCAAATCGTAATGAGCTTGATGGGTCAGAAAGATCGAAGACGTTAGGGGCCTTGTAGCCGGCACCACTGGCAAGTCTTACAGATAACTGGTGCGTCGCTTTGTAAAGCAAAGAGATTCTTGGTAGCAATCGGTTGCCATACACGTTGTGGTGGTCGAACCGAAGTCCGGACTGCAAGGATAAATGGGAAGTCAATTGCCAGTCGTCCTGAGCGAACGCGCCAACGGTCGTGTAATGGTATGGCGATATGTAAGAAGAATCAATATCAGGACGCTTGAAGTTTTCTGAAATAAAATTTCCACCGACCACTACGGTGTGATTCCCTAGGTGAAGCAGGTCGTTTACTTCGACGTAATCGGATCGCTGCCGACCGTTGAAGTAAAAGGATGGCTGATGGATGTTCCGGTCAAAACTGCTGACTGCCGATTTGATGGTCAGAAGTTGCTTTTCGCCCAGCGGGCTGGAGAATTCCAGGTCTGCAGTATGTCGGTTGCCCTGTTCTGTTTGAAGGTAAGGATGGAGCGAATCAGCACCATCTCGTATGGCCCGCAGATCGCCTCCGGCACGATGATCGAAGGAGGAATTCCATCCGAACTTTAAAATTGTTTTATCTGAAATGGAATAGAAGAGCCGGGGATGTAACGTGATGTTGTTGTGTAATGGTACTTCCGCGAAGCCGTCTTTGTTTACGTCGTAGGCGGCTTTGCTGTTGTAGCCCGCGAAAATCGTGTAGCCGAACTTTCCGGTTTTGCCGGAGAAGAAGCTGTTGGCGTTGTATTCGTTTTGCGTGGTATAGTTTTGTGAAACGATGTGTTGGGAGGAATCGACCGGCTCTTTGGAAATGAAATTGATCAGTCCTCCGATGGCACCGCCGCCGTACAAGGTGGAAGCCGAGCCTTTGATGATCTCTACTTGTTTCAAGTCGAGTGGGGGGATGGACAAGACACCCAGGCTTCCGGAGAAACCTCCGTACAGGGGAATCCCGTCCTTCATCAGTTGGGTGTAGCGTGGATCCAATCCTTGCAGCCGGATGGCTTCGTTACCATTGACTGCGTTGGTCCGTTGTATGGTGATGACGGAAAGGTCGCCCAGGATGCTGGTGATGCTGCCCGGTACCAGTTCGCTTTCTTCGTTCATCTCTTCAAGACCGAGTACTTCCACTTTCGTATTCAGGTCCTCGATGCGTGAGTTGGTACGAGTGGTGGAAACAACGACTTCTTCCAGCTCAGTTTGGACGGAAGCGAGCAAGATGGCCGTCATTGTTCGTTCGCCGTCGATGAAATTAATATCGACGGATTTCGTGGTGTATCCGACCAAGCGAAAAGAAACAATATGGTTTCCGGCCGGCACTCCGGGAATGAACGCATTGCCATCCGGATCCGTTGATGCGCCGAGGCCGGAACGGTCGATCATGACGCTGACGCCGAACAAGGCTTCTCCTGTGGTGCTATCCTTTACCGCGCAGCGGAAATCACTTTGCGCAAAGAGAGAAACGGAAAGTAGCAGTGATAAGAGGAGGGCAGAAGCGCTTTTCAAGCCGCGTTGGTTTGGGTCTTGTAAAGGTGCAGAAAAGATTCGCCCTGACTTTTGAGCATGGGTATCCGTTTTGAACTTCCTTTGCCGCTAAAACGGTACGAGACAGATCCGGTCGGGGCGATACCTTTAAATGAAAAATCCCGCTATTGCGGGATCTTTCATGGTTAATCGGTGGACTTCACAACTATGAACCTTTAAGTTCAAAACCGTTTTTTGATCTATAATTCATCTGTATCATCTTAATGAAAGTATTTTTATCACTTTTCATTATTGCTATTTCCGGGCTATCCCTCATGATTGAATTTAATTCTCTCACATTTTCATCGCTCCAAATAGAAAGTTCAACAATAATGGGAGTTAAAGCCAAGCCCTTTTCAGTCAAAAGGTAAATATTCGATTTTTTATTATCGGGTAGCTGCGTTTTGGTTATAATTCCTAGTTCTTCAAGACATTTCAGTTTAGCAGCAAGAATATTGGTAGCAATGGCTTCATCACTTTCAGTGAAGTCTTTGAACGTCTTTTTGTCTTCAATCAGCATTTGCTTAATGATGACCAATATCCATTTGTCCCCTAAAATATCTAGGGCAGATGTGATAGGACATTCGCATCGAAATTTTATATCCACGTCACTAAAAAAATAATATTACTTGCATATTGAAAGTAAATCTGTAATTTTGCTTGCGAAACAAAAGTAATAATTTAACTTGAATAAAAAATGCAAAATCAAGAAAAAAACATCGAAAATGGGCATATGGTGAAGCCTGCCTACATTATGGTTCAGATGAAGGCCAAAAGCCTGGATGAACTTAATAAGCGTTATGCTCAATTTGCAATTCCAATATTGCATAAACACGGAGGGCAGATGATTGCAGGTACTCCTGCACCAAACGTAAAAGAGGGAGATTGGAATGGGAATTGGGCAGCGGTTCTTCGCTTTCCTACAATGGAAGCTGCTGAAGGATGGTACAACTCGGAGGAGTATAAGCCCTATAAGGACCTTCGCATGAACGAACTGCAATCAGAAGCAGGCAGAGTCGTAATAATTGAAGGGCTTTAATTCGTTGCATCCCCCCTCTAAAGTCAAACTCGGTAACATTCATCGAGTTTGGCTTATCATTCAAAATCAAAAAAAATGAAGAAATGAAAAAAGTATTGGTAACTGGAATTTCAGGATTTGTAGCACAGCATTGTGCGGCCGAACTATTGAAAAAAGGCTTCGCTGTAAGGGGCTCAGTACGTAGTTTTTCCAAAACCGACGAAGTAGTTAAAGGTATTTCAAAAGAAATAGACCCGAAAGGAAAATTAGATTTCTGCGAATTAGACTTGATGAAAGATGAAGGTTGGGAAAAGGCAATGGAAGGGTGTGATTATGTATTACACATTGCATCACCTTTTGTGGTAAAAGCTCCGAAAGATGAAAATGATTTGATCAAGCCGGCGGTTGAGGGGACGTTGAGGGCATTGAAAGCCGCAAAAAAGTCAGGGGTAAAGAGAGTAGTGCTTACCTCTTCCACAGCCGCTATGCAAGGAGGACAACATGGTTTAGTCAAAATAGGTCAAAACAGTTGGACTGATCTTAGTGAGAAAACAGTAACTGCTTATTTTAAAAGTAAAACACTTGCTGAAAAAAGCGCTTGGGACTTTATCAAGGGACAAACCGGTGATACAAAACTGGAATTAGTGGTCGTCAATCCCGGGCCCATTTATGGTCCGACTCTTACTGGTAATTTAGCCAACGAGGCGATGGATTTTTTCAAGAAAATGATTTCAGGAAAGGTTCCTATGTTGCCTCGTGCTTCTTCAGTAATGTCCGATGTTAGAGATGTAGCGACAGTTCAAGTGGCAGCCTTAGAAAACGAAAAGGCGAACGGCAAGCGTTTCATAGTTACCACAGACAAGCCTCATGCAATTCAAGAAATCGCCTATATACTAAAATCAAACGGTTATAGTAAAGTAAGCACCAAACTGGCGCCGACCTTTTTACTGAAATTTATGTCTAAATTTAATGACGAGGCGAAGGGCATGTTGCCTTTCATTGGAAACACCATACAAGCGGATATTAGTGATACGATGCGCACATTTAATTGGAAACCCATGTCCTTTGAGCAAACTGTTCTTGACACGGCTAAGTCGGTGGAGTCAGTTTTGAATGGGAAGAAATAAGCCGATGATTCCTCCTTCTAAATTTCAGAAAGTTTGAAAAAAATAAAACCCTTGGATCACAAGGGTTTTATTTTGGTGGAGCTGGAGGGAGTCGAACCCTCGTCCAAACCGGGAATCGAACCGCTTTCTACATGCTTAGTGTCCTATTGGTTGTCGGCGGACAAGCTGCCGGAGACGGGCGACTTGTCAACGTAGTTCCGAAGGGATTTGCGGCTTGCCCGGAACGTGCGTACCGCTCACTCACCATGCGGTGCCTCCGGGTAGGGAACGGGTGAGCAGGTTCCCTGGAGACAACTTACGTGCTAATCTCTGGATTAGGCAGCAAGTGCGTAGTTGGTGTTGCCAACTGAAGTTTGAAAGCCGGGATTAACGAGCCTGACTTACGACGCTCGGCATGCTTACGGAACCATTCGACCAGCTGTCAAATCCGGTCAGCCCCATATGATTTCCACTACTGCAAAGATAGTGCCCCGGGGCGGGGCAGGGAAGAAGTGACAGTGAATAATGTTCCCTTGGCTTGATACTGCATACAGGATCCGATTCGGGATGCTGCAGGAGCCGGTTTATCGGTCTTCCGAAGCCTGCCCCGTCCTCCTTGCCATAAGCGCCTAAATTCGTATCTTCGCTGCCCGCAAAAGCGGACACTCGGGGTGTAGCGTAGCCCGGTTAGCGCGCCACGTTCGGGACGTGGAGGTCGGAAGTTCGAATCTTCTCACCCCGACAAAAAGCCCTCCTAGGAGGGCTTTTTTATTTTCAGAATTCCTTAATAAAGAGCTTTTCGTTGCTTTTCGAGGTCTCGGAAAGACCGCAAAATGCTCCCTTTTTACAGGTCAGTTCAGGCTCGGATTCTCCGGGAAGTTTGCCAAAACGGCATACTCCGATCCCATAGAACGCAGCACTTCCCCCCAAAGATGCTCCGGCTTTTCAGAAAAGGCCAACTCTGTTTTTCCACTGGAAATCAGCCAAGTACGACCTCTCAGTTCATCTTCCAGTTGATGGGGTTCCCAGCCGCTGTAACCGGCATAAAACCGAATCTGATCTTTGTTGACCTGACGAGTTTCGATGAGCAGTTTGAGCATTTCAAGGCTACCGCCCCAGAAAATACCCGGCATGATCTCCTTGCTTCCGGTAAGGCGATGTCCGATCGTGTGCAGAAAATGAATGGTATCCGTCTGTACCGGTCCTCCGAAATACAATGGGACATCGAACGGAGGGAAGTCTTCCAGCGCATCGTTTAGCGCCATATCCGTCGGTTTGTTCAGTATGAAACCTACCGTTCCGTCGTCTCCGTGCTCACCCAGAAGGATGACTGTTCTTTTGAAGTAGGTGTCCATCAGGAAAGGCTCCGAAATCAATAGTCGTCCGACACCGGGTTCCATGGTAAAGTTCCTTCTCATGCCATTGTTTTAGGGTGCCCGGGCGTTCGCTGAACATACCCGGGGGGGATTTGTTATAATATTACTTCAATTCCCGCGGAGCGTTCGTCCTGATTGTCCCCTAAACTTACTTCCCAATTTGAGGTTTCGAAAACATCCCTAAAAACGATAAAATGGCAGCAAAAAAACGCATTCCTAAATTAAAAGTCGGCGACAAGGCGCCGGATTTCAAAGTCAATGATGAGAACGGAAAGGTCCGTTCCTTGAAGGATTTCAAAGGAAAGAAGCTGGTGCTGTTTTTCTACCCCAAGGATAATACTTCCGGTTGTACCAAGGAGGCCTGCAATCTGCGCGACAACTACGCACGCCTCAAGAAAGCGGGTTTTGAAGTCGTGGGTGTCAGTACTGACAGCGAAAAGTCCCACCTGGGTTTTATCGATAAACATGACCTTCCCTTCACCCTTTTAGCCGATACCGAAAAGGAATTGGTCGCTGCTTATGACGTGTGGGGCGATAAAGTCCTGTACGGTAAGAAGTACAAAGGCGTTTTTCGCACTACCTTTGTAATCAATGAAAAGGGAGTGATTGCAGAGGTCATCAGCGACGTGGATACCGAAGCACATGCCGCCCAGATCCTGGGGGAATGATCTTTACGGTCGCCGAGTAATTTCTGAAGGCCCGGTAGTAGTTGCAGTCATCCCCGTCACCTTGTCACACTTCCGCATGATCGGCCTAGGATGTCCCGCTTAAAAAAGACAATACTTCATTTGCGCAAGGACTACTCCGCATTCGAGCTGGATGAGTCCCACGTAAAAAGCAATCCTGTCCGGCAATTCGAGTTATGGATGTCGCACGCCTTGGATGCCGGTGTAGAGGAGCCCAATGCCATGACGCTGGCTACTTCGGACGCATCGGGTGAGCCGGATGCCCGTGTGGTACTTCTCCGCGGCATTGACCGTAAAGGCTTCGTCTTCTTCACCAATTATCACAGCCGCAAAGGCCGAGCGCTCACAAAGCGACGCAAGGCCTGCCTCAACTTCTTCTGGCCTGAATTGCAACGTCAGGTCCGCATCAAAGGCACCGTTGAAAAGGTGAGTGCCCGTGTCTCCGATACGTATTTCCGATCACGTCCCAGAGAAAGCCAGATCGGCGCATGGTCATCGTTGCAGAGCGAACCCATGGAAGACCGTCGTGTCATTGAAGAGCGGTTCATAGCGTTCGAAAAGAAGTTTTCCGGTAAGGCCGTTCCCCGCCCTTCTTTCTGGGGTGGTTTCCGCTTGATACCGCATCATATCGAGTTTTGGCAGGGGCGTCCCAGCCGGATGCACGACCGCATTTCTTACGACAAGACCCGTTCGGGAAGGTGGGCGATCCGCCGTCTCCATCCCTGACCTGCGAAGTCAAATACTAACAGTACCCGATGAATTTAAGGATCCTTCTGTTGATTGTCGTCATGCTGGCGATCGACGTCTATGTATATTACGGAATACGTACGCTCTTCAACAACCGGGATGCACAGACTCGTGTTTTCACGATCTGTTATCTGACCGTTTCCGCATTGTCCGTTGCTATTGTCCTGGCGGGATTATTTACCGACTGGCGTTCCTGGCCGAAGTTCTTCCGGATGTACTCTTTCTCCCTGGTACTGGTTTTTTTCCTTGCCAAATTCCTGATGGGCTTCTTCCTGCTGGCCGATGATGTGCTTCGTGCCGTCCGTTATTCCGGCTCATTTACCTACAGGCTCTTTTCCGATTCCGCCGCTGACGAGCCGTTGCGAGTCTCTCGCCTGCGCTTTCTCGTACAGGCCGGAGCACTGCTGTCTGCGGTCCCGGTAGTATCCATGATCTACGGCATGATGGGAAATGCCTACAGGTACCGGGTAAGGACGGTTCGTCTCTCTTTTCCCGGATTGCCCGAATCCTTTCACGGTTTCAAGGCTGTCCAGATCTCCGACCTTCACGTGGGCAGTTTCATGTCTTCCGATCCTCTCCGTAAAGCGATAGAACTGATCCATGCCGAGAAGCCGGATGTGATCTTCTTCACCGGAGACCTGGTGAACGACCGTCATCACGAGGCGCTGGAGCATATGCACGTCCTGTCCACACTATCCGCCCCTATGGGCGTCTATTCGGTACTGGGTAATCATGATTACGGCGATTATTTCCGGTGGGATACGTTGGAGGAGAAAGAGGATAATCTTCGGCGGATGAAGGAGCTGCACGCGGAAATGGGATGGAAGTTATTGCTGAACGACCACGCATATCTGGAGAAGAACGGAGAACGTCTCGGATTGATAGGCGTGGAGAACTGGAGCGCCCGCATGAACTTCAGGAGATACGGTGACATGTCCAAGGCGGTAAGCGGATTCAGCCCGGCTCCCGTCAATATCCTGCTCTCACACGATCCTTCCCACTGGCATGCTGAGGTCACGCCTTCTTATCCGTACGTCGACCTCATGCTCTCAGGTCATACGCACGGAATGCAGTTCGGCGTCGAAGTGCCGGGATTCCGCTGGAGCCCGGTGCAATACGTATATCGTGAATGGGCGGACCTTTACACGCGAGAAAACCAGCATCTTTACGTCAATCGTGGCCTCGGATTCATTGGATATCCGGGTCGAGTCGGTATCTTGCCGGAGATCACCGTTTTCGAATTCGCACGTGGCTGAGCAAACTCTTTCAAGGAACAGGATCGCGCAGATCCGCTCCCTGCATCAGAAGAAATTCCGTGAGGAGCACCGGTTATTCATAGCAGAAGGGAGGAAGGTCGTTGATGAACTCCTTGCTTCGGAATTTGAAATACCGTCGTTGGTCGTAACGGAAGATTACCTGGCATCCGCACCGGCCGGCCTTACGGACCGGGTCGGAGAAGTGCTGGTAGCCAAATCCGTTGATCTGGAAAAAGCCAGTGCGCTGACGACTCCTCAGGATGTGCTTGCAGTCACGGTCATTCCCAGGAATGAAATAAGCGCTGGTGATCTTCCCGGCAAGCTCACGGTTCTCCTCGATGATGTCCGCGACCCTGGTAATCTGGGAACCATACTGCGTGTCTCGCATTGGTTCGGAGTCGCGCAGGTGATAACATCGCTTAATTCTGTTGACCCCTACAATCCTAAAGTCGTCCAGGCTTCCATGGGATCGCTGTTTCATATCCCTGTTCATTCCATCGGTCTGGAGGGATTCCTCAGTCAGGTCAAGGCGGAAACGAATCTCCCCGTTTATTGCACTCTCTTGGGAGGCGATGATCTTTATTCCACCGGCTTGTCGAAGGAAGGATTAGTCATTTTCGGGAACGAATCCATGGGAATACGGACATCCCTTCAGGAATTGTCCGACCGCAAACTCACCATACCGTCCTTCGAAACGGAGAAAGGCAACCGTCCCGAATCCCTGAATGTCGGAATCAGCGTGGCATTGGTGCTGGCAGAGTTCCGACGCAGATAACCCTTTTACTCAAGAACAAGACGAAGCACTTCTTGTTCCTCTGTGACGATGAAGTAACAGCCTGCGTCCAGCACTGAGACATCCAGCATGTCGGTGTTCCGATACGTGCCGATCCTCTTTCCCGGCATATCGTAAAGCGAGAAACCGATCGGACGGTTGAACACCACAGTGCCTCCTTGGGCAGGATTCGGATAAACACGCAACGGTCCGGTGAAATCATAAGTAGTTATGCCGGTATTGAGTTGTACGTTGTTGCTGTCCGGAGTCGGTGAAGTGAATACTACCCATGCAGCGGCCCCGTCAGAAACACGTCCGTACGTGTTATCGGCCGGGATGCTCGAATAACAGACCGAGTCCGACCGTTCGAAGGTCGGTTTGATAAGGTTCAGACAACCCGTGAAAGGAAGACTGAAGCCGAGGTGGTCTGCTCCTTCCGCGGTTTCCCCGTCCGCCCAGAGTAGCAGATGTTCCATCGGCGCCATCACCAGGCTGTCGTTGTCATATCCGAAATGGTGTACTGTTCCAAGTCCGTTTGAAAGGTGCCATCCGGACAAGTCAACCGTATCGCTGCCCGGGTTGTACAGCTCTACCCACGCGTCACTTTCGCCGTAGGTGTCGAAGTAGGTGGTGGTGTTGAATGTCTGTATCTCATTGATAAGGATGTCGGTCGCGGTAACCTGCCAGTTCATGGCATCAGGAGTAGGTGTGGTGAATCCGAACCAGTTCACGGATCCGTCCGATCTTCTTCCGTAAGACTGATTTGCCGGGATGTTCACATAGCAGATGTTGTCGGAAGTGGTTCCGTCCGGCCGGTACAGGTGGAAACAACCTGCGGCCGGGATCGTGGCATCGCTGTGAAATACTCCTTGAAGAGGAGACTGGTCCCACCACACTAACAAATGTCCGCCGGGTACTATTACCGTTGAATCGTTTGCATTTGCAAATTGGAAAGAATAGCCGGGTAACGCATCGTTGGTGATAGTCCATCCGGCAAGATCCACCGTATCGACCGTTGGATTGAACAATTCGATCCACGGGTCGTACTCACCGTAGTTGTCAGCGACGGTCGACGTGTTTACGGACTGGATTTCATTGAACAGCACTGCATCCGTCGTATAGATCCAGTTCCTGTTACCCGGTGTGGGAACTTGGAAAATGACGGAGTTCGAGGATCCGTCGGACCGACGTCCAAAGGACTGTCCCGGTTGCGTACTGATGTAACAATAATTGTCGGATGCGCTTCCGTCGGGACGGAAAAGCGACGCACAGCCGGAAGATGGTAGCAGGCGTCCTGCGTGCAAAACGCCCTGTTGCACTTGCTGGTCCCACCACAGCATCAAATGTCCGTGCGGGCCTATTTTTGCAGAGTCGTTGCCGTTACTGAAAATGAAGGCGTATCCGGGCAGCTGGTCGTGTGACAATTTCCATCCGGAGAGATCGATTGTGTCTGACGAAGGGTTGTACAGCTCGATCCAGGGATCGTACTGGCCGTAATTGTCTGCGGCCGTACTGACGTTGAATCGCTGCACCTCGTTGATCAGGATAGCCACGGAAGTGAAGGTCCAGTTCGAGGCTTCGGGTGTGGGAACAGTGAACTGGACGATCGTCGGCGAGCCGTCGTAAGACCGTCCGACCGAGTGATCGCCGGCAGCCGTGGTGTAGCACAGCTCGTCTGCTGAGGAGGAATCGGGATACAGCAATCGTACACAGCCGGATGCCGGGAGAACGAAATTCGTATGCAGCACACCTTGTTCGACCGTCGCATCCGACCAGACGATCAGGTGTCCGCCCGGAGCGATTTTCGTGGAGTCGTTTCCGGACGAGAAGGTGAACTGCGATCCGGGGATCGCACTGTGTTCCAGTTTCCATCCAGCGATGTCGACCGTATCTGCTTCCGGATTATAGATTTCGATCCATGGATTAAACTCGCCGTAATTGTCGGCGCGGGTTGTCGTGTTCAGATACTGTACCTCGTTCAGGTACAACCTGTCCGTATAAAGAATCGCGTTTCCGTTCGGAGCTCCCGGTGTGGGTGAGGTGAAATCCACCCATTGCGCGGCGCCGTCCGTGCTTCTTCCGAACGAATTTCCTGTAGCTACGGTTCCATGGGCGATACTGTCGGAAACTAAACGGTTCGGTTTCGTGAGACGTACCATACCTGAAGCGGGCAATCTGAAGTTCAGATGCAGCACACCTTGCGAGGGCTGGTTGTCCGCCCAAAGGAGCATGTGCTGTCCCGGAGCTATCCGGACAGAATCGTTGTCGTAGGAGAATGTGAATGCAGTGCCGGGTGCTCCGGAATGCGTCAGGGTCCATCCTGCAAGATCGATCGTATCGCTGTTTGTGTTGAGAAGTTCTATCCAAGGCTCATATTGACCGTAATTATCTGCCACCGTGTTCGAATTAGAGGTCTGCAGCTCGTTAATGATCACATTCTCCGTTGTGTACATCCAGTTCGTAGCATCCGGGGTGGAAATCGGGAAATGGACGAACCTCGTCGCGCCATCGTACCTTCTGCCGTAGGAGATGTCGGAAGGCAAGGATTCGAAGCTCAGGGAATCGACTATGGTCAGTCCGTCCGGTCCGACCAGCGCTACGAAATCGCCGGAGGCGTTGAATTTGAAAGAGGCATGGAGAATCCCTTGCTGCGTATCGTCGTCCATCCAGACGAGCAGGTGGCCGTGTGGTGGGATTTTGGTGCTGTCGCCTGATGCTCTGACCCTGAAACGGTCGGGGCGGACCAGGTTGCTGGTCAGGTGATAGCCCGCGATGTCGATGGTGTCGTTGTTCGGGTTATAGATTTCCAGCCAATCGTCGAATTCTCCATAGTTGTCGGATACCGCTGACAGGTTGGAAGACATTACTTCATTGATGACCGGCGGCAGGACGGCCACGTAATTCGGGTCGACATCGAAGACTGCGGTGACGGAACTGTCGCCGTACAGTACAAAGTCCCTAATCCGGTTGGTGTTTCCTCCCGGCAGCCAGTAGCGGAAGCGATAACCCGGTTTCGGGATTGCTTCCAGTTCAACAGGTAGTGTATCGAAATAGACCCCCGTCCACGGATAGACATTGGCTGTTATACGGGCAATTTCCTTGTCGAGCAACAGGGTGTTGATCCTCACGATTCCCTTGGCGGTATCAGATACGTTGATTGTGATACGGGAAGTATCCGGGTAATTGAAATGCTCCATGATGTGCCTGCGCACATACTTCGGTCGGCGGGCCAGGAACCAGTCCATGCTGTCGATGCGGTCTTCCCAGGTGTAATTGAGCTGGTACCTGTTCTGGAATTCGGTGAAATAGGGGCGAAGCTGGTTCGCCATGGAATCAAGCCGGTTGATGGTGAGGGTGGGAATGAATTCAGAATTCATCCAGTCGGCATGTAAATTGAGGAACCATCTGCGGTATTGGTAGTTTTCCAGCAACTTCACCAGCAACGGTGACGGTCCGTAATACGGAGTGCCGATCAGCACCTGTTCGAACATGTCGCCCCATGGCATCAGGTTGTTGGCGACCGTGTTGTCCATGTCCCACTGGATCCATTTCCACCGTCCGTCGGCGGTCCGGGGACGCCACTTCGCTTCGTTCTGGTTGGGCCAGTCGCCGCGTGCCAGGAAGATGCTGAACATGCAGTAGCGTCCGAAGTTGTAGACGTCCATTTTTGTTTTCACGTAGGCGAATGCGGCCGAGTCCTGCAGGGAATGCGTGTCGATATAGTTCCACATCGCATCCCAGTGGACGGCATCTCCCTCGTAGAAGGAATTTCCGTCCCCGTTGATCATGTCGAAGCCCGGATTTTCCTTGTCTATGTAATAGTGTTCCTGGAAGTAGTCGGGGTCGCGGTTGCTCTCCCTGATTTCCTGCAATCCCCAGTACTCTCCGTCGATGAAGACTACGCAGGGCTGATAAGCCGCATAGTCAAGATCTGTTTTCGTCATAAAGGAGTTGCAGTAACCGTCATGCAAAAGCCCCTTGCGTCGGTCCGTGCCCCATGCGCGCAGTTTGATCTTATCGAATTGCTGGATGTATTTTGCGCGGCTTGGCGTATTCTCGAAGATCGGGTAGTCGAATTTGGAAGGCCCGTAATTCTCGTTGGCTGTCAGGTTGAGTCCTTTTTGCGGGCTCGATTGCGACGTTTCGCCGCCGACTTCCATCGTGTAGTTGCCGTTGATGAGTTGACGGTTGTCGGGGTAGTAGATTTCGATGTTGGCTGGCTTTCTCCAGCCGTTATGATAGTTCCCGTGCTCACCGTCAGCGATGTAGGTCAGTCCGGGCACATAAATGCCGGTCGTATCGTTGAAAAGGTGTTTCGGATCCGATACCAGAGAGACCAAGGGGAGGTTTCCGTAGCGTGTCGGCATCGCCGGATCGATCATATAAGTGTTCGTTCCTATCGGTCCGGGGTACATGCCCTGTTTGAAGGCACGTGCGCGAAGGACATTCACCTTGAATACGTTTCCGATCGGAGGCTGCCAGTCGGGCAGGTAGCTATGATTTGCCCAGCCTGCACGTATCGTTGAATAATAATTTGTGTCGTTAGCACGGCTCTGCAAAGTAATCGGAACCGTATATAAGGGTGAATAGATATTGGGCTCGGAACCGTCCAGAGTGTATCGGATCTGGCAGGTAGAGTCCGGGTGGGAGAGGGCTATGGTTTGCGGCGTCGTGTAGACTCCGCCTCTTGCCGAGAAAATCGGCGCTACGGCAACTGTTCCGTTGATGAAGAACACCGAATTATTACTTGCATTGAAAGTGGGGTCGGAAAGGTTGCTCATCGAAATGCTCCCGTTCGGCAATCTTCCGTATGACTTGTCCGGAGGCAGCGGACCACAAGTCACGAAATCGATAACGTTTG
>JBJOMN010000055.1:0-4202 GCA_046052345.1 Bacteroidota bacterium | reverse complement strand
CGAACGGATCGCTCAGCGTCTCATCGGTCAGTGGTGGAACCGCCCCGTATTCCTACTCGAACCTCAGCGGCTTGTCTTCCGGTAACTACTGCATCACGGTCACCGATGCTAACGGATGTACTGCCAGTGCTTGCGCTACGGTAGGTAGCCTGACCTGTAATCTGACTTCATCCGCTGTTGCTGTTACGGATATCCTATGTAACGGCGACCAGGCCACTGTCTCTGTTACGGCCGACAACGGCGTTGCTCCCTACAGCGGTACCGGCGACTTCACGTTGGGTGCAGGTAACCACAGCTTCACCATCACTGATGCCAATGGTTGTACGGCCACGGCGAGTATCACGCTGACGGAGCCTTCTGCACTTTCAGCTACTGCCACTGTCGCTTCACCGATCGCCTGCTTCGGAGGCACTACGGTGGTGAATGTCGTCGCCAGCGGCGGTACCCCTTCTTATATCGATGACGGGGCTCATGTCGTCGCTGCCGGAACCTGGAGCTTCTCTGTAGCCGATGCCAACGGTTGTATCGCCACTACCAATACGGTGACGATTACCGAGCCGGCTAAATTGCAGGCTTCTGTAAGCGTCACCAATGCCACCTGTTCCAACGACGGGTCCATGACGGCTTCCGCTGTCGACGGTACAGCTCCCTACAATTACTTGTGGTCCAACGGTGCCACCACTACCACGATCAGCAGCCTGGCTGCCGGTCCGTATACGGTCACCGTCACCGACGACAACGGCTGTACTTCAACTGCATCGGGCACTGTCATCCAGACCAGCGGTATTCCAGCTGCGCCTTCTGCGATCAGCGGTGCTAACGGTGCCTGCCGTAACAGCACGCTTACTTTCTCCGTGCCTGCGGTTTCCGGTGCCACCTCGTACGTCTGGACGCTGCCTGCGCGAGCTACCGGATCCTCGACCACCAACAGCATCACCGTCACGTTCGCCAGCAATTATAACGGCGGATTCCTGTGTGTTTCTGCAGTGAACTCGTGCGGTTCCAGTGCTCAGACCTGCAAGTCGGTCGGTGTCTTCACGGTAAGGGCGAACTATCCTGGTTCGATCATCGGTCCGTCAGACGCCTGTGCGCCCGGAACGTATACTTATTCGGTCAATCCGGTAGCCAATGCTTCCAGCTATACATGGTCTGTCAACAACACGCTTGCCAGCATCGTAAGCGGACAGGGTACCAATACGGTGCAGATCAGCTTCGCTTCCGGAGCGGTCAGCACCCAGATCGGTGTATATGCTTCCAACTGTGTCGGTAACAGCTCGACCAGCTTCCGTGCGGTATACGGTACTCCGGTGGTCAGCTCTCCGCTGACCGGTACCCAATTCCCGTGCCCGAACTCCACGGTCACCTATTCGGTCAATTCAGTAGCAGGAGCTACCGGATATTTCTGGTCCATTTCCGGAAATGCCGTCATCACCAGCCAAAGCGGAACGACTTGTACTGTTTCCTTCGGTGCGGGATGGACGACCGGATCGTTGACAGTAGGTGCTTCTAACACCTGCGGTACCGGATCCAGGTCCTACTTGCTGTATTCTACTCCGCTCCAGCCGGGCGGTATCACCGGTCCTTCCACGAACCTGTGTAACGCGGCCGGTGTGACCAGTGCGACCTACAGCATTTCGGCCGTGGCCGGCGCCACATCCTACACATGGACGGTGCCGACCGGTATGAGCATTACCGGCAGCAGTACTGGTACTTCCATCAACGTAAGTATCTCGGGTAGTTTCGTACAGGGTAATGTCTGTGTCGTCGCCAACAACTCCTGCGGAAGCAGCACATCCCGCTGCCTGTTCGTGACCAGCAGGACGTCTGCTCCTTCGTCGCTTACCGGTCCGCTTACCGTTTGTAAGTCGGATGGCGCTGTCGCCTACAGTATAACACCTGTCACAGGTGCGACGAGCTACTCTTGGTCGATATCCGGAGGTGCGGTGATTACGCCCTCAGGTACCTCCGCGACGGTGAACTTCATGCCTTCGACTACGACCTCTGCGAACATGCAGGTGAATGCGAACAACGCCTGCGGTGCCAGCTCTCCTCTGCGTCAGACCATTACGGTCAACCTGTTATGCCGCACTTCGGATGTCACCGGTTCCATCGAAAGCCTTACTGCTTATCCGAACCCGACGACGGGCAAGGTGTATGTGGAATTCGAAGGTGTAACCGATGCCCGTTACCTCATCCGTCTCAATGACCTGTTAGGACAAGAAGTGCTCTCCCGTGAGGTGACCTCCGGAGATGCCACGAACAGTACCTTGCTCGATCTTACCTCCGTCGCCAAAGGAGTCTACCTGATTGTCGTTCAGCGTATGGACGGACAAGACCAGCGTACGATCCGACTGGTTGTCGAATAATCGGGCTGCCTGACCAACCAACCAAAGGGCTCTCCTCACGGAGGGCCCTTTTTTTATCTGTTCACGGGGAGAAAGTCTGTTTACCACGTATTTCCTGAAGTTGGTAAAATGGTGCTCTGTAAGAGTCATTAAAAGCTAATATTCAGTAACTTAAAGCCCTCCATCTAACACCTTTCGCAAACGAATTCACTTACATTATTATGTCAAGGAACCGCTTATCTCTCGCATTCTTCAGGGTCATATTTCTTTGGTTGATTTCATTTTCTCTGCAGGCCGCGGTAACGGGAAATTCCGGAGCTGCTGCATCCGGCCTATCCGCTAACTCCTGTCCTGAAATAGTATTGTCCTCGGATACTCTCCATGCTTGTTTTGGAATTCAAGCGTCCGTCAATGCTCAGGTCAACGGAACTTTTGATTCGTTGAGCTGGTCCGGCGGTTCCGGTCTGTTCAGTCCTGACAGGAACAGTTCTACCTTCGATTATTTCCCTGATTCTTCCGAGACCGGAACAGTAGTCGCATTGGTGCTCACGGTGACTCCTTCTAATCCCGGTTGCGGGCTCGTCTCCGATACCGTTTATGTAATCGTTGATGTACCGAATTCACCGTTCATCACCGGCGACAGTTCTTTTTGCGCTTCAGGTGTTTTGTCCTTGAACGGCTCTTTCGCTTCAGGAACGGCCCCTGCTATCTGGTCGACTTTCGGTGACGGATCTTTTTCCAGTACTACTTCTCTCGTCACTACGTATTCTCCCGGACCCAACGATGCATTGAACGGTTCGGTCATGTTCAGCCTCACTTCGGATCCTCCTTCAACCTGTCCGCTCTCCGTTGCAGTGTTCACTTCAAATGTGATACTGCCCTCTGTCGAAGCAGGCTCGTATCAAGTCATATGCTCCGAACCGACTGCGGCTCTGGAAGCGGTTTGTCCAGAATGTGTTTCCTTTTCGTGGCGGACTTTCGGTGACGGCAGCTTCGATGATGAATTTTCGTCATCAACGAAATACATGCAAGGCCCCAATGATCTGATGAGCGGCAGAGTCACCGTAGTGGTGAATGTCACTGACAGCAATTCCTGTGCTGCTTCCGATACCGTCCGGCTGTTCTTTTCACAACCTTCTCTTGCCATCGGTTTCGATTCGGCATCCTGTAGTACATGTCCGGACGGAAGGGTGTTTGTGCAATCGACCGGCGGTGGATTCCGGCCGTACAGCTATTCGCCTTCTTCCGGTTACTCCGGAGCCACTCCCGGGCTATACTGTATCACTGTCACGGATTCCGTGGGATGCCAGGAGACCGGTTGCGTTCAAGTGGTTTCCGCGAAAAATTCTTGTACACTGGCTGCAACGGCTGCGGTTTCGTCGCCGATCGTGTGTCACGGCGGTCAGGGATATGTATCGGTCAGCGCTTCCGGTGGCCAACTGCCCTATACCGGCACGGGTCTACGCCCTGCCGTGGCGGGTACGAATACCTATACGGTCGCGGATGCTGCCGGTTGCAGTGCGACCGTCTCCATTACTTTATCCGAGCCGGATCCGCTTATCGTTTCCGCAGGACCTGATTTCACGACCTGCGGAACCTTGAGCCCGATCAGTCTGACGGGAGCCGTGTCCGTTCCCGGCGGACAAGTTCAATGGTCCTTCAGCGGCGGGGCGGGGTTCCTGCTTTCGTCGGCAACGGACTTGAGCATTGATTATTCTCCGGATCCTGTCGATCCATATCTCGGAGGAGTACAATTCGTGATGAATTACACGGCACCTTCCGGTTGTTCTGCAACGGATACGGCGGTGGTGACGGTTGCAGAGGATATTCTGGCCTCTGCTTTCGGTTCACTGACCT
>JBJOMN010000054.1:0-68324 GCA_046052345.1 Bacteroidota bacterium | reverse complement strand
GTACCTTTGCAATACGGGTAAGTCCTATACGACCAGCTCCCGCCAACCTCCCCAGGCCGGGAACGGAGCAAGGATACGCGGTTGAGCGGTGCGATATAGAAAGCTTACCCGTACTTTTTTTTCAACTTTCAGCCCTTTTTACCAACCACCACGGGCAGTCTTCCTTCCTTAGGATTATTTTTACCCCCCGTACACACAAAAACCTTCTCCATGAAATTCTTCATCGATACCGCCAACCTCGCCCAGATCAAGGAAGCCCAGGACCTTGGTGTATTAGATGGCGTCACCACCAATCCCTCCCTGATGGCCAAAGAGGGAATCACCGGACATGATAACATCCTGCGCCACTACGTCGACATCTGTAAACTGGTAACCGGCGATGTGAGTGCCGAAGTCATCTCGACCGATTACAACGGCATCATCGAAGAAGGAGAACGCCTGGCCTCCCTGCACAAACAAATCGTGGTAAAGGTGCCGATGATCAAAGACGGCGTGAAGGCCATCCGCTATTTCACCGACAAGGGCATACGGACCAACTGTACTTTGGTCTTCTCCTCCGGACAGGCTTTGCTTGCCGCCAAGGCCGGTGCGACGTATGTTTCTCCCTTCCTGGGCCGTCTGGACGATATCAGTTTCGACGGCATGGAGCTCATTCATCAGATCGTTCACATCTACCGTAACTACGGATTCTCCACCCAGGTGCTGGCTGCCTCGATCCGTAACCCGCTTCACATCATCAAGTGCGCAGAAGCCGGAGCCGACGTCGCCACCTGTCCGCTGTCGGCCATCATGGACCTGCTGAAGCATCCGCTCACGGATATCGGACTTGCCAAATTCCTTGCCGACGCCAAGAAGTCGCAGGAAGCGATGGTGAAGTAATACGTTCCTGCTTGCTGTTACGCATCTATCCGGAGAACATCAACGACCGGCACATCGCCAAGGCGGTCGAGCTCCTTCGTAACGACGGGATCATCGTGGTCCCTACGGATACGCTGTATGCGCTGGCCTGCGATATCCGTTCCAACAAGGCGTTTGAACGGATCAGCAGGTTGCGTCAGATGAAGGAAGGGAAAGGGAATTTCTCGTTCATCTGCAACGACCTTTCACACATCTCCGACTTCACACGGCCTTTCAACAACACTATTTTCCGCCTGATGAAGCAATGTCTTCCGGGACCTTTTACATTCATCCTGAACGCCAACAGCAACGTCCCTTCGATCTTCAAGACCAACAAGAAGACCATCGGCATCCGGGTTCCGGACAACCCCATCACCCGCCGGATCGTGCAGGAACTCGGCAACCCCATCATGGTGACCACGGTACACGACACCAATCATTGGGAGGAATACGTATCCGATGCTTCGGAAATAGAAGCCATGATGGAAAGCCAGGTCGATCTGGTTATCGATGGAGGTAATTCAGAACTGGAGCCCTCTACGGTGATCGACTGCACGGGAGATACGCCCGTGCTAATCCGGGAAGGGAAAGGCCTCATCACAAACGGTATTTGAAATGTTTGGCAGATTCAGCCCTGCTCGAAAGTCCTGAAACTGGCGGGAAGCTGTTCAACCACGTCAGAAGGCAACATGCCTTGCATGGACAGTCTTTCCCTGACTTTGTCTGCCGCCTCTCCATGCACGTGAACGGCGATCATCGCAGCATCTGGAATTGAATATCCCTGCGCGAGCAAGGCAAGGACCATTCCTGTAAGTATGTCTCCGCTGCCTCCTTTCGCCAAGCCGGCATTTCCGGTCGCATTGAAGTAAGCCTCTCCGGCCGCTGTCATCGTGCAGGTATACGCCCCCTTCAGCACGACTGTGACGCCATGCCTGACTGCGAACGCGCGCAACATATCAATCCGTTCAAAGTCATTACGGGACGGCCCTGCAAGACGTTCGAATTCCTTCGGATGAGGAGTCAGGATGCAGCCTCCGTGAAGCAGAGCAGCCAGATTCGGGTGCTCGGAAATCAGATTCAGCGCATCGGCATCCAACACCACGGGTATTCCGCTGCGCAATACTCCCTCGACGGACTTGGCCGTCTCCGGCCGGGTACCCAATCCCGGACCAATACCGACCGCATTAAAGCGCTTAAGATCGTCAGGTGTTCCGGTCAGGAAACGATCTCCGGAATCGACGGATACCATCGCTTCAGGTGCACCGACCTGCAGGATTTCCACGGACTCCCGGGGAACATGCACGGTCAGCAGTCCTGCGCCGGAACGCAGACAAGCCCGTGTCGCAAGGAGCGCCGCACCGGATTTACCGTAACTGCCGGCCAACAAGACAGCATGGCCGTGCGTACCCTTATGACTGAAACGGTCGCGCTTCCTGTATCTGAGTGAGATATCCTCGGACGTTACAAGGTAACCGAGCGCAGCAGCCTTTACGATGTAAGCCGGATGAAGTCCGATATCCAGGACTTCCCATTTACCGACGTATCGACCGGTGGAAGGCAACAGAAAGGACAACTTGGGAAACTGGAACGTAAGCGTATGATGCGCCTGCACGATGGCAGCGGCATCAGGCGCCGGACGATCTGCGGGAAGTCCGGAGGGTATATCAATAGCGACCACCAACGCCTCAGAGGAATTAATCCGTTGGATTGCCGTAAGGAATATTCCTGTGACGGGTTTACCAAGGCCGGTTCCGAATAGGGCATCTACCCAGACCTCCCCTTTTCCGGAACGAGGAAGATCCTCCGCTGACTTGACGTCTACAAATACAGCATCCGACAGTGAACGGAAACGGTCGGTGTTCGTGATCCTGTCGGCGGAAAGACCGGGAGCCTCTCCGAATCCGTACACGATGACCTGAATTCCTTTTTCCAAAAGCGTCCTGGCTATGGCCAAACCGTCACCGCCGTTATTACCCGGACCGCAAAACAACCGTACGGTAGCAGCCGAGGGAATCAGTTTTTGCAGCGGAGCGATGCAGGCGCCGGCTGCGCGTTCCATCAGGTCGATAGGAAGAACAGGTTCGTGCTCGATCGTATACCTGTCGGCAGCACGTATTCCCTCGGTATCAAGGATTTTGATCATGTTTTCTGCTCACCGGCACGGTGTTCCAGCAGCTCCACATTCGGACCGCTACCGATTAGACGGTCACGCAGCATCGTACCGTCACCATGAAGCGTAAAGATCGTATGTGCTCCGGAAGAAGAAATGACTTTCATCAACCCGTCCCAATCCGCATGGTCACTGATGGACAACACCCTGTCGCATCGGTAATAGGACCTCTTCCATCCTGTAGCGAATACCTTGATGGCACCCTGATGCCGTTCGTACCTGGAAAAAACGGAAGGAGGCAGAATCAGGACACCTCGCTCGTCTTCCAGGAACTCCTTCCGCGAATATGGCCGCCATTCCCCAAGATGTACCCCGGCTGTCTCATAGACACGGTGATATCCGCCTATCAGCGGATGCACATAGACAGTACGTCCGGGAGCGTAATCATGCAACAGGCGCGTAATCCGCTGGGCTTTCCCGACGGCATACGCACCGATGACAAGGCGTCCTTCCGCATCGCACAGGCTTGCAAGCTCCTCTCCGGCATCCGGATGAGAATAATCGGGATGAGCAAAGGTGGTTTCAGTGATAAGGTAATCACACTTTACATGATGAAACGGTTCGCAGGTAGGATCATCGTGTACCTTGAAATCGCCGGTGTACAGGTAGCGAACCCCTTCCTGTTCAAGCAGGATCTGTGCACTGCCCAGGATATGTCCTGCCGGATAGTAGGTGATCGTCATCGGACCTGCGCGGAAAGGCCGACCGAATTCCACCTCCCGGAAGTCGGCCACCAGCTTGTCCGAATATCGCTCCTTCATGAGCTCCCAAGTTGATCGGGTGGCATACACTACACCATGCCCCGGAATGGCGTGATCGCCGTGAGCATGCGAAACAAGTGCTACGGGGACTTTACGTGAGGGATCGATGCTGAAAGAACCGTCCGCTGCACGAAGACCTGCACGGTCGAAGTGAAGATGTCGTCCAACCGCTTTCATATCAGGAACCGTGGCGGCCGATGGCAGCGATGTCATCGCCGCTGGTTTTCAGTATTCGTTCATGGATTTGCAATACCTGGGGAAGTACGGCATCGTCTTCGCCATTTTGAACGATGAAGTCGGAGCGCTTGATCTTCTCCTCGTCCGACCACTGGTTTTCCATCACTCTGCGTATTTCTGCCGCGGAACGCTGGTCACGGGTCTTGACACGAAGCAACCGTAATTCCTGCGGAGCCGTCACGGCTATTACCAGATCACAGTCCTTGTGGGTTCCGCTTTCAAAAAGTATGGCGGCCTCTTTCATCACATACGGTGCGGCACGGTGGGAAGAACACCATTCCTTGAAATCCTTTTTAACCAGCGGATGTACAAGGCGGTTAAGTGCCTTCAACCGCTCGGGATCCTGGAAAACAACGGCCGCAAGTTTTTTGCGGTCTATGCCGCCCTCAGGACCTGAGACTTCCGGCCCGAATTCGGCAAGTACACGCTCCGACAAATCAGGATGACGCCGATACAGGTCCCTGGCTGCCGCATCGGCGTCGTACACAGGTATGCCTAACATGCGGAATATCCTGCTTACCACGGATTTTCCGCTTCCGATGCCTCCGGTGATTCCGACGATGATCATTTGCGTCTGAGTAGGAATTCGACTTCCAACGGCTCAACAACCACAGATCGAACGCCCGCCGGTTGAGTGACGACACGCAGAGGAAGCATGTTCAAGCCGGATCCGTTCGCGGAGGATGCATCCGCCACCACCTCGAACTGCTCCTTGTCTACGGTGGAAAATACCGAGAGGGAAGCCTGATACCTCACCTTCACCTGGTCGGGGAAGGTCTTTAAAACAAAGCCGGCAGGAACATTCACAGGATGGACATCGACTTCGAAAATCCCTTCGGTGAACTTCTCGACCTTTATACTGACACGCACCTCGGAGGGTTCGATATCCACCAGCGGAACAGGCTGCAGCACGACCGGTGTGTCGACCGAACTCTGAAGTTCGCCGAAGTCAGCCGGGTGGGTGTACACTCGGGCGATGTTCCGCACCGCGGAAGGCGGACCGCTGACCGTAACGGAATCAGGAAAGGCCGTAGGGCCTGCCAACGTATCGTACTGCCTTCTCAATGAGAAAGCGGTCCGGGTAAGGACCGGCACTCGCTTGCTGACCCTGTCGTTGAACATGAGGACAATGGAATCCGGACGGAATCCGGTCACCTGTATCTCTTCTCCCAATTGACTGTTGAAATCCTGCAGGAAGTAGCGGGTAGGCACCACCAAGACATCGGAACTGACACCGGTCGAGGCGATACCGGAAGAGACATCGATTTCAACCGGGTCAGGAGATTTGAAGAAGCGGTAATACAGGATGCGAAAGCCGGTCGTACGCAGATCGAGAGCGATTCGTGCGGGAAGCTCGTTCACTACCACCTTACGCTCCGGTAAGCCGGAATATCGGACCGGGAATCCGATCGTGGCGGGGTATACATCGGACAAAGACTGCAACAACCAGAAAACGATAGCAATCAGCAGGCACACCAGAAAGACGGTGACCTGCCGGTTAAGGACCATAGGAGCCGGACGGCTCTCTTCGTTGCGCGGATGCTTGTCCATCGGAGCGTCGGTTCGGTTCTTGGAAGGTACGAAAACGTTCCGGAAGCGTCCGTATCACTTCGCAGCGGAACCCGCCTCGAGGGCGCGCGTAGCGTCCAGAGAGACGGCGGAGCGTTCACAGCGGACCTTGACGTTGGAGTCGATTTCGATCAGCAAAGTCTTTTCGTTGACTTCGACGATTTTTCCGTGGATCCCTCCTATCGTAACCACTCTTGTACCTTTCTCCAGGGAATTACGGAACTGCTGTTCCGCTTTCTGCTTCTTCACCTGGGGACGGATCATGAAGAGATAGAAGACGACGATAATGGCCAGAAGAAAAAGCATCTGCATCATGGCACCGCCTTGCTGCTGCTGTAGAAGGATGTTGAGAAGATTCATGTTGAAAGGTTTGTTTGTCTGAGGTTAGTTTGGATTAGGTTCAGTTCATTTCGCGTGCACTTCTCCGGTAATCACCAAGGTCGATGTATTCGGCACGGTGTTGGCGATGATGGAGACGGTCTTGTGCACCATGCCGGTTTTCCCCTTGCTGTCGAAGGTCACGGCAATATAACCATCGCCTCCGGGCGGAACAGGATCTTTCGGCCATTCCGGGACTGTGCATCCGCAGGAGGCCTGGCAATGACGGATGACGAGGTCGCCGTCACCGGAATTCTTGAAGTGAAAGGAGAAGTTCACTTTCTCCCCGTCGACCACCGAACCGAAATCATGGGTAGTGGCATCGAAGCTCAGCACGGGCAGCTTCTTCTCTCCCTTCACGCCGCCGGCAGTTGCAGGATTCTTGACGAGTTCAGGGGACAAAGCGTCTTCGGGCTGGTTAGGCGTACGTTGCGGTCCGCAGGAGAGCAACACCAGCACGGGAAGCAACAGAAGTGAAAAACAGGATCCTCTCATGATTTCTGGTCGAACATCATTCCATCAGTCCGCGTCCGGT
This sequence comes from Bacteroidota bacterium, assembly GCA_046052345.1. Taxonomy (GTDB): domain Bacteria; phylum Bacteroidota; class Bacteroidia; order AKYH767-A; family 2013-40CM-41-45; genus Pollutiaquabacter. The sequence continues at coordinate 61,777 of JBJOMN010000054.1, read as the reverse complement.
CTTGACGATTTTTCCGGCCTCCCGGTAGTCCGCAGCCAGACGGTCGATGATACCGTTGATGAATTGCTTGCTCTTGGGTGTACTGTACTCTTTGGAGATCTCGATGAATTCGTTGATGGTCACCTTCACCGGTATAGCCTGGAAATGCACGAGCTCCGCGAGCGCCATCTTCAGTATGAGGATATCCATCAAGGCGATCCGCTCCAGGTCCCAGTTCTTGGTCCGTTCACTGACAGCTGCCTCGTACTCCTTGTTGTGAAGCACCGTCTGATGAAACAAGGCGGAAACGAATTCCCTGTCGTCCTTCTCATCACGGTACGACGTGAAGACCTCGAGCTTCCCGGAATCATAGAATTGCCGGATGGTGCGGTTCACCATGTGTGACACGAAGGAAAGGTCTTCCGGCCAGAACAGGTTCTCCTCCTCGACGTGGTGCTGCATGAGATCGGATTCCTCGACATATTTACGGACAATCAACTGCAGGAATGCGGACTCGTCCTTGTCCTCGCCGGTGATAATCGCACGGAATTCGGAGGATTTCTTCAGCTCCAGGAAAACGCGACGGACCAGCTCCCGGTCCTTCTGCCAGGAGGTCTTGCACTTACGGACAGCCGCTTTGAATGAATCGGAATCGCGCAGGGCATGCATGAACCTGAAAGCGCTGAGACGAAGGGAGGCCTTCAGCTCTGCCTGGTCGGGAAAGTATTTCGTAAGGAGATCGGATGCATCCGACTCGTCCGCATCAGCCAGTTCCAGCAGGAACTGGAGAAGGTAAACGTAGAGTTCGTGTACCTTTTCAATACTTCGGAAAAGCTCACGCTCAGCCACGGAAAGCTCCTTCTTGTCCGACTGGAAAAAGGCGTAAAGGGCCTGCAGGACTTTTACGCGAAGTTGCCTTCTGCTGAGCATGGTTGAGTATGTTGGAAGAACGGGTAGTAAGGAATATTTCAGCGGGCGAGCTGACGGGCGGCGCGGATACGCTCCTCGGCGATCATCTTGGCGGCGGCGACGGAAGTGATGTCTTCCGCTTTCGCCTTACGAAGGATCTCCAGGGTGGTATCGTAGATTTTCTTTGCCTGACCCAATGCTTTCTCGCGGTCATATCCCTGCAACTCGGAATACACATTGATGAGTCCACCAGCATTGATCAGGAAATCGGGAGCCAGGAGGATGCCTTTGTCCTTCAGTTGCTGGCCATGCACCATTTCATCCGCCAACTGGTTGTTGGCCGCACCTGCAATGATGGAACAACGCAGCCGGTTGATGTTGTCGGTATTGAGTGTCGCTCCAAGGGCACAGGGAGCATAAATGTCCACATCAAGGTCATAGACCGTATCGGGAGCTACACGAATGGCTCCGAAGTTCTTTTCCACTGCTTCAAGGTGCTCCTGATGGATGTCAGCGACATAAACGATAGCGCCCTCTTCAGCGAGAAGTCGTACGAGATTCTGTCCCACATGGCCGACTCCTTGCACTACGACCTTCTTCCCTTTGACGCTGTCGTTGCCCCAGTATTCGAGGGCAGTCGCTTTCATTCCCATGAAGACGCCGTAGGCGGTCACAGGAGACGGGTCGCCGCCTCCGCCGAGATTTTCGGGAAGACCTGTAACGTGGCGCGTAGCTTCCCGAACGTTGACCATGTCCGAGGTATGCGTGCCGACATCTTCCGCAGTGATGTAACGTCCGCCGAGGGTTTCAACGAACTGACCGTAGCGCTTGAAAAGCTCGGGGGTCTTCTGGGTTTTGGAGTCGCCGATGATGACGGCTTTTCCGCCACCCAGCTTCAGGCCGCTGATGGCAGCTTTGTAGGTCATCCCGCGGGAAAGACGCAGCACATCGTTAATGGCTTCGCTTTCGGTGGTATAGTTCCACATCCGGGTACCGCCCAGAGCGGGTCCCAGGGTAGTATCGTGAATGGCAATGATCGCCTTCAGTCCGGTGGCCTTGTCGTAACAGAAAACCACTTGCTCGTGGTCGGCGAAGGAAGGGTGGGAAAAGACCCCTTCAAAGCCGGATTTGGTTTCCTTTACTACTTTGACTTCTAACATAGGATCGGTGTTGATTACCTTTGTCCCGAGTGCTTTTTCGGGAGGCGCAAAGTTAGGCTTATTTTTCGATGCCGCCAAACCCGTCTAAATACTGAAAATGAGGTCGTTAGCCCACCTAAACAAGTATTTCACCAAGTACCGCGGACTTCTCATTTTGGGCATCGTCTTCGTGGTTCTTCAGAATTTCGGGGCCATCTACCCCGCCCAGGTGGTGCGGAAGTCCTTGGACGAAGTGATCCGGTACCTGAAAGGGCCGGAAGGCGGCACGGAAGCCCTCGAATTCATTTCCGAAAAAGTGTTTGGCTTTTTCCTCCTGATCATCGGCGTGGCACTGATGCGGGGTCTGCTCATGTTCCTGATGCGTCAGACGATCATCGTGATGTCCCGAAGGATCGAGTACGACCTTAAAAACGAGATCTATGACCAGTACCAACGGCTGGATCTGTCATTCTACCGGAGGAACAACACCGGCGACCTGATGAACCGGATATCGGAGGATGTCAGCCGTGTAAGGATGTATATCGGTCCGGCGGTCATGTATTCCATTAACCTTCTGGTGCTTTTCGTGCTGGTAACGATCAGTATGCTCCGGGTGAATCCGGTACTGACACTGTACGTGCTGGCTCCCCTCCCCTTCCTTTCTGTATCCATTTACTATGTCAGCTCCGTGATGAACCGGAAAAGCGAAGAGGTCCAGGAACAACAAAGCCGTCTCAGCACTTTCGTGCAGGAAGCGTTCAGCGGAATACGTATCCTCAAGGCGTTTTCGAAAGAGGAGGAATTCACCGCACGCTTTGCCGGGGAAAGTCAGGACTATCTCGACCGCAACATGGGGCTTGTCCGGGTGAACGCCATGTTCTACCCGCTCATGTTGTTGCTGGTCGGTGTCAGTACCGTACTTACGGTATATGTAGGCGGCAAGGAGGTCATCGCCGGAAGAGCCACCACCGGCAATATCGCCGAGTTCATCATTTACGTCAACATGCTGACGTGGCCGGTAGCCTCCTTGGGCTGGGTCACCGCCATCATACAACGTGCAGCCGCATCACAGCAACGCATCAACGAATTCCTCCACCTGGAAACCGGAATCACCGGCGGAGGCGATAAGAAAATCGAGCTGAAAGGCGGCATCGAGTTCCGTAATGTCACTTTCATTTATCCGGACACCGGAATAAAAGCCTTGGACGATGTGAGCTTCCGGGTTTCTCCCGGCGGATCGGTCGCCCTGCTTGGCAGGACAGGATCGGGCAAATCGACCGTGGCACAACTTCTCCTGAGGATGTACGATGTCACCTCCGGCGAAATCCTGGTGGACGGCGTCCCCATCAAGAGTATCCCTCTTGACCGGCTGCGCGGCAGCATCGGATATGTTCCCCAAGACGTTTTCCTCTTCAGCGATTCCATCGCCAACAACATCGCTTTCGGATCAGGCAAGGAGAGCGAGCGCCTCATGAAGGACGGCAGCATCGAAAATGCCGCTGAAGCCGCTGCAGTAGCTGACAACATCCGGAATTTCCCGGGCGGGTTTCGGACCCTGATCGGCGAAAGAGGAATTACGCTTTCAGGCGGACAGAAGCAGCGTATTTCAATCGCACGGGCTCTCATCCGGGAGCCGAGGATACTTGTTCTGGACGACTGCCTGAGCGCAGTGGATACCGGCACTGAAGAAAGGATCCTCGACAACCTGAAACGATCAGGCAGCGGGCGTACCACCCTGATGATCAGCCACAGGGTGTCCACTTTGCGTAACGCGGAAACCGTTCTCGTCCTGGAGCAAGGAAAAATAACCGAACGCGGAAGCCACGCGGAGCTCCTTGCCGCGAAAGGAACTTATGCCGATATGTCAGAACGACAATCGGCGGAAAAAACGGAAAACTGAAAAGGGATCAGAACGGACTGTCGTCCGGAATGTCGTTCATCCGCGAACTCACAATGATCCGGTTGCTGCCGTAGTCCGTGACACTTCCGCCGGAACCGGACTCCAAGGGCGTTTCGGAGAAATCGAGGTTGGTGAACTTCGCCAGGTGATCGATGAACTTGAGCTTCACCGTGTCAAGGGCGCCGTTCCTGTGTTTGGCGATGATGACTTCCGCAACACCGCGCGTAGGGTTGTTGTCCTCGTCATACTCCATGCCGTAATATTCAGGACGATAGATGAAAAGAACCATATCGGCGTCCTGTTCGATGGCACCGGATTCGCGAAGGTCGCTCAGCTGGGGTCGCTTGGTGCCTCCGCGCGTCTCTACCTGACGGCTCAGCTGCGAAAGGGCGATGATAGGCACATTCAGTTCCTTGGCAACCGCCTTCAGCGACCGGGAAATGGTACTGATCTCCTGCTCCCTGTTACCGCTGCGGTTGTCAAGGTCCGCCCGCATGAGCTGCAGGTAATCGACAATGACCATCTGGATGTCGTGCATGGCTTTCAATCGGCGGCAACGCGAACGGAACTCGAATACGGAAAGCGCGGGAGTATCGTCGATGTAGAGCGGAGCCTGCGAAAGTTTGCCGGTCTGTGAGACCAGTTTCTGCCATTCGACATCGTCCAGGGTACCCTTGCGGAGTTTCTCGGAGGAGATTCCGGTTTCTGAAGCGACCATCCGCTTGACCAGCTGGTCCGACGACATCTCCAGTGAAAAAAGGGCGATCGGCTTGCTGAAGTCGATGGTAGCATTGCGCGCGAGAGAAAGCACGAAAGCGGTCTTACCCATACCCGGACGCGCAGCGAGAATGACAAGGTCCGATTTCTGCCAACCGGAAGTCACACGGTCGAGAGCAGTAAAGCCGCTTTCCACACCGGTCACGCCGCTGCCGTGAAGGCGGGCCGCCTCCACTTGTTTGGTGACGGTACTGACCATGTCGCGCATGTCCTGGAAGTTTCGCCGGATGTTACCTTGGGCGATATCGAAAAGGTTCTTTTCGGCTCGGTCGAGGAGAGAGAATACATCGCTGGACTCCTCATAGGCATCGCGGATCGTCTCCGAGGAGATACGTATCAGTTCCCGTTGAATGTGTTTCTGAAGGATGATCCTGGAATGGAACTCGATATTGGCAGCAGAAGCCACCCGGTTCGTGAGCTGGGTGATGTAATAAGGTCCGCCGACAATTTCCAATTCTCCTGCTTTTCTCAGATCGTTGGTGACCGTGAGAATGTCCACCGGCTGCGACTGCTCGAACAGCCTCCGGATAGAACGGAAAATCATCTGGTGTGCATCCTTGTAGAATGCTTCCGGACGAAGTATGTCAATTACGGAAGTCAGGGCATCCTTTTCCAGCATCAGTGCTCCCAAGACTGCCTCCTCCAGGTCCAATGCCTGAGGCGGTAGCTTACCGAACTGCTGTGACTGCAGCACGGAGGCAGCCGATAATGAATTGGATTTACGGCGTGCCACCGTATTTCCCGTTTTTGGATACTCTCCTGTTTCCATGCTAACCAAATATACTCTTTTCGCGGGGCCGGCCACCGGATTACTGAAGAATCCGTCCGGGGGTATTAAAAGGGTCCCGAAGGTAGTCAAAAGGCAGGAGGGGAAAAACGGATGTTGATAAGGTTCGGTCGGGTGGCGAGCGAAAAGTGACGGGAGCGAGTGATCAGGGAAATTAGAATCGGTGGGAGCAGAAATTAAAAAAATGCCTGTATTAAAGTATACATATATTTGTATATCAATTATTTATGTTTTATTATTTAAACCTTTTTATACTTTGTGATTCGAGGATTCAGTCCTGCTCAAAGTCAGCCTTCGCAGCTCTTATCCGTTTCATTGGTCGCTCGTCACCCGTCTCCCGTCACTTTATTATATCTAACTTTGGGCCTCAAGCGATTCGCCGTATGAATTTCCTGGATTTTGAAAAACCGGTTCAAGATTTGTTGGACCAGATTGAAAAGCAGCGTCAGATCGGAGAAAAGACGCAGGTGGATGTCAGTGTTTCTGTACGACAGTTGGAAATCCGACTGGAAGAGACCCGTAAAAACCTCTATAGCCACCTGACGCCCTGGCAAAAGGTCCAATTGTCCCGGCATCCCGACCGTCCCTATTCCCTGGCCTATATACAAAGTATTACCGATGGCGATTTCCTGGAACTTTTCGGGGACCGGACGGTGAAAGACGACAAAGCGATCGTTGGCGGCCTTGGTTCTGTGAGCGGCCGGACAGTCATGTTCATCGGCCAACAAAAAGGCAGCACGACCAAGCAGCGCCAGTACAGGAACTTCGGCATGGCCAATCCCGAAGGCTATCGCAAGGCCTTACGTCTGATGAAACTGGCGGAAAAATTCAACAAGCCGGTCGTCACCCTGATCGATACCCCCGGCGCCTTTCCAGGCCTTGAAGCCGAGGAGCGCGGTCAAGGTGAAGCAATAGCCCGGAACCTTTTCGAGATGGCGCGACTCAAGGTCCCTGTCATCTGCATCATCATCGGAGAAGGTGCTTCCGGCGGAGCCTTGGGTATAGGGATCGGCGACCGCGTCTACATGCTCGAGAATACATGGTACTCGGTCATTTCTCCTGAATCGTGCTCGTCCATCCTTTGGCGAAGCTGGGATTTCAAGGAAAAGGCTGCGGAAGTGCTTAAACTCACCGCCGACGACATGCTCAAGAACAAACTCATCGACGGTGTCATCAAAGAGCCGGTCGGCGGAGCACATACGCACCCCGGTGAGATGTTCAAAAGGGTCAAAAGCGAAATCGTCCGGGTGCTTTCCGACCTTGGCTCGCTCTCCTCGGAGGAACTGGTACGTCAGCGTATCGAAAAGTTCTGCTCGATGGGCGTTGTCGGACAAGCCAACTGATTCAGGGTTACCGGACATGGTTTCCTTTCCGAATTGCAAGATCAACCTCGGGTTGAATATCATCGGGAAGCGACCGGACGGATTCCATGATATTCAGACCGTCTTCTACCCTCTTCCTTGGTCGGATATCCTGGAGGTCAACCGCATTCCCGGTAAGGAATCAGGCGCGGAGTTCAAATCGACCGGCATTCGCATCTATGGCGGCAAGGAAACGAATCTGTGTGTAAGGGCCTACCAACTGCTGGCTGCCGACCATCCGCTTGGAGCCATAAAGATGCATCTTCACAAATTGCTGCCGATTGGCGCCGGATTAGGAGGCGGTTCATCCGATGCAGCATTCGTCCTTCGTGCCGTGAATCAATTGTTCCAGTTGCGGCTGAGCGATGACGTCCTGAGCGAATATGCCGCCAGACTGGGCAGTGATTGCCCTTTTTTCATACGTAACAAACCTGTTTTCGCCACCGGTCGCGGCGAGGTCTTTGAAGAGATTCGGCTTAAACTGGACGATTATTTTTTTGTCGTCGTCAAACCCAGAATCCATGTGAGTACCGCCGAAGCATATGCAGGTGTGACACCCATGCAGCCCAGGCAGTCTTTGAAAGAGCTGATCAGAAAGCCGTTGGAAACATGGAAAGACCATGTCCATAACGATTTTGAAAAAACAGTTCTGGACCGGCACCCGTCCATCCGTAAGATCAAGAAAAGGCTGTACAGCGAAGGGGCCGTGTACGCTTCCATGAGCGGCAGCGGATCCTCCGTCTATGGCATCTTCAGGAAAGCCATCGATCTGCACCTCCATTTCCGCAACTGCACGGTGTGGCAGGGTTTCCCCAGGCTGGAACGCTGAAACCCCGAAGCATAACGACGGCGTATCATCCCCGACTTCAAGGAATCTTCCTTATCTTCAACGGGCGACTTTTCGTGACATGGAAAACCAGTTGAAGATCTATAAATCGTCCGCCGGCTCCGGCAAGACCTTTACACTGGTAAAGGAGTACCTGAGGATCGTGCTCGACCGGCCGGAGGAATACCGACACATACTCGCCATCACCTTCACCAACAAGGCCGCTCAGGAGATGAAGGAAAGAGTGGTGCGCTCGCTGGTAGAACTCTCCTCGGGAAAACCGTCCGACCTTCGGCAGCAACTGGAGGAGGAATTGCCCGGGAGGCCCCTGACAGACCGCGCAGAAACCGTCCTCACCCTCATTCTTCACGACTACCCTAATTTTTCAGTTTCCACCATCGACAGTTTCTTCCAGAAGCTCCTGCGGGCGCTGGCAAGGGAAATACAGCTTCCGCTCCGTGCAGAAGTACAGATCCACCAGGAAGACGCAATCCTGGAAGTCTCCGACAGGCTGCTGGACAAGGCCGGTGAAGACAAGGAGCTTTCAAGCTGGTTGGAGAAACTCGTACTCAAGAAACTGGATGAGGACCGCGGGTGGGATCTCCGAAAGGATGTACAGTGGATCACCGCTGAGATGCTGGAGGAAGGAGGGTCCCGACCGGCCATGGACCGGCTTGAGCTCAACGCCTTTATCGAAGAACTGAAAGCGCAAAGAAACGCGTTCGAGACGGAGATGAAACGTATCGGGAAATCCGCCCTCGATGAAATCGAACAGGCCGGGTACACCGAAGACGATTTCACCCGTGGCAACCAGGGTCCGGCAGGATACCTCGCCCGCATCACGGACTCCAGATCAGGCAAAGGGTACGCGATGAATTCCTACGTCCGGAAAGCATTGGAAGCGCCCGACAACTGGGTTCGCAAGCCCGACCTCAAGGACAAGCCAAAGATGGCCTTCATCGAGGACCGGCTTTTCCCGAAACTTCAGGAAGCAAAGTCCCTCATGGACTTGGAACACGGAAAATACCTCACCTCTATCGAGCTATTGAAAACCCTTTACCTGTTCGGGATCATCAATGACCTGACAGGCATCTTCGCGGAATACCGTAAGGAGCGCAACCAGATCCTTATTTCAGACACCCCGAAGCTGCTGCAGGGTATTCTCACCGGCGACGATACTCCCTTCGTGTACGAGAAGACCGGGAACCGGTACAAACATCTGCTCATCGACGAATTCCAGGACACTTCCGAGCTGCAATGGAAGAACCTCCTTCCGCTGGTGATCAATTCACTGGGCAGCGGATTCATGACTCTGATCGTAGGTGACGCGAAACAATCGATTTACCGGTGGAGAGGCGGTGAAGCCCGACTGCTCCTCAGCGGAATAAAGGATCACTTGAAGGCCTTTCAGGACCTCCTGCTCCCGAAATCATTGGACACGAATTACCGGAGCAAAAAGGAAATCGTACAGTTCAACAACCGCCTGTTTTCTGAAATCCCGCTCTTGCTGGAATCGACAGGATCGCTTCAGGACCTTGACCTGCTCAAGGAAGCCTACGGGTCGGACCTCGAGCAAAAGGTTGCCGGGAAAAACAACTCCGGCGGGTATGTCGAGTGGCGCTCGTTCACCAACGAGAAGAAATCCGGAGAAAAGCCCGTCGATGAAAGCGAGCATCCTGACCCGGATGCGGACGGTGTCTCCGGACCATGGAAGGATAAAAGCCTGACCCGGATGCTGGAAACCGTAAACGACCTCTTGTCTCGCGGATTCCGTCACCGCGACATCGCCATTCTTGTCCGGACCAATAAGGAAGGGAACGCAGCTGCACAGCATCTCTTCGAAAACGGCATTGGCAAGATCATCACCCCGGATTCCCTGGCGATCAGCGGATCGCCCAAAGTCCGCTTTCTCATCAACGCATTCCGTCTGCTTGCAGACCCAAGGAACAACATCGCGAGAAGCCAGATGTTGCACTTTTACGTGGAAACCAACGGGCACGGTCCGCTGACAATGCACGATGTCTTCCGACAAGACCAAAAGAAAAGGAAAAAGGCCGGCTCTACCGGTCCGAGGGAACTCTTCGGAAAGGAATCAGCACTCGACCGACCCTTCAACAAGACGCTTCCCGCCGAATTCGTCGACGCAATTGAAACCCTGGCCAAACTGCCGGTGTACGAGATCTCCGAACAGCTGGTCCGCATCTTCGGGCTGAACAATCCTCCGGATGCATATATCCAAAGGTTCCAGGATCTCGTCCTGGAATACAACACGCGACATCACGCCGGAGTCGCCGGATTCGTATCCTGGTGGGACGAGAATGAAAAAGTGAAAAACAGCTCGGTGGTCATACCGGAGAATGAGGATGCGATCCGGATCATGTCCATTCACAAGTCGAAGGGATTGCAGTTCCCCGCCGTGATCATGCCTTTCGTTGAATGGAAGCTGGAACCGAAGAGCGGAGAGCTGATCTGGGTATCGACCGATATCCCGCCTTTCGACAGGCTCGGACGCACCGGCGTCTACTCCGGTAAAGCCCTGGAAGAAACGGTCTTCAATCCGGACTGGCAGGAAGAACGCTCTCTCAACGTGGTGGACAATGTCAATCTCCTGTATGTGGCATTCACCCGTGCCGAAGAAGAATTGTATCTGTTCGGTCCGGCCGACTCCGGAAAAGGAACGCTGAACACCACTTCCCGGCTCGTTTTCCGCACCCTGACGCAGTCCGGTCATACAGAGGGTGATGACGGAGCTATCGCAATCGGAGAAAAGGCCACCGTCAGGTCAGCGGGTCGTCCGGACGGTCAAACCGCGGAGCTTCCCTCCTATCCTGTTAACCGATGGCAGGACAGGATACGCATCGCCACCCGGGCGAGACGACTCTCGGACCTGCTGCAGGAAAAAGACGATTCCGGGAAACGGTACGGAATCTTGGTACACGATGTGCTTGCGCGGATACGCACACAGGCAGATACCGACCGTGAAGTGGATCGCTGCTTCTTCGAAGGAGAACTCACCTCGGCACAAGCCGACGAGTTGAAATCACTGATCCGTGAAGTCACTTCGCATCCGATGCTCTCAGGATTTTTTGATTCAAGCTGGGATGTCCGGCGCGAACAGGAAATCATCACGCCGGAGGGAGATCTGCTGCGTCCGGACCGTGTGCTTATCCGGGACACAGAAGCAGTTGTGATAGACTTCAAGACCGGAAAGCAGGATGAAAAACATCACCGACAGCTGCAACAGTACGGAGAGCTTTTGGAAAAAATGGGGTATACCGGAATCAAACGGTATCTCGTGTATCTGAACGGATTCGAAGTGAAAGAAGTGGCCGGCTAACGGATGCTGTTCCCCGTTTACCGTTTGAGGTAGCTGAACCGGAATCACCGGCTAAAAATCATCCATTCATCCGCATCATGACTATTCCTGCCAACAACGTAGCGCAGATCGCGGCGAGCAGGTAATTGAAGAACTTCTGAGTGCCCGCGGTCTTCCTGATGGTGGCTTGTCCCATGATATTCCGCACCACCACTTCCAGGCGCTGAAATGCGAATTGGTTCTTCACGATATAATCGAAGGCGCCGAACTTGATCGTATTGGATGAGACTTCAGCGCTCTCCTGGGCGGAAAGGAAGACAATCTGAGCATCCCGGAAGCGGTTCCGCAACTTGCTCAAAACCTGTATCCCGTTCATGGCTGCCGGGTCCGCAGTATCCAGGTGATAATCCAGGATGATCAGATCCGGTTTCGTGGAAAGCCCCTGTAAGGCCTCCTCTCCCGAGGAATAGGGAGAAAAACGGGCACCTTGGAACTTCGACGTGACGAAATCCTCCAGCATGGAACGCATATTCGGGTCATCATCGATCGAAACGATATGCAGGTCGGTGTAAATGGACATATAAGCGGATTTGTGGCGATTGATTTACTTGTCAGGATTCAAACGAGAAGCAGAGCCGGGTGTCAGGCGCCGGAAAGGACTTTTAAGAATTCCTCTTTCCTGCGCCGGGAGACATCTACGGAAGAACCGTCGGATAAAGTTACATATCCTCCTTCGCCCCGTACGTATCTGGTGATCTGGTTGAGGTTCACGATATGGGAGTGATGGATGCGGAAGAAACCCTTCGGGGACAGCAACTCCTCGAATTCCTTCAACGATCGGGTGACCACTACTTTCCTGTTTCCGGTGAGAAAGAAATCCGTATAGTTCCTTTCGCTTTCGAGCCGGATGATGTCGTCAGTCGCGATCAGCAACAGACCGTCGGACGTGGGCACCGCTATTTTACGTAGCGCCTCATGGGGCGGTGCGATCAACCTATCGGGCTCGATACGGAGCCGCTGACCGATCTTCCCCATGGCCTCCCTGAGATCGGAGATCTGGAAAGGCTTCAACAGATAATCGAGTGCACGGTGTTTGATGGCTTGGATTGCATATTTATCGTGAGAGGTGGTCACGATCACATCGAAATCGATGGGCTCCAGCATTTTCAGCACATCAAAGCCCGAACCGTCAGATAGCTCGACATCCAGAAAGACCAACTGAGGACGGTGCTTCCCGATCTTTTCCACGGCCTCCTGCACCGAAGGGTACGGACCTTCCAGCTCCCAATCAGGCGCGACGGTGCCGAGGAGGTCTCGCAGCATTTCGGCACTTACCGGATCGTCTTCAAGTATGGTGATAAGCGGCATGGTGGTCGGATTTCAGGGTGTAAGTTAGGAAGTAAGGCCGTTCCGGCAAACAGTTCAACACGGCCCGATGCCCCTTCCCGTAAGGCCTAATTTCTTAACTTCGCCCGTCAAATCCATGTCACCATGTCCAATGCGATCTTTCAGGTACCTGTAGCCGTCAACGAACCGGTGCTGAACTATGCTCCCGGCAGTCCGGAAAGGATCCTCCTGCAGGAAGCACTGAAAAAAATGCGGTCCGAAGTCATCGATATCCCGATGTATATCGACGGCAAGGAAGTACGTACCGGTAAAAAAGGTGCCATTTCCCCGCCGCATGACCACAAGCATGTCGTAGCGAACTATCACAAAGGGGAACGTCAGCATATTTCACAAGCCATTGATGCCGCCCTTAAGGCGCGAGCACAATGGTCCGCACTGTCGTGGGAACACCGGGCCGCCATTTTCCTCAAAGCAGCAGACCTCCTTGCCGGTCCTTACCGCGCCGCCATCAATGCGGCGACGATGATCGGTCAAAGCAAGAACGCCTTTCAGGCGGAAATCGATGCCGCCTGTGAGATGATCGACTTCCTGCGGTTCAACGTGGAGTACATGCGCACCATCTACACCCAGCAACCGATCAGTTCGAAAGGCATATGGAACCGTTTGGAACACCGGCCGCTGGAAGGATTCGTTTTCGCCCTGACCCCTTTCAATTTCACGGCCATCAGCGGCAACCTTCCTACCTCCGCCGCCATGATGGGCAACGTCGTGGTATGGAAGCCGGCCAACACACAGATCTATGCCGCCTCCCTGCTGATGAAGGTTTTCCTGGAAGCCGGACTGCCCGATGGCGTCATCAACCTCGTCTATGTATCCGGTCCCGATGCCGGAGAGGTCATTTTCCGCCATCCCGATTTCGCGGGCATCCATTTCACCGGCTCCACGGCAGTCTTCCAGGACATCTGGAAAACCATCGGAAACAACATCCACCTGTACCGCTCCTATCCGCGGATCGTCGGCGAGACAGGCGGCAAGGATTTCATCATGGCACATCCCAGTGCGGATGCGCCTTCACTTATCACCGCTCTTACGCGCGGCGCCTTCGAGTACCAGGGCCAGAAGTGCTCCGCCGCTTCCCGAGCCTATATCCCTCAGAGTCTCTGGACGACCGTCCGTGAGGGAATCGTCAAGGACCTCGCCTCCTTCAAGATCGGCCCCACCGAGGATTTCACCAACTTCATCAATGCAGTCATCGACGAGAAATCGTTCGACAAACTGGCCAAATTCATCGAAGACGCCAAGTCAAGCAAAGATGCGGAGATCATCGCCGGCGGGACTTACGACAAATCCACCGGTTATTTCATCCACCCTACGGTCATACTTGCAAAACGACCTGACTACGTGACCATGTGCGAAGAGCTTTTCGGACCTGTACTCACAATCTACGTCTATGAGGATGACAAGTTTGAAGAGACGCTCGATCTGGTCGACCGCACGGGAACCTATGCACTGACCGGCTCGATATTCGCGCGCGACCGTTACGCCATCGAGCTTGCCACCCGTAAGCTGGACCAGGCTGCCGGCAACTTCTACATCAACGACAAATGCACAGGAGCCGTAGTCGGGCAACAGCCGTTCGGCGGCAGCCGCGCCTCCGGAACGAATGACAAAGCGGGATCCATTCTGAATCTGCTGCGCTGGGTATCTCCCCGTGCCATAAAGGAGACTTTCGTTCCTCCTACCGACTACCGGTACCCTTTCCTTTCCGCTGACTGATCGCGAAGAATTTAACAGCTGCGTCAGAATGATTGCCGGCCTAATCAAGGAGTCCAGGAAAAACACACTCCTGATAGTGGCAGCGGGCGTCTGTCTGCTCTTTTCCTTTGAAGAAACGTCCCGGGAATTGATTTCGCGCATAACGCATTTTCTCGGGCTTCGGGCGGATGTCGGTTTCTGGAGCATGGGGATCAGCGCCTCAGCATGGTACGCGCTTTCCGTGATATCCGCTTCGTTGCTGATCTCCTCCGGGATCTTTTCCCGAAACGGTTTCCGTGGATACCTTGTCCCTTCCATCACTTTTCTCACTTTCTTTCTGGTACAACTCTACCGAAGACCCTTCGCACTACCCTTTTGGGACGATTACTACGGATATTACGAATGGCAGCTTCATCTGTCGGACCTGCAAGGAATTTCTTCAAAAGCCGGAGCCTTTTTCGAATCCTACCTGGAATGCAAGACCTTTATCTCCAGAGTGATTGCCGAATTTATCAGATTGATTTCCGGCCCGGAATTCATCCACGTCACCAAGCTGTTGAACATGGTACTGCTGGTCATGATCGCGTGGTTTTTCGCCGAAGAACACCGTGATCCGAAACGCCGCGAATTTGTTTTCCTGATCACCGGCCTGTTGCTGTTCAACCTCCAACAATTCTACAACCTTCTCTGCGCGTTTTCAGGTACGACATATTACACCGTCGTACTCGCAGCTATGCTTGCGTTCCGGCATCGGAATTCCGGCAAACCGGGCAGGATGATCCTTTCTGTGACGTGGGGCGTGATTGCAGCGTATACGTTCGGGAACGGCTGGATTGTTCTTCCGATGATCGTCCTGTTCCGACTGCTTGACCGGGACTATCGAAGTGCGTACTTCGCAGCGGCGGTTCTGCTGATCGCTGCCTGGTGGTACTTCCACGACTACCGTCCGGAGCGGCTGAATCCGGTCGAGCGCTTCGAAGGTTGGCAGTTCGCCCTGTATGCGCTTTCTTTCCTGGGCGGGCATCTGCAGTTCCACGACTTTTACATGCTTCCTTTTGTCCAAGGGGCGATTGTCGTCACGGTGTTCGTCTACGGCTTTATGATTCACCGGTGGGAATTCAGGAAGCAGGCAGGGTTGCAGATGGCTGCATTCCTCATCGCTACTTCCTTTGTGGCCGCATATTTCAGACATCAGAACGGATTTCAGCAATCCCTAAGCCTTCGTTACGGGTTCTTTTCTGTGACCGCACTGGCTGCTGCGCTATCCTACCTTGTCTACCGACAGAGTGATGCAGCGTTCCTTCGTTACCGCAACCTGCTGTTGGGTGGAGCGGTACTGCTGACAGGTCTTAAATCCCTTTTCTTTTATCCCGAAATGGCCATTGCCCAGACGGAAAACCACCGGATGATAAGGAACTGGTTGTTGGCGGGTACGACCATCGAAAAAAGAACGGCCTTCTATCCGGAGAAAACGACGGAAATTTTGGAGAAATCCGAAAAAGCACAGATTTGGGAGCGAAAACCCTTCGATACGACTGCGGTGAACAACTCAGTGTTCACAATCGCTTACATCAGTCCGTCCTCCCTGCAGAAGGACCCCTAAATTCGCATCATGGCGAAGAAAAACAGTTTTAAGAACAGCCCGATTTACAGGCTACTGACCAATCGCTATATCCTTGCGTCACTTGCATTATTATTGTGGCTCGGCTTCTTCGACCGCAACGACTTTCTCACCACCTACTCTTATCGCCAGAAGCTGGACGAACTCCGTCAGGAAAAAGCGTATTATGAGAAAGAAGTCGAAAAGAACCGGGCTTATATGGAGCGCCTGGAAACAAACCCCGAGAATCTGGAACGCTTCGCTCGGGAAAAGTACCTCATGAAGAAAGACAACGAGGAGATCTTCGTGGTACTCGACGAGCGGAAAGAAACCGTTAAAGACTGACGTAAGTCCTTTGCGGACTCAATCCCCTATTTTAAGTTCGGCACGGATTCCCTGAACCGTTTTATCTTCCATGTCCGCATACGTTTCCATCGAAGAAGCAGTAGCATCCGTAACATCGGGGGAAAGGATTTTCCTGCACGGAAGCGCTGCCACGCCAACAGCACTGATAAGGGCTCTGGCTGCACGAGCTCCCTCTCTGGAGCAAGTGGAAGTGGTGTCTATCAGCCTCTACGGAGAAATGCCGCTGGCTGCGCCCGGAATGGAGAAGAGTTTCAATATCAACTCGCTTTTCGTTTCGGAACCGGTCCGTCAGGCTGTGCGGGAGGGTCGTGCCGATTATGTACCGGTCTTCCTGAGTGAGATACCGGAACTCTTCCGCAACAACATCCTTCCGCTCGATACGGCCTTCGTGCATGTTTCGCCTCCCGACAGCCACGGCTACTGCTCACTGGGTGTTTCGGTGGACATCGCACGCACGGCGGTCAATACCGCGAAGAAAGTCATCGCGCAGGTGAATCCTAACATGCCGCGAACTGCAGGTGACGGCATGATACATGTTGACGATTTCGACGCCATGACCTGGATTGAAGATCCGCTGCATGAGGCCCTCCCTCACGGCGGCCTCTCAGAGGTGGAACGAAGCATCGGAAAACATGTGGCTGGACTCATCGAAGACGGAAGCACGCTTCAGACAGGCATCGGCACCATTCCCGATGCAGTGCTTGCCTCCCTTAAGAATCACAAGGACCTTGGAATCCATACGGAGATGTTCTCCGACGGAATCATCGACCTGATTGAAAATGGCGTCATCAACAACAGCCGCAAGGAGACTCACCCCGGAAAAAGCGTTACAGGATTCTGCCTGGGATCGAAACGTCTCTATGATTATGTCAACGACAATCCGGGCTTCGCATTCCTCGACATCGACTATGTGAACGAAGTGTCGGTCATACAACGAAATCCGAAAGTCGTCGCCATCAACAGCTGTATCGAAATCGACCTGACCGGACAGGTCTGCTCCGACTCCATCGGCACCTACCAGTATTCCGGCGTCGGCGGCCAGATGGATTTCATCCGCGGCGCAGCGCTTTCCAAAGGAGGAAAACCGATCATCGCATTACCTGCACGGACAAACAAGGGCTTGTCGCGGATCGTACCTTTCCTGAAACAAGGAGCCGGCGTGGTGACCACGAGGGCGCATGTGCATTACGTGGTCACCGAATACGGCGTCGCCTATCTTTTCGGGAAGAACCTGAGACAAAGGGCGGAAGCACTGACCTCGATCGCGCATCCGGACGACCGCGAAAGCCTTGACCGCAGCATCTTCGAACGCTTCCGGAGAAGCGGTTGATTCAGAAATCCATGGTGTTGTCCATGATCTCCATGGACGGCCGTTGCTCCTGACGGGAACGCTTACGAAGATTCTCGTTAGTGCCAAAACGGTATTGAAGGGTGAGCATACCGACACGGGACTCCCGATAGCGTTCACCGTTATAATCATAAACACCTTCTACGAAATTGTGCACACGCATGATCCGCGTCCGGAATATGTCTGTCACATTCAGACTGATCGATCCTTTTCCTTTCCAGAGCTCCTGACGCACACCGGCATCTAACCCGCTCATACCTCTGAACTCGCCGATCGGGCTTTTCATGGGAGACATGTAATTGGCTGTAAGCTGGAAGGTAGTGGATAGTGTCGCTTTGGCCGTAAGGTTCAAACGCGTACTCCACTGTGTCGATTCGCTCTGAAGATCCGGACTGATGTTACTTGCGTCGATGGAGTTACGGAACAAGTTGAAGCCGGCCATCAGATTGACAGCTTTGGAAAATGCAGCACGAAGGGTGGCTTCGACTCCGACATTCTCGGAGGAACTGTAATTGACAGACGTCATCGTACTGATACCGGTAAGCGTGTCGACCGAACGGAAGCGGGTGATCAGGTCGTCGGTATGCCTGAAATAAACCGACGCATTCAGGGAGGTTCCCTTCCAGTTACGGGCATACGACAGATCCATCGAATGGACAAGTTCGGGCAAGAGATAGGGATTACCTCTCCGTATACTCAGGGAATCGGAATAGTCCGTGAAAGGATTAAGCTGCCGGGAATCCGCACGGTTGATGCGGCGGCTGTATCCCAGCTGCAACTCATTGGTTTCCGAAAAAGAATATTTCAGGAAGGCGCTCGGAAAAAGATTGAGGTAATCGTTCTCGAATGCGCCTGCCTGGCGGGAATCGATGTCGATCAGGGTCTGCTCGGCACGCAAGCCGCCGTTATATTCGAACTTGCCGGATTTACCGGAGAACATGGCGTACCCGGCAATGACTTGTTCGTTGAAGATGAAAAGGTCCGAATAGGAGGAATCATTCAGATAGTCCGCACCGGCCTGCTGGTAGTATCCTAACGACTGTTCATTCTCGACATTCCGTATCGAATTCTTGATTCCGGCCTCCAATTTTCCAACTGACTTGAAAATGCGGGAGAGATCCGCCTGGGAGACGGAGGATTGGAATGCTCCCCTGTTAAGGCTTTTCTGGTATGGAATTCCGTCGAGGTCATACAATGTATTGGAGAAGTATCCGTCGGAATTCTTACGGTTGGTAGAATAGGACGACGAAGCCGTAAGCTCCCCTTTATTGGCCGCCCACAAATGCTTGAAATCGATGTTTCCGTCGATGTTCCTGTTATCCTCGTCCGTAGTATTGTTCTTGATGAAAGACGGATGCAGCGAGCCCTGACCGTACAATGCCCCCGCAGAATCGTAAAAGAGGTAACTGACCTGTTCAGGCTTCTTCTCCTTACGTACGGAGAATCCACCGCTGACACCCAAGGTATTGCGCGGACCGAAATAGAGATCTACCCCTGCTTTCGCATTCTGCATACCGGACGAATGCGTGCCGAAATTATCCGACAGCCAAGAATAGTCATCAGCACCGCCGAAGTAATTGTACTGCTCGCCTTCGCCGTTATTGTTGCGGTCTTCGTGCCGGTAATTGTAATTAAGGAAGAAATTCCGGTGAGCGGTGCGGTCATTCATCGACACGCCGGCATTATACTTGTCGTTGGTACCGACTCCTGCGGAGATGTTTCCGTTCGTACCCTGGAACTTGTCTTTCTTCGTCTTGATGTTGATGATGCCTGCCATGCCTTCCGCATCGTATTTGGCGGAAGGATTGGTGACCACTTCGATCTGGTCGACTGCGGCAGCAGGAATCTGCTGCAGCACGGCACGACGGTCGTTGCCCAGCATACCGGAAGGTTTTCCGTCGATGAGGATGGTCACATTTTCACTGCCGCGAAGTGCCACCTTGCCGTCGATGTCGACCTGAATGGAAGGTATCTGTTGCAATACATCGGTGACCGTACCGCCGGTGTTCACGATGTTCTTGTCGACACTGTAGACTTTCTTATCGATGGAATTCATGAACTCGGGCGTCTCTGCCTCCACTTTCACCTCTTTCAACCGTGTGACAGATGTCCGCATCCGGACTTCGATACCGGATAGATGGTACTTGTCGGGGGTCACCCGACCAACAGGTATGCTCTTGGTGCGATAGCCTACGGAATTGACCTTAAGCAGGTAGTTGCCCGGCGAAAGTTCCTGTATCTTGAAACGGCCCCTTTCGTCCGACATGGTCCCGCCGGAGGCCGAGGTATCGGGCAGGCGGAAAGCACCTACGGACACGAAAGGCAAAGGAGCTCCGGTAGAATCATCGAACACCGTACCGGAGATGATCCCGATCTTCGGCTGGTCGGGAGGTCCGCCCGGCCTTCCTCCGGGTCCCGGACGTCCCTGAGAGAAAACCGTGACGGGGCACCACCAAGAAACAAGGCAGAATAGGAAAAGTAAATACTTCAATTTAGACACGCGGCAAAAGTACGAAAGGCCTTTTGTTGCCACCGCTTCGATTGAGTACATTTGAGAAGAAATGCGTAATTGTGCGATAAAAAACGGCCTTTCCGCTCAAAGACGCACATATTCTCGAAAGGTTTAATCCCGGTTTCATGGACGCACCGTTGGCAGAGCGGCTTCGCCCCTCCTCCCTTGACGATTATATCGGTCAGGAACACCTGGTCGGTCCGGATGCCGTTTTGCGCAGGGCCATCATCTCCAACAGGCTTCCCTCCATCATCCTGTGGGGACCGCCGGGTGTCGGAAAAACGACATTGGCCGGCATCATCGCCAAAAGCCTTCGCAGGCCCTTCTATGTCCTGAGCGCTGTCAGTTCGGGAGTTAAAGACGTGAGGGATGTGATCGAGAAAGCCAGGCAATATTCCGGTGAACTGAAGGAGGTGCCGGGTAACGCCATACTCTTCATCGACGAGATCCACCGCTTCAGCAAGTCGCAGCAGGATTCCCTGCTGGCCGCCGTGGAACAAGGCATCATCACCCTGATCGGTGCCACTACCGAGAACCCGTCCTTCGAGGTCATTGCACCGCTGCTTTCCCGTTGCCAGGTATACGTACTGAGGGAGCTTACGAAAGAACAACTTGAGAGCCTGCTGCAGCGCGCTATCCGTCAAGATGCGGATCTGAAGAAGCGCGATATCTCGTTCACGGAAACCGCAGCGCTGCTGAGGCTGAGCGGCGGTGATGCACGAAAACTGCTCAACCTGCTGGAGCTGGTGATTCAGTCCGTTCCGGGCAACGACCCCGTGATGGTCACCGACGCATACGTACTGTCGGTTGCACAGCAGCAGATGGCACGGTACGACAAGACCGGCGAACAGCATTACGACATCATCAGCGCCTTCATCAAATCGATGCGTGGCAGCGATCCCAACGGAGCGGTATACTGGCTCGCACGGATGATTGCAGGAGGAGAAGACCCTGTCTTCATCGCACGCAGGATGCTGATCCTGGCCGCAGAGGATGTGGGCATGGCAAATCCTACCGCCCTGGTCATCGCCAACGCCTGTTTCGATGCTGTCAGCAAGACCGGATATCCCGAGTGCCGCATCATCCTGTCGGAGACGGCCGTCTATCTGGCCTGTTCTCCGAAGAGCAATTCTACCTACATGGCTATCGAGGATGCGTTGGAGAAAGTGAAAGAAACGGGCGATCTGCCCGTACCGATGCACCTGCGTAACGCCCCGACCCGGCTCATGAAATCCCTCGGGTACGGAAAGGATTACCAATACGACCACTCCCGTGCCGGAGGATTCTCCGGGCAGGAGTTCCTACCGGACGCTATTTCCGGTACAACCTTCTACCTCCCCGGACAAAATGCCCGTGAAAAAGAAATACACGAATGGCTGAAGTTGCGGTGGAAAGAAAAATATGAGTTCGGGAAGGCTTCGGATCAAAATGAGTAACTTGTCTGCATCGTAATTATCAACCTTTCGCATGTGACCATGTCCGGGCATCGACTTTTTTATTACGCTATCCTACTCTCATCGCTTCCGGTCCTCTCCGGATGCAGACAGGAAGCACCGAATCCGCAATGGGATATCGACATACTTGGCCCCGTCCTCAAAGCCGACCTGGGTATCGACCAGTTACTGGCTGACTCCCTGACCATTTCGGATGCCGACGGTAAAGTACGCGTGGTGTTCGAAAGTGAATACGATAATCTTGAGACGGATTCGATATACCTGATTCCGGACACCACGCTTGTCACCGACCTGTGGGACTCCTTGATATTCCCGCTGACCATTCCGCCCGGAACAGCTATTCCTGTCACCGCCTTCAGCCGTACGGATTACCTCCGGGTCGCCGCCTCCGGAACACCGTTGCGAAAAGCAATCATTGAAAAAGGGTTCATCCGTGCCACCTTCCGCAACATCTACCCTACGCAATTGCTTTTCACCTACGTTTTTCCGAAGTGTATCAAAAACGGATCGCCGATCACGATTGTCGACACTGTAGCTGCCGGAAGCCAAGGTGTCCCTGCCTTCGGCACCACGGAAATCGACATCTCCGGAACGGAAATCGACCTGACAGGTCGTAACGGAAATCTGTTCAACGCGATTTACTATACCCTTGCGGTGACTACGGACCCGAACGGCGGGCCGATCACAATCAGTTACCTGGACAATGTCGTTCATTTGGAAACCGAACTGAAAGGAATCGAACCGTATTACGTCAAAGGTTACCTGGGACAGCAGACTTTCGACATCGACGACACCGTACGCATCGGAGACGGCAAGTTGCTGCAAAGCGGTACGATGCAGCTCGACAGCGCCACGCTTTCCATGGAGCTGGAGAACGGCATCGGAGCGGACCTTTCCGCCTATATCTCGTCCCTCACGAGCATCCGCAACGGCACACCGACTGTTTCGCTGGTCGCACCGTCTGTCCTGAACAGAAACGTCAATCTGGGAAGAGCATTAGAGACCGGCAACCCTGCTTCACCCGTGATTCCGACCCGGGCGTCCTTTCTGCTCGATAATTCGAACAGCAACCTGAAATCTTTCATCCAGAACCTCCCCGACCGTATCGGAACGCGTCTAAGGTTCAGCCTCAATCCGATGGGCAATATCGGAGGCAACAGCGACTTCGTCTTCAAGGACCGGCTGATCAAAACACGGACACGATTGGAGATTCCGCTGCGACTTTCCATGGATGCGCTGACGCTGTTGGATACGCAGGACCTTTCGACCACCAATCTCAACGATTTAAATGTCGTCGGCCCATTCGTATTCAAACTCATCGCCGAGAACGGCTTCCCGGTCGACATACAGCTGCAGCTTTCGTTGCTCGATGCCGGCGGTACGGTGACGGACCAATTGCTGGTGCCCGATATCATCCCCGCGGGCGCCACGGATGCACAGTGGAAAGTCATCGCCCCCACGACCACGCGCATCAGCATTCCGGTAGACGGCACCCGCAAGCAACACCTTCTGGAAGCGACCCGCATGATCATCCGTGCCTCCTTCACGTCCGTCGGTCAGCCGCAGCTGCTGGACCTGTATGACAGCTATCGGCTGAAACTCAAACTCGTCGCAGACGGAACTTATTCGATCCGATGATCAAGAAGACGATCCTGCTGCTGCTACTATCACTTTCCGTGCGGTCTGCGACGGCCCAGCATTGGGACGTCCGGAACGAGTACCGGCTACCCGACAGCGCCGGGTACGCTATCGGATTCGGGACGGATTATTTCTTCGCCTCGGATGCGCTCACCAATCAATTGGCGGAATACTATCTGATCCATCGTTTCATCGATGATCCTGTCAAAGACCGGGTGAGTGAGCGTTCTTCCGAAATCAACCGTTTCGCGCTCGGTTTCAACGGAACACTCGAATTCCTTCACCGACCCGATTCATCCCGCTTCCATTACATTTTCTCCCTGCAGCATCACCTGTTCGTAGACAGCAAGTTCCGCGATGACGTATTCGAGCTGTATTTCCGCGGCAACAAGCAGTATGCGGGCGATACGGCATTTGTGACGAACAGTTCCTTCCGTCTTCTTTTCTACTATCAGGCCGGAGCCGGCGCGGCAGGCAGCAGCCGTGACGGAAAAATAGAGTGGTATGGTCTGGGATCGTTCCTGATCGGCCACGACCTCTTCGATGTAAAGGCCACGAACGGATGGCTGTACACCTCGCCGGACGGCGAATACATCGATTCGGATCTGGACCTGGTTTTCCGTCAAAGCGACTCCACCGGAAAAGCTCCTTCGACGATGAACGGTGCCGGCGCAGGTATTACCGCCGGGATCTCCGTCGGTACAGGAGACAATGGCAGGACGCACCTAGGTGTCAGGAACCTTGGATTCATCCACTTCTTTGAGCGCTCTTCCTACGCCGAAGTGGATACCTCCTTACGGTTCGAAGGCATCGACATCACCGACCTGTTCGACTTCCGCGATTCGGTCACCGGCATCCTCGACGACTCGGCATTTGCACAGCAGTTCATCGTCAACCGCAGGAAGGAAGCCTTCAACATCCCTACCCCCGGGCAAATCGACCTCTGGCACGAGCAAGGTTTTTGGGAGAACAGGCTGTCACTTGCCGTAGGGACGAGACTTTACCTTCGGGAGACTTCGATTCCGATGGTCTGGCTGGATGCCTCCGTCCGTCTCAGCCCCCGCCATACTTTCCGCTTGGGTACGCAATACGGAGGTTACACCGGTTGGAACGCCGGAGCAGGCTTCGATTATGACAACGGAAAGTGGAAATTCCGACTAGGAAGTGATTTCATCACCGGCTGGTTCGAGGACGGAAGAGGCACCTCACAGGGAGCTTTCCTATCTTTGCAAAAATCGTTCTGACCATGCTGCCCAACCTGCCCCACCTCCGCAACACCGATTCAGGTAGTTTCTTTCTTCTGGCCGGACCCTGTGTGGTGGAAAGTGAAGAAATGACCTTCCGTATCGCAGAGCGTATCCGGGAGATCACTGACAGGCTGAAAATCCCCTACGTATTCAAGGCCAGTTACCGAAAAGCCAACCGGACCCGGAACGATTCGTTCACCGGAATCGGTGACGATCCCGCACTGAAGATCCTTGGAGAGGTACGAAAGCGCTTTGAAGTACCGGTGGTCACCGACATCCACGAATCGAGCGAAGCGGAAGAAGCCGCGGCTTACACGGACATGCTTCAGATCCCGGCCTTCCTTTGCCGGCAGACGGATCTGCTGGTGGCTGCGGGAAATACAGGTAAATCCGTAAACATTAAAAAGGGACAGTTCCTTTCCGCAGAAGCCATGAAGTTCGCGGTGGAGAAAGTCCGGGGCACGGGTAACGAGAACATCCTGCTCACGGAAAGAGGCACCATGTTCGGCTACCAGGACTTGATCGTAGACTTCCGCTCGATTGCCGCCATGAGGTCCAACAATGTTCCGGTGATCATGGATATCACCCATTCTTTGCAGCAACCGAACCAGTCGAGCGGCGTAACGGGAGGCCGGCCCGACCTCATTGAACTGATCGCCAAAGCCGCTATCGCCGTCGGTGCCGACGGTCTTTTCGTCGAAACGCATCCGGACCCGAAAAACGCCAAGTCGGACGGTGCCAACATGCTCCATCTCGACCACCTGGAAGCCATGCTGGAACGGCTGCTTCGCGTTCGTGAAGCCGTCCGCGAATTTCAAATGTCATGAAAAAGAAGCTGCTCCTGCTTTTCTTCCTTTCATCCGTTTCCTTCGCAAACGGACAACTGTTCCGCAGGACCTATAGCTGGGGAAGCTTCAACACGTTGCCCTCTTTCGCAGTGTCTCCTGAGGGAGGATATGCACTTTTCGGCTCCTACTCCGGCGCTTCAACTGCCATGACCGGATGGGTTGTCATACGCACTGATAGCGCCGGGAACACACTTTGGGTGAAGACCTTGGGTGGCAGCGGCGCAGACGTAGCTGCGGACATCATCGCGCTCCCCGACTCCGGCTGGCTGCTTGCCGGCTACTCGAACAGCTTTTCCTCCAACAACGATTACGACGGTTATGTCACTCGTCTCAAGGCCTCCGGAGATACCCTCTGGACGCATACTTACGGAGGAACGGGATGGGACAGATTAAATGACGCCTTGCTGCTTCCCGACAACACCGTACTGCTGACCGGTTCGACCTACATCAATAACGGGGCTACGGCCACCGGCTGGTCGATGGTGATTGACTTACAGGGAAACGTAGCTGCATCAAATTACGTTTCCTCGTCAAACAACCTGCAGCTCCTGAAAGGAGCCTTATGCAATAACGACGATATTCTTGCCTGCGGCTATTCGGAAAATCCGCTCACGCTTGAAAGGAAGGCGGTCATTTACCGTTTTAACACCTCTACTACGCCGTGGAACACGCAGTGGACCTATACCTCACTGGGGGCCGAGCAGGAGGAGATCCACGGCATCGCGGCGCTGCCGAACGGCAACATCGCCTTTTGCGGTAACAAACTGGACCCCGGAAGTACCGATTATGACTTCCTGATCGGGGCAGTGACCGATTCCGGCCAGCTGTTATGGCGGGAGGCGTTCACTGTTGCCGGTGCAGAAGGTTATAATGACCTCTTTCTGCGTAATGACACCATCTACGCATGCGGTTTGACTGCAAGTTCAGGCGAAGGCGGAACTGACTTTGTCATCAATAGGTTCAAGTCGGACGGCGCGTTCATCCAAGGGTGTACGATAGGAACCTCCGAAAACGAAATCGCCTTTCATGGTGAATATGAAGGAAACGGGATTTTCCTGGTAGGCGGAACAACGGACTTCTCTCCGGTGGGCATACAAACCATGCTACTGGTCCGGACCGATGCAACCGATTGCTCCGTCACAAGGTCTTTCGTGATCAGTGTGGAAGAAAGCGACCTGACCTCCTCCGTTATCGCCTTTCCCAACCCATCCGACGATCTGCTGCGGGTCGAACTTCCGGAAGGAAGGGCGAAGGAGAAAGGAATGGAACTCATTCTCGTATCCACCGACGGACGCACCGTATATCGCGAACATGTGAACGGGGAGCAGAGTACGATTTCCGTGAAGAGCCTGCCGAGCGGACTTTACCGGCTGTTCGTAACAGGAAACGGAGGCAGTCAGTCGACAAGGAATATGATGATCCTGCATGCGGATCACTGACTGATCGACACGATCTTGAATTCCGTGCGACGGTTCTGGGCACGACCTGATTCCGTTGCGTTATCCGCTACGGGAATATTGTCTCCGTAACCTTTCGAGCTCAATCTTCCGGATGCGATTCCCCCGGATATAAGGTAATCCATCACTGACCGGGCCCTCCGTTCGGAAAGTCCTTGATTATACGCTTTGCCGCCGACATTGTCGGTATGCCCTCCGATCTCTACGTTCAGCTTCGGGTTCTTATTCAGGAAGGCCACCATCTTGTTGAGCTCGACTTTCGACTCCTCCTTGAGATCGGCTTTGTTGAAATCGAAAAAGATGTTCTTCAGGACCACCGCTTCACCGACCTTGATGGGTTTCATCGGCACATCACGCAAATACGGATCTCCGGCGATTTTAGAGTCCTTCAGCTCGAAATTCTCCGAGAAGAACAGATACCCGTCGCGGGAAACGTTCAGGGCGTAGCGTTTACCGGTTGGCAGACAGACGATGAATTCACCGTTGCCGGGATTCGAGGTTGACGTCACCACGGGGCGTTTGGTATCCAGGTCGATAAGTTCGAACGAAGCCCCCAGCGGCTTGCGCGTTTCCGCATCGTAGACCTTTCCTTTCATGTAAGTGACGATCCTGGGACGCAGGGCATCGTCCAGCTCGAACTGATACAGGTCCAATCCGCCGAAACCGCCCTCCCGGTCGGAGGCGAAATAGCCGATAGTGCCATCAGGGCTTACGAGCAGGGAATTCTCATCGTCGGAGGAATTGATGGGAAAACCGAGGTTCACCGGCTCTCCCCATTCTCCGGTGGGCGTACGACGGCTCATGAAGATGTCCTGACCGCCCATGCCGGGATGTCCGTCCGAGGAAAAATAGAGCGTCTGGTCGTCCGGATGAATGAAGACGGAGAGCTCGTCGTAAGGCGTGTTGATCTTGCTGCTCAGCGGCTCAGGATTACTCCAGCTGGAACGGTCGTCGATGTGCGTGACGAAGATATCGCGTTGCTTCTTGCCGTCGGCACCTTTCACAGCACGCACGAAATAGAGCGTGCGGCCATCGGAGGAGAATGAAGGCTGACTCTCCCATGCACCGGAGTTTACAGGTTCTTCCAGGTTCCGGGGATTGTTGAACTTGTCGCCTACCTTCTTTGCGATGAACAGGTCACAGCTGCCTTTGGTGGAACGTGCCTCTATGTCGTTGTAAAGCTCTTCGCACGCCGTGAAGAAAAGGTATTGCCCGTCGGCGGAAAGCGTCGGAGCCCCTTCGTTGCCGGGGGTATTGATCTCCTCCACAGCGACCGCGTCGGCCCATGCACCGTTGTTTTTACGGCTGACATAGAAATCCTCCTGATCCGATATTTTCCCGTTCGCATCGGACTTCTTTATCCTTCTTGTGAAGAGAAACGTATTGCCATCGCCCGTAATGGCCGGAAAATACTCCTGGGCGGTGGAATTGATGGCATGTCCCATGTTTTTGGGATCGAATCGGACCGGATGTTTCATGGACTCCCTGGCAAAAGAGCAACTGGCGGAAAGCCTTTTTGCATTCGTACGGAACGACTCGGTGGTCGAGGGATAAGACAGAAACCGGTTCAGGTGAACCTCCGCGGAATCGTACTGTCGTGTCAGGAACTCCAGCTTCCCCAGGGAATAAAAAGTGTTGGGAAAGAAATCCGGATTCACCGCGATGGCCTGACGGTAGGAATCGATCGCTTTGGAAGTCTTGCGCTGATCCGAGTAGATGTTCGCACGAAGCAGCATCGGCTCGATGAATGCCGGATCCGCCTGCAGGGCCTCCTCGATGGCGGAGAGGGCTTTTTCGTCCTGCCGAGCATTGTAATTGCTCAATGCGGACTGGAAGAAACGTATGGCCCTTTCATCGGAAGTGCTGTACTTTTTCTGTGCCACAGCAGTTCCGGAAAGAAGAGAAAGTATCGATAGGAAAAAGAAGGTGCGCAGCATGTTCATCGCTGAGGATTTCAAAGGATTCCTTCCAAAAATAAGGCCAAAACAGGCGCTAAAAGGACGGCCAAGGTATAATTACGCACAGCAGGCCTTGATTCGGGATGCGGAGTGAGGGTGGCGGGTTGCGATTACTCAAGCTCCGGTTTCGCAGCTCGCAACTCGTAACTCTTCACTCCACCCCCATCACCTTATGCGTCTGGATGGAGATTGACCAGGCCGGATGCGCCTTCACATAATCGACCATCAGCGGAACAACCTTGTCGAAAACAGAATATTCCGGCTGAAGGTATAGCCGGCAGTCCGAGCGCACGGAGCGTGCATGTTCCTCCGCCCAGGAAAAATCGTGGCGATTGTATATCACCACTTTCAGTTCATCGGCACGCTGCAGGGAGGATTCCAACGGCCCCTTGAATTTCTTGGGAGACACACACACCCAGTCCCATGTTCCCGTGACGGGATAAGCTCCGGATGTCTCCAGATAACACTCGACCCCTGCTCCATGCAGTGCATCGGTCAAAGGAGCCAGATCGTACATGCAGGGTTCCCCGCCGGTGACGACGACACGAGTCGCACCTGCAAGGATGACATGGTCTACCATGGAAGAGACAGCGGTACGAGGATGTACGGCAGCGTCCCACGAATCTTTCACATCGCACCAGACGCAACCCACATCACACCCGCCGAGGCGAAGGAAGTAAGCCGACTTTCCTGTATTAAACCCTTCCCCTTGCAACGTGAAGAAGTGCTCCATCAGCGGGTAGGTGGTCTCGCGGGACATGACGCTCAGAAGAAACGGATATCTTTTCGGGCGGCCCGAAGGGTATTCATCAGAAGGCCGGCGATGGTCATCAGACCGACACCGCCGGGTACCGGAGAAATGTAGCTGCATTTCGGGGCGACTTCGTCGAAATCGACATCTCCTACGATACGGTATCCCGACTTGGTCGCGGGATCCTCGATGCGGGCGATACCTACATCGATGACGACCGCACCCGGCTTCACCATGTCCGCCTTGATGAAACGTGGCTTTCCCATGGCAGCAATGAGGATGTCGGCCGTACGCGTAATGGCAGCAAGGTCCTTGGTCTTACTGTGACAAAGTGTGACGGTCGCGTTTCCCGGCTCGGCGTTCTGGGCCATGAGTATGCTCATGGGCTTGCCCACGATGTTGCTCCTTCCGATGACGACACAATGCTTGCCCGAGGTCTTGATGCCCGCATTTTCAAGCATCAGCAGGACACCCAGCGGAGTGGCAGGAAGGAAACAAGGCAGGTTCTGCACCATCCGCCCCTGGTTGACAGGATGGAATCCGTCCACATCCTTGTCCGGAGAAATGGTCTCCGTCACTTTGTGCACGTTGATGTGCCCGGGGAGCGGCAGCTGGACTAAAATCCCGTCTATGGACGGATCCTCATTCAGTTCGCGTATTTTTTCAAGGAGTTCCTCCTGACTAACCGAAGCCGGATACCGCACCAAGGAAGATCCGAATCCCACCTCTTTGCAGTTCTTGATCTTGGAGGCTACATAGGTTTCGGAGGCTCCGTCGGAGCCTACCAGTACCGCGCACAGATGCGGGGCACGTTTACCCTCTTCCAACATTCCCCGCACGGCTTCGGCAATCCCTTCCCTGATCCTTGCGGAGATGATTTTGCCGTCCAGCAGCCTGTACGAGGTGAGTGTTTCCATGGTGTCCTGTATCAACGCCGCATTCCGGGCATGTTTCGCATGAGTTTGGCAGCCTGGTCCTTGTTAGACATCATCTTCATCATCTTCCGCATGTCCTCGAACTGCTTCAGCAGTCGGTTGACATCCTGCACGGTAGTGCCGCTTCCCTTCGCAATCCTGGTTCTCCGGCTGCCCGAAAGGATGCCGGGCTGTTGGCGTTCCTCAAGGGTCATTGACTGGATGATGGCCTCTATCTGTTTGAAGGAGTCGTTGCTGATGTCCACATCGCGGATC
Source organism: Bacteroidota bacterium (assembly GCA_046052345.1). GTDB lineage: Bacteria > Bacteroidota > Bacteroidia > AKYH767-A > 2013-40CM-41-45 > Pollutiaquabacter. The sequence goes on along the minus strand of JBJOMN010000054.1, from coordinate 31,312 downwards.
GCCTTGCCGACTCCGGGTATCATTCCCAGCAGGTCCTTCATGTTACCCATCTTCTTGATCTGCTGCAATTGTCCGTAGAAATCCTCCAGATTGAACTGGTTCTTGGCGATTTTCTTCTGCAACCGGGCGGCTTCGGCTTCGTCAAACTGCTCTTGTGCCTTTTCGACCAGGGAGACGATGTCGCCCATACCGAGGATCCGGTCGGCCATCCGCTCCGGATAGAAGATGTCCAGCGCATCCGGTTTCTCGCCGGTACCGACGAACTTGATCGGTTTGTTGACGACGGATTTAATCGAAAGTGCGGCACCGCCGCGTGTATCACCGTCCAGCTTGGTGAGGACGACCCCGTCGAAATCAAGGCGGTCGTTGAAAGCCTTTGCTGTATTCACTGCATCCTGTCCCGTCATGGAATCCACGACGAAAAGGATCTCCTGCGGGCTGATGGCCTTCTTCAACGCTTCGATCTCGTCCATCATCTGTTCGTCTACGGCGAGGCGGCCGGCGGTATCGACGATGACGACGTTGCGGTTGTTCTCCTTGGCGAAGGCGATACCTTTTTTAGCGATAGCTACGGGATCCGTATTGCCGGGATCCGAAAAGACCGGAACGTCTATCTGCTCACCCAATACTTTCAGCTGGTCGGCGGCAGCAGGCCGGTAAACGTCGCAGGCCACGAGCAGCGGATGCTTTTGCTTCTTCGACTTGAGAAAGTTCGCGAGCTTTCCCGAAAGGGTGGTCTTACCTGAACCCTGAAGGCCGGACATGAGGATCACGGTCGGTGAACCGGTCAGGTTCACCTCGACCTTCTCACCGCCCATGAGCTGTTTCAGCTCATCGTGGGCGATCTTGATGAGTAACTGTCCGGGCGAAACGGCGGTCAGTACGTTCTGACCCAACGCCTTCTCTTTGACGGTATCTGTGAACTGCTTGGCTACCTTGTAATTGACATCGGCATCGAGCAGGGCCTTGCGGACCTCTTTCAAGGTCTCCGCTACATTGATTTCAGTAACGCGACCTTCCCCTTTAAGGACTTTAAAAGCCCTCTCCAGCTTATCACTTAAACTTTCGAACATGGTATTTTCCGATAAACAGCCGATTTCAACTGAAAATCGGTCTGTTTACTGCAAATTTAGTAAAAAAAAGCGGAAAATCAGATGGTTATGGTCAAACCGTCATAGGCGCACCGGACACCCTCGGGCAGCTCTCTTTCCAACGCTGCATGCAAGCCCAACTGGTGCGAAATATGCGTGAAATAGGCCCGCTCGGGCTTGAACTCCCTGACCAGGGCCAATGCCTCCTCGAGGTTGAAATGAGAAACATGCTTTTCCTTCCGGAGCGCATTCAGCACAAGGACTTTGCAGCCGTGAATCAGCGCTGCAGAGGAATCCGGAATGCGGTTCGCATCGGTGATATAGCAAAGGTCACCGATCCGGTAACCGAGGACCGGCATGTTCAGGTGCAACACTTCTATCGGCTGAAGCGTGAGGTCTCCGACGGAGAAAGGAACGCCGTGAATAGTGTTGAGATCGATACGCGGAATGCCCGGATAAGTATCGTTGGAGAAGATATAGGCATATTCCCGTCGAAGTGCCGACTGCACGCGCTCGGTGGCAAACACCTTCATCGGTTTCCCGGTGAAGAAATTGAACGCCCTAACGTCGTCCAATCCGGCGATATGGTCCTTGTGTTCGTGGGTGAATACTACCGCATCCAGCCGCTTCACCTTTTCACGAAGCAACTGCTGTCGGAAATCGGGACCTGAATCGATGACGATGCAGGTACTATCGGTCGAAACCATCGCCGCGGTACGCAACCGCTGATCGCGCGGATCGGCGGAGGTGCAGACTTCGCAGTCGCATCCGATCATTGGAACTCCCTGGGACGTTCCGGTACCGAGGAAGGTGAGGCGCATGAACTTTTCAGGAAGCGGACTCCGCCGGGACGACTTCAGTCAGGGGCAGTTCCTCGGAAATCGGAGCCATCTGCCGGACGTCGCTAAGGAGTTTTGTGAAACGTTCGTCGAAAAGGGAAGTATCCAGATCGAGAACGCGGATGGCATCCATGAGGAAGGTGACCTTGGTCTCAACCGGGGAATATTTGTTCACGACAATCAACTTGGATTGCTCGATGATGCAGCTGCCGGATTTGAAGTTGCCTTTTTCGGTACGGACCTTGTATCCGGCCAGAATCAGCAATTCCTCCAATTTGTCGAATGTGGATTGATTCAATTTCAGCATATGTTGCAAATATACCCAAAATGGCACGCGGGCTTGGAACCTGAATGGCAGTTTTTTCACAATATCCTGCGAATTGATATCTTTGCGCTCCGTTTTTAACGGCTAAAATCCTCGGATCGTGATTGTTGCAGTTCCAAAAGAAACCAAACCGGGCGAGCGCCGTGTGGCACTGACCCCGGAAGTCGTCCAACAGCTGGTAAAAGCCGGCTATACCGTCCATGTCGAGAAGGAAGCCGGTCTTGCAGCCTACTGTTCAGACGAACAGTATACGAAGGCCGGGGCCGTCCTCGTGGAAGATGCAGGTACGCTGCTTTCCGGTGCGGACATCGTACTCAAAGTGAATGCTCCTTCCGAACAGGAAGTCTCCAGGATGAAAAAAGGCACTGTGCTGATCTCCTTCCTGTATGCCGCCACCAATCCTGTGCTGGTGGAAGCCTGTCAGCGTCAGGAAATCACCGCCTTCTCGATGGATGCTGTTCCGCGCATTTCCCGTGCCCAGAAGATGGACGCCCTCAGCTCCCAGGCCAATCTGGCCGGATACAAGGCAGTCATTCTCGGAGCGGCAGCTCTCGGTAAGATCTTCCCGTTACTGATGACTGCAGCAGGCACCATCAAGCCCTCCAAGGTCGTCATCATGGGGGCAGGCGTTGCCGGACTGCAGGCGATCGCTACAGCGAAACGTCTCGGCGCTGTCGTGGAAGTGAGCGACATCCGGCCCGAAACCAAGGAACAGGTGGAATCGCTGGGCGGAAAATTCATTGAAGTGCAAGGAGACGCATCCATCAAAGTCGAAGGAGGATATGTGAAAGGTGTTTCCGAGGAATTCCTGAAGAAACAACAGGCGCTCATCGCCAAGCATATCTCCGAAGCCGACCTCGTTATCACCACTGCGCTGATCCCCGGCAAGAAGGCTCCGGTACTAGTCACCGACGAGATGGTTAAAAGCATGCGTCTCGGCAGCGTCATCGTGGACATGGCCGTGGAACAAGGCGGCAACTGCACCATGAGCGAGCTGAACAAGACGGTCGTAAAAAACGGTGTAACCATCATCGGCGAATCCAACCTCCCTTCCCTGCTGCCGCTGAACGCCAGTGACCTTTATGCACGTAATATCGCCACGCTTCTTACCCATCTTTCCTCCAAGGACGGATTCAAGTGGGAAATGGACGAAGAGATCACGAAGGGCTCTCTTATCGTCCACGAAGGACGTCCGGTCCATCCGAGTGTGATGAAGCCCGTAAATGCCTGAATCAACCCCTACACCGGCTCGCCGGTCCATAAAAAAACACAATGACCAACCTGCTTTCATTCATCGGTGAAAACATCGAGATGATCTACATCCTGATCCTGTCCGTCTTCGTCGGCGTGGAAGTGATCGGGAAAGTGCCTTCCGTCTTGCATACTCCGCTGATGTCCGGCGCCAATGCCATTCACGGCGTAGTCATCGTCGGCTCCATCATCGTGATGCTCAACACGGAGGCGGACAACGCCCTCCTGCTCTCGCTCGGTTTCGTTGCAGTCGTGCTCGGCACACTGAACGTCGTCGGCGGATTCGTGGTGACAGACCGTATGCTGGAGATGTTCAAGAAGAAACCGGCCGACAGGAAGTGAAAAAAATCCCAACCGACTCCAACCAATGACCCAGAAATATATTCTCGACATCCTTTACCTGATCGGCTCCGTCACTTTCGTGATCGGACTGAAAATGCTGAGCGGACCGCAGACGGCACGACGCGGCAACCTGGTGGCTGCCTTCGGCATGACTGTCGCAATCATCGGCACCATTTTCCTGTACGAAGACCCTAACGGTCATACTTCCCGCGAGACCGTGAAGCTGGCGGTGATTTTCGCAGGACTCGGACTCGGAACGGTGGTCGGTTGGATGACCGCCAAGCGGGTGAAGATGACCGCGATGCCTGAATTGGTATCCCTCTTCAACGGCATGGGCGGTGCCTGCGCGGCACTCATTTCCCTGCTTGAGTTCGAACATAACGTCCATAATCCCGCCCGCATCGGCATCATCATGGCCGGCATGATCATCGGCAGTGTCTCCTTCTCCGGCTCCATCATCGCCTTCATGAAGCTGAACGGCACCCTGAAGAAATCGCTTCGTCTGCCTAATTACAACATCATCAACACGGTGCTCTTGCTGGCCAACGTGGCTGCAGCTGTCATGATCACCGCCAGTCATACGGAATCGTTCGGCTGGGTGCTGGCGGCATTCGCGCTTGCGCTGGTGTACGGCGTACTCTTCGTGGTACCCATCGGCGGCGCGGATATGCCGGTGGTCATTTCCCTGCTCAACTCCTTCACCGGATTGGCGGCCGCCTTCGGGGGATTCCTGTACGATAATCAGGTCATGCTGACCGGCGGTATCCTCGTTGGCTCTGCCGGCACGCTCCTCACTGTCGCCATGTGCAAAGCGATGAACAGGCCTTTGTTCAACGTCATCTTCGGAGCCTTCGGCGAATCCGGTGCCGCAGGCAGCGGCAGCAGCGTGAAAGGCAGCATCAAGGACATCACCATTTCAGATGCAGCCGTTCTGATGAACTACTCCAAGAAAGTCATCATCGTGCCCGGCTACGGTCTGGCGGTAGCACAGGCACAACACGTGATCCATGAGCTGGAAAGCCTTTTGGAAGACCGCGGTGTTCAGGTGAAATATGCCATCCATCCGGTAGCCGGTCGGATGCCCGGACACATGAACGTATTGCTGGCGGAGAGCAACGTCGACTACGGTAAACTCGCCGAGATGGAGGAAGTGAATCCCGAATTCTCCTCCACAGACGTGGTACTGGTCGTAGGTGCGAACGACGTGGTGAATCCGGCCGCTAAGACGGATCCCTCCTCCCCCATTTACGGCATGCCTATCCTTGACGTCGAGAACGCGCACCATATCATCGTCAACAAGAGAAGCATGAATGCGGGTTATGCAGGGATCGAGAACGAACTCTTCTACAATCAGAAGACAAGCATGCTGTTCGGGGATGCTAAAGACGCCCTGACCAAACTGGTGACTGAAATAAAATCCCTCTGATCCCTGTCTCGTAGAAGCATCCTTTAATATAACATCCATCAAACAACTAATATGTCCAACAGAACCTTTACCATGATCAAGCCGGATGCGGTGGCGAACAACCACATCGGGCCGATCCTTGCCAAGATCAATGAAGCCGGCTTCCGTATCGTAGCCATGAAATACACGCGCCTTTCTCCCGAAATGGCCGGAGAATTCTATGCCATCCACAAGGAGCGTCCCTTCTACAAGGACCTGGTCAGCTATATGTCCTCGGGACCGATCGTAGCCGCCATCCTGGAAAAAGACAACGCAGTCGAATCTTTCCGTAAGCTCATCGGTGCGACAGACCCGGCAAAAGCCGAGCCCGGCACGATCCGTAACCTATTCGCCAAATCCATCGAGGCGAATGCGGTACACGGCAGCGACAGCGATGCGAATGCGGCCATCGAAGGCAATTTCTTCTTCTCGATGCTCGAGCGTCCCTGATTGCATCCGTACAGAAGCACGACGGCCGGAAAAGATCATACATCTTGCCGGCCGTCGTTTTTTTTGATGATCGCCATCAGCGGAAGACGATCTCCTTCACCACTTCCGCTCCCGCTTCCTCGTTGAGCATGCGGAGGATGCTTTCTCGCGACTGAAGCAGCTCCTGTCGCAGGGGCGCAGAATCAACGACCAGATGCAGGACGCCGTTGTTTATGCGCACAGAGACCGTATGCTTGGCGATCATAGGGCCCATAAGTCGCGGCCATGCTTCCAGAATACCGGTTGTTCGGAATTTTTCATCCATATCCGAGGATTTCAGCCAATCCTTGAAAGCCTGCCCGAATGTCTGGTCCGTAGCTTTACGCATGATGGACCTCCTCTCCCTGAATGAACGGTTCTGCAGGAAGCACGCTGCCGTTGGACACGGAGAAACACCGTATGCGGCGGCCGATACTTTGGAAAATATCCAATATGCGCCGGGGATGCGTATCGGTAATGAAAAGCTGTCCGAAATGATCCTCGCTCACCAGTTTCATCAGGCGGGCCACACGTTTATCGTCCAGCTTGTCGAAGATGTCATCCAGCAGGAGGATCGGCTTGGCGCCGGAACGGTCTCGCATCAGGTCGAACTGTGCAAGCTTGAGGGAAATCACGAACGATTTCTGTTGTCCCTGTGATGCGAACCGTCTGACCGGACGTCCGTCAATCAAGAAATCAAGGTCATCCTTGTGGATGCCGACAGTGGTATAGGTCGCCGAGCGGTCCCGATCGAAGGATCGTGCGAGCGTTTCCCGGAAATCACCGGCTGAAAGGTGGGAGGAGTATTCCACGGTGACCGGCTCCTTTCCGGCGGAAATGAAGGAGTAAAAGCCGCCGAAAACCGGGACGAAATCCCCGATAAAACGACGACGCGCCTCGTGTATTCGAACGCCATAAGGTACCAGCTGGTCATCAAGGACTTCCATGGTCTCCCGGTCCATTCGGCCCGAGGAGGCGGCTTGCTTGAGTAGCGCGTTACGCTGGGAGACGATACGGTTGTAATTCACCAGGTCGTCGAGATAACGGCGATCGAATTGGGAAATGATGCCGTCCAGGAAACGCCGACGCTCCTCGCTGCCCTCCGTGATCAATTGGGTATCGGTAGGCGCTATCATGACGACCGGAACGGTCCCGATATGTTCAGTCAGCCTGTCGTATTCCTTTGAATTACGCCTGAAGATCTTCTTCTGATGACGACGAAGGGCGCAGGAGTAGGTGTCCTCTTTCCCGTCCTTCCGAATTACACCCTGCACCATTCCCGCCTCCTGCTCGTGCAGGATATTCTGGCTGTCGATTGGATGGAAATAACTCTTGCACAGAGCCAGATAGTGGATGGCGTCCAGAAGATTCGTCTTCCCCTCCCCGTTGTCGCCGGTAAAAGCATTGCAGGAAGCGTCCAAGTCCAGGTCCGCCTGATTGTAATTCTTGAAATTAAAGAGTGTCAACCGCTGCAAGTGCATCCCTTCAAAGATACGAAGGAACTTGTGCATCCCGCACCCGGCAAGGCAAACAGGGTTGATTCGCATTCATGTGGATAAAAAGCCCCGGGGGGATGCCGGAATGGGACGGATTTTGTAATTTTGAGGGAACCGGTATGCGTCCACGCTTCCGGTCCCGTCAGATGGAAGAGGCATTCAACGGTTCGAAAGACGACGACAAAGAGGCCCGGGAGTCGGTGCAGCGCTACGAAGAAATGATCCGTAAAAAGGATGCATATTTCTTCGATGTAGATGCCTTCCTGAATATCATCGACAATTATATCGAAAAGAACGACCCTGTGAAGGCGTTGGAGGTGGTCGAGTATGCCCAGGCCCAACATCCCGGATCCGTAGAATTCCTGCTCCGCGAGGCGCAGCTGTTATCGATGGTGGAACGGAACGAAGAGGCACTGGAGATCCTTGAAAAGGCGGAATTGCTGATGCCCACCGAGGCGGACATCTACATGATACGTGGCAGCATCTATTCGCACCAGCAGCGCTACGAAGAGGCCGTGGAATCCTTCAACAAGGCGATCCCGCTGGCGGACGAACCGGACCTGCTCTACCTGAACCTCGCCTACGTATACGAGTCGTGGGGCGACTATGACAAGGCGATCGTAAACCTGAAGAAGTGCCTGGAGAGCGATCCCGAAAACGAACTGGCCATGTACGAACTGGCCTTCTGCTTCGAATACTCAGGGCGATACACGGACAGCATCGCATACTACCGCAGCTTTATCGACCTTCATCCGTACAATCATTCGGCGTGGTACAATCTCGGCAACGTCCTGAACCATGTGGACCGCTTCGAAGAGGCCATCGCAGCCTACGATTACTGCCTGGTCATCAAGGATGACTTCGCCGCCGCCTATTTCAACAAAGGAATTACGCTGGCTAACCTTTCCAGGCACGCGGAAGCGATCGAATGCTACAAGAAGACCTTTGAATTCGAAGCACCGGATGCACTGACCTATTACAACATCGGGGAGTGCTACGAACAGCTCAACGACATGCACCGTGCCCGCGACTACTACAAGCGTGCCACAAAACTCGACCATACGCTGGTCGAAGCGTGGCTGGGCATCGGCATAACGCTTCAGAACGAGGAGCGTTGGTTCGAGGCGCTGCATTACCTCCGGAAAGCGCTCGAACTGGAACCTGAAAGTCCGGAAGCCTGGTTTGCAATCGGTGATGCAGAATACCACCTGGACAATTACACTGCCGCGGAAACCGCATACAAGAAAGTCATAGAACTCGAGGCCGGCAACAAGGAAATCTGGCTTGAATATTCCCACCTGCTGATGGTAGATGACCGACCCGAGGAAGCCATCCGCCTTATCGAAACCGGCCTCGTCCACCATCCGGATGACGCCGAGCTGCTTTACCGGCTTGCCTTCTACCAGTATACTACCGGACTGATCAGGGAATCCTATCTGACCTTGGAGAAGGCCCTTGACAAGGACGCAACGCTGGTACGTACTCTTTTCGAATATTCTCCTTCGCTTGAAAGCGACCGCAACATCCTCGATATCATCGAGCAATACAAGAACCGCCTATGAACTTCACACTCGACAAGATCCCTTCACGACCAGCCAAGCCCAGGCAATCCGGGGTCACCATGGTGATGGACAAAGGCCTGGGCGTCCGCCAGGCCGAGGACATGGTAGAGGCGGCAGGGCCATACGTCGATCTGGTAAAGCTGGGATTCGGCAGTTCCATGATCACTCCGAACCTCGAAAAGAAGCTGGATGTATACCGTTCCGCCGGCATTCCCGTTTACCTTGGAGGAACGCTGCTGGAGGCATTCATCATCCGTAAGCGGTTCGACGATTACCTGCGACTGCTTGAGAAGTACAAGCTGAGTTACGCCGAGGTTTCCGACGGAAGCATCTCCCTCAACCACGAGGAGAAACTGCAATACATCCGGAAACTGAGCAAGCATGCGACCGTTCTGACGGAAGTAGGCTCGAAAGAAGAAGGCATCATCATCCATCCGAACAAGTGGATCGAACTCATTGAGAGCGAACTTCAGGCCGGTGCGTGGAAAGTCATCGCAGAGGGGCGCGAAAGCGGCACCGTAGGTATCTTCAGGCCCAGCGGCAAGGCGCACGTCGTATTGATCAACAAGATCATCGCCAAGATACCGCCGGAAAAGCTGATCTGGGAAGCACCGAACAAAAGCGGACAGACCTATTTCATCAAGCTCCTCGGCGCCAACGTCAATCTGGGTAATATCGCCCCTAACGAAGTCATCGCCGTGGAATCCTTGCGACTCGGACTTCGCAGCGACACTTTCTTCCAGTATCTGAAATGACTTTCGTATCGGGCTTCATGAAAGCAGCGGTGTCGACCACGCTGCTTTTTTCTTTGGCGCTTACCTCCTGCAAGGAAGTGAAGGATGTCGAATTCCGATCCTTGCGCGATTTCAGGATCGTCCGCAACGAAGGAAAGGCGGACATACGATTTGATGTCGTGCTATTCAATCCGAACACATTCGGCTTCCGTGTCGGCAATACGGAAGCCGAAGTCTTCATCAATGACCGATTGCTGGGGAAAGCGTTACAATCCGGCACAGTCCGGATGGATGCCACCTCCGAAGCCGTGGCCAGCTGCGAATTCAATGTCGCTGCGTCCGATCTGCTCAAACTACTTCCTTCGGGGCTCGAGGCCTTCTTCGGCGGACGACCGCTGGAGATCCGCGTCCGCGGAAAGTCCGTAGCAAGCAAATCCCTGCTTTCCAAACGGATCGACTTCGATACACGGCAGCAATTCGACGGCAAACAGTTGCGGTCCCTCTTTTAACCTGCTGTTCCCGATGGCACCTGAAAAAGTAGCCCCTCCCGCGAACTTTTCCCGCGAATTCGCCCCTCGGATCGAGCCCTACAAGGCGCTGAGTGAAGCGCAGCTGAACCGTTGTCCGGCACCGGGGGCATGGAGTATCGCGCAATGCCTGCAACACATCCTGCTTTCTGACGAATCCTATTTCCCCGCTTTGGAGCGCCTGCTTGAAAAGGATCATCGATCCACTTTCTGGGAAAAGCATTCGCCTTTTACACGCTCGACCGGTAAAAGCATGATTTTGCAACTTGGCACCGAAACAACCCGCCGTTTCAAGTCGCCCCGGCTGTTCTTGCCTACACGGCAGCTCATACCCTCAGCCATCAGGGACCGTATTCTTGCACACTGGGAGAGGCTGGATGAACTTTGCCGCAAGCTCGAAGAGGCCGGAGCCGAAGAAAAGGTCATTCGGTCGCCGGTAGCGCCGCTGATCACCCTCCGGGTGAACGATGCCATCGTGCTGTTCCAAGTGCATACACGCCGGCATCTCCAGCAGGCAGACAAGGTGCTGCATTCCTCAGACTTCCGAGAAAAATGAATGCCCCCGAAGGGGCATCCATACAAACCATACAACCAAAAACAGGAACCGATCGCCGCCGCAGAATAACGGCGGCAATCAGACAAGAGCAATGACCGTGCCGAACAGGGCTCCGGCAACCAACAGGATGACCAGGGACACGTAATGCTCGATTTCTTTCTCTTTCAACATAGTATTCGAACTCAAAGCCGAAGATATCGGGGCAGGCCGTCGGAAGAGGTTAAAGTGCGGTTAACCAGTGTTAAAGATTGGTTAAAGTCCCGATGACCTCCTGCCGGGTCCGTACCTTTACATATCATGGAAAAACGCAGAATTCGCATCATCATCGTTGTGATGACCGCTGCGTTGGCGGGAATCATCCTGCTGCAGGTCAAATGGCTGGTGCACGATTTCAGGCTGAAGGACCAGCAGTTTGATCAGTCTGTCAATCAGGCGCTTTCGGACGTGGTAGACCGTATTGAAACCCACGAAGCCGCAAGTCTGCTTCACAACCGTCTGTTCGGTATCAATCCGGATTCGATTTCCGAAATGATGCTCACAGACACCGCCGATGCAGATGTTTTTGAAATCCGGGACACTCTGTTGACTTTGCAGGAGGGGGGATTTGAAAATCCGGATAAATTCGAAAATCGAGACGACCGTCGTCAGCAGGTGATGCTTCATCCGGCAACCCCTGACAATTACCTGAGAGTCCAGCGTCGAAACATCATCAAGACGGACTCCGTTTCCAGACGGATGATACGCTCCTCGCAAATAACCCGCGTCTACGGGGATTCCGCGGAAATCGTCATCCGACAGAACGAAGAGCGCATCAAGGCACGTCTTTCAAAGCTCAACGAGGTCATGAAGAAAATGGCTATCGAATTCGTGGGAAGCGATGAAGATGTACGGAGGAGACTGCAGAAGGCGGACCTCGATTCCATGCTTCATGCGGAGTTGCGCAATCACCGGATCGATCTGGATTTCAACTACTGCGTGGTGAATCCGTCAGACGGAAAAATACTCGCCTCCGACCGTGAGAGCCGGGACACTTCCCTCCTCGGCTCACCGTACAGGGTCGTGCTGTTTCCCCATGACATGGTGGCCCGTCCTGATTATCTGGTAGTTTCGTTCCCGGAAACTTTCGGTTATTTCCTCAGCACCATGGGCTGGATGCTTGTAAGCTCCACCTTGCTCACCTTTATCATCATATTCGGCTTCGCCTACACCATATCGGTCATACTTCGTCAGAAGAAGATCTCCGAGATAAAATCGGATTTCATCAACAACATGACGCACGAGTTCAAGACGCCGTTGGCCACCATTTCACTGGCCGTTGACTCCCTGCGCACTCCGAAGGCTGCAAGCGACCCGGAAAAATTCGACTACTTCACCAAAATCATCCGCGAGGAGAACAAGCGGATGAACAACCAGGTCGAACGGGTGCTTCAGATGGCCCAGATCGACAAAGGCGAAATACGGCTGAACAAAGAGAATGTCGACCTGCACGATCTGATCCGGCTCTCCGTCGAACACATGCTTCTGCAGGTGGAAAACCGTAAAGGGTTCATCGAGACGGACCTTCGCGCCCATGACAGAACTGTTTACGGAGATCCTGTGCATCTCTCCAACATCATCATCAATCTCCTGGAGAACGCGAATAAATATTCTCCCGAGGCTCCTGAGATCAGGATCGAAACGGTTTCCATACCCGGCGGGGGAATCCTTGTGAAGGTATCCGACAAAGGCGTCGGCATGACCAAAGAACACCAGAAACGCATCTTCGAAAAATTCTACCGGGTCCCGACCGGAAACATCCACAACGTCAAAGGATTCGGACTAGGCCTTTCCTATGTCGACATCCTTCTCAAGGAGCACGGGGGCTGGATCCGCGTCTCCAGTGAGCCCGGCAAGGGTAGCACCTTCGAGTTCCATCTTCCCACCGTTCATCCCAAAGCATCATGACCAACAGGAAATTTCGCATCCTCCTGGCAGAGGACGACCCCAACTTCGGTTCCGTACTGAAGAATTATCTCGAACTGAACGAATACGATGTCACCCTGGCGGTGGACGGAAACGAAGCGTACGACCGTTTCCTTTCGGCGGCGTTCGATATCTGTCTGCTTGACGTGATGATGCCCAAAAAGGACGGATTCACGCTCGCGAAGGAAATCCGGGAAAAAGATTCAGGAATACCGATCATTTTCCTCACAGCAAAAACCATGAAAGAGGACATGCTTTCGGGTTTCCAGGTGGGAGCGGACGACTACATCACCAAGCCTTTCGATTCCGAGGTATTGATCTATAAGATCAAGGCCATCCTCAAAAGAAGCCAGGACCGTACACCGGATCTCACGCAAAAGGAATTCACGGTAGGCAAATTCCATTTCAATTACGACCACCGCCTCATCAGTGACGGCAACCTTTCGAACAAACTTTCCCCGAAAGAGGCGGACCTGCTCCGGATGCTATGCATCTACAAGAATGAACTGTTGCCCAGGCAAAAAGCGCTGATCGATATCTGGGGAGATGACAATTATTTCAATGCACGCAGCATGGATGTCTTCATCACCAAGCTCCGCAAGTACCTGAAGGAAGACCCGAAGCTCGATATCATCAACGTACACGGAAAAGGTTTCAGGCTCATCGATAACGCCATACGGTAAGGCATCCGCCTTTTTGTTAGCTTTATACCGTCTGTATGGTCTTCTACCTTTCCATCGTCCTGTACATCGCATCCACCATTGCGGCATTGGTGCTGATGATCACTGCCAGGCACTGGCCGTTGAGGAGGTTCCTTCTTCTTTCCGGCATCCACCTTTGTTTCGCCGGCCTTTACCTCGTCACATCCGGCGGTCAAACGGATGAGAGCAGCTACAACTTCCATTTCCTGCTGTACATCTGTACCGGAACATCCTTATCCGGACTCGCCTGGCGCATCAAGGCACCGCTTCCGCTGCGCCTCTATTTCAGTGTCTTTACGATCAGCTTCCCGCTTTTCCTCTTCTCCCCTTCCATGCTGGTCAACTTCCTGCTCACGACCAGGTACTCCGATACCATGGGAAAGACATTTTCGGTAAAAGACGATATTTATCTGGAGCAGGAACAGGCATGGAGAAAAAGCGGGAATCCCGCGACCTATAAACTGGTGGAACGGAAGGGCTTATTCCGTAAGGCGCTTTCTCGCGGACTCGACTTCGGAAGCACGGTGGATTCCGTAAAGACCATTGAATTCATCCCCGACAGCATCGCACATATCCGGACCTACCGCATTACGGAGACCTATGTTTCCAGCCGTACCGATTCCTTCGACCTCACGATCGACCTGCGTCCCAAGACGGCAAACAGGATCGAAAGAAGACTTACTCCATGAAGAAGAACTTCCTGTTACTGTTGTTCCCTTTTATGATCCTGCAGGTAACCGGACAGGTACCTGATACGGACATCTTCCTGAGTACCGTCTCCCATGACAGCGGAAAAATCACCTTCTCCGCACCTGTCAACCTTACCCGTAGAAAGGGCTACGATAACCAACCTTTCTTCACACCGGATGGGAACAGATTCTATTTCGTATCCGTCAATAAGGACACTACTCAGTCCGACATCTACCTGTGCGACCTGAAGGAGCGACGTGTCTCCCGCGTCACCAACACCATGACGAGCGAATACTCTCCCATGCTTACTCCGGACGGAAAAGGCATTTCGGTCGTACGGGTGGATCCTGACAGCAGCCAGCGCTTCTACGTTTTACCGCTGGACGAACCCAGAGTTTCCATACATGTGGACAATTCCGATTCCATCGGCTACTACGCGTGGACAAACGATTCAATGATTGCCATGTTCGTCCTGGAAGGAAAAAGGAATTCCCTGCAACTCCTTAACATACGCAGCGGAGAGCGGCAACGAATCGCTCCTGAAATCGGACGTTGCCTGAAAACGGACCCTGAACGAAGCCGTTTGTATTTCACGGACAAGTCCGACGATTCCCTGGTCGTCATCAGTACCATGAATCTTTTTACGGGAGAGATCCGGAAGGTCATTAATTGCATTCCCGGCAGCGAGGATTTCGAAGTGCTGAAGGACGGCTCCCTGTTGCAGGGAAAATCGGCGCGACTTTATCAGGCCATGCCGGGAAGCGCCGAGTGGATGCAAGTTGCCGACTTCAGTTCGAGTGTCAAAGACTTCTACCGCATAGCGATCGATCCTACGGGCCGTCTGCTGGCACTTGTGGTTTACACGGGAGAAAAGCCGTGAAGATGAAAACCGACTTTCTCGTCATCGGACAAGGACTGGCGGGAACCTGCCTCACGGTTTGCCTGCGGCGAGCAGGAAAATCAGTGTTGGTGGTGGACGCGGATCCTGAAGTTTCCAGCTCGAAGATTGCAGCCGGATTCCTTCATCCCATCACAGGCCGAAGAATCGTCAAGACCTGGATGGCGGAGAAGCTCTTTCCGTTCGCGGACGCATTCTACAGTTCCATCGAAAAGGAAAGCGGAATGAAGTTCTTCCATGCGATGGACAGCCTTGAGATGGTTGCCGATATCAAAAGCCTCAACGACTGGAACGAGCGTTCGGCAGACCCCGGTTTCCGCGGATTCATCGAGGGAGAAGCCAATCCGCAGGATTACCCCGGACTCCGACCCTGTCTGAGACTATTCCGCGTCAAGCAGGGAGGCTGGCTCGATATTCCGGCTTTCCTGAAGCACCATCAGGAAAAATGGGAAAAAGAGGGCGTTCGCAGAAGCATTGAAATAGATAGTCATCTGCTGTCCGAACCCGAATCACTCAAACAATCCTTGGGTATCGAGGCTGACCGGATCATCTACTGCGAAGGACATCGTGCAAGATTCAACAGATTATGGTCCCGGCTGCCGTTCGATCCGGCAAAAGGCGAAATATTGACGGTGGAGATAGCCGGTTTGCCGGAAGAGTCGATTATCGTAAATGGTCTGTTCATCATCCCGATTGGGAATGGAAAGTTCCGGGCAGGATCCACCTACTCCTGGCATGAACTGGATGAGCTTCCCACGGCTGTTGCCGCAGAAGAGCTGTCGGAGAAACTGTCACGGACCATCAATGTCCCGTTCAAGGTCATCAGCCATCAGGCAGGGATACGGCCTGCGGTAAAAGGCAGAAGGCCTTTGATCGGAAAGCATCCCGAAAAAACGGATTGCTGGATCTTCAACGGACTTGGAAGCAAAGGCGGATCACTTGCCCCATGGTTCGCAAATCATCTCACCCGCCATCTGGTAGACGGAGAACCACTGGCGGAGGAGGCGGATATAAGCAGGTTCCTGGAAAGGCCGGAACGATAGCTTTACTTCTTCCGCTGCGAGTGTAACATGAAAAGCGCATCGGTCTGAATCACTTCGGCCAACGGCTTGTTTAGCTGAATCGCTTTCTCCCGGATACTTTTCAACCATGACGGATTCGTCATGATCTGGTTCTTTATCTCCGAAAGTTTCCGATTGTACAAAGCGGTATCGGACAGCTCGGTACAGTAAAGATCGTAGGCGATCTTATCGAACTCGAACGGGAAATTCAGCATAGTGGCCTCGGTATTCATCAGCATGACCACGTCGTGCCGATCGATCAATGACTTTACGTCCACCTGGTCCCGGTCCACGATTCCGTTCAGGTACGGTGAATGGATCTCTCGGAAATAGAATCCGAAACTGGCAGTATCGAAAAAGCGTCTGCATATATCCTGTCCGAAGATGTTCCAGAAGAAACTGTCGCCGATGTTCAGCAGCTTTATCTTGTCCCGTCCCTCTTCAAAGTACTGAAGGATCGGATATCGCAACCGGGGCTTTTCGATGCTGCATAGGATATTCATGCCATTTTCGATATCGGCATCGATCCTGCTGACACTATCCTTTTGGCAGAACTCCGTCCAGAATACTTCCACCGGATCGAAACCACGTTCCCTGGCAAGATACCGGTTCACCGAGTCGATGGCCAGGACCGCACCGTAATCGCTCCAGTGGATGCCTGTCTTCGGATAAAGCAGATACGGCGAGGAAGATTTCATGGAATTGAACCATGCATTGAAATCGATGAATCGGATCCCGGAGGCAGCGATCGCCTTACGGTACATCTTAAAATTGGTGGAATCATTGACACGTCCGTACCTGTCGGGAATAAACTCCGGGTAGAAGGAAGCCTTGCCGGGAGCGAAAACCACCAGAAGGGTCTTGCCGAGACGTCGGAAAACACTGTCGACGGCAACCAGACGTGCCACCGTTTCATCGACCCTCTCCTGTCCGATAAAATTCATTCCGTAATAATCCTCGATATAACTTTCCTCGAAGAGATAACCCTCCTTGCCGATGATGACTCCATTCGCCTTGGCCTGACGGAGCAAGGAATAGTAAACCTGATTGTTGATCCTGACGAGCGTATTCCGGAAGCCGAACTCCTGGTTCAGGAACGCCTCCTTGCCCTTCTGGTAAGATTCGTCGTGCCATCCTTTGACACTGATGTATACACGCTCGACTTTCTTTATAGCTCCTTTCAGAGGCTCTATGTCGAATATCCTTGTCCTGTTCTGGATGTACGGAGCGATGAGCAGTACGTGGATCAGAATGACCGACAGCAGTTTCAGACGTTCGCTTCTCATGGGCTCAGAACCTGTAATAGATGAACGGATTGAAACCGGAGGAGGTGATCCTGCCTACACATAGTATGAACAGTATGACGGACAGCGCAGTCACCAACAGCGAAGTGCGGGGTGAATAGACCGTATAGTAAACAAGATCCTGAATCCTCCGACCCTGCCGGAATGCGGTGAAGAAGGAGAACAGCACCGCCAATGACATAACAAGGAGGAACTCCCGGTTCTCGTACGCACCGAAGGAACCGAAGTCGAACGTAGCCATGGCACGGATCACGGTCAACGCCTCCGAGAATGTCTCCATCCTGAAAAAGACCCATCCCAACAGGACTATGAAAAAGGTGAATATGTTCGAAAATACTGGACCGATCCTCCCCAGGAATTTAAGTAGGAATAAGCGATCTAGGACGAGGAAAATACCGTGAAAAGCTCCCCAGATTACGAAGTTCCAAGAAGCACCGTGCCAAAGTCCGCTGATCAGGAACACAACCCAGAGGTTGAAGTACAACCTCCATCTTGAATCAACCTTATTCCCTCCCAACGGGATATAGAGGTATTCTTTCATCCAGCCGCCCAAGGTCATATGCCACCGGCGCCAGAACTCACTGATGCTTTTCGAAGTGTAGGGATTGTCGAAATTCTCCGGAAGGCGGAATCCCAACATCCTGCTCATGCCCAGAGCCATGTCGGAATAGCCCGAGAAGTCGAAATAGATCTGGAACGTATAGGCAAGCATGCCGATCCAGGCAGTGGTCGCATTGAGGCCGTCCAAATCACCGTCAAGATACAGGTCGGCCTTTTCGGCCATGACGT
This sequence comes from Bacteroidota bacterium, assembly GCA_046052345.1. Classification (GTDB taxonomy): domain Bacteria; phylum Bacteroidota; class Bacteroidia; order AKYH767-A; family 2013-40CM-41-45; genus Pollutiaquabacter. Next base: position 13,272 of record JBJOMN010000054.1, on the reverse strand, counting down.
TGGCGATAAGCACCTTCTTGGCAAGACCGAGCATGAAGCGCCAGAAACCGAGCAGTATATCGTCGTTCGTGGTGACCCTGTCTCCGGCCTGCATCTGGTTTTCGATGAGGTTGAAGCGAACGATGGGGCCTGCGATGAGCTTCGGGAAAAAGAAAATATACAGGTAATAATCGCTTAGCTTTTCAAGAGGACGTATGACTCCTCTGTAGGCGTCGATGGAATAGGTGAGTGTCTCGAAGCAGAAAAAGGATATACCGATGGGAAGAGCCACTTCAGTCCAACCCACTTCCCTGAATCCTGCCGAATGAAGCAGCATATTCACATTATCGATGAAAAAATTGGCATACTTGAAATATGCCAGTATTCCCATATTGATCAGAATGGAAGCGGTCAGCCACCACCGTTTGGCGTTGCCACGAGGCAATGCATACATCTTCCGCACGACGAGGAAATCGACTGCCGTAAGCGGCAAAAGAAGATAAATGAACTTAGGTGCTCCCCAGGCGTAGAAGACCAGGGAAGCGAATAGCAACAGGAAATTCCGGAACCGTGCAGGCGATATGCGGTAAGCCGTGAATACGAACGGAAAAAAATAGAGGAGGAAAATGATGCTGCTGAATACCATCGTTATTCCACCTCGAAATCAAATATCTTTCCATGAAGGTCTTCTTTCAGGAAAGGCACGTATTCCTGAGGGAAGGGCATCGGAGGCCACCAGTCGGTACGGTGGTACTCCTGAGTGACCAACATGACCATCTGGTTGTTGGGAATCATGGTCACTTCATCGTTCATATAACCCACCACCCGCATCCGGTCCTTGGACGGACCGATCCTCCAGATGATCTCCGTGGGTTTCCATTCGATCTGATACAGGAAAAAATCAGGATCATAGAGCTCATCATTAGGTACGGGTGTCCGGATGGTAAGTGCCTGGTGCCAGGGCTCCCATCGGAAGGGCTCGAACGCCAGACCGTTATAACTTGTCGGAGCGAACTTTCCGCTGAAACGGACAGGATCCTTGCAGGCCAGGTCGAAGTTCGTATTGGTGACAATGACATCGTGGTTGGAGCGTCCGTCGTCGATATGGCTCAAGGAGTCCTTGTAATATACTGCCGGCCAATAACGGGAGGTCTTGACCATCTCGAAATCGATTTCCGAATAGAAAGTCGCCGTAGAGCGTGGTGCGTCAGGAGAATAAACACCTTTCTGGGCATATCCGGTCTTCGAATCACGGCGATTGTTCCATCCCTGACTGTCCTGATACAACATCCAGAACGCGTTTGTGATACCGTTCCACACGTTGGTGGAATTCAGTTGAGAGGGGAATTTCACCTTTGCGGTGAAGGTGCCGTAGGTATATCCTATCCTGGTCTTGATTCCGACATTTTCCTTCCTGGCGCGACCCAGATCCGTTGACTTAGGATTGAATATGTCGACGGTTCCGTCGTCGGAAACCTTGACGGTCTTACAAGGACAATTGGAGGAACGGATGTAATCCTTGATCATTTCATCCTCGGTCCAGCGTTTTTCGCCTGCTTCGAAGTCGCTGCGGGAATAACCGTCGTTCGGGACATCTGCGATTACCGGGATGGTATTCATTCGATAGTCCCTGATTTCCGCATGAAAGAACTGCTCGATATGGGCGGTCCTGAACATGTCCGAGGTATTGTTACAAGAAGAGTTCAGATGCCCGTACTCCTGATCATTCTGCTGTTCAGCCTTGTTGATGAACACTCCTTTGCCGACGCGGACACGGCTCTTGAGACGGAGAAAAGAGGAATCCAGCAACACTTGTGTCCCTGAGAGATGAGCACCCTCCCCGAAAATAAAATAATGGTAGGGGTTCACATATTTACCGTCCCTGGTAAGGGAGATGTCACGGATGTATTCGGGGATCTTTTCCAGATCGGACTCGGTGCAGACAACCAGCAGGGCGCTGTAACGTCCCATCCTCGGATTCCGCTTCCAACGGTGATTGACGGAACCGCGGTCACGTGAATAGCAAATGGCATAAATGGCATCCAGCCGAAGCTGTTGCTCCACAGGCATCTTGTTGACAACCGCCTTTTCACGGACGGAAGCGTACCAATCGGGGGAACTGCGAATGACCTCCATTTGAGCATCGACTGCCTGCTCGGAGACCTGATATTGATCCATCGGCACACCGAAAAACTTCCTCTCGTTGCGCGGATTGCCCACTATCCGGAAGCCGTCGCTGATACGGGAGGTCCCTTTAGGGATAGGTTTGAAGCCCAGATCCTTCTCTCCCCAACTTCCGTAGAAATTCTCCAGACAAAGGGAGTCGTACTTTCCGTCCACGGATTCCGGGAACTTATACTGCTCGTTCTGGTAGAAGATCTTGTAGAATAGCCTCTCGTCATCTGGCCTTTGCTTCACCTCGAAGATGAAGCGGAACAGTCCGTCCTTTACCTGACGGAGAGTCGGGGCCTGTATGCCCGCTACGATCACGCTGTCCATATCCACTTCGAAGGACTTGTCGGCAGGAAGTTTTATGTTGACTACAGGCCTGAAGTTTTCAACCCGGTAACCGGAGCATGCCGAAAGGGACAAGATGAAAAGCGCTGTGAGCAGGAACCTACCGGTAGACCATAACCGTTCGGTAATCAGGGTTCTGCACACAATGAGCGTTCGGATCATCATCGGAGTCTAGCGGATAAGGAATCAATAGGATCCTGCACGTTTTCGCAACAACCATTCGACACCCAATAGCAACGTGAGCAAAGCGAACAGCCACTTCCAGTCGATGAGATCCTGCAGACGGATCCTGGAGTAACTGACGATTTTGGATTGATCATCTTCCAGCAGCGTAGAGAGCAGTTCATCTCCTTCCTGCAAGGAGAACATCTCTCCGCCATGTGCGGAAGCCAATGCACCGAGCAGGGCGTGGTCTGCGACTGTCTCCGTCTGCTCGGCCCTGATTTCAGCAACAGAAAACGACCCGGAAGCGACCGAACTGCGATCCCCCAGCTGAGCCGATGCCCTGTAGGAATAATCGCCGGGGGGCAGAAACCCTGCATTCAGGGCGTAGGCGCGTTCCGTTTTTGAGAACACGAACGGGAATTTCTTTCCTGACCGGTCCGTGATCTCCACTTTCACCTCGGGTGAATTCACCATTTCAAAATTTTCGTTGAACAGCTCAGCATCCATCAGTACCGGCTCATTCTCGTTATAGCTGTTCTTTGCGGTTATACGGAAACGACTGCGTTGATCTTTCACGGAAAGGTATTGGACAGACTTTACAAGTATCTCCCGGGACACAAGCACGGAACCGAACCTCGCGTACTCCGAAACCGGCCAACGCCAGTATCCTTCGCCGCAGATGAATCCGGAGCGGTTGTTGCCTGATTCCAGGAAGAACAACAGCGGCTCGTTGGTCCGTACGGCTCCTACCTGCTGGTAACCCAGGACAGCGGGAGCACCATCGGGACGATACTCACCGAACGGAGCCTGGAGCGGAGGAAAGCCTGAAACCCTCTCGCCTGTCTCTTGGGAAAGCGTGAAAAGCGAGAATGACGGATTCAGTGCCAGCTGGACGGCATTGCTTTTTCCGGCAGTATTGGTAATTACTTTCAATCCTGCTTCCAGCCGGTTCAGTGAGACAAGGTCGGTTTGAGACCCTAAAATGAAAAGGGAAGGAGTTCCTGCGGCCCTGAGTTTTGAAAAAAGTTCCGTCAACGGATTCCGATTGGACGGAAGGTCGTGTAAAACGACAAGATTGAACTCGTTAAACGCCGAGGGCGCCTCGTCAATCATCTTGACGGTGACAGAGTAATTTTGCGACTGTTCCAACTGGGTGCGGATGGCTCCCAGGTCCGGATGAGGGGCATTGGCCAGGACAAGAACTTTCTCCTTACTTTCTCTTACCTCGACATAAATATCCCTGCTATTGTTTTCTGAGGAGACTTCTCCGGGAAGCGAGGTAAGTTCGAGGTGCAGACGCATCAAGCCCTTTTTCTTCGCGTCTAAAGCGACCGGAACCTTTAACCGGTACCGGTTACCCGCTGCTGTAATATTCCTCCTGAAAAGCACGGCAGAGTCCTGCGAAACCGTGAGATTGAAGGAACTGCCGCTGCACTGCCGTGAAGAAACCGTGATCTCCAGCGGAAAGGTGTTGCCAAGATAGGCCGTACGGTTGTAGGCCACGTCCGAAAGGACGAGATCCTTCCGTACGGTCGTGTCACCTAAAGCGACCGTATGGACAGGCGCTTTGATATCAAGCGGATCGAAAACGGGATTCGCGCCCTTGTTGTAAAGTCCGTCCGTTGCGATGACGACTGCGCCCACATTCCGGTTGGAATAGCGATCGTTAAGCGCCTTTATGAGTGCGGAATAATCGGTCTGCTGTCCCCGGAACTCCAGCGGCTTCCCCTCCTCCACCCGGTCAGAGAAGGAAAGCACATGGACCTCGTATTTGTCGCCGACGCCATTACTGATACGTTTCAAAAAAGCGGGAAGTGCGGTGCGGGCAGCAGCGGTATCGGAAGAAAGCATGCTTTCCGAATCATCGGCAGCAAGTATCAGCAAGGGTTTCTCGCGTTCGCGGGATACCGTGCGGATAAGCGGATTTAGAAGCAGAAAGCAAAGGAGAGCTACTACGATTCCACGGAAAACAGCCAGGACCGACCTCAATCGTGAAGTAAAAGGCGAGGGATGACGGTAGAGAAGATATGCGTACCCTGCGCCCGCCAGCACACAAAGTATGATCCACCAAGCGGACGATTCGGTGACAATCTTCATAAGCGGCGTAAAGATAAGGAAAGTTTACGGGGAAGGGCTCTTGTCCTGACCGTATAGTACGTTGAAAATGAGGAGGTAAATACGTACCTTTGCAGACAGAAAGTTCTTTCATCGGAATTCGGGACTGTCGCTTCTTTTCATCGGAAGGAAGAGGAAAGTCCGGGCAACACAGGGCAGCCTGCTTCCTAACGGGAAGGTGCCGGTTCACCGGCAACAGAAAGTGCCACAGAGAACCAAACCGCCTCGTTCATTCGGGGTAAGGGTGAAAACGTGGGGTAAGAGCCCACGGCCCGGCATGGTGACATGTCGGGCGGGTAAACCTCAGGCGTTGAAAGACCAAATAGGTCAGGCATGGAGCGGCCCGCTCCTTCCCTTCGGGGAAAGCCTGGCGGGTAGGTCGATCGAGGCGGGATGCGAGTCCCGTCCCAGATAAATGACAGGCGCGGTGGCGACACCGCGAACAGAACCCGGCTTATACGAAACGATGATAATGAAAGCCGCACCTCATGGAGCGGCTTTTGTTCTTTAGCAGTTTATCGCGGCGGTTGAACAATGAGCAACGCGGGTTGTTACCTTTGAGCCGTTCATGCGCCAGTTTCCCATCCGCCTTCTTTTTTCCACGCTGCTGCTCCTCCCTGTCCTGACTGCCTTCGGAGGCGAAAGGAAAGATCTGCAGCAACGCTTCACACTCAGCGGCTTCATCAGGGAGCAACGGACGGGGGAATCTATGCCGGGTGCCGCCGTATATGTGAGGGAGGCCCGGACAGGAACCACCTCCAACGCCTACGGGTTCTACTCGATCACACTACCCCCGGGAAACTACACCGTCGTTTATACCTATATCGGATTCGAACCATCCGAAGAGAAATTGGTGCTGGACAAGGACACCCGGATGAATATCGCACTCCGTACCAAAGCGATCGAAACTAAGGAAGTCGTGATTTCCGCCGAGCGGGAAGACAAGAATATCCAGAGTGTGCAGATGGGTCGTGAAACCATCGACGTCGAGAAGATAAAGTCCCTTCCCGCCTTCATGGGAGAAGTCGACATCCTGAAAGCCGTCCAGCTGCTACCCGGTGTTTCAAGCGCCGGCGAGGGCAACAGCGGCTTTTATGTGCGGGGTGGCGGACCTGATCAGAACCTGATCCTTCTGGACGAGGCCAATGTCTACAATGCCGCACACCTCTTCGGATTCTTTTCCGTTTTCAATGCGGATGCCGTACAGAACGTGACACTCACCAAAGGAGGCATGCCTGCGAACTACGGCGGAAGACTCGCCTCGGTGCTGGACATCCAGCTCAAGGAGGGCAACTACCGCGACTACAGCGCAGAGGGAGGATTGGGAGTCGTGTCCAGCCGCTTCACCGTGCAGGGACCGATCAAGGAAGATACCGGATCTTTCATACTGTCGGGACGAAGGACGTTCATCGACCTTTTCTTCAAGCCTCCGTTCACTTCGAAGAGCTCTGACCTTTACGGGAATAGCTATTACTTCTATGACCTGAATGCGAAAGTGAACTACCGCTTCACGGACCGCGACCGGGTGTATCTGAGCGGATATTTCGGTCGAGATGTATTCGGATTCCAAGCCAGCGGCTCCGATTTTTCCATACGTGTGCCCTGGGGAAATGCGACAGCCACTGCCCGCTGGAACCACCTGTTCAGCGACCGACTGTTCTCCAATACCTCCCTGATCTTCACCAACTACGACTTTCAATTCGAAGGAGGACAGGAATCCATCCGATTCAAATTGTTTTCCGGGATCACCGACTACAATATGAAGTCGGATTTCACCTGGATCCCGAACCTTCGGCACAATATCAAGTTCGGCGGACAGTATATCTACCATGTCTTCGTTCCCAGCAACGTTTCGGCGCAATCCGGAGACGTTCAATTCGATCTGGGTAAGGTCATCCGCAACTATGCCCACGACGCGGCGATCTACATCAACGATGAATTCGAAATTTCGGACCGTTGGAAGGCCGGTATGGGACTAAGGGGAACACTTTTCCAGCAAGTCGGTCCTTTTGACCGCTATCTGAAAGATCCGCTCAGCGGACAGGTAAGCGACACGACAAGATACGGCAGCGGAGAGAACGTCAAGACCTACAGGAATGTCGAGCCGCGGCTGGCACTCCGTTATACCATCGACAGCCGTTCCAGCCTGAAAGCCTCCTACACCCAGAACTATCAATACATACATCTGGCCTCCCTCTCCTCCATTTCACTGCCGACCGACGTGTGGGTCCCCAGTACGGACCTCGTGCGTCCCCAATACGGCATACAGTACGCGGCGGGCTACTTCCGGAACTTCAAGGAGAACACATTTGAATCCTCCGTGGAACTTTATTACAAGACCCTTGAAAATCAGATCGAATATGCCGAAGGTTTCCTCCCGGAAAACACCGTCAACGACAACGTAGACAACAATTTCGTATTCGGCAGCGGCCGCAGTTACGGCGCCGAGTTCTTTTTCAAGAAATCCAAAGGCCGTTTCAGCGGATGGATCGGCTATACGCTTTCCTGGACGGAACGCACATTTCCCGACCTGAACAACGGGAAAACCTTCTACGCCAAATTCGATCGCCGTCACGATGTCTCCATCGTCGCCTCCTATGACATCTCCTCACGCTGGAACATCGGTGCCACCTGGGTCTATGCGACCGGCAACCTGAACACATTCCCGGAGAGACTTTACGTGCTCAGCAACGGACATGTCCTGGAAGACTATGGTGGCCAGCGCAACAATTACCGATTGCCGGCCTATCACCGGCTAGACGTATCTGCAACATTGAAAAGCAAACCGGGCAAGAAATTCGACTCTTCCTGGAACTTCAGCATCTTCAATGTCTACAACCGCTATAATCCGTACATCATCTATTTCGACACGGCGGTAGACCAGGACGACGGAACAGTGACTGTTGCAGCGAAACAGATATCACTATTTCCTATCATTCCCAGTGTGACATGGAATTTCAAATTCTGACCCGATGCACAAGAGTTTGAACCTCCTTAAGAATCCATACCTCCTTGCGGGGGCTTTGGCGTCGCTGCTGGCACTCACAGGCTGCGAGAAAACCGTGACCGTGGAACTTCCCGAAAGCGAGCCATTACTGGTGGTAGAAGGATACGTGGAACCCGGAATCGCCCCTTACCTTTTTCTGTCCCGTTCCCTGGCTTTTTTCGGATCCATCAACCTCAATACGGTGGTGGAGAATTCAGTTTCGGGTGCGACCGTGGTCGTCGACGACGGAATCACCTCTGACACCCTCGTGCAGCCGCTTCCGGGATTAGGGTATTATGTGAGTACACGTATCACCGGCGCCGCCGGGAGGACCTACCGTCTGACCATATCGGCAGAGGGCAAGACAATTTCATCCTCCACATACATGCCTTTGCCGGTACCGTTGGACAGTGTGTGGTGGAAACCGGACGGAGAAAGGGATTCTTTGGGATTCGCATGGGCACACCTGACCGAGCCGGACACATTCGGCAACAATTACCGGTGGTTTGCCAGACGCATCAACCGCTATACCTATGGCAGAAACGCCGGACAAGTAAAGGATTCCGTCTTTCTGGCTCCGTTAGGATCAGTTTTCGAAGATAAATTCATCAACGGCAGGAGTTTCGATTTCAATGTAGTGCGCGGTAAAGCCTACAACTCCAACAAGGAGGACGACCTCTTCGAAGAGAATTTCTTTTTCAAGCGCGGCGACACGATCGCTGTGAAATTCTGCAGTATCGACCGGGCCTCCTTCGAATTCTGGCGGTCGGAAGAGACCCAGGTCTCCAACAGCGGCAATCCGTTCGGATCGGTGACGCCCGTCAACGGAAATATCGCAGGGGGACTGGGAATCTGGTGTGCTTACTCCACTACCTACGACACAATCATCGCCCGTTGAGGACCGGCCTGCGGAGGAATTCTTACCTTTGCCGACCTTTATTGCAAATCCATGTCAGAACATCCCGAACACGTCAAATGCCTGATCATCGGTTCCGGTCCTGCCGGATATACCGCCGCCATCTATGCCGCCCGTGCCGACCTTAAGCCGGTCCTGTATCAAGGACTGCAGCCCGGCGGTCAGTTGACCATCACTACGGAAGTCGAAAATTACCCCGGATACCCCAAGGGAACGATGGGGCCGGAGATGATGGAGGACTTCAAGGCGCAAGCTGAACGTTTCGGGACCGACATCCGGTTCGGATATGCCACGTCAGTGGATTTCACCGGGCCTGTACATAAAGTGGTTGTCGACGAGAACAAGACCATCCTGGCCGATTCAGTCATCATTTCCACCGGAGCATCTGCAAAGTGGCTGGGGCTGCCCTCCGAACAAAAACTGAACGGATACGGAGTCTCAGCGTGCGCAGTTTGTGACGGATTCTTCTTTAGAGGTCAGACAGTCGCCATCGTCGGAGCAGGTGATACGGCAGCTGAAGAAGCGACCTATCTCGCGAAATTATGCAGCAAGGTCTACATGATCGTACGCCGTGACGAGATGCGTGCCAGCAAAGCCATGCAGCATCGGGTCCTCAACACTCCGAATATCGAAGTCCTGTGGAGTCACGAGACCAAGGAGATCCTTGGGGAAAAAACCGTTGACGGAGTGCTTGTCACTGACGTGAAGACAGGTCAGGACCGGCGGTTGGATGTCACAGGATTCTTCGTCGCCATCGGCCATCAACCGAATTCCGATATTTTCAAAGGCTGGATCGACATGGACGGTACGGGGTACATCAAGACGGTTCCCGGCAGCACAAAGACGAATGTCGAAGGTGTTTTCGCGGCCGGAGACGTGGCTGACAAGTATTACCGTCAGGCCGTAACGGCGGCCGGCAGCGGTTGCATGGCGGCATTGGATGCTGAACGTTATCTCGCCGAAAAGGGCATCCACTAATAGAAAACGATTTTTTAATATATTATAAATAATTGAATTTTAATTGTTTATAATAGATAAATGAAGTGTTTTTAAGGCCGTTATTGACGGACTTTAAGGACAGGTCGGGTGAAAACCTGATCGCTTGAACGAAGGACCACCTGGTAACTTCCTGCCGCCAATTGCGGCAACTTCAAATCTATCTTGTTGATGAAATTGGCGGTCGCCTGAAACTGTTCCGTCAGCACCTCCCTACCGGCCACATCAAAAACAGTCAGGCTGATTGTCTGGCCGGAAGCGGAATAATAATCGATTTGCAGCCTGTCCGTGAACGGGTTCGGATAGGTGCCGAGAATCCCTTCACCGTAGTATCCGGTGAGTACCGTACCGCCGAGATAGGTATGTGCAGAAAGGAAATCCGGTATGCCGTAGCCCAAAGAATCACCGGGTGCACTGTAATAGCCGGCGCTTTGACGAATGGCGTTCAAAATATCCACGTTGTTTTTTCCGGGGTGCGCCTGCCAGAGACAAGCGGCCGCACCGGCAAGGATCGGGCAGGAAAAGGAAGTTCCGTTCGACACTCCGAAAGAACCGTCAAAAAAAGTCACGGTGGCCTTTCTTCCCATTGCCGCCACATCAGGCTTTACCCGACCGTCGGCTGAAGGCCCCCAGCTGCTGAAGGCAGCCATGTAACCCATGGAATCCACTGCGCCTACTGCCAGGATACTGTCTGCATCCGCCGGAACGCTGATGTAATGCCACGTACTGTTCCCCAGATTGCCGGCACTGGAAAGGACAAGGATTCCTTTTGCAGCAGCAATGTCTGCAGCCCTGGTAGCGGGGCAGGTGTTTCCGTCCAAGTCGTTGTAAACATGATCCTGTGACGGGTCGTCGAATTGTGTATATCCCAACGAAGAAGAAATCAAGTCCGCACCTGAACTGTCGGCAAAGGCGGCAGCCGCGGCCCAATTATATTCCTCCGCAAGATATTCCGCGGTAGCGTCTTCCGACCGCAGCAAAAGGAAAGATGCGCCTGGTGCGGTTCCGACCATCTGGCCCGGCACGTCAGCGGCCATGCAGGAAAGTACGGAGGTACCGTGCGCATCGTCCTCGTACACCGAGGCTTCCTGAGCTACAAAATCCCATGTAGTAAGAATCCGGTTGGAATTCCGCAGATTGTCAAAGGCCGGTACCATATCCGCCGAATTGAATCCGGCATCCAATACCGCTATCAGCATGCCCTGTCCCGTGAACTGCAAATCGTGCAGGAAGTCCCCGTTCAGCTGACGGATCTGCCGGAAGGCGCCGCCGTAATCAAATGACGAGTTCCGCAACAAAGCCGGTGCCAGAAAAGGGCCACCGTCTGTGTACATGCTCTTTTGTATGCGCGGACGCGATGACCGCTTCACCGGTTGAGCATCAGACACAAAAGGCAATGCCAGTATTGAGGGTAGCAAGGAAGAATCGCAGCGTACAGTGATTCCGTTGAACCACTTCACCGGGTTCAATAATTGTGCGCCTCTTACGACAACGCTGTCAATGTAATCCGGATTGACCGGAAGATCGGAATCCGTCAACGGTATTCCATGCTGAAGTCTCCGGCTGATTGCACGCTGGGAAAGGAATTGCAGCGGCTGCTGGATACTGTACGGTGAATGGTTACGGTCCGTAAATCCTATGAAATACTCATGCAGCTGTGCGGTCGACTCAAAAAAGCAGAAAGAAAAGACCGCCAACAAAAACTGTTGCCGGTAGCGTAATAGAAATCGCTGAATCGTCCTGTTTTGCATTATCGTATCATTGCTGTTTAACGGCACGGCAGTACTCCGGCTTCAGGGGATCCGAATGATCTTCCTGGACTTTAGCGCTCCTCCTTCCCTGTAGCGGACAATCACCAGCTCATTCAACGGCAAGGTGAAATAGTCCGTGCCGAGATACCTGCCGGTAATATCGAAGTACTCCGCCGCTGAAGAGGCAGGATCGTCGGAAAGACGAGGCTGGGCAGCTGTCTTTGTCATGGTAAACTGGTCATAAATGGAACCGGCTGTCGTGAGGAACTTGCAACTCAGGCCACCACCCAATACCTCCAGGATGACCGAACCGTTATTGGCATTCGTAGAGACTTGCATGGCATTGTGAGGATATCCGGAAGAAGTGGTTCCTGCGGTCTGTCCGCTTACTCCGCAGACCAGGTAAATCGTGCCGTCACCGCGAAGACTGGATTTAGTGTATGCGTTCACGGAGGACTGTACCACGTTTCCGGACGGGAATAGGTTCGTATTGAACGTTGACTCCAGACCGTAATGACCTTTGATGAGCATGCTGCGCTCGTAACTGTGACTGTGTCCTCCGAAGACAAGGTCTACCCCGTACTGCTCCAACAGCGGTATGATATTGCTCCTCATGTCAATCAACTCGGTCTCGGTATCGCTGTTATGAGAGCCCTTCGTGTAGGGAGGATGATGGAAGTAGACGACGGTCCATGTACGGGTATTATTGATCAGATCGTTCTGCAGCCAATTGTACATCGCGCTTCCGGACACGTTGTAGGAACCGTAGCTGTCAAGCACAATGAAATGGACGTCACCGTTATTGTAGGAATAATATTTCTCGGTGCCTGAATTCGATGGAATGCTGAATATTGAGAAATAAGGCGCTGTCGTACCCAAAGACGTCGCACTGAGGTATCCTGTCAATCCGTAATCATGATTACCCAAAGCAGGATAGACAGGCAAGCGCCTAAGCAGCGAAGTGTACACATTAAAGACATTGGTCTGGTACTCGGCATCTGTGCCGTATGTATACGCATTGTCACCTAACCACAGCCAACCGTGCACCGGGCTGGAGGCTGTGTAATTAAGGAACGCATTCATGGTATTCACCTGGTTGGTACTGTTGTTACCGAAATCTCCGGTCACCCAGAACCTCAACGTATCGATGGAACCGGCAGGCATGGCAGTATAGAAAAAGTTGTCCGCTCCCGACTGCAAAACCGTTCCGGGAGTACCGATGCTGTAAAAGTACTTGGTATTCGGAGAGAGATTGTCAAGCGTGATGGTATGGTCCGTCAGCTGCACGCTGTCGGTAACAACGCTGTTAAGGGAGGCGGCTGATGTTCCGTAACGCACTTCGCTTCCGCAAGCCACATTGGTGCGCCACTGGATATTGATGGAGGCAGATGACGGGCCGACCATATATGCACCGCGGGTAATTACCGGCAAGGTCACTGTTGTTACGGTGAACGAAGTGGAAGAAGTGGCATTCCCGGCAGGGGTTACAACCCTTAACGGACCGCTCGTGGCACCGGCAGGCACGGTACAGGTGATCAGTCCGGAATTGACCACCGTGAAAACCGTATTCGTACCGTTGAGTCTCACCGCAGTGGCCCCGTTGAAATCGGAGCCTGTAATGGTAATTACTGTGCCGACCGGACCGCTGGTGGGACTGAAGGAAGTGATGGTCGGGGCAAGTACGGTTACGGTGAAAGACGCTGAGGAGGTTGCCGTGCCGCCGGCCGTGGTCACACTGATGGTCCCTGTCGTAGCGGAAACAGGAACTACGGTGGTGATCTGTGTAGCGCTCACCACGGTGAAAGTAGTCGTCACCCCGTTGAAGCGGACCGCCGTAGCACCGGTGA
>JBJOMN010000053.1:0-19328 GCA_046052345.1 Bacteroidota bacterium | reverse complement strand
CACCGCCGGTGTCGAGGATAGTCCGGCTGTCGATCTTGGACGTCACACGGAACGCGATACGCGCCGGGAAGTTGGCCTTGATGGTGCCGGTGATGATGTTCACCGACGGACGCTGCGTAGCGATGATGAGGTGGATGCCCACGGCTCTTGCCAGCTGCGCCAGCCGTGCGATCGGCGTCTCCACTTCCTTGCCGGCCGTCATGATCAGGTCGGCGAATTCGTCCACCACCAGCACGATGTACGGAAGATAGCGGTGTCCGTTGTTCGGGTTCAACCGGCGGGAGACGAATTTGGCATTGTACTCCTTGATGGTGCGCACCTGCGCGTCCTTCAGCAGCTCATACCGCTGGTCCATCTCGATGCACAGCGAATTCAGCGTGTTGATCACCTTCTTGGTGTCGGTGATGATCGCGTCCTCATCGTTCGGCAACTTGGCGAGGAAATGGCGCTCGATGGTCTTGAAGAGCGTCAGTTCCACCTTCTTCGGGTCCACCAGCACGAACTTCACCTGCGCAGGATGCTTCTTGTAGAGCAGGGACACGAGGATCGCGTTCAACCCGACGGATTTTCCCTGTCCGGTCGCACCGGCCATGAGCAGGTGCGGCATCTTCGTAAGGTCGGCCACATAGACTTCGTTGGAGATCGTCTTGCCGAGCGCCACCGGCAGGTCGAACTCGGAATTGACGAACTTCTCCGATCCCAGCACGGTCTTCATGGGGACCATCTCCGGCTTCTGGTTGGGCACCTCGATGCCGATCGTGCCGCGCCCCGGAATCGGCGCGATGATGCGGATGCCCAGCGCCGACAGGCTCAGGGCGATGTCGTCCTCCAGGTTCTTGATCTTGGAGATGCGCACTCCTGCCTGCGGCACGATTTCAAAGAGCGTCACCGTGGGGCCGATGGTCGCCTTGATCTTTTCGATGGAGATGTTGTAGTGCCCCAGCGTCTCCACGATGCGGTTCTTGTTGGCTTCCAGCTCTTCCTTGTTGATCTCGAGTTTCTTGTCGCCGTAGTTCTCCAGCAGGTCGAGCGTAGGGTAGTGGTAGGAGGATAGGTCCAGCGTAGGATCATAGTCCCCCTGGGCGACCACGACCAGCTCCTCGTCCTCGTCCACGACGGCTTCGTCTTCGGTGACCGCCGCCACTTCGAGTTGCAATTCGCCCTCTTCGGCCGGCTCGGCCGCTTCAGACACGGTCGTCTCCATTTCGATCTCCTGTCCGGGAAAGGCTTCCAGAGTTTCTTCTTCTTCGGTCTCTTCCTCCTCGTAGTCGGAGATGTCGATGGCGTCGAATTCCTCGCCGGTTTCTTCGAAGGGTTCTTCTTCCTCTTGGGAGGATTCGTCCAGTTCCAGTTCGATGATGCGGGTCGGTTCGTTCCGGTTGCTTACGTTGTCCCCGGCGCGATGGACCAGGACCATGCCTTCGGTTTCGTCAGCGTCTTCAGCTTCGGCGGAAGCGGAAGGAGTCATGGCTGAAAGCGCGGGACGGAGGGGGATGTTGAACGCCGCCACCAGGAAACCGACAAACGAAAAGAGCAGCACGGCGCCGGCACCGACGTTGCCGAAGAGTCCGCTGAGTACATGACTCATCTGGTAGCCGTAACCGCCGGCGAAGACCAGCAGTTCCGACTGACGGTGCAGGATGAAACCGAGCGTGGTGGACAGCCATACAAGGCCAAAAAAGGAATAGCGCAACGTGCGGCCCATCGGTAGCAGCCAGGAGCCCCAGAGGATGCGTACGCCGGTAAGGAAGGCGAGGAACGGGAACACGAAAGAGGCGATGCCGAACCAACCGTATTGGAACTTCAGCGCCATCAGGGCGCCGGTCTTGCCCAGCCAGTTCTTCACCAGCAGGTCGGGGCTGGTGAGCAGGTCCCACGCGGACGTGATACCGGCAACGGCCTGGTCTTCCTGCCAGGTGAACAGGTTGCTGATGAACGCGACGGTGAGGAAAACGGATCCCAGCAGCAATGCGAGACCGAACAGCTTATGGGTGCGCTCGTCGGAAAGGATACGTCCGACGGCGGCCATGGTATTCTTCCAGCCGCTTTTGCTGCGGCGGCGTGTTTCTTTCTTCTCTTTCGGATCGGCTTGCTCTTCGGGCTCTTGTCTCAGCTTGTTCGCCATGAATTTCGATGTGGATGATAGGATTTTTAAAGGTAGGGGGAAGCCGTAAGCAAGGAACGGCGCGGGTTTCGTAAGATATGAACAAGGCGGAGCGGGGATAATGTTGATTAAACGGGGCGTTTGGTCCGGAAATTGCAAAGGAGGAACAACGCTATTATCACTACCTTCGGACAAACAAGTAATCTGCCATGAAAAAGATGATTTTCGCCGTTTCCCTGTTCGGCGGCATGTTCACAACAGGGCTGCATGCACAGCCGATCAGTCAGGGAACAGTCACGTATCAGGTCGTTGATCCCTCCGATGACGGCCCCGCCTCCTTAAAGCTGACCTTCAGCGGCACTGCTTCCCGTTGGGACTGGAAATACGCCAAGCATACCGACTCCATCCTGGTGGTTCCCGACATGAAAATCACAGGTACGGTCGTCCACAAAGGCGGCAAGGTTTTCCTGAACAAATCCGCGAATTCAGATCTTCAGTATTTCACCGAGCCTCAAATCCGGGAAAACCGTCAGATGGAAGAAACGGAGATGATTGCAGGGGTCAAGACGCGTCGCAACTATTACATCCTTATGGATCCCGTGCACGGTGATACCCGTGAAGCGGATTTCTGGCTGGATGAATCCTCCACGTGCTCCCTGCCTTCCGTGGGCGGTGTCCCGGGGAAATACGGACTTCCGATGGATTTCACGATGCGTCTCGGCGAGCAGTTCATTCACCTGCGTGCGACAGCCGTGGACCGCACACCGGTAGCTGCCGCTGAACTTTCCGTTCCCGAACCCCTCCCTAACGATACCGATCCGGCACTGTTCAAGGAACCCGTGAAGGTGGCTGATCCGCCGATGGACCCTCCGGCAAAAAACAAGTAATCTCACCGCAATACCTCAACATGAAAAAGACATTCCTCTATATTTCACTGCTGCTGACCCTATCCGCCTCGGCCGAAACGCTGAAGGAAGGACGTATCACCTACGAGATCTCGATGCCGAAGTTGAACGGCGAGGACGTTGACGAGCAGATGAAAGCCATGATGCCCTACGAGTCGATCCAGTACTACAAGGGCGACAAGATGCGCAACGAGATGAAGGCCGGATTCGGCACCACGGTCACCCTGATGGAGCAGGGTGGAGACTCCATCACGCTCCTGATGGAGATGATGGGGATGAAGACCTATCGCCGCATGCCGGTCGACGGTCCGAACAAAGACGCCTCCTTCTCCGCAGAGAAGCCGGAGATCAAGCAGACCGACGAGGCCAGGAAGATCGCTGGATATACCTGCAAGAAGACGCTCATGACTTTCAAGAGCGAGGAGGGCGAGCCGATGCAGCTGGAAGCCTGGATCACGGAGGAGCTGGAAGTGCCGGTACAGGGCAATCCGCAGTTCAAGTCCGTAAAAGGAGTGGCCCTGGAATTCGACTTCAGTGTACGGGAGATGAGCATGCACATGAAAGCCACCAAGGTGGAGAAGGTGCCGGTCAGCGATGACCTCTTCCTGGTTCCCGACGGTTTCACGGAAGGCCCGATGTTCCCCGGGATGGAGAAATGAACCTGACTTGATAAACCGTTGAAGGCCGCTGCTGCGGCCTTTTTTATTGCATTTCAGGGGTATAAAATCAGCGGTGCGGCAGCCTTCCGACGATGGGGAATGCGTACTTTCACAACATCATGTTGCAGCGTCTCACTGTCCGAAATTACGCCCTGATCGACCGTCTGGAGGTCGACTGGTCCGACGGAATGAACATCATCACCGGGGAGACCGGTGCCGGCAAATCGATCGTCCTGGGTGCTTTGGGACTCATCCTGGGGCAGCGGGCGGAATCGGACGCGTTGCTTGACAGATCGGTGAAATGCATCGTGGAGGGTACGTTCCGAGTCGGGAAATCCGCTGCCGTAAAATCTTTCCTTGCGGAGAACGAGCTCGATGCCTCCGATCCGGTGCTTGTGCGCCGGGAAGTAAGCCCCGAGGGCAAGTCCCGTTCTTTCATCAACGACACACCGGTGAACCTTCAACAGCTCCGGGAATTCACCGGGCTGCTTGTCGATATCCATTCCCAGCACCAGACCTTGTTGCTTAACAAGGCGGACTTCCAGCTTTCCGTACTCGATGCCCTTGCCGGAAATGCCGCCCTGCTCGAGGAGTATCGGCACACTTATCGCCAATGGATATCCACCCGTGCCGAAGTGCATCGGTTGGAGGAACTCGAACAGAAAGCCGCTGCCGAAGCCGATTACCTTCGTTTCCAATACACGGAACTGGAAGAGGCGGCGCTGAAGCAGGACGAGCAGGAGTCTCTGGAAAAAGAGCTGGGCATGCTCACCAACGCAGGCGACATCAACCTGAAACTGGAGCAGGCCACTTCGGGGCTCACCGGCGGCGACAGTAACCTGGTGAGCGCACTGACCGGTATCTCCCAGCAATTACAGTCACTTTCCAAATACGACGAGCAGATACGATCCCTGTCGGAGCGGATGAAAAGCACCGTCATCGAACTGAAGGACATCGCCGGGGAAGCCGACCGCATCGCCGGAGCTTTCACGGCCGATCCTGCACGCATGGAACAAGTTGAGCAGCGATTGGATGTCATTTACCGGCTTCAGAAGAAGCACAGGGTGAATACGGTGGCAGAACTTTTGGCGCTGGGGCAGGAGTGGTCGGAAAAACTGGGAGCGATCGAGTCGGTCGCCGGGCAGCTGGAAGCCGCCCGCACCGCCGGGTCACGACTTTCTGCCGAAACCCTCCGGATGGCGGAAGCCCTTTCGGAGCGTCGTCGCAATGTCGTTCCGAAGACGGAAAAACAGATCCGGTCCCTGCTCAAAGACGTTGCCCTGCCGAACGGCTCCTTCGAGGTGTCACTGACCCCGGACGAAAATTCCGGACCCGGTCCTGACGGCATCGACCGTGTGCGATTCCTGTTCTCGGCGAACAAAGGCGTCGCGCCTACGGAGATCGGGAAAGCCGCTTCCGGCGGCGAGTTGAGCCGGCTGATGCTCTGCATCAAGTCGGCAGTCGGGGAGAGCATGGAGCTGCCGACACTCATCTTTGACGAGATCGATACGGGCATCTCCGGCGAGACGGCCCTTAAAATCGGAGAAGTGATGCACCGCATGTCGAAGCATCACCAGCTGATCACGATCACCCATCTGCCGCAGATCGCCAGCCGGGGAAGTGCGCATTACTTCGTACGCAAGCAGGTGACCGGCAAGAAGACACTTACGGAAATGGTCGCCTTGTCATCCGATGAACGCGTGGTGGAGATCGCGCGCATGCTCTCCGGCGACAAGCCGACCGCATCGGCGCTCGCTACCGCGAAGGACCTCCTGAACCGCTGAGGCGTTTCGCGGAATTGTTGTTACTTTGCGGCACCAAAACATAAGACAGAACCTATGTCAAACCTGCTGAAAGGAAAACGCGGCATCATCTCCGGTGCGTTGGACGAGAATTCCATCGCCTGGAAGGTAGCCATGCGCTGCCACGAGGAGGGCGCGAAAATCGTACTGACCAATGCACCCATCGCCATGCGGATGGGAGAGATCAAGAAGCTTGCGGACGCGACGAAGGCTGAAATCGTTCCTGCGGACGCCACCTCGATGGACGACCTGAACAACCTGTTCACGAAGTCCACGGAAATCCTCGGCGGCAAGATCGACTTCCTGCTGCATTCCATCGGCATGTCGGTCAACATCCGGAAGAACATTCCGTACACCGAAAGCAATTACGACTATTTCATGAAGGGCATCGACGTGTCGGCCATGTCGTTGCACAAGATGCTCGCGACCGCCATGAAGCTGGATGCCATGTCCGAAGGCGGCAGCGTGGTCGCGCTTTCGTATATCGCCGCGCAGCGGACTTATCCGTTCTATACCGACATGGCGGACATCAAGGCCATGCTGGAATCCATCACCCGCAGCTTCGGGTATCACTACGGTAAATTCCGCAAGGTCCGTGTGAACACCGTATCCCAGTCACCGACACGTACCACGGCCGGTTCCGGCATCAAGGGCTTCGATGACTTCTTTCATTTTGCTGACAAGTTGTCTCCGTTGGGCAACGCGTCTGCCGAAGCTTGCGCCGACTATTGCGTGGCGCTGTTCTCGGACCTTACCCGCATGGTGACCATGCAGAATCTCTATCACGACGGCGGTTATTCGACTACCGGCGTCAGCATGGAGCTGATGGAAGGCATGGGGCAGGGCTGATCTTTCGCGTAAAGGCATGAAAAAAGGCGGGCAGGGCCCGCCTTTTCGTTTTGTATCCGAAAGGGTCACTCGTCTTTTTTCTTTCGGCCGCCGCCTGATTTGGCAGGAGGGTTCTGAACGGCCTTATGAACGGTGATCTTGAGGTTTCCGGACTCCTTGTCAAGCGACACTTCGATGGTATCGCCTTCCGTGAGTTCGGATTTGATGATCTCTTCGGCCAGCGGATCTTCGAGATGCTTCTGGATGGCACGCTTGAGCGGACGGGCACCGTAGTTCACGTCGTATCCGCGATCGGCGATATAATCCTTGGCGTCCTCGGTAAGCGTCAGCTTATAGCCGAGCTCGTTGATGCGGTTGTAGAGGTGGAGCAGCTCCACGTCGATGATCTTGTGGATGTTCTCCTTCGACAGCTGATTGAACATGATCACGTCGTCGATACGGTTGAGGAATTCGGGCGCAAAGGCCTTCTTCAACGCGTTCTCGATGACACCGCGGGCGTGCTCTTCCGACTGGGCGGATTTGGCGTTCGTGGAGAATCCGACACCCTGACCGAAGTCCTTCAGCTGGCGTGAGCCGATGTTGGAGGTCATGATCATGATGGTGTTCTTAAAATCCACCTTGCGGCCCAAGCTGTCTGTCAGGGTGCCTTCGTCGAGCACCTGCAGGAGCAGGTTGAAGATGTCCGGATGGGCTTTCTCGATCTCGTCGAGCAGGACCACGCTGTACGGCTTACGGCGTACCTTTTCGGTAAGCTGTCCGCCCTCTTCATAGCCGACGTATCCGGGAGGCGCTCCGATGAGGCGGGACACCGCGAATTTCTCCATGTACTCGCTCATATCGATACGGATCAACGCTTCTTCGGAATCGAAGAGGTAGCGGGCGATGACCTTCGCCAGCTGGGTCTTACCGACACCGGTGGGGCCCAGGAAGATGAAGGTGCCGATAGGCTTATTCGGATCCTTGAGGCCAGCGCGGTTACGCTGGATGGCCTTCACGACCTTGACGATGGCATCGTCCTGACCGATGACCTTTCCTTTCATCTCTTCGCCCATCTTCATCAGTCGGGTGCCTTCGGTCTGGGCGACACGGGTCACCGGAATTCCGGTCATCATGGCGACAACCTCGGCGACATCCTGTTCAGTCACCGTATAACGGTGGCTCTTGGTTTCCTCTTCCCACTGGTGCTTGGCTGCTTCCAGCTGGTCGAGCAGCTGCTTTTCAGTATCGCGGAGTTTGGCGGCCTCTTCGTATTTCTGGGAGCGGACGACGCGGTTCTTTTCGTTCTTGATCTCCTGGATCTTGTTTTCGAGGTCCAGGATGTTCTTGGGAACGTGGATGTTCGTCAGGTGAACGCGGGATCCTGCCTCGTCGAGGGCGTCGATAGCCTTGTCCGGCAGGAACCGGTCGGTGACGTAGCGGGAGGTGAGCGTTACGCAGGCCTTGAGGGCTTCCGGTGTGAAGTTCACATGGTGGTGGTCTTCGTAGCGGTCCTTGATGTTATTAAGGATCTGGATCGTCTCGTCGACGGAAGCCGGTTCTACGAGCACGCGCTGGAAGCGGCGGTCGAGTGCACCGTCTTTTTCGATGTACTGACGGTATTCATCAAGGGTGGTGGCTCCGATGCACTGGATTTCGCCGCGGGCCAGAGCCGGCTTGAACATGTTAGAGGCGTCCAGGGAACCGGAGGCGCCGCCTGCACCGATGATAGTGTGGATCTCGTCGATGAAGAGGATGACGTCCGGAGACTTCTCCAGTTCGTTCATGACCGCTTTCATACGTTCCTCGAACTGGCCGCGGTATTTGGTACCTGCGACGAGGGAGGCGAGATCAAGCGTGACGATGCGTTTGTTGAAGAGCACCCGCGAACATTTACGCTGTACGATGCGGAGTGCCAGGCCTTCCGCGATGGCGGATTTACCGACACCCGGTTCACCGATGAGGATCGGGTTGTTCTTTTTGCGACGGGAGAGGATCTGCGAGACGCGCTCGATCTCTTTTTCACGACCCACGATAGGGTCGAGACGACCTTCCTCGGCGGCCTTTGTCAGGTCGCGGCCGAAGTTGTCAAGGACCGGGGTCTTGGACTTGCTGTCCGTGGGCTTCTTGGTGCCCATGCCGCCACCGCCGCCACCTTCGTCTTCGCGTGAATACGGGTCGTCGTCCGAAGGATGCTGGGGAGACTCGGAGCGGAAATTGCTCTTCATGACATCCAGTTCTTCGCGTACGATGTCATAATTGACGCCATATTGGCTGAGGATCTGGGAAGCGATATTGTCTTCGTCCTTGAGGACCGCCAACAGGAGGTGCTCGGTGCCTATGACATCGCTTTTGTAGACCTTTGCTTCTAGGTAGGTGATCTTAAGGGCTTTTTCGGCCTGTTTGGTCAGGGGAATATTCCCCAGATTGCCGTTTGACCCGTTATTGGCCTTTACGGAACTCTCCACGGATTTGCGGAGCTCCCCCAGATTAATACCGAGGGATTTCATGATTTTGATGGCCATTCCTTCACCTTCCCGGATCAGACCCAACAGAAGATGTTCACAGCCGATGTAATCGTGTCCGAGCCGGAGGGCTTCCTCGCGGCTGAAGGTGATCACATCTTTCACACGGGGTGAGAATTTGGCTTCCATAGCAGTTGTTTGTTAACGATTCGTATTACGTCGATAGCCTGCTGTAAGTTTGCCCTTTCCGAGGCAGGTTATCAACAAATTTAAGCAATGTTCTTGCGAAATGTTCAGCAAGTAACGTGCAAATGCAAGAAGGACTGCCAAAGGGGCAGTCTCTTTTTAAACAAATTTCTGTTGGAACAAAACGTCGGTTTTTTCGTGGTTTTTTCATAAATTCGAAGCTTTTAAAAGCCGCCAAAATGGCCCGGTGGACGGGTTCCGAAAGGGATGTCTGACCCGATAAATCATACAAACGGCCGATAAAAAACAGACGGAATCTTACAACGTCAAAAAATCTGAAACACACCAAGCAGCATGGCTGAAGGAGAAAAGATCATTCCGATAAACATCGAAGAGGAGATGAAGACCGCTTACATCGATTATTCGATGTCGGTCATTGTTTCGCGTGCACTTCCGGATGTGCGCGACGGCTTGAAGCCTGTCCATCGCCGGGTGCTCTACGGTATGCTGGAGCTGGGCGTACTCAGCAACCGCCCGTACAAGAAATCCGCCCGTATCGTCGGTGAGGTGCTCGGAAAGTACCACCCGCACGGCGACGGCTCCGTTTACGATGCCATGGTCCGTATGGCCCAGCCGTGGAGTCTCCGTTATCCGCTCGTTGACGGGCAGGGTAACTTCGGTTCCATGGACGGTGACAGTCCTGCCGCCATGCGATACACCGAAGCGCGGCTCCGTAAGATCGCCGAGGAAATGCTGGCGGATATAGACAAGGAAACGGTCGACTTCACCCTGAACTTCGACGATTCCCTGCAGGAGCCCACCGTGCTTCCGTCCAAGATCCCCAACCTGCTGGTGAACGGAGCTTCCGGCATCGCGGTGGGTATGGCGACCAACATGGCGCCCCACAACCTTACCGAAGTGATCGACGGCATCATCGCCTACATCAACAACCGTGAAATCGCGGCGGATGAACTGATGCGATTTGTCAAGGCGCCTGATTTCCCGACCGGCGGCATCATTTACGGCTATGGCGGCGTGAAGGAGTCCTACCTGACCGGACGTGGAAAGATCGTCCTGCGCGCGAAGGCGAACATCGAGACCACCGACAACGGCCGCGAGCGGATCATCGTGTCCGAAGTGCCTTTCCAGGTCAACAAGGCAGAGATGATCAAGCGCACGGCCGACATGATCAACGAAAAGAAGATCGAGGGCATTTCCGATATCCGTGACGAGAGCGACCGCGAGGGCATCCGGATCGTGTACGAACTCCGTCGCGACGCCATCGGCAGCGTGGTACTTAACAACCTGTTCAAATATACCGGACTGCAGTCCTCCTTCAGCGTCAACAACGTGGCGCTGGTCGGCGGCCGTCCCATGACGCTCAACCTGAAGGACCAGATCGTACATTTCGTCAACCACCGCCACGAAGTGGTGATCCGACGGACACGCTACGAGCTTTCGGAAGCCGAGAAAAGGGCTCATATCCTGGAAGGTCTGCTCATCGCTCTGGACCATCTGGACGAGGTGATCGCGCTTATCCGTGCGTCACAGACCCCGCAGATTGCGCAGGACGGACTCATGCAGAAGTTCGGACTCAGCGAGATACAGTCGAAAGCCATCCTTGAAATGCGTCTCCAGCGCCTGACCGGCCTAGAGCGCGACAAGATCCGCGACGAGTACGCAGAGCTGAAGAAGCTGATCGATTACTACCGCGACGTCCTCGCCAACGAAGACCTCCGGATGGACATCATCAAGGACGAGCTCACGGAGATGAGGGACAAGTACGGTGACGAGCGCCGCACGGAGATCGTGTATACCGGCGACGAGATCTCGATCGAGGATATGATCGCCGACGAAGACGTCGTGATCACGATCTCCCATGCCGGTTATATCAAGCGGACTGCGCTTACCGAATACCGCACGCAGGGCAGGGGAGGGCGCGGTGCGCGCGGCAGCACCACCCGCGACTCCGACTTTGTCGAGCACATCTACGTGGCGTCCACCCATAACTACATGCTTTTCTTCACCGAGAAGGGACGCTGTCTCTGGCTGAAGGTGTACGAGATTCCGGAAGGCAACAAGACCTCCAAAGGCCGTGCCATCCAGAACCTTATCAGCCTGGCTCCCGACGACAAGGTCAAGGCGTTCATCAACGTCCGGACACTGGAAGACGAGGAATACATCAACAGCAATTATATCGTGATGTGCACGAAGAACGGCACGATCAAGAAGACGGCCCTGGAGGCTTATTCTCGTCCGCGTCTCTCCGGTATCAACGCCATTACGATCGAGGACGGGGACTCCCTGCTCGAGGCTCGTCTTACAAACGGCAAGAACGAGATCATGCTCGCCACCTGTAAAGGGAAACTGGTCCGTTTCGACGAAGACACCGTCCGTCCGATGGGGCGTAACTCCATCGGTGTAAAAGGAGTTTCGCTGGACGGCGATGACGATTTCGTCATCGGCATGGTCTGTGTCAACGATGTCCTGAAGGAAAGCGTGCTGGTCGTATCCGAAAAGGGTTACGGAAAGCGTTCGGACGTCGACGAATACCGCAAGACCAACCGTGGTGCCAAGGGCGTCAAGACCATCAACATCACCGAAAAGACCGGAGCGCTGGTGGCCATAAAGGTGGTGGAGGAGGATAATGATCTCATGATCATCACCAAGTCAGGCCTCACGATACGTATGGACATGACCGAGATCCGTGTCATGGGCCGTGCCGCACAAGGGGTCAAGGTGATCCGGCTGGAGGATGATGACGAGATCGCATCGATCGCCAAAGTAGAGGTGGACGATGAAAAAGCCGCTGCGGAACCTGATCCGGAGGCCTCCGGGACACCGCCCGCATCCGACACGACTCCGGAAAGCCCTTCGGAGTGACCGCCTTCTTGTAAAGCATCATTACCATAGAGACACCATGAAACGACTTTTCATCGTCGGCGTTGCCGCCCTGTTATCGGCGGGCGCTGCGCATGCACAGAAAGCGAACCTGAAGGAGGCGAAGAGCCTGATGGCGCAGACACCTCCCGACGCGAACGGCGCCAAGGCTAAAATCGACGCAGCCATCCTGGACGAGACTACCCGTACTTCCGCTGAGACCTGGTATGTGAGGGGTCAGGTTTACACTGCGCTGCGGTGTGCCGATTGCTTCAGTACGGCCTATGCGTCCTTTCAAAAGGCGGAAGAACTGGACATTCGTAACGAATACAAGCTCAAGATCGAGACGCGTGAACTCATGTTGCTCAGCCAGGAGCTTTTCAACTTCGGTGTCGAGCAGTTCCAGTCGTCCGACTATAACGGGGCCTTGGCCTCCTTTGAGCTCTTCACGCAATTGTCACCCGCCGAAAATGCCGGCTACCAGAACGCTGCCATGTCGGCCGAGGGGGCAGGCGATTATTCCAAGGCGGTACGGTTCTATCGTGAAATGATCACCCGGAAGGCTGCCACGGACAAGACGTACGAGTCGCTTTCCAAGGCGCTCATCCAGCTGAAGGACACGGCCGGTGCGCTATCGGTCCTGAAGGAAGCGAAGTTCGCCTACCCGGATTCCATGGGCATCCTGATCGCCGAGATCAATATCCTGCTCGCGGCCAACCGCGGCGGAGAAGCGCTTTCTTCGCTCAGCCAGGCAGTGGTCAAGGACCCGGGCAACGTGTCCTGTTACCTTTCCATGGGCATCATCCACATGAATATGGCGCATCCTACGGATGCCGACGGTAATGCTTTGCCGTTACCGGCCGACCATCAGCTTCATCTTGCTCAGGCGGAGGAGGCTTACTCCAAAGGTCTCGAAATCGCTCCGGACCACTTCGAGATCAACTTCAACCTCGGTGTGCTTTATTTCAACGAGGGGGTGGAATCGGACAAGGCCGCCAATGCGAAGGGCCTGAGCGATGCCGAGTACAAACGGCTGACCGGTGAGTCCATGAAACGTTACCAGGCGTCGGAACCTTATCTGGAGAAAGCGTCTACGATCCGTCCGGACGACGGGGACGTCCTCTATTCCCTGAAGATGCTGTATACCCGCACCAAGGAACAGGCGAAGTACGAACAGGTAAAAGCCCGCCTGGATGCCCTCAAACGCTGAAACACATTCAATATCCATAACAAGAACCATTCAGAGACCAATGAAATCCTTTAAATCCTGTTTGCTGCTTCTGCTGGCAGTTCCGTTTCTATCAGCAGCCCAACCGAAGCTGATCGAGAAAGTGAATGCCGTGCCCGGCACACCGACCATCGCTTATGAGAAATGGAAACTGTCGAACGGACTGACCATCGTCGTCAGCGAGGACCATTCCAATCCGATCGTGCATGTGCGTGTCACCTACCACGTGGGATCTGCGCGCGAGAGCATCGGTAAATCCGGCTTCGCGCACTTCTTCGAGCACATGATGTTCGAGGGTTCCGACAACGTACGCGACAAGGAGCATTTCAAGATCGTCAACGAGTCGGGCGGAACGATGAACGGCTTCACGGAGCGCGATGCGACGACCTACTTCGAGACGTTGCCCAGCAACAACCTGGAGGTGGCCCTTTGGCTCGAAGCAGACCGCATGGGTTTCCTGCTCGATTCCGTCACCAAGGAGAAGTTCGAGATCCAGCGGGCCACGGTGAAGAACGAAAAAGGGCAGAACGTGGAGAACCAGCCTTATGCCATGGCCTTTGTGGAGACGATCAACCAGATCCTGTATCCGATGGGACATCCGTACAGCTGGCCGACGATCGGCTATGTGGACGACCTGGACCGTGTGACGGTGGATGACCTGAAGAATTTCTTCCTGCGCTGGTACGGTCCTAACAACGCGTTGCTGACGATCGTCGGTGACGTGAACACCAAAGACGTGGTGGCGATGGCCGACAAGTATTTCGGTCCCATCAATCCCTGCCCGGAAGTCAAGAAGATGCGTGTGCCGGCTCCGCTCCTTGCCACCGACCAGTATGCCACCTATACGGATAACATCTACCTGCCGTTGACCTTGATGGTATATCCTACGGTCCCACATTACCACCGCGATGAAGCCGCTCTCGAACTTTTGGCGGACATGATGGGGGAGGGGAACAACTCCATCTTCTACAAAAACTTCGTAAAGCCGGAGAAGGCCATTCAGGCGGGTGTACAATACCAAGGCGGAGAGCTCTCGGGTGAATTCCAGATCATCGTGGTGGCTTACCCGAGCATGGGTTTCGCGGACCTGCCCAAAGACTTCAACGAGACCGAAAAGCTGATCAAGTCTACGATCGACGAGTTCGGAAAGACCGGAATCACCGAGGAAGCATTGGTCCGCGCCAAGGCGAAGACCGAGTCCGGAATCGTGGACCAGGTGGAATCCACTTTCGGAAAGGCATCATATATAGCTGACTGGCAGCTATATGCAAGGGATTCTTTCAACCTGTCCAACGAGCTTGACCGGTACAATAAAGTCAAACTCGATGACATCAACCGTGTTTTCGGCCGGTACATCAAGGACAAGTACGCGGCCGTTGTCAACGTGTATCCGAAGGACCCCGAGTCCAAGGACTCCGTCAAAAGCGTGAACCCTTACGCAAACATGAAGCCCACCGATGGTGCGGAATTCGCCGGATTGAAATATGTGAAGGCGAAGGACACCTTCGACCGCAGCAAGCGACCCGGAGCAGGCACACCCAAGGCGCCTTCGGTTCCTGAATCCTATACGTATCAGTTCAAAAACGGAATCCGGCTCATCGGCACGGAGAGCAAGCAGGCGCCCAAGGTGGTCATCCTGATGTCGATCGAGGGAGGGAACCTGGTGAATGCGGCAGATCCCAAGAAATGCGGTCTGGCAGAAATGACGGCCGCCCTGATGAACGAAGGAACACAGAACTATACGACCGAGCAGATTTCTGCCGAGCTGGAAAAACTGGGAAGTACGATTTCCTTCAGCGGGGATAAAAAGGAGACCAGTATCATGGTGAGCGCACTCACCAAGAACCTTGACGCCACGCTGAAGCTGCTGGAGGAGAAACTGATGCGTCCGCGTTTCGATGCCGAGGATTTCAAGCGCGTGAAGAAACAGTATATCGAAAGTCTGGTGAGCGAGAAGAAGCAGGCGCAGACAGTGGCCAACAGCCTGTACGAGCAGTTGCTGTACGGCGATAACATGCTGGGGGCTTACGTTTCGGACAAGAACGTCCGCAAGTTCACCCTTGAGGACCTGAAGGCTTTCTACGAGCAGAATTATTCGCCGTCCGTGACCAAGATAGTGGTGGTAGGGGATGTCTCACAGCAGGCCATCCTGCCGAAACTGGCTTTCCTGGAAAACTGGAAGGCGAAAGAGGTGAAGATCCCGGCCGTATCAACTGCATTCAGCCAGCAGACCACCACGGTCTATCTGGCCCACAAGGAGAATGCCGCCCAGTCGGTGCTTTTCATCGGTCACCCGGGAATGAAGTACGACGCCACCGGCGATTTCTACCGTTGCAACCTGATGAATTTCCCGTTCGGAGGTGCCTTCAACAGCCGTCTTAACCTGAATCTTCGCGAGGCCAAGGGTTACACCTACGGTATTCGCTCGGGATTCGACGGCGACAGGTACAACGGTGACTTCAGCATCCGTACGAGCGTCAAACGTTCTGCGACCGACACCAGTATCGTCGAAATCATGAAGGACTGGAACAATTTCAAGGAGAAGGGCATGTCTGAAGAAGAGCTGACCTTCACCAAGAATTCCATCCTGAACGGGGAGGCGCTCAAATACGAATCACAGTTCCAGAAGGCGAGTTATCTGGGAAGGATCATCGAATACGACCTGCCGGCGGATTTCAGCCAGAAAAAGCAGCAGATCCTGCGGGATGCAACGCTTTCCGACATGAACGGCCTGGCAAAACAGTACTTGCATCCGGAAAACGCCGTCATCCTGGTGGTCGGGAACAAATATGTGCTGAAGGACCGGCTTGAAAAGCTCGGTTACGGCAAGGTGAAAGAGGTATATATGGACTGATTCTTGCTTGTAATACCTGAAAAGAGAACACATTAACAGAAAACCCATGAAAAGAATCCTCCTGATATCCCTTTTTCTGACGGCGTTGTCGGTTACGGCGCAACAAAGCAATGTGCAGACCGCCATCCGTGCACTGAGCTATGAACCTCTGAAGTACACCGACTTGGTGAATGCCAAGAAGGCGATCGACCTGGCCGCTGAAAGCGAATCCACGGCGAATGATCCCAAGATGTGGTTTACGCGCGGCAAGGTATACGACAGGATTGCGAACAACAAGGAAGCCAAGGCGAACAACCTGGACCCGGAAGCGGCGGAGAAAGCCGTTGTCAGCTTTGTCAACTGCATGAAGACGGACACTAAAAAGAACTACTACGACGACTGCAAGTCGATGGTCACGCAGGCGGCCATCACGCTGTTTTCGAAGGCTGTCAACGCGTATTCTTCAGGCGACGCTGCCGGAGCCGTCAGGATGTACAAGATGCTGTACGATGTGTTCCCGCTGGATGTCGACAACGTTCTAAAGCGCAGCAACATCACACCGGAAATCCTTTACAAGAACACGTATTTCGCCGCTAACAAAGCCGGCGACAAGGCAGAGGCAAGGGCCAATCTTCAGAAATTGATCGACATCCGCTTCAACGACCCCAAGATCTACCTGTGGATGTGCGACCTTGACCTGGAGCAGAAGGATACGGCCGCAGGCATTGCCATCGTGGAGACCGGGTTGGCGTCCTTCGAAGACGATTCAAGGCTGATCAACCGGCAGATCGCTTTGTATCTCATGACCGGCAAGACCGAAGTCCTGATCGGAAAGCTGGCAGAATCGATAGAGGCGGCACCGGAAAACGAGATCCTGTACCTGATCCGCGGTGAACTGTACGAAGCGAAGAACGAATCCGGAAAGGCAGAAGCTGATTACCTGAAGGTCCTGGAATTGAATCCGGACCATTTCATCGCGAACTACGATCTGGGAACCTTGTATTTCAACCGGGCGGCGGAAAAGGTGAAAAAGGCGTCTCAGGCGTCCATGGCGGAGTCGGACAAGTTGGAGAAGGAGTACAAGGTCGATTTCCAAAAGGCTGAAACGTACCTGGAGAAGTCAAGGGAGCTGAATCCGAAGAAATCGGAGGACGACATACAGAAGAACAGGATTGCGATGCAGTCGCTTCGTCAGATCTATGCGCGCACCAATCGTTTCGACAAGGCGAATGAGATGAAAGCGGAGCTGGAGAAGAACTGACCGTTCGCTACGGTACCGGAAAAGGCAGATCGATTGATCTGCCTTTTTTGCTTTAATAAATTGTGGTACAGGGCAGGATTCCCTATTTACTATTTAACATAATATTAATTATAAGACAATCGGGGGTGTATAGAAAGGAGGTGTGAAAACCGTCGTTTGCCCACGACAGGCGCGGCTTTCGCCAACTTTTAGTTTAGCATTCACCAATAAAAATCGGCGACTGAATTGTGCCGGCGGTATCTTCTATTGAATACGATTATCTATCCAAATCGAACCTTTAAAGTACCGAACCGATGAACAACGATCTTCAACCTGCGGCTTTCCCCCGTGAAATTCCGGGACCACGCACATTGAGTTCGAAAAGGTCCAAGTACCTCCTTTTCGGCGGCTTTCTCCTCATGTTCTGCTTCCTGTTTACCGTGAACGATTATAGTTCGGTTGACTTGGAGTCCGGGCTTTACCATGACATGCTTCGCACCAATCACGGCAAGAATTATCTCACCCTCAACCAGCATAATGTGCGAAAAGAAATCGAAAAATGCGGTTTATTGTGCCCGGACCTCGTTTTTGCGCAAATAATGCTGGAATCCGGCAATTTGAACTCGTTATTGGCTAAAAAAGCGAACAATCTGATCGGGATGCGCTACCCGTACCGAAGGACTACCAAAGCCATCGGTATTTTTCTTCCCGGAAAAGAGATGATCGTCCTGGGCGACCGAAGATCCCTGCTGAAATACAGCGGCGAAAACAACTACGCCGTCTACTCCAACTGGCAGGACTGCCTGTCGGATTATAAGCACTGGCAGGACGAATGCTTCAAGCTTCAGGACCGCTATTTGAACTTCCTCGGTGAGTACTATGCCGAGGACGATGCTTATATACAGAAGATAAAATCGATTTCAAGGCAGTGAAATCAGACATTAAAAACAAAGCCCGGTGAGTGATCCACCGGGCTACTTTTTTAAGGGTACCTTTTTATCGATTCAACATCAACCCCAACGGACGACGCTGAAGATCCAGATCAGAGCTGCCAACACCCACAGGAAAGCGACGACGGCTGCTCCGCCTGCGCCTACATAGGTGTACCAAAGTCCCTTCGGTTGATGATTCGCTGCGTGGTTATCGTGTCCCATTTTCTTTCAGGATTATGACTGCAAATATCGGTAATTCCCTTCGTTTTTATAAGCTTTCCGAGCCATTTTTCAACATCAGAGGACTGATTCCAGCTTTTCGCAGTAGGTCCGAAGATACTCCTCGGTCTGTTTTCTACGGTATTGCAGGATGAAACGCGGATGTGCCAGGGCTATCAGTTCTCCGAAAAAGCCATGTCGTTGGTTCATCCGTGAGAATACCTCCAGGTTTTTACCTTCCCCGATAATGAATGCCGCCTCCCTCCGGCACCCGAAATCCAGTTGTCTTTTCAGACTCCTGACAATGAACGGTTCGACCGCTTTCAGCAGTTCGGGATCGTCGTAATAATTCAGGTTTACTCCGTCACGCATAAATCCAAGCGGACAGACCGAGGTGATGAAGAAATCACGGTAGAACTTCCGTGGGCCGCCCATGTTTTCGATCATCCGGTAGATGAAATCGCTGGAAAGCTCCTGTTTCTTGTCCAGATGATTCGGTATGTCGCAGCTGTCGGCAAGCCGGACCGGATCCGTGAACGGTATTCCGGTGAGGCCAGCGCCGAACCTTCCGGGATTTATCCCCAGAAGCATATGTCTTTCGCGCCGGTCGTTGAAATACTTTCCGTAGAAAGTCCTGGAGAGCTCCATGACCCGTTGGTCGGAAAATGGCAGCAATATGGTGGTTCCCGCAGGAATTGCCGGTTTGTACCGCCGCAGCCACTGGTTGAAGGCCACGACTTTCTCCCCGAAGGTCAGCTCCTCGGCGGATTGATCCAGTCTACTCCTTTTCGCAGCCACTTGAGTGTCTGAGCTTCTGCGGATCCTTCCGCGGGTTTCACATCGTAATGCCATTCGGCCCGAGGTGGCAGGCTCATCAGAATGGATTCCGTCCGGCCGTTGGATTCCAAACCGAACTTCGTGCCACGGTCGTAAACCAGATTGAATTCCGCGTATCTCCCGCGCCGAAGAAGCTGCCATTGCTTTTGATCTTCCCCGTACGGTACATCACGGTTCCGATGCATCAGTTCGGTATAAATACCGGAAAATGCG
>JBJOMN010000052.1:0-49319 GCA_046052345.1 Bacteroidota bacterium | reverse complement strand
CGCAGGGAAGTCTGTAAAAGGAAATGATAACACGTAAATGCCCGACGAAAGCGACGAAAAGTCGAAGGATTCCAGGCCCCTTCCCTCATAGAATTGATTGCCGTAAAGGTCCGTAATAGTTACGGTGCAACCGGTCAGGGCAGCCGACAACGCAAACCTGTCAGTAAAAGGATTCGGATAGACCACCGATTCCGAAGGAGCTGCAACGACAGGTGCGACGAAAGTACTTATAGTCGTGTTTCCCCGCACACACGACAGAAGGTTCCTGGCCGTCTTTGGCGAATACGTGGTGATGCCGTAACGGGAATCCAGATACCATGCCTGAAGCGGCTGATTCTGCAAAGTGGTTGATGACCAGTATTTTCCCTGTGAAGGTGTGTGGAAATAGGAGGTGTCGAAGGAGGGATTATAGTGCTGCAAATCGGTAAGTGACTGCAGCTCCTTGATGTTGGGAAGCCGCCAGTCGGTTTCACCTGCCAAACCGAGCGTATCCGCGTATCCCAGCGCCTGCTCCCAGGTCAGGGAATCGACATACGGCACGGACTGCCATACCAAGTCCGTCAAATGATCCGTCACCGATCCGTCACCGTTATCGGTAAAACGACTGCTGACCATCGTTGAGGCCAAGGGCTGACGTACGGCCCGCGCATGGAAGCGCTTCGTGCCTCCTGCACTGATCGTCTCCACGCGACGATGGTTGCCGATGCCGCCTCCCGCATTGGTGACCCATACCTTGGTCGAATCATTGACCTGAGTTTCAGAAGACCACCAATACTCCGCAGTGCCGGCCGTGAAAACAGCAGGGTCCAGAGAGGGATTTGAACGCTGAAGATCCTGGATGCTGAAAAGCTCTTTGGCCGACGGCAAGCGCCAATCGGTGTAGCCCGCAAGCGTCAGTGAATCGGTATAAATGCGTGCGTTTTCGAACGTCATCTCCCCGCCGTCGGTTGCTGCCCACATGAGACCGGTCACCGTATCCGTAACAGTACCGTCTCCGTGCACGGTAAAGGCGGGCGCATGGATGAGGTAGTCACTGTCTTCTCCGAAGGTGAAAGTATAACTGTTGTTCTGTCCGGTATCCGGTAACCGAAGCATCGTACGTGCCGCCTGCTGGCCATAGGAAACATGCATGCACCCCAGCAAAAGCGCGGCAAAAAACAAATCCTTCCTCATTGGATGACTAATTTACGGTCATACGTTCCACCTTCAGTGCTCAGGCTTACCGTATAGATGCCGGCCGGCCAAGCGGAGGAGGGCAGCGTGTCCGTACACGAAGAACAACTCCAGATTGTCCTTCCGCGGACATCGGTCACGCGCAGCTCGTAAGAATCTACGAGAGATTTGTGCCTCCGGAGACGGACGTTCGTCAAGATGCCGGCAGGATTCGGAAACACCTCGAAGAGCGGATCTTCTCCTGTTTGCCGGATTCCGGTTCCGGAGGAAGGCACGGTGTAACGAACAAGCACTTCGTTATCAAGTATGAGATTCGAACTCCAGATGAACTGAGCATCATCGGACGGGTCGTCGAAAATCGAAGTGAAATTGGTATAGGCAGGCTTGTTATTGACTCCTACCGTAGTATTGGAATAGGTGTACGCCGGAGGAAAGTTCGCGTCTGAAAATCCCTGCGATTCCCAACCTGCAGGACGAGGCCAATGTAGTCCGTAGTAAGATGCACCGCTATTGGAGGAAGTCGTCGAGCAGGTGTCGCTTCTGCGCTCTCCGGAAACCTCATAGACACAGCCCAGGTTCTTGACCGGTGCCGTATAGAAGGTCTGTGCTCTCCAGGACGGGCCTGTGGTTGCGACAGTGGACCCGAACTGGTCCTTGATGACTGCGACCATTCCGCCGTCTCCTATGTAATAGGAAAAGGTATTGTTCGTTTCGCAGCCTACGCCAAGGTGCTCTTCCCAATCGACCAAAAGCATGGCGATAGTGAAAGGCCTGAATGCGCGGAACCGCACAATGGAGGAATTGAACGGCGTATATGGCACGTTGTCTTTGCCGGCAGGCACACCGTTTATATAAAGTTCAAAGTAATTGTCCGAGAATATGTACATCGTGAAAAGGTCGCCTCCGGAATCTATTTCGACGATGTCGCTGCCGTTGAGCACGGAAAGTGCCGATGCAGCATCGGCATACGCATGACCGTTACAGGAATTGTACAGGTCGGAAGAAGACGGAAATGAAGTGTTCAGATAATTGATGGCTGCAGGCAACGGCCACACCGTACTGTCGGATGCGGTAATGGTGCCGATATTCGTTACTCGGCCGCCGGCGCAGACATATATGTTAGCCGCTATGGTATCTCCTTCACCCTGAGTCACGGAAGCAGTACCGTTGTATTGGGCATGGAGTCCGGCTGATAACAAGCAAAACAAAAAAAACAAGAGGGTTTTTTTCATGGTCTTCAGCGAACTACGATTTTACGAATGATCCGTCCGCTTTCTGTCTGCAGGACGATCAAATAGGAACCGGCATTCCAAGCGGATACGTCAATCAGTTCCGGACAGGAATTCGTGCGATACACTTCAGTGCCGTCAGCGGAATAGGCGCGTACGGAATTGACGGCTGCACGTGCTGCATCGGTCGGGAAGGAGAAACGGATGAGGCCTCTCGCAGGATTGGGATAGACGTACACATCGGGCTCCTGCACAGCGGTGCCCGCAACCGCAGTAGGCACCGAACATTGCGAGAATCCGTTGTAGTTCTGTGTGACCGGTATTCCGGTGCCGGCAGTATAGAAGTTGTACTGGTATTGTCCTGTCTGCGACCAGTGGTATTCGATCGAATCGGTCTGACCGGAAAGCGTGTAGATAAGCGTATACCCGTTGCCCAGACCGTTCGGGCGATGACCGGTGATGACAGCCCCGTTCAGCGGCGTGAGCGATGGACGCACCGGAAAGGCCCTGGCCTGCGGAACGATCTGCAGGGTAGTATCCTCCGTCACCTGTCCCACCATGTAGCCGATCATGTAGGGAGCTGTTGCGACTCCGTGATAATGATAGACGCCGTTCGAACCGAAATGTCCGTTGTTGGTGTCCAGCGGAGCCATCGGAGAGCCGTTGGGTTCACTGGAGCCGTACACTGCAAAACCGTCAAGCGCAAAAGCGATGGGAAGCGTAGTCGGTACGGTGCCGTACAAATGTAACGGCGCCGTATGGTAATGGTAGTCATCAGCCCGTCCGGAATGTCCTCCGAAATTATCCAACTGTCCGTCCAGAAAAGCATCCACCCCCGTATTGGTATACGGATTGAAGATCGGAACGCCGTTGACAGCAACGGCAACGGCTCCGCGTATGAAATGTTGCGGACTTACGGGAACCGGCGTCTGCGCCAGAACAGGATTCAGCGGTATGCTCCAGGAGTTGTTTCCGATATAACACTGCGGAATCGGTACCTGTTGCTGCCACTTGGTGATACCGGTCATCATCTCGTGGGTCAGCGGGATGCCTTTCGACTCGACATGGAAATAGGTCGTGTCCCAGAACGTATTCACCTCCGGATGGAAATACGCGAAGGCGGAATCCATGAACAACGGATCGGTCACCGTATGTGCCGTATGCTGTTGCTGATGGGTGAACCCGGCAAGTGCTGTCGCCACTGCTCCTGCACATAACAGCAATGCATGTTCGCGACGGCCTTTTCTCAGTCGGAGGACCAGAATAGCTGCAAAGGAACCGGCACACAGATAGGCGACGGCAGCATATGGAAATGATTCCTCCGCCCTTCCGCCGGAATGAACAGGCATCGAAGGCTTGATGGCTGCGTTACGGTAGGCCTTATTGAGCGCTTCCACGCGCTGCTGTTTTTCAAGGACGAATTTCCGGTCCTGGTCAGAAAGATCGGACAGAAGTACGTGTCTGATATCCCCGTGAAGGTCCTCCAGGTACACCGTGTCGTTCCGCATCAGGAAAAAAGAACCCTTGAGATGACGGTGGGTGCCCCCTTTTATGTGCCATTCGCGGACCGCCGCGTTTCCCTGGTGCAAATCATGAGCCGTCAGCTGCAGTGCGGTCAGTGCAGCGAAGAGTAGAATCAGTTGTTTTTTCATTGTTCAAGTATGAGTTTCCCGGACCTCGTTGATTTTCCATCGATGGTCAGCCGGTAATTATAGATTCCGGTGGCAACGCGTGCCCCCGTGTCAGAGGTCCCGTCCCAGTCGACTTGGAAGTCGCCTGCAGGCACAGTACTTTCTTTCAGGAGATGCCGGATCGTTCTTCCGGACATGTCAGTGATCACTACATTCACTTTGGCCGTTGAAGACAAGGAAAAAGCGATTGCCGTCCTGTCTGTGAAAGGATTCGGATAAACGCGGTCCTCGGGATAATGGACATTCCATACGACAGGAACGCCGGTAGTCATCGAGTCATAGCAATTCACCGGCCCGATGAAATAGGTGGCCGAGACATCCTTGTTGCGACGGGTAGGCGTCTCGTCGGCCGCCTTATAGGCACGTACATAATCAACGCGGACACCGGAAGGATCGACAGTCAGCCGGAGATGGCCGGAGTTGGGCAGGATCTGTCCCTGCAGATAGCCGTATACCGGTGCCTGATTGGCATTCATGAAATTGAAATGTCCGGGCTGAGGACACTCTTGATAGATCAGGCAGTTAAGGTCCTGCTTGGCGAAAAAATGATCGTGTCCATGGAAAAAGATGGTGACCCTGTTCTCTTCCAGAAGTTCCTTGATGGGTTTATACCACCCGGGGCGATTGGCCGAGAATCCGTAAGTGCCGTCCAGGTTGTTACCGCCCCACTCGTACCGGTCCGCGAATTCCACTCCGCCGCGACCGTCCGGATCACCACCGACAAGCTGATGGCTGAAGACGAATTTATACGTAGCCTGGCTCTGCTGTAAAGTCTGGCGAAGCCACTCGTACTGCGTCAGTCCCAGTGTCCAGTTCCACCCGTGCAGGGAATCCGGTTTGGGAGAAGTGTACCAATAGGGGTCCAGCACGACGAACAGTGCATCACCCCATGTCCATGAATAATAATTCTCCCTCCTGCCGACATAGGGATGATTCGTCGTGTCGCCGGAGAAAAAACCGTTGGGAAAGGGGTTGAGATAATATTTTTTTCGCTCCAACGTATTCCACACAGCAAGATTGTTGGGGGTGCCGTTCAACAGCCAGCCGGCCTCGCCCTCGTGGTTCCCAAGTGTCAGGAACAGCGGGACAGAATGAGCGGCCTTTTCGTAATAAGAGCGTAACAACCTGGTCCGGTAGATGATCGTGTCGCGGGTGATGACATTGGAAGCGTTTTTCAGCTTATCTGTCATGACGTTGTCGCCGAGGTCGATCATGAAGTCCGGCTGGTCCTCGAGTTGGTTCTGCAGACAGCGACTGTAAATGGCGGTATCAGTCTGGTTATCCATGTGCGGATCAGCCTGTACCACGAAGGTGAAACTGTCGGTGGCCGGACGGCTGGTATGGAAACTATATTCGGGACGCGCCGAATATGCCGTATCCCCCGGTAGCCGATGATTCACCCGGTAGAAATACCGTGTGTTCGCAGCCAGTCCGTTAAGTTCGATTTCTGCAGGAACACTGTCGCCGAAAAGTTGCCAGGACGTCCGGAATGGATAGAGGCCCTGAGCAGTTCCGTACTCGACACGAACTTCTGCGGAATCGGCGAAGATGAGTTGCAAGGTGACCCCTTGGTCGTTTACACGGCCCAGAAGTTCACCGTGCATCAGTTGCTGGGAGGATGCGGGAATTACAAGTAAAAAAAGAAGGACAAGTGATACGGGAAAGGACAGGTGTTTCATTCGGATCAATGACGGACGATCAGTTTACGTTTAATTGCTGCATCCGCGAAATAGGCGGTGACGAAGTATATGCCGGAGGGCAAGGAGGACAGTTCGATGCCGGGATAGTTCGTCTCGGCGACCGTTTTACCGAAGACATCGGACAGCACGAAATGTGAAAAAGGTACGCCTTCCGGCAGCCGGAACCTGACGGATCCGTCGGCCGGATTGGGATACAGTTCCATTTCATCAAACAGATCGGAATGGGATGCGCTCGTGAGACAGTTTCCTACAGAGTAAGTGAAGGCGACTTCCCTGTTATGATGTAATCCGGAAAGCGTATCTGCCGGAAGATAGGCCCGGATATATTCGACAGTCGTACAGGTAGGGTCCACGGTGACACGCAGATGTCCGCTTCCGTCCAAGGTGTCTGAAACATAAGCGTCCGCATTGGCAAGCATCCCGATTTCATAGGTAGAATCACATGCCATCGGCATCGCCTGGTAGGTCACCCCGTCCAGGACTTCATGCGCAAAGACATGATCGTGCCCTTGGAAGAACACGTTTACACCGTGGTTCACGAAAAGCTGATGGATGGGAGCCGTCCATCCCGGTCGCTTTTGCGGAAAGGTATAGGTGACCCCGTCCTGCTCATAGCCTCCCCACTCGAACAGCCGCGCATTCGTGACTCCTCCTCTGCCCTGTCCGCGGACGTGATGTGCGAAGACGAACTTGAAAGCCGCGTTGCTGGTATCCAACGTCTGCTCCAACCATTGGTATTGCTGCTGTCCCAACGACCAGTTCCAGTTCTTGGGTTTAGGAGATGTGTCACACTGGTCGCGGTACACATCCAGCACCACGAACAAGGCATCCCCCCACTGCCATGCATAATAGTTTTCCGGATACCCGATACCGAACGGTTCGAAGGTAGTATTGCCGGAATAAAATGCGGACGGCTCCGGATTCGGGTAATAATATTGACGCCACTGCGTACCCCAGACAGCCAGATTGTTGGGAGGGTTCTGGGCCAGGTAATAGTCATTCTCCCCTTCGTGATTACCGAGGCACACATAGAAAGGAACGGAATGACAGATGCGGTCCAGGAAAGGACGGTAATTTCGGTGAAGCGTATCCAGTTCCCCGGAAGTGATGGAATCGGGCCGGTGGTCATCGCCGAATATGTCTCCCAAAGAGAGCATGAAGTCAGGGTGGTCCAGCGCTTGGTTGTCAAGACAGATCCTGTACAGCGATTCCACTCCCTTCTTGTCATAAAGATGCTCGTCGGCCTCTATCGTGAAGGTGAAGGTGCTTCCGGCGGGTCGCTGGGTATGGAAGGTATATTCCGGTGAGGCAGCGAAAGTGCTCGACCCGACCGACCGGGAGCGGAGCCTGTAGTAATAGCGTGTATTGGGGAACAATCCCGTCAAGGTGACCTCTCTCGGTACCCCTGCCGCATTCAAAAAAGTGGCGGATTGGCTCGGATAAACGCCTGTCTGCAGGCCGTACTCGAGGTAAAACTCTGTCGCCTGATCAAAAAGGACATTGGCGGTGATGGATTGGTCCGTAGGACGTCCCAGCAATACGGATGCCGATGCCGGCGCAGTTAAGCAGCCGAGCAACACGGCAGTAAACATCGTCAGATGAATGAAACGGAGCATAATTGCGTTTTTTCTCAAATTTGGGACTGTTTCAGGTGTAATTAGACGCTAATATCCACCTATGGTTTAATATTACTTTATTTTAAAAAGGCTATTTTTTAACAAAAATCAATCCCTTTTTATCGAACAATCGTATTTTTACGCCGGACATCCAGGAACATGAAAAAGACCTCTCTCTTATTTGCAATAATGACCTTGTTGGTCTCCGGCGCTTGCAACCGGTCCGCCGACCGGGAAGAGCAACAATTGCAGGACAGCCTCACTGCTTTGCCGGACACCTTGTCGGGTGAGAAAAAAGAACTTGTGGAATTCAAGCTTTTCTTCACACTGGCCAATCTTCCTTCGCCGCTGGAGCTCATCAACAGCATCTATCACAGCGATATCCCGTTCAACAGCGAGTTGCTGAACAGCCCGGATAACGAAACCCGATATGTTTCCGCCTATAAGAAGGCGGTCAATTACGGTGTGTACGGCGTGGACATGGCGTATGCCGCTTTTTACGGACAGAATCAGGACCTT
Organism: Bacteroidota bacterium; assembly: GCA_046052345.1. Lineage (GTDB taxonomy): Bacteria > Bacteroidota > Bacteroidia > AKYH767-A > 2013-40CM-41-45 > Pollutiaquabacter. The sequence continues at coordinate 41,391 of JBJOMN010000052.1, read as the reverse complement.
ATCAATCAGTTCATGGTCGCCAAAAAGATGGCCGGTCGTCTCAATCTCTCTGAAACATTCGACCAATACACATCGCAGTTCGAACGCAACCAGGGTAATAAGGACTCGTTGATCACCATCATCGACCGTGCCTATGCTGAAACAGACGATTACCTGCGCACGAACAACCGCTCCATGGCCGCCGCCCAGACGCTTGCCGGCGCAGTCATCGAGGTGCAGTACATCACCCTTCAGGTCATGTTGTCCCAGACCATGAGCGACAAGAACAACCGGGTGTTCGAGAATATCTACAAGCAGAAAATGTACATCGACAACCTTATCAGCCTGATGGAGGAACTGAAGGCGGACAAGGACTGCGCCAAACTGCTTGCCGACCTTCAGGAGGAAAAGAAGGTATTCGACACGATCGGTACCGCAGCCGACCTGACCCCCGCAAATATGGCAAAGCTTGCAGATGCCGTCTCAAAGACACGTAAAGGAATCGTGAGCTGATTGTTCACAACAACAGGAAAAACCCCGGCCGACCCGCCGGGGTTTTTTTATTTTAGTCGTCGGTTTAGGCGTCTCGCACAGCCTGTTTTCCAACGATGAACGACAAGATACTTCATGCGCTTACGCAGCTGTTCGCCATCGGCGATGCGATAAGGGGAGGATCTTCCCGGCGCGATCTTGTCGAAGACTTCCTCCGTCAGCAACTTCTGGATGAACAGGTCGGCATTTACCTTGACATCTTCGACCGCTATACGGAGAAGGGGGGCCTTTTCAAATCCGTCACGAAAGATCCTGCCGATGACGATACGGAAAAACACATCCGAACACTGTGCGTGGAAATCACGCAAGGCCTTGAGGCAAAACAGAAGTACGTAGTATACCTCCGGCTTTGCGAGTTCCTGCAGTCGGATATTGGATCGGCGCAGCAAGGAGTCAATGACCTTCTCTTTCTTGTTTCCGACACTTTCCGCCTGAGCAAAGAAGAATCCGCAGCTATCCGTGAAATGGCCTCCGCCCATCCGGAACAAAAACGTCTGGCCGAGTCAGGTGCGCTGATGATACACGGGCACCGAGCCGACTTCGCCGCGACGGGCTTACACCTGGAACTTCACGACTTCAGCGGAATCATGTGGGTGGTGAATCTTCAACGGAGCGGCATCATGCTCGTTAGATACGAGGGTGCGGATTTCTGGTCGCTGAACGGACAACCTGCAGATGCCCGACGCGCCATCGTCCTTTCTCGAGGATCAGTGCTCCGCAACCAGCTTTCCACGGCGATTTATTTCAGCGACCTGCAGCAGCGCTTCTTGCTCACGGGGAAAGCCCCGCGACTGGAATTCGAAGTGGAAGACGTCTCCTACCGGTTCAGGAAGAATGTCGTCGGCATACATCCGTTCTCGTTGCATTGCGCCACGGGAGAACTGGTATCCATCATGGGTGGCAGCGGTGCGGGGAAATCCACACTCCTCAACCTGTTGAACGGGAACCTGCGCCCGACGGACGGGCGTATCCTCATAAACGGCCTCGATGTGTGGAAGGACCCGCATGTCTCACGAGGCCTCATCGGTTACATTCCTCAGGACGACTTGCTCATGGAAGAACTGACAGTCTTCCAGAACCTGTATTACAACACCAAGCTTTGTTTCGGAGAGCTGGACGACTGGCGCATCACCGGAAAGGTGAACGACATGCTGAAGTCCATCGGTTTGTGGGAAGTACGCGACCTTAAAGTGGGCGATCCGTTGAACAAGACCATCAGCGGCGGGCAACGGAAGCGTCTGAATATCGCACTGGAGCTGATACGGGAACCTGCCATCCTCTTCGTCGACGAGCCCACGTCGGGACTTTCCTCGCGTGATGCGGAAAACGTGATGGACCTCCTCAAACAGCTTGCCCTGAGCGGCAAGCTGGTGTTCGTGGTCATCCATCAGCCATCGTCCGACATCTTCAAGATGTTCGATCGGCTGATCATCATCGACAAGGGCGGATATCTCGTCTACGACGGCAGGCCGGTGGAAGCCGCCGTCTATTTCAGGAGTCAGGCAGGAATGCTTGACTCCAACGAAGGAGTCTGCAACTACTGCGGAACTGTGAATCCGGAGCAGGTGTTCAACATCCTGGAACAGGTCACCATGGATGAATTCGGCGAACAGACCGCGGAGCGCCGCGTCACGCCGTATGATTGGTACCGTAAATGGAAGCGACACCGTCGCGATCAACAGGTTATACGGAGGGAACGGATATCCACTCCGCCTCCGGGGCGGATTGCCGGCTTCCGTAAGCAGCTTCATGTATTCTTCAAACGCGACCTGCTCTCCAAACTGGCCAACAGACAGTACCTGCTGATCAACCTGCTGGAAGCTCCGGTACTTGCACTGGTACTGGCCACTTTGCTGCGCTTCACCGCGCCGGGAAGAGAGTACCGCCTTTATTACAACGACAACATCCCCGCCTATCTGTTCATTTGCGTGGTGGTCGCACTTTTCATAGGACTGTCCGTAAGCGGGGAGGAGATCCTGCGGGACCGCAAGATCCGCAAACGCGAATCCTTCCTTTTCCTGAGCCGGACGGCTTACTTATTTTCGAAGATCGTCCTGCTGTTCCTTGTATCCGCCATCCAGATGGCAAGTTTCGTCTGGGTAGGTAATTCGATCCTCGGCATCAACGGCATGTACGGATCGTTTTTCTGGGTGCTGTTTTCCACCGCCTGCTTCAGCAACCTGCTCGGACTGAACATCTCTTCGGCCATGCGATCTGCCGTGGCCGTCTATATCCTGATTCCCCTGATGATCATCCCGCAGATTTTGCTGAGCGGCGTGATCGTCAAATTCAACAAACTCAACTCGCTGACAGGAACGGATCTGGAAGTGTCTCCGGCAGGCAACCTGATGGCTTCCCGATGGGCGTATGAGGCATTGGCCGTGCATCAGTTCAGGGACAATGATTACACCCGTCGCTTTTTTCGGTATGATACTGAATTAAGCAGGTCCACTTTCATCAAGGACTACTGGGTACGGACCATGCATCAGTACGTGAGGAAATGTGAACGGCTCTTGCAGGAAAAGACCCCGGAGGCGACAAGGTCGCTGGAGTCGACGTGGCGGATCCTGGTACAAGAACTGTCAGAGGGCGTCACCGCCAACAGCATCGGTCTCGAAGGAAGCCTCCTCCGCGATACCGAACTTCCCGATGAAAAATCCCTGCAGGAGATCGACAGGCGGCTTCGAACCATTGAAGACGACGCGCGCTACGGATATGTCCAGGCGTCGGAACTGAAGGAGAAAAGGTTGGCCTTGCTGACAAAGGACGAGGCGGCCCGAAAACAGCTGGAAGAACTCATGCTGCGGGAACAGAATAAGGCGATGGCCGAAATGCTTCTCAACGAGACGGAGAAGGACAAGATCTATGAAAGGAACGGTGCGCTCATCCAGCAGTTCGAACCGGTATACCGGGAAGCCATCACGAACCGCTCCTTCTTCCAACAACCTTTTTTCACGGCGGAGAAGTATTTGTTCGGCAGCACGTACGAAACATACACTGCCAATTCGCTGGTGCTATGGGCGATGACGGCGTTCCTTTACCTGTTACTGCAGTTCGACGTACTTAATCGGTTGCTGAACAAGAGGCGATGAACGGATCACTCGTCCGCCACGTTCATCATCGTCATCAATAAGGCATACGCGCCTTCAGTGACAAAAACATCCGATTCCGCCGGAGCCCCCCCTTTCCATTCCACCTCTACGATCCCGTCCATCGTGGCTCCGGTGCTGACTTCGACCCTTTCGAAACGGTTGTCGGCGATGACGCGGAAAACATACGACTTGTTGTCGTGGGTGACTACCGCATCACTCGGAATCACATACGCATCACCCTTGCTGACTGTAATTTCGGCGTTCATGTAGAGGCCCGGGATGAGTGAAGGGTCCCCGTTTTCGAAATGACAGTGCACCTCCAAGGCCCGGTCTTCCGTGAGGTCCTTCCCGACCAGTATGACCTCGCATTTGTATTTCCTGTCGGGTCGGTTGTTGGTGTATGCCGTCACCTCCTGACCGATATGCACGTCCTCGATATCCTTTTCGAAGACCTTCAGGTCGAGATGGATGTCTGAAGGATTGACCAGCTCGAAGAGGACGTCTTCCGGCCGCACATACTTTCCGATGTTCGCATTCACCCTGGTCACATAGCCGTCGATCGGCGATGAGATACTGACATTCCTGGAAAGGCTTTCCTCCGTCAGTGCATGCGGATCAATGCCGATCAGCTCCAGCTTTTCAGACAACCCCTTCACCTCCACCTTCTGCGCTTTATAATCAGCGACGACTTGCTGGTACGCCTTGTCGCTGGTTGCCTTGCCGGCATTGAGCTCGCGCTGCCGCTTGTATTCCTCTTCCGAGTACGTCAGTCGCGCCACGGCGGTAAGATAATCCTGCTGCAGCTGGATGTATTGCTGGTCTTCAATGACGGCAATACGTTCCCCTTTACGCACGTGCGTTCCCGGGAGGAGATGGGATTCTTTCAGATAGCCGCCGAGCGGCACGCTGATGCTTACCATGTTCTGCGGCGGCACATCGATAAGGCCGTGTGTCTTGAGCACAGCCGACACCGCCTGCCGCTTCACAGGTCCTGTCTTGAGGACGATGTTATTGCGCTGTGCATCCGTCAGCACCACTGTCGTTGGCAGCTCCGCAGCAGCCTCGACGGTTTTTTCCTCTTGCCCTCCGGAACAGGCTGAAAAGAGAATGATGAGGGACAGCAGGACAATAAAAGGGTTTTTCAACGGTATATTCATTTTTCCGTGAGATAATCGATTTCAATGATGGAGCTGTTGAGTCGGTGCAAGGCGTCGATATAGCGGCTCTCCAACTGGATTGCGTCCGAGGTGATGATGCTCCATTCCAGGTAGTCGATGTCGCCGTTCCGGAACTTCGCCTCCGCGGTGCGTAAAAGGATGACGGCGTTCTCGCGGGCGCTCTTTTCGAAATGAGCGACGATGTTCGTCTGCGCCTTATAGCGTGAAAGCGCTTCCGCATAAGCGGCATCCAGCAGCTGCCGCTTATGGCGACCGGCCAGCTGCGCCTTTTCGAACTTCAGGCGCTGCGCCTTGGCCACTCCGGCTCCGGAACCGAAGAAGAGCGGCACGGAGATGCCCACCCGGAAGGATGTGAAATAACTTCCGTAATCATAGAAAAGGTCGTCCGCACCTGTTCCGTACATCGTCTTGGACTCGAATGAACCGGACAGGTCCGGGGTGAGTTGGGACTTTGCGAGTTTCCATTCGGCAAGACTGATTTTCTCCTCCTGCCTGAACCACTGCACCTCCGGATGGGATTCCATGGATGCGCTGTCGGACATCAGAGGCGCATCCATGCGACTGTCTGTATCGGAGGGAAAGTATTCCTTTGCGGTATTGAGCAGGGTGTTGAAGCGCAGGCGGACACGCACCAAGTCCGACTCCAGCTCCTCCAGTTGCTGAAGGATCTGTCCGCGTTGCACCTCCGCGGCCGATTTCTCCAGGATGTTTGCTGCGCCTTTTTCGAAGCGGAGTTCAGCCGTATGCTGGAACCCGGCGTAAATCGAATCCGAACGCTGCAACAAAGACCGCTTGGCCTGCAGGAACAGCAGTTCATAGAAGGTTTCGCGCACGTTCTTTTTCAGTTCCTTCTCCTGCAAGACCACGCCGATCTCACTCTGCTTCCAGCTTTCGTTCAGGACCTGTCGTTGCCGTACATATACCGTTGGGAAACGCAACCGCTGCTCGACGCCGATTGCGTAGTCGGTATAGGCACTGTTGATCAAGCCGAATCCGTAATTCACGTCGGTGGCGGGCACGTCGACCCCGGCGCTGCGCAGCTGCTTGCGGTAACGGGCCTCCATACGGCTGGCCTGTGTGCCGAAATTGTTCTTCATCGCCGAATCCACGGCTGCTTGCAGTTGAATGGGTTGCTGCGCACGGGCCGGGAATCCGCTGGCCAGAAGGCTGATGAACAGCATCACAGCTGCGACGGAACTACTCCTTTCTTGGCCCGGTTTTTCAGAATACATATACAGGATGGGAAGGACGAACAAGGTGAGTAAGGTGGCGATCAACAATCCGCCGATGACGACCGTCGCCAGCGGACGCTGCACCTCCGCACCGGCGCCGTTGCTCAATGCCATGGGCAGGAAGCCGAAGGAGGCGACGAAAGCCGTCATCAGGACCGGCCGCAGCCGGATCTTCGTGCCCATCAGGACAATGCGGCGCGGATCATTCCATCCTTCCGACTTCAGCCGGTTGAACTCGGCTACGAGAACGATGCCGTTCAGTACAGCGACCCCGAACAAGGCGATAAATCCTACACCCGCACTGATGCTGAAAGGCATGCCCCTGACCGCCAGCGCGAATATCCCCCCCACGGCGGACAGCGGAATGGCGGAATAGATCAGCAGGCCCTGACGTAATGACCCGAAGGTGAAATAAAGAAGCAAATAGATAAGGAGCAATGCCACCGGTACGGCGATTGCGAGCCGGCTCTTCGCGGCATTGAGGTTTTCGAAAGAGCCGCCGTAGGTGATTCCGTATCCGGAGGGAAGCTTCATGGTATTCTCCACCGATACTTGAAGATCCTGAACGACGCTTTGTACGTCGCGTCCGCGCACATTGAACCCCACGATGATCCGGCGTCGCGTCTCCTCCCGCTGGATCTGGTTGGGACCTGTCTCGACGGTCACTTTTGCAAGCTGCCGGAGCGGGATCTGTGTTCCGTCAGCTGCCGGTATCAACAGATCACTGATGTCCTTCAGCTCGGAACGAAGCTCCTTTTCCAGCCGAACCACACAATCGAAACGCTTTTCCCCTTCGTAGACCAACCCGGCGCTCTGTCCTGCGAAGGCTGTATTCACGGCCCGGTTGATGTCTTCGATATTCAGGCCGTAGCGGCCGATGGCGGCGCGGTCATACCGGATGACAATCTGTGGCATGCCTGTGACCTGCTCCACGTACAGGTCCGTTGCTCCGTCCACCTTACGTATGATTTCACCGAGCCGTTCCGCATACGCGGATAAGGTATCAAGGTCTTCCCCGAAGATCTTGCACACCACATCCTGACGTGCACCGGTCATCAGCTCGTTGAAACGCATCTGTACGGGGAACTGGAAGCCTGTGGTGATGCCCGGTATCTCGGAAAGCGCGGCTTCCATCTTCTCCGAAAGCTCGGGGAATGTACGGGCGGAAGTCCAGTCCTCCTTGTCCTTGAGGATGATCATCATGTCCGCGGCTTCCATCGGCATCGGATCAGTCGGAATCTCGCTGGAGCCGATCTTGGTGACGACCTTCTCGACTTCCGGGAACCTTTTCAACAGGATGCCTGCCGCTTTCTGCGTGTATTCGACAGTAGTATGGATGCTGCTTCCTGTCAGCACGCGGGTGTCTACCGCAAAGTCCCCCTCTTCCAACGCCGGGATGAATTCCCCTCCCAAGGTCGACAACACCAGCAGCGAAGAGAGGAATAGGATGATTGCGGCGAAAATCACTTTTCGCTTGTGTGTCAGCGTTTTTTCAAGCGCATGCTGGAAACGGCGCTCGAAGAATTCCATCATCTTGTCCGAAAAGACCTTCTTATGACTTAGCGACCGCTTCATGAACAGCGCACTCATCATCGGCACATAGGTGATGGAGAGCAAGAAAGCGCCCAACAGCGCGAAAGAGACCGTCTGCGCCATCGGGATGAACATCTTCCCCTCTATGCCGCTTAACACGAAAGTGGGCAGGTAAACGATCAGGATGATCAGCTGGCCGAACACCACGCTTCTGCCCATTTTTCGGGCGGCGTGTTCCACTTCCTCGTCCATCTGAGGACGGGTAAGCCGGGAAACGTTTGCAAAATGTTTGCTGTGTATGAGTTGGTGCAAGACCGCTTCCACGATGAAGACCGCTCCGTCCACGATCAGTCCGAAATCCAACGCCCCAAGACTCATGAGGTTGCCGGCAACTCCGAAGCGGTTCATGAGAATGATGGCGAACAGCATCGACAACGGTATCACGGAAGCCACGATGAAACCGGCCCTCAGATTCCCGAGGAACAGGATGAGTACGAACAGCACGATGAGGGCACCTTCGAGGAGATTGGTCTCGACGGTGTTCATGGCATGGCCGACCATCTTGGTACGGTCCAGGAAAGGCTCGATGATGACGCCTTCCGGCAATGACTTCCGGATCTGCTCGATCCGCTCCTTGACGTCGTGTATCACCTCGCTGCTGTTGGCTCCCTTCAGCATCATCACGACAGCGCCGGCCACTTCCCCCTCGTTATTGTAGCACATGGCCCCGTAGCGCGTAGCATAACCGATGCCGACCGTTGCGATGTCTTTGAGCAATACGGGAAGTCCTTCACCGGTCGAAGTCACGGCAATTTCCCCGATGTCCTCCGTGGAACCGATCAGGCCTTCGCTTCGGATGAATAAGGCGGCAGGTCCTTTTTCGATATAGGCCCCGCCGGTGTTCTGGTTGCTCTTTTCCAGCGCCCGGAAGACATCGTCCACCGTGAGGCCGGTCGCATGGAGTCTTGCAGGATCGATGCTGATCTCGTACTGCTTGAGCTGTCCGCCGAAACTGCCTACGTCAGCCACGCCTTTCACGCCCAGGAGCTGACGACGTACAATCCAGTCCTGGAGTGTTCGGAGCTCCATAGGACCGTATTTCTTCTCATAGCCCTTCTTCGGACGCAGGCAGTACTGGTAGATCTCTCCCAGTCCTGTCGTAACGGGGGCCAGAGAAGGCCGTCCGAACCCTTCCGGGATCTCCTGTTGCACCTGCTGCAAACGTTCGTTCACCTGTTGACGGGCCCAGTACACGTCGATATCATCGTTGAACACGATGGTCACGACGGAAAGTCCGAAGCGGGAGAAGCTGCGGATACTCTTGAGTCCGGGAATGTTATTGCTGACCTGCTCGATGGGAAAGGTGATGAACCTCTCCACGTCAGGAGCTCCGAGCGCCGGGGCCACGGTGATCACCTGTACCTGGTTATCAGTGATGTCGGGGACCGCGTCAATGGGAAGCCGGGTGGCTTCGTAGGTTCCATAAGCGATAAGGAAGACCGTAAAGAGGCCAACGATCAGCTTGTTGTGTATGGAAAAGGAAATGACCCGGTTGAGCATGACCGTGCAAAGAAAATCAGCAGTAAGCTTCAAAAATAGGACAATGGTCAGGTCGTATCATCCTGCCGGCGCGTATAAAAGAAACATGATCCCGTTGAAAACTGCGGCACAAAAGCTGCCGAATGCCGAGGCGTTCCCTGCATACGACTCGTCAAGTACTTTATCTTCGTGACAATATGGTCTCACAGCTCATCGCGCAACTGACGAATGAATTCGAGTCGGCCCGAAATCCGGAGAAAGCGGCTGGGATGAAGCGTTATATGAAGGACCGGTTCGAATTCCTGGGGCTTCAAAAGCCGGAGAGAGGTCGGTTACAAAAACCGTTCATCGAGGAAGCGAAGAAATATTCCTGGAAGGAAATCGAATCGCTCGTCAATGCCCTTTGGCAACTGCAATACCGGGAATACCGTTACGTCGCCATGGACCTCCTGCTGGCTACCCGACGGAAATGGGGTACCGACGCCTTCGACTTCTTCGTATCATTGATCACAAAAGACTCCTGGTGGGATACTGTCGACCTGCTTGCAGCCAGGATGGTTGGCGGTGTCGTTTCGAAAGACCCTGAACGATACAGGGGAACTCTGCTTGAAATGGCGGGAAGCGAGGACTTGTGGCTAAGACGTACTGCATTGATCCACCAATTGTTCTACAAGGAAAAAACAGACACCACCCTTTTCGAAGCAATATACATGAAGTGCCGTCATGACACGGATTTCTTCATCCGAAAAGCGGTCGGCTGGGCACTGCGGCAGTATTCAGCGACAGACCCGGTATTCGTGCGTAAGTTCGTAAAGAAACATTCCATCGTCGGGCTGGCTGGAAAGGAAGCGTTGCGTAAGATCGGAGGATGAACCGACGGGAAAATCTTATTCGGTATATTGACCCCATGGAACGAAGCAAGAAACTTTCGGAGCGGATACGGGAGCTCTATCTGGACGGGTCCTGGATCGCGAACACGAATTTCCGAAAAGCGCTTTCCGATGTCACCTTCGGACACGCCGTATTGAAATTCGGCGGACTTAATTCCGTCGCAGAACTTACCTTCCATGTGAATTATTATTTGGAAGGACTGTTGAACGTCTTCAACGGCGGAGAACTTGACATAAAAGACGAATACAGCTTCAGTCATCCGTTGATTGCCGATACAGCCTCCTGGAGGAGAATGGCCGATACGTTTTCCGTCAATGCCGAACGGTTCGCGGATGCCGTAAGCGGAATAAGCGAATCCCTTCTTGACGAGATCTTCGTAAAGGAAGACTACGGAACATACGAAAGGAACATAGAAGCCGTCATCGAACACGGATATTATCACCTGGGACAGATCGTACTGATCAAAAAAATGCTGAATGGCATGAATGTATAGCTGTCTTTATTCCGAATCATGAAAAACCATCTCTTCAACATCGTATTGCACTTCTCCTTGCTGCCGTTCCCGGATTTGCGCAGCACATTACGCGCAACATTAGCGATCTCCTTGAAGGACGTAATTCCGATGCCGGGTTTCTTCGAACAGTTGAAACGGGCATTTGGCGCTACGAAGGGAGGATATGTCTCTATCAAGGAACAGCGAAGAGGCGGGGATGATGCTTTATTCAGGATTACATCTGAAAGATTAATTCAACCGGCTATTATGAAATGAAAAACCTGCTGCCTTTTGTCCTCTTTGCGTTTCTATTGGAAGGTTGCTTGATCATCAAGATGGGAAATAGTCCGGCTTGGGACAACCATCCGGAATCAGACGATCACTATGCGCCGCAAGATACTCCTCGGGTGTCGTTTGTGATTAAAAAGGGGTTCACCATGGTTCCGCTTCCACCATTTTTCATTTTCGTGTTCGACAAGAAAGTATATTCCATGGAGATTACGGTGGACTCCAAGGAACGCCTTTATAGCTCGCTGGATTCTATACATTACGTAATCACTGACATTAAACATGAAATCCGGGTGGAGGGAACCTGTTCGGACACCAGTTCCTCGTTCAGGCATTATTATGTAAACATGCCCTATGAATTTTTTACAAACGAAATAACGACCGAGCCCCTTTTCGTTGCTCCAAAATCCGGCTGGAGCAATACACTCGACGTCTTTCTTGACATATATCTACACGATCCTGCCGGACGTCCGAAAACACTGGAATACCGCGAAAGGCTGAGTCCGATAAGATATGGAAGGGGAATAGTTCCCTTAATGGATTAGGCGGATTAGCTTATACTTAGATCTCTGATCTCTTTTCAAGACCAGTTCCAGTTTATGTTGATGGTGATATTTTAAGATTTACTTTGATTATCCCAAGACTTCCGGATTTAGGCTCGGTAGGGGTACACATTCATTATCCATTTATCTTTTTTGATTTTATGGATTTTTTGGCGTTTTCTTATAGTCGTCGGGTAAATATCGGTTTCAATAATCGGCCGTGGCATTTTAACGACGACTATCCGATTTTGAACTATTCATAGTCTGTCTTGTTTATCTGAATCAAACCTAAAATCCAACGATCATGGAACATTTAAAAATTGCAAGCGACAACTACGTTGCTTTCACATTCTTCATCGGCACTATGGCGATGATGGCTGCGTCGGTGTTTTTCTTTTTTGAACTGAACAACACTGCTCAGAAATGGAGGACTTCCGTTCTCGTTTCCGGACTGATCACCTTCATCGCAGCAGTGCATTATTATTATATGAGAGGATACAACCTGGAAACCGGTGAATCCCCGACCTTCTTCCGTTATGTGGACTGGATCCTGACTGTTCCGCTGATGTGTGTGGAGTTCTACCTCATCACCCGCAAAGCCGGAGCTAAAATCGGCTTGTTGTGGCAGTTGATCGCAGCATCGCTGGTCATGCTGGTGACCGGATATTTCGGAGAGACCATCTACCGCGACAACAGCGTATTCTGGGGAACGGTCTCCGGCATCGCCTACTTCTATATCGTTTACCTTATCTGGTTCGGCGAGGTTTCCAAACTTGCCCAGTCAGCAGGTCCGCAGGTAGCTAAAGCCACACGTATCCTCGCATGGTTCGTACTGGTCGGCTGGGCGATCTATCCTTTGGGCTACATCCTGGGCACACCGGGCGGTTTGTTCGGCATGCAGTTGTGCAGCGATCCGGCAGCCGCGACTGCTTCCATGGATATCGTCTACAACATCGCTGACGCTGTCAACAAAATCGGTTTCGGTCTGGTCATCTACGGCCTGAGCCGCAATTCCGATTAATCATCCTTCTGTATATCCAATGAAGGAGGGGTGAGTCATCATTCACCCCTCCTTTTTTTTCCGCTGCGTTTTTCCCTGAACCCCATGCGTGAAACCGTACGTAACATCCATCCTCGACGCTCCATACTGCCCGTAGGATTTCGTCTCCGTTTCACGGCACCCGTAGGATTCATACAGGTGTTGGGTGCATTTCCTACCGTAGGTTGGGGCGTCTTGCTGACCTTGCTTTTCCTCACGCTGTCTGCTGATACTTTCCGTCCGGAATCGACGGCGCTGATGGCGGGCCTGTTCCTGACCATCGGTGTATCGCACGGCGCCCTCGACCACCTGACCGATTCGGGCAGGAAGGACAACCGCGCATTGGTCCGTTTCATCGCCGTGTATCTGTTCAAAGCCGGCTTGTTCGGTCTGTTATGGATGATTTTCCCTGTTGGCGCTTTGATCCTGTTCCTTCTTTATTCCGCATGGCACTTCGGTCAAGCCGATTTCAAAGAGTGGGGGCTCAAGGAGGATTGGAAGGCCTTCGCATGGGGGTCTATGGTCATCGCAGATGTTCTTTTACTGCATCCTGCGGAAACCTCTGATATCATCAGCGGCATGGTAGGCTTTACGATCGGCGAAGGTCACGCTTCATCCGCCGGTCATTTTACGACAACGACGGGGGTTCTGTCCGGCGCTGTAATAGCCGTCTCTTTATTATTCGCTGCAGTTGAGCGGTCCGGAAAAATGTTCATTACGCTTTCCTATATAATCATCGGCTCGGCGCTTCCCTTGTTGATCGCCTTCGGCATCTACTTCACCGCCCAGCACAGCCTGAACAGCTGGAAACAGTTAAAGGCCGGTCTTGGAGAAACCTACTCCCGACTTTGGATCCGTTCCCTTCCGTTCGGACTCGGCGGGGCGCTTTTGATCTTTACGTTCGTGCTTTTCGGAGGCGGCAGATACGCAGCCACGCTTTTCATCGTCCTTTCCTGCTTGAGCATACCGCATGTCATCCGCATGCACCGCTTCTACATCAAAAGCAACGATTGAAACATTTTACGGGCGGCGAAGGCCCCTGACTTCAGCATTCCCTCCTCGGAACACCCTTCGCAGCATTGGTGAAGCCGGGGATGTCGGAATGAAGAGTTGAATCCCTGCTTCCCGGAAACTGACATTTGTTACCCCTTCCGCCCGACATTGGTCATGTCCTCCTTGAAGGAGTGGTTGCTACTTTGCCGCAGTAGGATTTCGGAAAGGGGGTATGAAGCGGAAGAGATACGGCTTTAGCGGAACCCGACCCGGATTTGCCGCTTGAAGGCTCTCCTGCATAAAACATGTTCACATGAAACGATTAACGTCTGTATTCTTCACATTAAGCGTACTGGCGATTTCCGTATTGAATCATACGGCTGCCGCTCAGCAACTTCCTTATGTTCCCGGTCCGGCAAACCTGGACACCTCGCGTTTTGCTCATATCTACTTCCTGAGGGATACCACCGACGAATTACCGGATAACTGGTTCGGTGTCATCATGAACAATGACGCAGGCCTATGTGTCAAAATCAAAATGAACAGTATCTACCGGGTGAACACCGTGCGCACAGGCAAGAATACCTTTTGGACCGAATTAGGCGGTGTAAAAGAAAGTGTGACGCTCGAGTTGTTTCCGGGCAGCAGCTATCATATCGAAATACGGCCCGAGAAAACAGGTAAGAACGTTATGAAATCGAACTTGAAGCTGCTGAAGGACGAAGCGGCCAAAGCGCGTATTGCCGCCTTCGACGGCAAGGTCCAGGAGCGATACATGATCATGCCTTACCCTTCCGATCAAACAGATTTCACACAAAACATATGGGCGGATACGGTTCAGTTTTATGCCGATAAGAATAGCCGCTACCGGTTCCTGCCGCTGCCTTCCTGGGAAAGCATACTGGCTTCCCCGCTGATGACGGTTTACGGTTTCCGGAACAAGGAGATTTCCCAAACATATTCGGAAGCGGGCGGCATGTTTAGCCTGAGTCTGAAGAAGTGTGAAAACGAGAGCGCATTTGACGATTACTGCAAGAAGCAATTTGTAAAATCGAATTTTATAACCATCAGGGACTCGATTACCCATTCGGAGGTAAAACCGCTTCAACTACCGGAGGGAATAAAATACGCCCGGCTCGTCACGGTAGATGGAAGGCCCCAAAAAAAGAAAAATCCCGATGAGCCGCAGTTGTCGATGCGCACCTGCTTCGTGGTTTTCTGTTGGGTGAATTCCAAGGGAAAATTGAAATCAGGGACGGTTTACACGTCGGAAAGAGGGCTTGCGGAAGAGCTGCACTCGGCACCTGAATTGGAGCGGCGAATGAAATGGCTGTGGGACAGCTTCGGTTTATTCGTAATACCTGCGGATTGATGCGGGAAGACTCCGCATAATCGGTTCAACTCACCAGAGGAATCCGTACTCCCTCGCCGGTGCCCCGCATGAAGCTCTCTCGGATCTGCCTTCCTGCCTGCACATGTGCGGACACTATGGATGAACGACGAAGATAGAATGCTTCGCACGCTTTTCCGAAATCCGCTGTTGCGGCAAACTCCTCCGTCAGACATTCGGCATCGTGTAGTGCATCCCCTACTCCTGCACTGGTGAAGGGAAGTGCCAGATGTGCAGCGTCTCCGATCAGAACGGCATTGTTCCGATGGAATGAAGGGAGCAGTTCGAAATCGGTAGTGTTCCACGTATAGTATGGTCGCGTCGTGGGCGACTGCACCAGTTCTCTGACGGCCGGTGGGAAATCGGAAAGTGCAGATCGCATGAAATCGAGAACCCCCTCGTCAGTACTGATGTCGTTCTTATATCTGGAACTGTCGAATTGCATGAACCAGATGATCTCGTCGACCGAACATGGTATGAAGCCGATGGCGAGTCCGCCGTCCTTGTTGAAGTATTTCCTGAAGTTCTTTCGGTGCTTTTCGTAAATCTCCGGATCGTACGTAGTGCCTAATAGTTCCTTCACCACCACCGGAGTGAAAACGGTAGGCCCGAAAAGCGCCTGTCTGACCGCGGAATGGGCGCCGTCCGCACCGATGAAATAATCGGCTTCGACCGTTTCCCCGTCATCGAATACTGCAGCGGTGTAACGTCCGTCTTTCTCTGTAAACCGGACGAAGGTACGGTCGTACCGTATATGTTGAATGCCGAGGGAATGCGCCAGAACCCGTAAAGGCTCGCTTCGCTTTACGCAAATCCAACCTCCCAGCGAAACCTCCTGCAGATGGAGTCCCTCGCTGTCGTACATGTGCAACCGGTCGATTTCGCTGCTGAGCATCATCGACATGGATTCCGCACCTATAAGATCCAGCAGGATCGTATAAGCATCAGGATGCATCAGGAACGCATGACCGGGATGCTTTTTAGGGTGGCTGCGTTCATATACGACCACCTCGTGCCCCTTTTTCCTGAGCGATATGGCGATGGAAAAACCGGCGATTCCGCCCCCAATGATCACAAACCTGCTCATGCCGTCATCGCCCTTTCCATACGCAGAAACGCTTCATCCAGAATTTCCTTCGAAGTGGCGAAACTGATTCTGATGTGGCCTTCCGCCCCGTGGCCGAACCAGCGCGGTAATCCCGGAACGACTGCTACACGGGCTTTTGACAAGAACAACTCGTGGACTTCCGAAGCTGACTTCCCTGTTTGACGGATATCAGCGAACGCCACATAACATCCTTGCGGTGAGAAGCAACGAACTCCCGGCAGCTCGTTGAACCGTCGCACGACGAATTCACGCATGTTCGTCAGATGCCGGAGGAATTCCTCCAGCCAGTACGCGGACTCCTTCAAAGCAGCGGTCGCAGCTACCTGAGCCAGCACCCCGGATCCGTGAACGGTGTATCGGTGTTCCGAGGAATTGAGGATTTTTTCAAAAACCATCGGATCACCGGTCAGTATGGCGCCGGCACGCAGACCGGCCAGCCCGTAAGACTTGCTGAATCCCGTGACAATCACTGTCCGCTTCACTGCGGCGGGCAGGGATGCGATACTGACATAGCGGTGAGGCGCAAAGACGATATCGCTCCAGATCTCATCGGACAGGATCATCAGGCCATGTCGCTCGGCTATTCCGGCGATTGCTTCAAGCTGTTCACGCAGGAACACCCTTCCGGTCGGATTGACGGGGTTGCACAGGCAGATCATCTTGGTCTTGCCGGTAATCAGGGATTCCAGCAGGGATAAATCCGGCGCGGCGGCAGGATCGACCGGGAGCAGCCAGGAAACGGCTTTCGCACCCGTTTGCTCGACGCTGTACCTGAACAGGAAATCGACGGGGTCGAGTATGACAGCTTCATCACCGGGTTCCAACAGCGCCTGACAAACTACGCGAATGCCGAATGCCGCGCTGTCGCAAGCCATCACGCCCGAAGGCGATATCCCCACGTTACGGAATTCATTGTAATACTCCGCCATCGCTTCGCGAAAGAAGACATGTCCCTCGGGAGGTCCGTAACTGAAGTGGCGGTCGCGGGAGAACTGCTCGATGGCGGCGGAAATCTCCGGTGCGCAAGGGAAATCAGGGTCAGCGGCCGTCAGCGGTATGCAATCCGCAGATGCTTCGGCCCAACGCAGATTGAACGCACGCTCACGGAGGACGTCAAGTCGTATCTGACAATGGTCGAAAAGCGATGACACGTGCAAGGAAGTTGAAGAGTCGGGGAACGTCGGGAGCGGACTTTCGATGTTAGCGTCAGTCCGTGTTTCTCCAGAGAGCGCCGTTCTTGGTCGACACCTTTTTGAGCGCTCCGTTTTTCACCAGTTCGTCCAACCGGAGTACCGCGGCATCCGGAGCGATATTGTCGAACAATGAAAGTTCCTGTGCGGTAATGCTTCCGTAATCCTTCAGATAATACTTGATGTCATGCCGGGACTTGTCCGGTTGGGCATCCGGATAGATGCCGAGCACCGCACGCTCGAAATCGGCATACGGACGGAAGCCGTATACCGTATTCCGGTTTCCGCTGTTGTCCGTGAAGAAGAGCGTAGGAAATCCCCTAACCCCCATCTGTCGGGCAAGCTGCAGGTCGGCTTCGAAGTCCTTGGCGGCTACTCCTTCGTAATCCGCTCTCAAACGCACAGTATCAAGACCTGCGAACTGTCCGGCCTGCTGAAGGTATTCCCAGCGGGTGATATTCAACGCTTCGATGAAGACCATCTCACGGATGCGGCGCAGGAATTTGAGGGCCTTCTCCTTGTTTTGAAGTTGAGCCGCCTTGAACGCGATGGACGGCGGATAAGACGACGGAAGCGGATCGTTTATCCATACATCGCCGATGATCGGCATGTTGTAGTAATGACTCACCTCCTCCCAATGATGATAGACATCCGATGGCTTGGTGATGCCGCCGCCGTTGAAACCTTCCCAACGAGGGAGCAGTCCGCCCATATGATATTCCACTTCCACCACGTCACCGAATTCCATTTTCATACGGCGGAGCTGGGGCTCGATCCCCCAGCAGGACGAGCAGATCGGATCGGTGAAGTATATGACTTTCACCGGTTTGTTCGCAGCCGGGGTCGGATGTTCTCCCTGCTCCTGTGCAGGAAGTCCGGGAGTTTCACATACCCCCTGCTTGGGGTCGCACAATAGAGGGTGTCCGGATTTTTCGTTGTTCATATCGATGGTGGTGCTCTGGCAGCTACTACCCACGTTGAGGCAAAGCAGCAATGCGGCGCAGAAAACTGTCGTACGGATCATGGTCAGTTAGACGCAGGAGGTTCCCAGGAGGGTGCTAAGTTTGCGACGGGCTTCACCGACTTAAGGTAGGCGAAAATGGCCTTCAGCTCATTGTCCGTCATGAATTTATAGAAATTCCAGGGCATTGGCGGCATCAGCGGACGGGACATGCCTTTCAGTTTCCCTTCACGGATACAATTGATGAACTGCTGTTCGGTCCAGTTGCCGATTCCGGTCGGGTCAGAGGTAAGGTTCGGAGCATATGAAACCCCCCAGGGTCCTACCCAAGCTGTGAGCATATCCGTGACCGCTAATCCGCGCTTGGCCATATCGGCACGGTCAACGGCCGGAGCGGGCATTGCTGCAGGGTGTCCGGATAGCCACAGGCTACTGTCCGGAACAGGGCCCTGGTCGGTCATCTTTTTGGGAGTATGACAGTCGTTGCAACCGCAAACCGTAACCAGGTGCTCGCCATAGAGGACCTGCGAGGGATATCCTCCGGTAGAGTCCTGTAAACCGGCGGTGGGAGCGGTCTTGGAAGGGTCTTTAGACGGAGTACACTGCGTCAGAAAAAATACGGCGAATGCCGAAAGAAGGAAGTGTGGTTTTTTCATGTTCCCGTTTTTTTCAAATATAAAAAAATTATAACACAAATAACGGGGGCGTCGATGTATGGCCCGAAGACAGTGTGACAAGCTGAAGGGCCTGTCATACAACGGACTAATAAGGCCGATCACGGTCCATTCAGAATAGCCCGGGACCTGCTGTTATCAGAAATAACGTGGCGTCGCCACCTTCGAGACCTCGGTTCCGAAGTCGTAGCCGATCATGAATTCGTGCGATCCGGCACTGTAATACTGTATCTCCGAAAGGGTATAATCGTAACTGTAGCCGATCCGTAGGCGGCGGCTCAGCTGCAACTCCATGATTCCCACTACGGCATCGTCCGTACGATAACTGCCGCCGAGCCAAAGGGTCTTCAGGAAAAGGAAATTCAAATTGAAGTCCGCCTGGACGGGTGCGTTTTTCACATATTTGACCAGCACACTCGGTTTCATGACTATATCCGCGTTGATGGTGAGTACCGTTCCGGCCGTCATGAAGTAATGACGTACCTGTCGGGGAACGAAGTCGCTTCCGGAAAGCGATATGCCGAAGCGGTCCTGCGGATCGTAGCTGATAAGGGACGGCACGGAAACTCCGAAATAGGACTTGGGAGCATGCAGATAAAGGCCTGCACCGGCGTTAGGAAGAAACCGGGATGCCACATTCTCCTTGAAGACCTGGTCCGAATTGTCCCATACTTTCAAGTCACTGTTGCGGCACGAGTAATAACCTCCGCCGGCCCTCAACCCCATCGCCAGCTTCGTACGCTCGCCCAATCGTAAATGATAGGCGGCGTTCGCAAAAGCGTCCGTCCTTTCCGTTACGCCGATGACATCGTGGGAAATCATCATGCCTGCTCCGAAATCCGTAAGCCCTATCGGTCCGTGAAGACTCGCCACCTGGCTCACGGGCGCTCCCTCGTAGCCGACCCATTGTTTCCGGTACAGCAGACTGCTCATCATGTATTCATGACTGCCGGCATAGGCCGGATTGATCAGCAGATGATTGAACATGTATTGACTAAGCAGCATGTCCTGCTGGGCTTGCACCACACCGGTAAGAGAGAAGACAATGATGAGTAGCTTCGTGCGTATACGTCTGCTGTTCATGTTTCGTGTGTGTTTAGTTTTCGTAAGGAGGCTTGATTATCTCCGTATGTCGACGTAGGTAGCCTTGCGGAAGTCGGAACCGTTCGCCACGAACAGTACGAAATAAGTGCCGTCCGGGAGCGGATCGCCGGCATTGTTCTGGCCTTTCCATTCATGTCCTGTGTAATCGTCGTAACTGAAGACCAGGTTTCCCCACCGGTTGAAGATCCGCAGGTAATTGTCCGGATAGCTGTATAATCCCTTTATCTCGAAGTCATCGTTCTTCCCGTCGCCATTGGGTGAATAGCCCGTAGGCATGTCGAATCCGCAGTCGTTGGAATAGACGACCAGATAGTCCGACTTCTCACAATAGGAGTTCATGATCGTCCATTGTAGCGTGTCTGCACCGCGATGAATGATGTTAACGATTGCGTTGGGATCGAAGGGGTCGCTGAATATCGCCCCGTTGACACTGGTCCACATACCGCTCATGTCATCAGGAAGATTCGCTTCGAGCAGTAATCCTAAATCCCCGCAGAATACCGTATCGGTGCCGGCTTCCGCGAAAACACCGCTATAGGAAAGAACGATTACCGAAGCAGTGTCGGTGCATCCGTGGATGTCGGACACCGTCCAAAGGAGTTGACTGGTCCCTTCGGGCAATCCGTAAACCGTCACGTCCGGAACAGCATTGTTTTCAAAGGAAACCGCCGGATCCGAAGTGGTCCAGTAACCGGTCTGCCCTGCTGCTATCACTGCTCCTAACTGTGCAGTGTTCCCTTCGCAGATGACCCGGTCAGGTCCGGCATCGGCGATGACCGGGGGCGGGTCCGCAATGGTCCCCTGCAACGTAACGGTACAGCCGTTCTGGTCGGTGGCGATGGCCGTATATATTCCTGCCGACAGCCCGCTGAACAGCGGTCCGCTCCCCGTCGAATTTCCCAAGGTGATCTGAACCGATCCTGTTCCACCGGTGACGGAAAATGCCAGCTCCCCGTTGTTTCCGCCATGGCAGAGCGGGTCGGTGACATGGTCGATTCCCATTAAAAGTGCAGGGGGATCGGTGAGCGTGAATGGCCGGATGTCGGTGCATCCGCTTTGATCAGTGATGGTGACCGAATAAGAACCGGCCGTCAGTTGCTGTACATCGGGAGAAGAAGACGACGTGCCGCTCCAAGCGTAACTATACGGAGGAGTCCCTCCGAAAACGGTGTCGACATGTAGCGTGCCGGTGGCACCACCGGTACAGCGCGGATCCGAAAAAGAGGTGGTCGCTTGCAGTTGCTCCGGCTGGGTGATCACAAGGGTCTGGTTGGACGTACAGCCGTTTGCATCGACAACCAGCAACGAATACGTGCCGGCCGGAAGTCCGCTGATACCGGGAGTATTCGCTCCGTTGCTCCACACGTAGGCGACAGGCGGGGTTCCGCCGGCAACAGAGGATTGAATCGAGCCCGTATGGTCACCGTTACAGGCGATATGGTGTCCGTTGGGAAGCAAGGCGGCCGTCAGCGAGGAAACCAATTGCGCTGGCTGTGTGATAGTGGCTGTTCCGCTTACCGTACAACCGAATTGGTCCGTCACCGTTACTGCATATGTTCCCGCAGGCAGCGATGCGACCATCGAATTGATGCTTGTCAGTCCATCCCAGTGATAAGAATAAGGGGCCGTTCCTCCTGTAACTCCGGTCACACTGACGGAGCCGGAGGAGTCCGCGTAACAGCCGTCGGCAGTCGATGACATGGTCAGAGAAAGCTGCGGCGACTCCGACAAGGTGATGGCGGAAGATGCCTGACATCCGTTGAAGTCCGTGACATCCAACAGATAGTACCCCGCCGTGAGTTGTGTCAGCGAGTCGGACGTGATGCCGGAAGGATTCCAGTTATATGCATACGGGGGTGTTCCGCCGAAAACGGACGAGAAGACCGATCCTGTGGAACCGCCGTTGCAGGCGATGTTTGCGCCGTTGGAAAGTACGGGACTTGACAACTGCACGGTCAGCTCATCGGGCTGGGAAAGGGTCACCGTCAGCTGACCGGTACATCCGAGGGAATCGACAACCGTCAGATCGTAAGCTCCTGCAGAAACGTTCATCAGGTCCTCCGACATCGTACCGTTCGACCATGTGAACGAATACGGTGGCGTTCCTCCCACCACGGACACATCCACTTCTCCGTCTGTAGCGCCGAAACAACTGATGTTGTACAGCCCGTTATACGCCGACAGCGCAAGCACTTGCGGAGTAATCGGATCCGGTTCCGATAAGGTAGTGGCCGTACCGGCGGAGCAGCCGTTCGAATCATAGATCGTGACCTGGATCGGTCCTGCGGGAAGGTTCGACACCGTAGAGTCAACCGCGCCGTTCGACCATTGGTAGAGATAGGGAGGAACACCGCCCTGAACAGTCAGGCTGACACTTCCGTCGGAGCCTCCGTGACAGGAAACATTGCTGACCGTGAAAGACGTTCCCGAAATCAGCGGATCCAAGGTTGACGGCTCGTTTACCGTTTCTTGCAGTTGAGCCGCACAACCGACGCTGTCATGGACCTGCAGGACGTAAACACCTGCGGGAATATCGGCAAGATCCTCCGATACGGCACCGTTCGACCATTGGTACGAATACGGAACCGTACCACCTGCCACGGTCACGGAAATCGCACCGGAAGACTCCCCGTGACAACGGACATTGGCAGCGGAGTCCAAAGAAGCTGCCAAAGCTGGCGGAGTGCCGACTTCGACATCGAACGTCTTGGAACAAGTGAGGTCAGAAACCGTCACCGAATACGATCCCGCGGTCAATCCGGTGAGAGACGCCGCCGTGTCTCCGGTAGACCAAAGACAAGAGATTGTCGAAAAGGGATTCAAGGAAGTGACTGCGGCCGTACCGTTGGAATCGCCGTGGCAAACTACAGGAGTCGAGTTCACGGAGGCATCGAGTTCGCTGACGAAAATCGAGACGGCAGCCGTATCGTTCGTCTGGTCGTAGTCGTGCTCGTCACGGACGATCTGCACTTTGTTCTCATAATAGCCGGGAAGGATCGCCGTGGCTTCGATGACCAGCGTATCGCTTTCCATATAACTCATCGGGCCGACGGACCACTCATTGGCAACAAGGTCATACGTGCCTTTGGAAGGTGTAGCGGAAACGATGGAAAATCCGTTGGACGGGAAAATCTCTTGTAAAAGCACGTTGGCGGAATTGGTCGCCATCGGGCCGTTGTTGGTGACGACGATGGTAAAGAAAGCACTGCTGCCGACACAAACGGCGGAATCGCCGGTCTTGGTGACGGCCAGGTCGTTGTCGAAACGCAGGAAGTTACATTTAGTCACACCACTCGGCGTTAGCATCGCATTGAAATACGATCGCATCCCGTTGATGAAATCTCCGGTCAAGCTCTTCGCATAATCATGTCCACCTGTATAGAAAACGAGATGGCCTGTTCCGGGTGCGAGTTTGGCAACGGTCTGCCCGGCGAGGTTACTGTCTGCAACCAGATCGCCTGTCTGATGGAAATGCGTGTTGTTAATGTAGGACGATCCGGAAGCGGTGATCCAGTTTCGCTCCGAGCCGCCGATGACAATCGGATCGAAGCGGCCTTCGTACTGTGAAAAGGAGAGATCAGGATTAGGGTACGAATAATTCGGAGAGGTGTTCAGGTTACGGATCAGGATACCGTTGTTGGTCTGGAATCGTCCGTTGAGCTCGTTTTCATAGGTGTTTACGGCCCTGCATTGCGCAAGGAAGTTCCCGCCGTTCATCACATAGGCGCGGATCGAGTCGATGGTCGGCCCGACCTTGTCGGAATGCGGTTCCGATGCGAACGTATAACAGGAATCGTCGAGATTGACGGCTGCCGTGATCCGCCAGTTCGTGACGGAATCGATGGAGGCGAAGGAAAAGTACTTGGCATGAACGGCGGAATTGGATCCGTCGTTAAGGATGGCGACGCGCGGAATCTGGGTGAGGATATACCGTATATCCACCATGACATCCGATGTGAGCTGGTAGACGTTGACTTTGTCGGCAGCAGCTAACCCTGCATTGAATGCGGAAATGACCGCTGCAACGCCATTGGAATCCCGCGGAAGAACCAGAAACGGTCCGGCCTTGAAATTCCTGAGAGAAGAGGCGGATGAGGTCGGAAATATCTGCGTTGCAGGTGCGGAAAAATCGATATCGTCCTTCGATTTGCCGGAGCGGATCGCCCAGCAGACCGCTTTGCGGTTGTTAAGTATCTTCACTACCAGTCCGTAGGCTTTCACATTGAAATATCCCGGATTGGACTGAAGCGTATTGTCCATGGCGATCACATAGGTTCCTGCCGGAACCTTCTGGATGTTGGCAGTGGGATTCGGCAGGTCCGTGTTCTGTGCCTGCGCAAACGCAGTGAGAAACAGCAAGCACACGAAAAGCAGGAAGTTGAGGCTTCTGGTAAAATGTTGTCTCATGCAGGTCTTCTCCTAAGGATTTCAGCGTTTGCTGTCGAGTTTCTTTCTAATCTCCTCCTGCAGCCGGGTGAATACGCGGCCGTATCCGGAATCCGTTGCGGGACCGGGAGGCATTGCCTCCACGACATGATCGTAAGCATTCATCCGGTTCATGTCCATATATCCGACGTCAGCTCCTTCGGCCAGCAGCAGATCGGTCAGGGCAGGATTGCCCGACCGCGCCGCTTCGATGAGCGGAGTAGCGGAATTTTGGGAAGGAAGATTCACATCTGCTCCGGAAGCGATGAGCATCGCCGCTATCTTTTCATTTCCGTTCTGACAGGCGATGGCAAGGGGTGTGAAACCGTTCTCCGCGATTGCATTCACATCCGTACCCAGTTGCAACTGTGCTTCCACGGCGGGTATGTCTCCGGAAGTAATGGCCGTCGCGAGTCCGGTGGAATTGGCAAAAAGAGCCCCGTTTATCAGCCAGGCAAAACACAGTGACGCTACGATTTTTGTCTTCATGAATGGTGCATCTTGGTATGGGACAGCAACGATCCCCGGAGAGACTCCGGTCCATCCTAAACAATATTAGCGTGACCGGCGACCGTGATGACCCCAATAAGCACGGATTTCTTACAGTTTGAGAAAAGCCGGCATTCCCTCCGTGTGGTCTAAAAGTGAAGACCAAGCCCCGGATCGAAGTCCCCTGATAATGTATTCTCCGTCCTGATTGTTAAAAAATACAATGTGCCAATGAGTCCTTACAAATAGGACCGTACAGCTTCGGCAGGATTTTTCAGGATGAACTACCGCTGCAAGCCTTCGATTCTCCGGTTCCGCATCCGCACAAAGCGACAGACGTTCTCCTTGTACAATAGATAGTCGTCAGTAGTCGCGAATCCCGGCGGAGTACGGAAGTCATCAAAAGGCAGATGGAAGCGGATATTACCGGCATCGTCCAAAAGGTCGTCCAGCAGGAAAAAACGTACGTAGTCGCTGAAGGTGCCGAACAACCGGAAAAAACCGGCATACCGTGCCAAGGTATCCTGCAGCGGACTCGGCAGACCGAGGTAATGACGTCGGATGCACTCCAGCGTCAGGTCGAAGCGGTCGTCGATAAGGCGGTTGGTTCCGCGGGCTTGGTTGATGGTAAGGCCGCCGTCCACGCGATTTTTCGGAAATATGACATATGCTCCGATAGTACATCCCAGATCGAACAGTTCGTTGACCTGGTCGGGTACTTGCTCCGTGATATGTTTCTTCCGCACATGGTTGCGGTAGGAATGGGTGATTGCGTCACTGCCGAATACGAAATGCTCGGTTTCCGTCTCAAAGGAAAGATAAGCTCCCCCCTCCCGTGCCTGAAGATTAAATGGCCTTCCGTCAGGAAGCGGTCGGTTCCACAGCAGGACATGGTACCTGCGCAGCGTCGGACTGTACAAATCCGGGTCGCCGCCGGCAGCATCCGAGGTGAAATTGAAGGAGGTATCTATCAATGGAAACGGTTCAATTCAGGACGCAAAGGAAAGACAACGGGGATATTCAACGTCTTGCGTTCGTGCGCTGCATCGCCTCCATGGTCTTCCGTGTATTCGATTCGATATCGATGAAGACCTGTATGAGATTGGAAAAAGCAAGGGAAGGCAATGCTACCAATACGGCTCCCAACAAAACCAACAGCCCTTGCAACAGGTTGTTCTCACTGGCCATATAAACCAGGGCTATCAACCCGATCACCAAAACAGCATATCCGCATACGGACAATACTCCGGCAAGGGCCTTCAGGGCCATATACCTTTCAGAGGTCGCACGCGGAGGGTCTAGCGACTCCGCTTTTCTCTCCGCGTTTACGGCTTTTGCGTCATTCGCCTCCGGTGATGAAGTCCGTGCGTCGTCGTTGCCGGCTTCCGTCATTCCCATGATTCGGTCGTATTCATTCTGCTCTGCCGCACTCAACTGCCGGGACTCGAGTTCATCCAGAAGAAGTGTAAGCAGGTCCGGATCCGTTTTCACTTTTCCGGATTGCGCATTTTCCAACTGCACCAGCAGTTCTTTGACACTTTTGTTTTTGAGCGATGCGGTGAATTCTTTCTTGTTCATGTTCGGGGTGAAGGATGATCGCTGTAATGATACGTATAAAAATCATGACTCAGTCCGATGCGGCCGGTTCCCACAGCTCCAGCTTGTTCCCTTCCGGATCCATCACGTGAACGAACTTGCCGTATTCCGAATCTGTGATCTCGTCGAGCACTGTGACGCCGTTGTCGCGCAGGTTTTCCACGAGTGCTTCGATATTCCTTACCCGGTAGTTGATCATGAACTCCTTGGAGGAAGGCGCGAAGTAATCGCTTCCTCGCCGGAACGGGCTCCACTGCAACTGCTCGGTCACTTCGGGCCGGTCGTTGTTGCGCGAGACGAAAGTCGCACCCCACTCGCTGATGTCCATGCCGAGATGATCTGTGTACCATTTGCGCACCTCTGCAGGATTGTCGCTGAAAAAGAAGATGCCGCCGATGCCGGTGACTTTCGGGGTGTTGTCCGTTGAACCGGTTGATTCATTTCTTGATTTCAAAGGGTCGTTCATAGTGCTGATTAAATTACTAATTGAAACCGAACATCACCGGAAAGAAAAACATGACGATAAATGCCCAGATCCCGTAGAGGGGAAGAAACAGCGTGATACCTTGGGCGGCTTCCGAAAGCGGAGACCGGTCGCGCCAGGAACGGAATAACCTGTAGGAGAGTGTGAGGAGACTTCCGAGGATCAGCAAGTTGCTGACCACGACCGCCAACCGGTTGGGCGTGACGCCCCAGGAGGTGATCCGGTACACGATGGCAGAAAGGGCGACCCCATTCACCGCGACCGTCACAAGGCTGAGTGCGAGCAGCACAAAGCCGCCGAAACGGTTTCCGGAAGACCGGGACATTTCTGTGACGGAGAAGAAGATAACCGCCATCACTCCCAGCAGGAGCATGTTGAAGACGAAGAGAAAGTCGCGGTCGTTGTACGGATCCTTCCCGGAGCCGGTCCAGGCGAACAGGTAAACCGTCAGTGTCACCAGGAGCAGCGGCGTGAACACACGAGCGATGACCGGCGACACCTTGTTCACCAGCTGCGGGTTGGTACGCACGAGATGCGTACTGACAAACGGAGCTGCGGCCATCGCATAGACGGCGACATACCGGAAATAGAATTCTTCGATACGGATGCCGATGACGCCGAACAGTCCGACGGTCAGGGCGGAAAACAACCCGAACGCCAATGCGAGGAGAGCGGTCATGACGACCAGGTCGCCGGAATACTTCAGGAAATCGAGCCGGCTTGCGTGGTCGTATTCGCGCGTACCCGCGAATGCAATTCCGAGGAGCGACCACGACAGCACTGCGAGGTGTATGCAGGCAAGGATGAGTGTGTCGGAGGCAGGGCGGTCCGGCAGCAGGTTGATATGAACGGCAGCTGCAAGAAAAACGCCGAAGAGGATGAGCGTGCGGACGCTGCGCATACCGTGGCTGCGTACGAAGTAGAGCGATAACAACGGGAATACGACAAACGTGATGTTGCGGGGATAGAAAAAATTCTCGGGAATGGAGAATATCTCGGGCAGTTTGGCCAGGGTTCCTGCCAGCAGGCAGAAGAGGAGCACAAGCAGTCCGTCTTTTCCGGTGCCCCAGTTGATGCCGGGTTCTGAGGTATGGCTGAGTCTTGCGTTCCAGACCTGAGCGATCGGACGGGCGGCGATTTCGGGGTACGCTTCCTGAAAGGCTTTGTGGAAAGCCGCCTTGTCGCCCCTGTAGGCACGTTCGAGCAGCTGCGGATCATCGATGATGCGGAGAAGGTCTTCTTTCGTGAAGGACATTGAACGGGGCGTTGAAGTTTCAAGGAAGGTACTGTTTTTCCGAAGTTCGGTTCGGGCGTCGATCCGTACCCCTGCGAGATCCATATATATAGCTACATAAATAGCTATAAGGAGTGCTTTTGTATTCCTTTTGACAATCCCGGCGGAATTTGCTATTTTTGTACCTCTTTACGCCGACAAACTGCGTTTTTCGCTGTTTTTCGGCATTTTTATCCTTGACCGGAGAGGTGTCCGAGTGGTCGAAGGAGCACGCCTGGAAAGTGTGTAGGCTCCAAAAGGGTCTCGAGGGTTCGAATCCCTCCCTCTCCGCAGCATCACAGTGAACTGTGCGAGAAACAGTGTGGGTGAACAGTAGAAATACTGTTTACTCGCACTGTTTCTGTTTCTGATACTTTTTGAATTTTTATGAAATGGCGCGCTCATATTAATGAGCGGACTGCAGACTACCGACTAATTCGGCGCTGAAAATCATTCAACGGTATTGCAGGACCCCTATAAAAGGGATCACCGCAGGTAATCCCTCCCTCCCCGCAAAATAAAACAATGCCCCCAACGGGGCATTTTTCATTTTGAAGCGGCCGTAAAGCTTGCTTTATGGGTCGCGTAGAAATGAAAAATGGAAGGCCGAAGGCCGCATTGTTTTCTTTAATGCCCCAAAACAGGTGATCACGACCGAAAGGAGTAATCCCTCCCTCTCCGCAGCATCACAGTGAACTGTGCGAGAAACAGTGTGGGTGAACAGTAGAAATACTGTTTACCCGCACTGTTTCTGTTTCTGATACTTTTTGAATTTTTATGAAATGGCGCGCTCATATTAATGAGCGGACTGCAGACTACCGACTAATTCGGCGCCGAAAATCATTCAACGGTATTGCATGACCCCATTCAAGGGATCACCATGAAGCTAAGCACAGCGCATGCTTAATGGCAATCCCTCTGTCCTCGCAACTATTTTTTTCACGCAGTGGCGCAGAGTTCGCAGAGAAACGTATCTCGTAACCCGGACCTCGCAACCCGCAACTCGCTTCTCGCAACTCGTAACGCACCTCAGCCGGTCGTTTCGACAAGCTCAACGACCGGTCTTCTGCTGCAAGCGTTCAAGTGATTGCCGGTACACCTATAAAGGAATCACCGTAAGTTATCCGCTCTATGTTTCGTAGGATACGCACGAGACTCGCAACCATCGTTTCCTTCACTTCTAAGTGTTTCATGACGGAAGTCATTTCCCTGCTTCTGTAGCGGGGATAATTTTGACGACGTATGGTTATGAAGACCATGTCCAAAAAATCAAATCCATGAGAAATTCCTTCCTGCCGGTTTTGTTTTTCGCCACGTTCCCTTTCGTTTTTATTAACGCTCAGAATAAAATTCCTCCGCCCTCCCCCGGCAAATCGGTCGTTTACTTCGCCCGCACGTCAGGTATGGGTGCGCTGATCAACTTCACGTATTGTGACAGTGCTTCGCTGATCGGCCGGTTTTATGGTCCGGCTTACATCCGTTATGAATGTGATCCGGGTCATCATCTTTTCTGGGCTCGTTCGGAGAACCGCGATTACGTCGAGGCGGATGTAGCGCCGGACAAGGTCTATTTCATTCTTGCCGATGTCGGCATGGGTGCTGTAAAGGCCTCGGTGGATCTTATTCCGTTAAATCCCGCCAAGGACACCAAGGACATGGAGCGGATCATGAAGCTGATCGATAAGCAGTACAACCGAACACCCACCGAAGAGCAATTGCGTGCCGACCGAGAGGAATTGGCGCCGGTCATTGAGCGCGGACTAAAGCAGTATGCCAAGGACGAGCAGGACGGGTATGAGCACGACGTTCTTCCGGTTGATTGGGCGTATGTCTACTGAACGCATAAGTCCTTATAAACCGGTAAGTCAAGAGGCACTGCCCGCAACTCGCTTCTCGCAACTCGCAACATACCTCAGCCGGTCGTTTCGACAAGCTCAACGACCGGTTTACTGCACCACAATCTGCCGCGTATCCACCACCGCCCCCGAACCATCTTTCAAAGAAAGATGATAGACCCCGTTGCCGGTCCAGGAGGAAAGGTCGATATAGAATTGTTGTTGGTTGATAGCCGACGTAAAGACGACCTGACTGAGGGCGTTTGTGATTTCAAGCGAGTATCCGTTCATCGCGGCGTAGTTACCGTTATCGACGGTGATGTGGGTCGAGGCCGGGTTCGGATAGACGATGATGCGGTTGGTCGTGAGAGTCGGAACCGTCGTCAATACTGCGTCAATGATTAACGTATCGGTGACGGTTACAAATACCGTATCGTTGACTGTAGTGATACAAGTGTCGGTGATATATACCGTTGCAATTGCAGATGTGTCAAAACAGATTCCATTGGAGGCCACTACGCGGAATTCCTGCAGATGATTGGCTAATGTCAGGTTGTTGATGAGCAGTGTGCCCGTAGCGGCATCCGTGTAATTCGCATTATCGGTGACATTAACCCATCCCAATCCGGCGGCATTGGATTGCCACTGGTACGAAGCAGCCGTATCGGAATTCACGGCCGTCAGCTGGGTGCCGATACCGGTGTTCAGGTAGACATCACTCGGCTGGGTGGTGAAACTCATATTGCAGGCTTGGGATTGGTAGAGCTCGGCGACCTCTTGCGAGGTTAGTGCTCGGTTCCAGAAGCCGATGTCGTCGAGGTAGCCGACTAAATCATTGTACGGCGTCCCGGAATACCAGCCTCCGCCAAAGCGAATGGGATTACCGTTATCAATATTAGGGGAAGGGGCTCCATAATTAGCATAGCTGCAAGTGCTAACTAACTCCTGACCGTCGAGGTAAAACGTCAGTGAGTTGAGATCAGTAGCGTTTACAGGGATGATAATGACTGCATGATGCCAAGCAGTAGTATCTTGAAGGCTACCATTGTTTTTATTTACTAAAGTTCCGGCATTTGTAAATGAGGGCCCATAACAAGGCCCGGTAGTTTGAGCACTAAAGTGATTTAAATAAGCACCGAAGTAACTACCCCAGGTTAAACTTCCGTAAGAAATAGTTTGCATTTGAATCGATTGATTTGTCTTGTACCAATATGATAAGCTAATACCCGTACCTGTCGGCCCGGCAGTTAATGTTTGAATATTGGTGTAACCGTTGAAATAATACGCTTTATTCATATTTCCAAACCTGTCTGCTGCCAATGTAGCTCCATTCACTGTTCCATGATTTCCGTTCCCGCTCTCATCATTAGCGTTTCCGCAGAACGGCCACCAACCGACGAGGCCGGTCTGAAGGTTTGAAGGAAGAGGATTGCAGGGAGGAGGATTGGTGCCTGTGTACAGGCCGGTAATCTCCTGCGGGGAGAGGGCTCGGTTCCAGATGCCGATGTCATCGATGGATCCGTCGAAATTGAATGAAGAAGGATCATTGCAACGCCTTCCGACCACAATATTATCTATATCCAAATCCAACAACGACGATGAACTATAGGAAGGTTGCCCGTTTATTGAAATGGAATAGACGCCGCCGGCATACGTGATACATAGATAATTATATGAATTCAAGGAATAATTTTGCGAGGTCGCAAGCCAGTTGCTACAACCTTGATTGCCATCAAATATAAAACTAGCCCCGGAAGGAAGTCCGCACTGTGGGCTTGAATAGGATTGTCCAATGCCTGCCCAATAACTCTGACATTTTAAACCCATCAGATAGTTCTGAGAAGTAACATTGCCGGCGGTTGGAAGAAACCAAAGAGAAATTGTCCAATCCCCGGTAATTTGAAGATTTTGCATTGAAATATCCTGTACTGTATTAACGCTAAAAAAGTAGGCCGAACTACTATTGCCATTTCTATCAGTTGTCAACGTCGCTCCATTCACCGTCCCGTTATTCCCGTTCCCGCTCTCATCGTTAGCGTTGCCGTTAAACGGCCACCAACCGACCAGTCCGTTGGTGGGGACGTAGGACGGCACCTGGGCATAAACCGAGTTTACAAAGGTTAATAGGAAAAGGGCAACACAAAGGGCATGGATTTTAGAGTTGGCTTTCATAATGATTGATGGTGAGGCTTGGTGTTATGTAGATCGGATCGCGCTATTTGAAACAGGAATCCCAACAGGGTCCGGTTGCAGAACGGGCGCAAATCTCAAACAAGCCCCGGTCTGAAACAAGTGAAAAAAGGTGAATCAGGTGACCGTTCACCTATCCGGATAGGTGAAATGAAAAAGCCTTTAAATTCCATCAAAAAACAACATTATTGGATAGGTGCGGCACCTGTCTAGGGGAGTAATTCTAACTGACACGCAAAAATTTAAACCTAATTCGGCCTATTTCCGAATATGAAAAACTGCTCGACAAATCCTGGATGTACGCTCCCGCATATATCGGCCGACTATCCTCGAAGATCGGACTTCATCCCAATTGCCGCAACCGCTCCCTCAAGCCTGAATAATCGAGCTTGTTGAGATGAAAAAGAGAGACTTCCTTTGGGTATTCGCCTTGATGGTCGATGAGCTGTTGCAGGAACTCGTCGTATCTACCCTTCGACCATGGAGTAAAGCCGATCTTTTCGACCCGATTCTGAGTACAAAAGTTTAGGATTTCCGGAATTGATGTGTCAGCGATGTTGCTGACATTCGGTCTTTTCCCGAAGAAATCTCGGAAGTTTTGGTGCTTGAAAGAAATATAAATACGTTGAAGAGAGTCCTCGTATCGCCACACAGTATCATGGATGATGTTCAGCATCATCCCCGGTTTGACCGGGAATGATACTGATGGAAGTGGATTCCATGCCATTTGATAGGCCTTAGCCCCATAGACGCCTTGCCGGTTCTCGTCGAAGACTACCGGATTGATGTATCGGCTATCATCCTCACCTATCTCTACCATATCATATGGCCAATCCATAGTGATCCGTACGGAGCGACAATAATAGTCATAACTCATTATATGTATATAGCTTGACGAAAACAAAGGCATGACATATCCGAGAAACGGATCAGAGTTGATGGGGTAAATTCCGCCGCCCTCGAATATTCCTTCGTTCAGGCATACAAAACAGTCAATCGTTACATTGCGGTCTTTAAGGATTTGTACGGACTCCAGGCAATCACCGCCGATGCAGGTGACAGTTTTTGATTTTTCGATGACATTTCCTCCTTCAGCCGACTCCCTGAATCCGAAGTCCAGTAGATATACTTTATCATAGCCCAGCGATGCGTACCCGCGAGTTCTAGTTCCTGAAGCGAAGTAGATAAGGGTTTTCATGCGGCAATGAGGTTCTTAATGGTGATGCCGTCCCATTCTTTCTGAATAGGCTGTGCCAGATAATTGGAAAGAGCCTTGACAAATGATCTGAGCTCTCCGACGGCTATTTCTATTTTGGAAAAACGAGCATAGGCTTTCCCATCTAAGGTCAGTACATATTTATTCCCGTTATCAGTCCATGTCTCTGTAATGAGTACCTCTGCAGATATTTCGTTTTCAACTATATATTCCTCGGCTTCTTGTCGGGTATTAAAATACTTCTGGCGATTTTTCCTGACATCCGGAGAATTGATAAATACGAATTTATTAATGCGACCGCTTTCATCAGCGACTGTACTGAAGCCGGTGGATGGAAGTTCTTTTGCAATATCAGTTTCGGTTGGATGGCTCATCGCATTTCGTATGACACGAATATAGTTTTGTAGTGTCTTTTTTTCATTGAAGTGCATCATTCCCCAGGTAGAATTATTTATCCCCCAATCTGTTTTTGAAAATTGCTTGGCAAATATGGAGTCTCTTTTCTGGGGCTTTGTCATGTTATTAACGTACTCCTGACAGCTGGTTAAAAGGTGCTGAAGTGCTGCGATACATAACGTTGCTTCAAATTTTTCTTCTTGCAATTCCAGTCGTTCATACTGACAAACAACTTTACCGATCCTGTATGCTAAATCTGCATAAATCTGGTTTTTCGGGTCGCGGTGGTATTCCATGTCAAAAGATTAAATACATATCGATATTCCCTTCGCATTTTATTTCATTGAGAATTTCAATGGCACCAGTTTTTGAATGCTTGTTTTTATTTATTTAAATACTTTGCATCAATTGAAAAAAGGATTTGCGTAAAAGGATTACTATAATTTATGGGGAATGGAAGATGTGATTAAAAATACATGCTTCATTTTTATCAAATAACAGTTGGTTTAATGTTCTACGAAGATGTTTAAATCAATATTGGAAATCCTATATTTGATAACGTCAACTAAAAGTTTATTGGCCAATGTATTGAAATTAAACATCATAACACATTTATTATGAGCTATTATTCCGAATTATTAAAGTTCTTATCACAGTCTAAAACCAATGATTTAGGGACAGCCTCCTATTTAAATAATTTCAAAGGATTGTCAGTGAAGGTTAGTTTTGGAAAAGGCAATCAAGCACGTGTTCCATGGATTGCTTTCCTAGATAATGCCGATAGTGTGCAACAAGGAATTTATCCTGTGTATCTATTATATAAAGAAAAAAAATTACTAATTCTTGCATATGGAATTAGTGAGACTTATTCTACAAAAAGAACCTGGGACTTGTCTAATGTGAAAACAATAAAGGAGTATTTTAAAGACAATAATTTAGGCGAGCCTGAACGATATGGCAACTCCTATGTTTTTAGGAGCTACAATATCGAAAGAGGCATTATTCAAGAAGAGGTAGAAGCAGACCTAGAAAAACTCATTCAAATATATAAAGAGAACAGAAGTGGCAGGGACCCGGGCAGTAGCACCTTCGGTTTTTCGGAGTTAATTAAAACAATCAAGGATGCAGGATTAAGCTATTCGGGTAACCTTATTTTGCGCTTCACCGCCTCACTACTCACCAAGCCATTTGTCATATTAACAGGGCTTTCCGGTTCTGGTAAAACCAAACTAGCGCAGGCATTCGTGAAGTGGTTATGCAAGGATGAAAGTCAGTACCGGATTATTCCTGTGGCTGCAGACTGGACCAATCGCGAGCCGCTGTTGGGCTACCCTAACGCGTTGAAACCTGAGGAGTATGTAAAACCTGAAAGCGGTGTACTTGATTTAATAATACAGGCAAATTACAGGCCGAATCTGCCACACTTCTTGATTCTTGATGAAATGAATCTGAGCCATGTGGAGCGTTATTTTGCCGACTTTCTGAGTGCAATGGAATCCCAAGAAGAAATTCCTCTATATTCTGAGGGAAAGGTTCAAAACGGTGTTCCTGCCAAACTAAAAGTCCCGTCTAATCTATTTATCATTGGCACAGTTAACATTGACGAAACTACAAATATGTTTAGTCCAAAGGTTCTGGACAGAGCAAACACGATTGAGTTTAGGATTACACAAGTAGAATTAATGAGTTTTCTGATCGGCATTAAATCTGTCAATATAGAAATTCTTTCCGGAAAAGGTTCAGGAATGTCAAAGAGTTTCCTTGATATGGCATCCAATAAAGATTTTGTACATGACGACCAAATTAATTCGGTCTTACTGCACTTTTTCAGCGAACTAAAAAAAACTGGGGCGGAATTTGGTTACCGAAGTGCAGCAGAAATTTTGAATTTGATCCATAATCTTTCAGAGTTAGACCACAGCCTTACCACGCATCAAAAGCTAGACATCGCTATCATGCAAAAACTGTTGCCTAAGTTGCATGGATCTCGTAGAAAACTTTGTCCGGTACTGGAAACGCTTGCATCCCTTTGTATTTCAGAAAACGTGAGAATCGTAAAGGACGTTTTTGAAAATTCTCATTTTGATTTTAATGGTGCAAATGTGTTGTATCCTCTCTCGCTGGAGAAAATCACCCGAATGTATAGAGGCGCAATTGACAACGGTTTTACCAGTTTTGCTGAGGCATAAAAATGAAATCAGTATCCAATATTGAAATCGACCTTGATGTCGTTAAAGAAGGTTTAAAGATTTGGATAGAAGCCCGATCTCCTAATACTTTATTTGATGGAGAGGAAAGTGCGGCGGATAATCAGGAGGCAAGATTTCAATTAATTGAAGGCTTTTTATATGACTATCAAATCAATGATCCTGCTTTTATTTTAGGTGATATTGGAGAAAATATTATTCAGCAACATAAAAGGTCTTCATTTTTAGGAACTATTGCTCCAAACATCTTTGTGGGGACTCTTACTGTCCCTTTATTAGAAAAAGAAACGGCTTTAGAACAATATAAGATTGAACTTGAGGTTCAATCCATTAAATCCGGATACCGTGATGATTACCGAGACATGCTGGAATTAATTACCGAAAAATGTACCGCCCTTTTATTAGACTCGAATTCTCCGGTTTCACAGCATTTTGAAGTTGATTACACCAAAGACAGTCAGACTGTTTATCAAAAATATTCATTTATAAAATCACTAATAGGTACTGACGATTTTACCGAAGCAGTCCATCGCATCGTTACAGCACCAGTAACTAAATGGGAAGAAACTGCAGAAGACAGGGATATTCGTAATTCACGACGTTTTTCTAATTCTGCTATTAAAGAAATACTGAAGGGCAGTAAACGAATCAAAGTTCCAGAGGGGCATAATTTAAAACATCAGGGGATTGGAACACTTCCAGAGCGTATCACCACGACAAGAAAGTCGGATTCTTTGGACACTCCCGAAAATCGCTTTATTAAATATGCCCTTGAAAACTTCCTGAAGTTTTCTGCAGACATAAATAAAAGAGCCAAAGAGTTGGACCATAAAAAAATGATACGCGAATCCGAATCATTGATTCGCAAACTTGAAGGGCAATTACATCATACCATCTTCAAAGAAATCTCAAGACCAACCACGCTGAAGCTGAATAGCCCTGTATTGCAGCGAAAAGAGGGTTACAGAGAGGTTTTACGTGTTTGGCTGATGTTTGATCTTGCAGCAAAACTAATTTGGAAGGGCGGTGATGATGTCTACAGCGGAGGTAAAAAAGATGTGGCTACACTTTATGAGTATTGGATCTTTTTCAAATTACTGGACCTTTTTCAAACGATCTTCGAAATAGAAGCAAAAGACATTTCAGATATAATTAAAGAAACGCCCGACGGATTAAACCTTCAGATTAAACAGGGAGAATTCACGGCACTCAATGGCATCTATGATTCAGGAAGCAGGAAATTAAACATCCGATTCAATTACAACCGGTCTTTCAGTGGCCGAAAAAACTACCCTGACTCAGGAAGCTGGACTACAACATTAAGGCCGGATTATACGCTTTCTTTCTGGCCACACGGAATTTCCGAGGAGGAAGCTGAAAAGCAGGAATTAATAGTTCATGTTCATTTTGATGCCAAGTATAAAATAGCCAATCTTGCTGATTTCCTCGATCAAAATATGGGAGTCGGATTAGATGAGGAGAAGCAACAAAACCGTAAAGGAATTTATAAGAATGTCGATTTGCTAAAAATGCATGCATACAAAGACGCTATCAGAAGAACTGGTGGTGCATATGTTTTATATCCAGGTGACAAATCGATGAATCAGAAAGGGTTTCATGAAATTATTCCAGGTCTTGGTGCATTTCCAGTGAAACCATCAAAAACCAATAGTGGAATTGGAGAATTAAAAGCTTTTATACTTGAAATCATCGAACACTTGATTAATCGTACCTCGCAACGTGAGAAAATAGCCTACAGAACATTTAAAATTTATAAAAACCCGCCCGAATCAGGAACTAGTGTAAAAGAGCCTTTACCAGAGGCCTACAACTCAAATAGAGGTCTAATTCCTGACGAAACATCTGTTTTGGTTGGTTATTATAATTCAAAAGAGCAGTATAAATGGATAACAGCCAACCAGCTGTATAATTTCAGAATGGGATCTGTTACAGGGTCGCTGGTTCTGGATACAGAAACGGTGAACGCAAAGTACTTGTTGCTACACACCACCGGCGATATGACGTCTGGAGATTTATGGAGGATCATAAGCAAAGGCCCAAAAATATATTCAAGGCAGGATTTGATCAATAATAATTACCCATCTCCCTCACAGGAAAACTATCTTGTAATACAAATTGAAAAGATAACTGATAAGGAATTTGAAAATCTGAGTTGGAATTTTAAGGAGCTGTCTAATTATTCTAAAGGAAGAGCATCAGCCATTCCCTTTACGACCAATCTTGAAGAGTTGATGAAAAACAAATCCATTTAATCAACTGAATATTTCGAGCAAGTTCGCCACCTAATTCTGCGATAAACTGACCAATACAAGTTGGCGGCGTATTTGCAAGCCCCTCTGAAATTCGGACAATTAGAAATAGAGAAAAACCTGTTAACTCTCTAAATTTAATTGCCCATGAAAAATTCAAGATTCACCGAATCACAGATCGTAGTGTAAGCTTCCCTGAAATCCGGCCAATTAGAAATAGAGAAATGTAAGCTTCCCTGAAATCCGGCCAATTAGAAATAGAGAAAGACCCGTAAAATCTCTAAATTTAATTGCCCATGAAAAAGTCAAGATTCACCGAATCACAGATCGTAGCCATACTCAAGGAGCATGAGCACGGAAAAAAGGTAGGCGATATCTGCCGGGAACACGGCATTGCCGACCAGACCTTCTACAACTGGAAAGCCAAATACGGAGGCATGGATGTGAATGAGCTCCGAAGGGTCAAGGACCTGGAGGACGAAAATGCACGGCTAAAGCGTATTGTGGCCAATATGACGCTGGAAATTGATGCTATGAAGCATGTGCTGGGAAAAAAGTTCGACGGCCTGCCGAGAAGTTAGCAGCAGCAAGAATCATGGTTGAAGAGAAGAAACTAACGATTCGTCAGGCCTGTCGATTGATGAACATCTCCCGTAGCACGTACCAATATGTGCCGCGACCGGACCGCAATGGCCCTGTA
Source organism: Bacteroidota bacterium (assembly GCA_046052345.1). Lineage (GTDB taxonomy): Bacteria > Bacteroidota > Bacteroidia > AKYH767-A > 2013-40CM-41-45 > Pollutiaquabacter. The sequence continues at coordinate 2,532 of JBJOMN010000052.1, read as the reverse complement.
CGCGATCAGTTGCAACTGTTGCTGGAAAGGCATCCTGCCATTGGATTTTGGCAGAGCTTTTACAGAATGCGACGCCTGCAATTCTCCTGGAATCACAAACGCGTCTATCGAGTGTATACGGAGATGGGATTGAATATCCATCGGCGTATGAAGAAAAGACTGCCGGCAAGAGTGAAGCATGCCTTATTCCAGCCTGAGCGGCTAAATCAGGTATGGAGCGTTGATTACATGTCTGATAGCTTATGGGACGGCCGAAAGGTCAGATTGCTCAACATCATCGATGACTTCAACCGGGAGGTACTGTGGATCGAGGTGGATAATTGCCTTCCTACTGCCCGGCTAATACGTGTTCTGGAAGCATTAAAGGAAAGCCGGGGACTTCCGCAGATGATGCGGATGGACAATGGTCCGGAATTCATCTCCCACGCGTTGGATCTCTGGTGCAAGGAAAACGGCATCCTCCTGGTATTTATTCAGCCGGGGAAGCCAACGCAAAACGCCTTTGTGGAACGTTGCAACGGCAACATCCGCAAGGAACTGCTAAATGCTTACATATTCCGCACCATTGATTAGATGAGAGATAAAGCGATGGAATGGAAGCAAGACTACAATACCCAACGGCCACATGCGGCATTAAACTACCGAACACCCGAGGAAATAAGAATATCAAATGATGTACGGATGTTGAAATGTTGACAAGTCAATCCGATAAAAAAAGAGACTTATCAATATTTCAACGTCCCAAAACTAAATATCATATCTTAGAAACTCCATTTTTAAATGGCCCGAAAAAAGGGGGAGCTTACACCAGTCCTAACTTTCTGATCGGTAAATATTTCATCATAGCCTAAAGCCGTTACTTTTAAGTAATCAACGATACCCCTCGCCGCCAATCCTCGAACTTTTACCATCCAGCAAAGGGTTGATTTTCGCACCGATTTCGCAAATTTTATCTTCAAGCTCGTCAGTGAGAATGGCAGACGGGGCTACTAACCAAGTGCTAGCAACAGCGCGAAAGAACAGTAAAAAACTGTTTCTCGCGCTGTTTCAGTTTCTGAAGGCTTTTGAGACAAGGGTTACTACCGGGCTTCACTTTAACCGGTTTCGGAAAATTTGTTAACCGTTATTTTTAAATTAAAGTGAGCTTTGCGCATTCAATTGGAACCCGATGAGACAAGTACTGTGCCCATCCAATTTCAATCTTCACGGATTGATAGGAGGAGTTTGGTTTATTGATGACATGCGACTTGTATGATTCTGAAGCCGCACTGCATTCATGGTTCAATGCAATCCGGTACGAAATTCAGGAGGGGTTACATTCTTCCATATGCTCATGCAATGAACTCATGAATGAGTTAATGGCGGCGCTCATCTAGGCCGCTTTGACCGAAAAATGTTTGATGGTGCTCAGGAGTGACTTGTTGTTCCGTTTCTCTTCCTCCAGGTCGTAATCGTCCTGGAGTCCCAGCCAGAACTTCGCTGAGTTGCCAAAAAAAAGAGAAAGGCGGAGTGCAGTATCGGCAGTGATGCTGCGTTTGCCCTTCAGGATCTGTGAAATACGCGTTTGAGGGATGCCAATTTCCTTTGAAAGCCTGTACGCGCTGATTTCAAGTGGTAGCAGGAATTCTTCACGGAGTATTTCGCCGGGGTGGATGTTTTTCAGTTTTTTCATATCCACGTTTATTTATGATAATCAATGAGTCTCGCTTTTTCAGCATGACCGTTTTTCCATTGGAAGATGATGCGCCACTGGTTGTTGACGCGTATCGAGTAGTAGTCTTTTAACGCGCCTTTCAGCTTTTCCAAGTGATTGGAGGGTGGTATTTGGAGGTCTTTTATATCCTGCGAGTTGTTGAGCATTCGTAACTTCCTGCGTGCAGTTTCCTGGAGTTCAGCGCTGATCCCCCGGACCATTTCACCTTCCCAGATTTTACGGGTTTCTTTGTCTCCGAAGGAGGTAATCATAGTAACGCAATACGATACTGACGTCAAAGATAAGCAAATGAGATTAGTATGTCAAGTTTGACGACCAATTAAGTTTCGAATGAAAAAGTTCAATGCTGTTGAATATTCATCCTCCCTCCCCGCCAATTCTCGAACTTTTCCCATCCCAATGACCCCTCAGTTTCCTACCGGTCTCTATGTTTTTCTCCTCTGCGCGGTCGTATAATTGGGCAGAGGGCGACTAAAAGCTAAGCACTTTAAAAAGTGCGATTGAACAGTAAAAAACTGTTTTCGTGCTTTTTCAGTTTGTGTAGGCTTGCTGCTCGAGGATTAACAGTGGCTCTGAATATTCATCGGTACCGGAAGTTGTGTTAATCGGGAAGTGAAGGCCCGCGTGTCTTCCTTTTCAGAAAAAAAACGATCCGGAAGAGATTGTTTGTCGTAGCAGAGGTGTTTTCATTCTGCGACTCCGTTTCTACTATCTTGTAAATGCCGGTGCTCCTGGATGGTTGATCGCTTATGTAATTGATCCGATCGTATGATTCGAGCTGCTCTTACAGTATATGCACTTGACTGATCTGTTTCAAG
>JBJOMN010000051.1:0-73684 GCA_046052345.1 Bacteroidota bacterium | reverse complement strand
GTCGGATTACAGCTTCCGCCCGTCAGCCAGTTGACATCCACACGGTACTGTGCGTTCGGGTACGAAGCATAGTTAATGTCAGTGAAAGTGTTATTGTTGCCGGGAATCACCTGTAGCAACTGGAAATTTCCCGAGGAAGTGTTGTCGCGGTACACGTTGTAACTCGCCACGGTATTCGCCGTGTTCTCGATTTCGTAGTTCGTCCACTGCAGGTTTCCGAATCCCAGATATTGCAAATGGATCGTGTTGTGATAGAGGGAGACCGGTCCCGTATTTCCACAGGTGTCCTTCCAGGCGATCTTGTATTTGTAGCTGGTCGCATTGACGTTCACCGCGGTATCAGTGAAGATGCTCATCGCCGAACGCGGAAGCGCACCGATCTGCAGGAAATTGTTCGTGGTGATTTCGCGGTAGACGATGAAACTGTCGACGGCATCCGCTACAGGATCCTTTTCCCAGATGATCCGGTTGTAATCGCCTGCTGAATCGACGGTCACCAGACAGACCGGCACGTCCGTCGGTTCTTCCGAGTAAACTACATACAGGGAATCAGTGGCTGTACAGCCGTTTGAATCGGTCACGGTCACCGTATAGTCCTGAACGGGCAGGACATGACCTGTAGAGTCCGATAACGTCTGACCGGAACCGGCCGTCCAACCGTTGGCGGTCCAGACGTAAGAACTGAAACCGCTGCCGGCATCAAGCGTGAAGGTCGAGGGGATGCATACTGCCGCAGGACCGGTGATGGATACCACAGGAGAGGGTTTGACGTTCACCGTTGCGGTTGCTGTTGCGACACAGCCGAATTCGCTCGAAGAGGTTACGGTATAGGTCGTCGTTGATGCAGGTGTCGGACTTATGAAAGAGGAGGCTTGCGTGCCGTCCGACCAGCTGTTTGTCAATCCGCCGGTTCCGATCTCCACCGCATAATCTTCCGCTTCGCCGTAACTGATCGTCAGGCAGGCGTTCGGAGCGATTATTCCTTCCATCACCACCACCCGCATACGGGTGGTACCGGGTGTCGCCCATGAAGGTATGGTGATCGTTCCCGTGCGCGTGTTCGGCGCCAACAGGAGTGCGGCCGAAGAATAGGCCTGTTCGGCTGAGTCGCTGAAGTCCCCGTCGCGGTTATAGTCGATATAGATACAAAGACCGCTGTTGTAGTAAGGTGCTCCGTCGCACTCGTCCGTGACCACGGTGAAGGGATAGGCCCCGCCCCGGTTCACCCGGACAGGAGGAATACCGGAGGTGAAGTCCGTATAATTAGACCCGCAGGTGTCCTGTTGCACGTTGGACATGGATCCGAAAGACACGGCGAGGATCTGCTCGTCCGCTTGACTGATTCCGTTAATGACAGGACAGTATCCGGCGGGAGCGGGAAGTGAATTACCGAAATTCCAGTCGGCAAACAGGTTGACTGCGTTACCCTGACAAATCGTATCATCGGACAAGACGACAGAAAAATCCGCCGGCGATTCCACGATGGCATTCGTAGTTGCAGAAACGATGCAACCGGCTCCGTCGTCGGCGGTGACGGTATATTCAGTCGTTGCAGTCGGTGTCACGGTGATGGATGCCGAGGTTGATCCGGTCGGACTCCAGACATACGCATAGTTGCTGCTCGGGCTGCTGACGGTGTACGTAAGGGACTGTATCCCGTTGGTCACGCAGAATCCTTGTGTTCCCGTCACCGATATCGAATCGCACGAACGAAGTTTTGAAAGGTAAACGGATGAACGCGTTCCGCAACTGAGGGTGGTAGGACCGAACGCAGCGGTGCCTGTATAGTTGCCGCTGAAAAATACCGCATCCGAAGGGTCGGTTGCGACCGCGAAGGATTGGTCGAGTCCGCTGCCACCTGCGCGAACCGCCCACTGGTTGTTACAGTAGAAATCAAAGCCGGCGACGAAAGCGTCTCGTGAGCCGAACGAAGCGGGGAAAACGGTATTTCCAACAGTGAAGGGTCCGTCAAAATACCCCGACACGGTTGCTCCGTAGGCGGATGTCCGCACGACATCGTATCCGAAATCATTTCCGGATCCGCCGAAGCGTGATGCGGTCACCGGGTCTCCCGCCGGATCGCAGCGGACCAGAAAAGCATCGCTGAATCCGGCACTCACCAAGGTGTCGCTACCCATTACCACGGTATTACTGAATCCGCCGGTGAGGTGAATATCGCCGCTTGGATGCACTGCGATGGAGTAACCATAATCGGAAGCAGTACCTCCGGCACGATGCAGGTAGAGCAGATTACCTGCTGTATCGTACTTGGCCCAGTAGACATCATATCCGCCTGCGGAAATGACCGATTGGCCGGAAAACGTAGCAGTATCGCTGAAGAATCCAGTGAAATAGACACCACCGTTGTTGTCGCAGCCGACACCGTATCCGTTGTCAAGCGCTCTTCCGGAACCGGTCCTCAGCCAAATCGCATTTCCATTCGGATCGTATTTGACCAGAAAGGCGTCCTGCAATCCGGCTGAGTTGGTCGTAAGCATTCCGAACTGCGTGGAGGATTGGTAACTGCCGGCCATATAGACGTTTCCGGCCGCATCGATGGCCAGATCCTCTGCGTAATCATTGCTTGAACCTCCGCCGGTCCGAACCCATTGGACGGTTCCCAGCGAGTCGTACTTGGCCAGGAAGATCTGTGAATAGGAGGGGTTGGGATTCGTGATGCTCAGGCTGCCGAAGGTGGCATTCGTGGTGAAGAATCCGGCGACATAGACATTGCCCGAAGCATCAACTGCCACGCAGTTGGCATTGTCCATGCCGGTACCTCCGCCCGTGGCAGACCAGACGATGTTTCCTTGCGTATCATATTTTATGATCAACGCGTCGTTTCCTCCGACGGAAGTGCGGGTCGTTGCACCTAACGTAACCGAAGTCTGGAAGTATCCGGCAAGAAACACGTTGCCGTTCGCATCGGTGGTGATGCCGAAGGCATTGCTGTTAGCCGTTGTGCCGCTGCACACGACATCGCGTGTCCAGTTCCACGTAGGGGCCGTCTGCCCGTTGCTTTGGAACTCAAGCAGACTCAGAAGTACAACGCACAGGAATTTTCGAATCATGGTTGGTCAGGTATCAAGGAGATAACACGAAGAAGCTGTCTTTCGGGTTTATGTCTGCACAATGAATGTATATCATCTGCCATACTGCAGGACAATCCGCATTCAGGCGTAAAAAAAACCAACAACCCGCTGATAACCTTATGGAAATCAACGGGTTGTTTTAGTTGGTACCCGGGGTCGGGATCGAACCGACATGAGTTTGAGCTCACTGGTGTTTGAGACCAGCGCGTCTACCAATTCCGCCACCCGGGCAGGAGGGATGCGAAGATAGGATTTAGGTATGATTTTGGAAAATTAAGGTGCGGGGGCCGGATACAACCGCAGCGCGCACCTTAAAACGAAAGTGTCGATTACCGGGCAGATTTCTCCCAGCGGACACTGACCACTACTTCGTTGCGGCGGTTCACGAGCTGGAAGGGAGGATTATAGCCCAGATACCGGACCGGTGAAACCACCGGAATGCCTTTCTCTTGCAGCAGGCGCAGCAGCTCTTCGGACTTTTCGCGGATTACATGCTCGGAGGCGAATCCGCCGAATCGCAGCGCAGCTACAGTGTCTGCGGGCATTTTTGAGATGACAATGCTCTTGTCGTTCGGTTTCGGCAACTGCCCCATATCCATCGAGGACGGCATGACGAAACTCATCCGGGAACCTGTTTCCGATTGCTCCATGTGCACGGGAGCGGTCATCGCAATGCTCTTGCCTTCCTGGTTTCCGCCGAAGATGTATCCGGCCAGCCGTCGGAAATTCCCGTTGGCCTCGCCGCGCCAGGACGTATCGGCAGCGACGACACTAGCCCCGATAGCTTCCGGATAAAAACGGATTTCAAAGTCATCTTCGTTGTGCAGTACGGTATAGCGTTGCTGTTCCGTTCCGTCGGTGGACCGTGCAATCATGATTTGAGCGATAAATACCAGCACGATGATCAGGCCGGTGATAAGGAAGAAGTATTTCATGGTTGATAAACAAAAGGGGCACCGGAAAGTTCATAGCCGGATTGCTGCAGTCGTTTCCTGCGTAATTCCAATCAATCGGCCCCTCCGGCGCGCTGATTTACGGCTCATTTATCATCTGTGTCGACCACTTCGATACCGGCAATTCTCCGATATCACGTAACAATTCTGCCGATGATTTATAGTCCTCTCCGGACCGGAGGGTCGATTTACGTGTCGTTGATCACAACCTTCGTGCTTGTGGCGATAGTGAAGCCTTGAACAAGGTGACGAAACTTCCCGGTAACCCCCGAAATCCGGTTGAAACGATGCAGTGGTTTCCGATAGTAAGGTAGTGTCGGATGAAGGGTAATTTCGTTCATAATTAGTCGAAGTAGTCACTGAATTCTTCATAGGATTCCTTTTCCTTCGGTATCGATATCGACCTGCGGAAGGATTGCCTTCCGGGCTTATCCGCCAATCCGTAGGCAGGCCGGAGAAATCCTCAAATCCGATAAACGAAAAACCGTCAGACATGAGCAGCGATAAAATCACCCCGAACGCCGACAACGCGGGATTACTCAGTGAAGACCTTGCACCGATTGCGCCGGAGAATCGCAGTTGGGGCACTTGGAATTACGCTGCCCTGTGGATCAGCATGAGCATGTGCATCCCCACCTACATGCTTGCCAGTTCGCTGATCGAAGGCGGCATGAACTGGTGGCAGTCCGTCCTCACTATTTTTCTTGGAAACACCATCGTATTGATACCGATGGTGCTGAACGGACACGCCGGTGCCAAGTACGGCATCCCTTTCCCCGTGTTCGCAAGGGCCAGTTTCGGAGTGAAGGGCGCGAACATCCCTGCCGTACTGCGTGCCATCGTGGCGTGTGGTTGGTTCGGCATTCAGACCTGGATCGGAGGTTCCGCCATTTACCTGATGCTGAAAAACTGGTTTCCCGGTTTTGAGACGCTGCCGCAAGTGCTGCCGGATTCACTCGGCCTCAAGACAGGACCCGCCGTCGCCTTTCTGCTGTTCTGGCTGCTTAACATGTACATTGTGAAGAAAGGAGTCGACAGCATCCGCAAACTGCTCGTCTTCAAGGCGTACTTCCTTCCCTTGGCGGCCTTTTCGCTTTTCTTCTGGGCGGTTTCCAATGCGAACGGTCTCGGACCGATCCTGTCCCAATCCTCCAAATTCACCACCGGCGGCGAATTCTGGAATTTTTTCTTCCCTGCGCTCACCGGCATGGTAGGATATTGGGCGACCCTATCGCTGAACATCCCTGATTTCACCCGATATTCCCGATCCCAGCGGGCACAGATACGGGGACAAGCTTTAGGCCTTCCTCCGTCCATGACCATTTTTTCCTTCATCGGCGTTGTCGTCACTTCCGCCACCGTGATCATTTACGGTGAAATGATCTGGGATCCGTTGGTCATTGCCGAACGGTTCGATACCAAACTGCTGGTGAGTTTTGCCATGATCGCCGTTGCCGTTTCCACCCTGGCCACCAATATCGCAGCGAATATCGTGAGTCCCGCCAACGATTTCATGAACCTTTATCCTTCCAAGATCGATTTCCGCATCGGCGGATACATTACCGGCATCATCGGCATCCTCATCATGCCTTGGAAGCTCATCGCTGATCCGAACGGATACATTTTCACCTGGCTCATCGCCTACTCCAGCCTGCTGGGACCCATCGGAGGCATCATGATCACGGAATACTATTTCATCCGGAAGAAGGAGCTCGTGGTGAAAGATCTCTACAGCATATCGGGCATCTATACGTATAAGAAAGGATTCAACCACATAGCGATCATCGCGATGCTGCTGGGCATTCTGCCCAATGTGCCGGGGTTCTTCATCACGATTCACGTGCTTCCTAAAGACGTCCTGCCCGGATGGATCGGCCATCTCTATAACTACGCATGGTTCGTCGGATTTTTCGTGTCAGCCGTCAGCTATCTGCTACTGTCTTCAGGCAGAAAAAGCACAAATCGGGCAGAAGTGTGAGTAGCAACCGTTGAAGAGTCGGTGACTGTATTACGCGGTCTTCCGCGCGTAGTACTTTCAACACGTGCGGTTCACAACTTGCCCCTGATGGCACTGACCTGCCCGCATTAAGAGGTACATTTATTGGCCTCATTCTGATCAATGCATACGATTCTTATCAAGAACGGAAGGGTCGTCACCGCTTCCGAAGACCAGGTCGCCGATGTTTACATCGAAGGCGAGAAGATCGTCGCTATCGGAAAAAACCTTCCGCATGCGGCAAAGACCGTCCTTGATGCATCCGGCAAACTCGTTTTGCCGGGCGGCATCGATCCGCACGTCCATCTCGACATGCCGTTCATGGGAACCTACTCGAGCGACAACTACGAGAACGGCACCAGGGCTGCACTGCATGGCGGCACGACGACGGTGATCGATTTCATCCTTCAGACGCAAGGTAAATCCCTCCACGATGCGTTATCCGCCTGGAAGACCCGTTCAGACGGGAACGCGGTAGGTGATTATTCGTTCCACATGGCGGTGACGGATTTCAACGAGAACACCAAGGAGGAGATAAAACAGCTGATTGACAAAGGCATTACGTCCTTCAAGACCTTCATGGCCTATAAAGGCGCCTTGATGATCGATGACCATCAGATGGTGGGCCTGATGCAGGAAGTAAAGAAACACGGAGGACTTGTAACGGTCCATGCCACCAACGGTGACATGATCGATTACCTGGTTGCGAAACACCGAAGTGAAGGAAAGTTATCGCCGCTCTACCATTACCTTTCCCAACCGGAAGTGACGGAAGCGGAAGCATCCGGCCGATTCGCCGACCTGGCGGATTACACGGGAGTGAACGGTTATATCGTTCACCTCACCTGCGAGGGAGCGCTGAATGCCGTGCGTCGCTCGACCATGCGTAACCAACGCGTCTTCGTCGAGACCTGTATCCAATACCTGACCCTCGATGCGTCGTTATACGACAAAGGGTTCGAGTCGGCCAAGTGGGTGATGAGTCCGCCATTGCGTGAGAAGAAGGACCAAGCGACCTTATGGGCCGGCATCAATCAGGGAATAGTACAGGTGGTGGCGACCGATCACTGTCCGTTCACGTGGGAGCAGAAAAAAATGGGAGAACACGATTTTTCCAAAATACCGAACGGACATCCCGCCATCGAACACCGTATGGAACTGCTCTTCTCCGAAGGGGTGAACAAAGGACGTATCAGCCTGCAGAAATTCGTGGAAGTCTCTTCCACCAACGCCGCCAAGATCTTCGGCATGTTTCCTGAAAAAGGCGCGCTGGCCGTGGGTGCGGATGCCGACATCGTCATCTTCGACCCTGAAGAGAAACATGTGCTTTCCGCCGCCACGCACCATATGAATGCCGATTACTCCTCCTACGAAGGCCGGGAAGTGACCGGCAAGTGCAAGACCGTGCTGCTGCGCGGACAGGTCGCCATCGATAACGGAAAGGCGTTGGTATCCAAAGGCTACGGCAAGTTCATCCGCCGGAAGACGACCGGGTCCGTCATCTGACAACATCAATTTCACTAAAGAAAATAATCCATGGCAAGAATGATCAAATCGGGACTCATCCAGATGAGTCTTCCTATGACTGAAGGAGAAGGGACCATCGAACAGATCACCGATGCGATGCTGAAGAAGCATCTTCCTTATATCGATGAAGCGGGAAAGAAAGGCGTACAGATCCTGTGTCTGCAGGAGATCTTCAACACGCCGTACTTCTGTCCCGGCCAGGACAAGAACTGGTACGCCAGTGCGGAGACGGTTCCGGGTCCTACGACCGAGTTGATGCAGCAATACGCGAAGAAATACAACATGGTCATCGTTGTTCCGATTTATGAACGCGAGCAACCCGGCGTATTCTATAATACGGCGGCGGTCATCGATGCCGATGGCACCTACCTCGGTAAATATCGCAAGAACCACATCCCGCATACGAGCGGGTTCTGGGAAAAATTCTTCTTCCGTCCGGGTAACCTCGGGTATCCTGTGTTTCAGACGAAGTACGCAAAGATCGGTGTCTACATCTGCTATGACCGCCACTTTCCGGAAGGAGCCCGCATCTTCGGGCTGAACGGCGCGGAGATCGTGTATAATCCTTCGGCGACCGTTGCCGGATTGTCGCAGTACCTCTGGAAACTCGAACAGCCGGCACACGCTGCCGCTAACGGTTATTTCATGGGTTGTATCAATCGTGTCGGAGAGGAGAAACCTTGGAGTATCGGCAAGTTCTACGGCAACTCCTATTTCGTCGATCCTCGCGGACAGATCTTTGCGTGCGCATCGGAGGATAAAGACGAGCTGCTGATCGCCGACTTCGACCTGGACATGATCGACGAAGTGCGCAACGTGTGGCAGTTCTATCGCGACCGCCGTCCCGAGACATACGGCCGGATGACCGAGTTGTAATCACATTGCTAATCATACTACATGACCATCAAAGCAAACAGACTGGACGGTAAGGCCTACGAAGAGAATTTCAGCGATATACATCCTCCGTTCGATACGCCGGAAGGTGCATTGGTGGAGGCGAACCGCTGTCTGTTCTGTTACGATGCACCGTGTACCAAGTCGTGCCCTACCGGCATCGATGTGCCGCAGTTCATCCGTGAGATCACGACGGCAAATTTCAAAGGCAGCGCAAAGACCATCTTCGATTCCAATATCCTCGGAGCAGGTTGTTCACGCGTGTGTCCCGTGGAGAAACTCTGCGAAGGCGCATGCGTGTATAATAACCTGCACGAAAAACCGATTTCCATCGCAAGGTTGCAGCGTTATTCCACGGAGAAAGCCATCCGTGAGAAATGGCCGCTGTATCAGCGTAAGCCGGATACCGGCAAACGCGTGGCCGTAGTCGGTGCCGGACCGGCCGGACTTTCCTGCGCGCATGTATTGTCACGTGAAGGTGTCACGGTGGATATATACGAGAAAGAGGCGAAAGGCGGAGGACTCATGACGTATGGTGTAGCAGCCTATAAGGTGACACCGGAGTTCTGTCAGGAAGAAGTAGACTGGATCCTTTCCTTGGGAGGGATCAACGTTCATTACGGCAAGGCGCTGGGGAAGGACGTTTCATTGGCTGATCTGAAGGCGAAATACGATGCCGTTTTCCTCGCCATGGGAGTAGGAGTAGCACGTACGCTCGATATTCCGGGGGAGGATCTTGAAGGAGTCCTGGACGCCATCTCCTACATCTACGACATCCGCACGAAAGGTTTCCCGAATGTTCCTGTCGGCGACAAAGTGGCTGTCATCGGCATGGGAATGACGGCCATCGATGCGGCGACGCAGTCGATCAGACTCGGTGCTAAGGAAGTCACGCTCATCTACCGTCGTACCGAAAACGAAAAGCCCTGTACCGACAAGGAAGTAGATGTTGCCCGTCTGGACGGTTGTCACTTCATATGGCTGGCGGCTCCGAAAGAGATCAAAGGCAAAGACGGGAAAGTCACGCATCTTGTGTGCAGTAAAATGAAACTCGGTGAGCCGGATGCATCCGGTCGCCGAGCGCCGGTAGATACCGGGGAAACCTTCACGTTGGAAGTGGACATGGTCGTCAAGGCGGCAGGGCAGATCCCCTTCGAGGAGGTCGTCACCACAGCCGGACTGCAGCACAAAGGCGGAAGGATTTCTGTCGGTAAGGATACGTCTACCACTGTTGCCGGTGTTTATGCAGGAGGCGATTGCGTTAATGGCGGCAAGGAAGTGGTGAATGCGGTGCAAGAGGGCAAAGACGGAGCTGCCGCTATTCTAAAACAGTTAGGTATCAACAATCAATAAGGAGACGATCGATGGCGAATCTTCAATCGGAATTTCTGGGGATCAAATCTCCCAATCCTTTCTGGCTTGCTTCAGCGCCGCCGACGGATAAGAAGATCAATGTCCTGCGCGCCTTCGAAGCGGGCTGGGGCGGTGTGGTATGGAAGACGCTCGGCTCGCAGGTGAAGAACGTCTCCTCCCGTTATTCCTCCGTGGACTATGGCGGTCATCGGATCATGGGATTCAATAATATCGAACTCATCTCCGATCGTCCGCTGGACATCAATCTGCGGGAGATCCGGGAGGTGATGCGTGAATTCCCCGACCGCGCGATGGTCGTCTCCCTGATGGCGGACAACTACCGTGAGGCATGGCACGATATGGTGAAGAAGGTGGAAGACACCGGCGCGCACGGCATCGAATTGAATTTCGGCTGTCCGCACGGCATGGTGGAACGAGGCATGGGTGCAGTGGTCGGCCAGGATCCGGAAATCGCCAAAATGGTCGTGGAATGGGTGATGGAAGTGGCTAAGATCCCTGTCATCACCAAGCTCACACCGAACGTGCATTCCGTGGTTCCTACCGGTCGTGCGGTCGTAGAGGCCGGATCCAACGGATTGTCACTGATCAACACGATCCAGTCGGTGACCGGTGTCGATCTTGATACTCTTGTGCCCAATCCTAACGTCGGCGGCCAGTCGGTCTTCGGCGGATATTGCGGTCCTGCCGTAAAGCCCATCGCTTTGAAATTCCTCACGACGATTTCCCAGGATGATGTCACTAAGAAGGTCCCGGTCTCCGGTATCGGCGGCGTGACAACGTGGAAAGACGCGGCAGAGTTCATGTTGCTGGGTGCATCCAACGTACAGATCTGTACGGCTGCCATGAAGTACGGCTTCCGGATCATCAACGACCTCTGTTCCGGTTTGAGCAACTGGATGGATGAAAAGGGATACAAGTCGACGAAGGATTTTGTCGGCCTTTCAGTACCGAAAATCACCCGATGGGAGGAACTGGACCTCAATTACCACATCATCGCGAATATCAATCAGGACAAGTGCATCCATTGCGGATTGTGCTATATCGCCTGCGAAGACACATCCCACCAGTCCATCAACCTCACCCAAGGGACTCCGTATAACACATATACGGTGAAAGAGGAGGAGTGTGTCGGATGTAATCTTTGCAAGCTGGTCTGCCCCGTCGACAATTGCATCACCATGGACGTCCACAGAAAAGGAGAAGAGTATCTCAACTGGACGGAGTTCCAAAGGAGAGGACTTCCCTTGAACGACCATTGACCCCGGAGGTCAGTGTTTTCAGCAGGGGAATTTGTAACAGGAATCAAAACGATTTACTTAGAAGAACATGAAATACCCGGAGTTGACGAATTATATCGGAGGGAAGAACGTCCCTTCTTCAAGTGGTCGGAAAATGGACGTGTTCAGCCCGCTGGACGGTTCGTTGTTATCCAAGGTCCCGCTGTCTAATCAGGGGGATCTAGACGCTGCTGTGACTTCTGCCAGACAAGCGGCACCTGCATGGGCTGCGATGCCGGTGAAGGAGCGCGTACAGGTCTTTTTCCGGTACCGTCAGCTGCTTGAAAAGCATTTCGATGAATTGACGCATCTGGTCCACGAGGAGAACGGGAAGACGATCGATGAAGCGAAAGCTGAAATCGAGAAGAGCATCGAGCTGACCGAGTTCGCTTGTTCGATGCCGCAATTGATTTCCGGTGAAGTGCAGGAGGTAAGTCGTGGCGTAGAGTGTGTCACACAACACGTCCCTGTCGGTGTAGTGGCCTCCATTGCTCCGTTTAATTTTCCGGCAATGGTTCCCAACTGGACCATCCCCAATGCCATCGTGCTCGGTAACGCGATGATCCTTAAGCCTTCTGAAATCGTTCCGTTGAGTGCGATGCGTCTTGCTGCCCTATTGAAAGAAGCCGGCTTGCCGGACGGCATCTTCAGCGTCGTCAACGGCGACCGCGAAATGGTGGAAGCCATTTGTGACCATCCCGGTATCGATGCGGTATCCTTTGTCGGATCCACGAAGGTCGCCAAGATCGTCTATCAACGCGCATCCGCTTCATTGAAAAGGGTCGTAGCGCTCGGTGGAGCTAAGAATCACCTGATGGTATTGCCGGATGCGCACCCTGAAATGACGGCGAGCAATGTCACAGCTTCCATGTCGGGATGTGCCGGTCAACGCTGTATGGCGGCCTCAGCCATGGTCGGAGTCGGCAACATCGATCATATCGTGAACAAGATTGTGGAGGAGGCGGCTAAAGTCATTCCCGGAAAGAATCTCGGAGCTGTCATTTCCGCGCAGGCCAAAGCGCGCATCGAAGACTATATCGCACAAGCGGAAAAGGCCGGTGCCAAGATCCTTGTGGACGGACGTAATGCGGTCGTGGCGGGGAAGGAGGGCGGATATTACGTCGGACCGACGGTAATCGATTACGTCACCCCTGACATGTCAGTGGCTCGCGAGGAGATCTTCGGACCGGTCATCTCGATCATGCGCGTCAAGAACCTGGACGATGCGATCAGTATCGAAAACGCGAATCCCTATGGGAATGCCGCGTCCGTATTCACGCAGAGCGGGGGATTGGCGCGTTATGTTGCCGAGCGCGCCAGTGCAGGAATGATCGGTGTGAACATCGGCGTCCCTGTTCCGCGCGAGCCGTTCTCCTTCGGGGGCTGGAACGAGTCGAAGTTCGGCGCTTGCGATATCACCGGGAAATCCTCGATCGAATTCTGGACAAAGCTTAAGAAGATCACCACCAAATGGAATCCGGAGGCACGCACCAACTGGATGAGTTGACCAACTGAAATACCGGATTCTTTATAAAAGTAAAGTATGATGAGAGAACACGAACTCCTCACCGACAGCGAGAAGCAGGAAATCCTGAAGAACAACCTGGAACACACCTTGTTTTCCTGGTCGAAACAGGCCGGAAACAATCCTATCCAGGTCCGGCGCGCGGAAGGAGTCTACCTGTATGATTATGACGGGAAGCGGTATATCGATTTCTCCTCGCAGCTCATGAATGTGAACATCGGTCACGGTCACCCGCGTGTCGCAGCGGCGGTCGCCCGACAGATGTCGGAAGTGAGTTATGTGACGCCTTCCTGCACCACGAAGGCTCGCGGTGAGTTAGGAAAAAAACTCGCTGAGATCGCTCCCGGAAATCTGAATAAGACGCTGTTCACGCTCGGCGGGGCCGAGGCGATCGAGAATGCCATCAAGCTGGCACGCATGTATACGGGGCGCCACAAGATCATTACGCGTTACCGTTCCTATCATGGGGCGACCTATGGCGCGATGTCGGCAGGCGGGGACCCTCGCAAACTTGCGGCGGATTCCCAACAGGTACCCAACATCGTACATGTCGAGGACGCTTTCTGTTACCGATGTTCTTGGTCGCAGCATCCGGATTCATGCGCCCGCGAATGTGTCTCTCACCTGGAACGGGTCATTGAATTCGAGGGACCGGAGAATATCGCCGCCATACTGATGGAGGGTGAATCCGGTTCGTCCGGTTGCATCAAGTATCCGCCCGATTACTGGCAACGTCTCCGGCAGATCTGCGACAAGCACGGCATCCTGCTGATCGCCGATGAAGTCATGAGCGGATTCGGACGCACCGGAAAGTGGTTCGGTGTCGATCATTTCGGGGTGGTGCCGGACATGTTGTGTTTTGCGAAGGGTGTCACGGCCGGATATATTCCGCTCGGAGGCGTCATTGTCAGTGACAAGCTTGCTCACCATTTCGATGACCGTCCGCTCATGCTCGGCCTTACCTATTCCGCACATGCAGTTGCCTGTGCCGCAGGAGTCGAGGTACTGAAGATCTACGAAGAAGAAGGATTGATCGAGAATGCGGCACGTATGGGAAAGTACGTTGAGCAGTGCGTGGAAGAAATGAAGCAGAAGCATCCTTCCATCGGGGATTTCAGGAACACCGGATTGCTGGGTTGCATCGAGCTGGTCAAAAACCGTGGCACCAAGGAACCCATGGCGGTATGGAACGGGAAACCTGCTGAAGTGGCGCTTATGAATCCCGTCGCCGCAAAAATCCGTGAATTAGGCATGTACACGTTCGTGCGATGGAATTATGTCTTCATCGCTCCCCCGCTGACTATCACCAAGGACCAGATCGACGAAGGGCTGGAAATAATTTCAAAGGCGATAAGCCTGGTAGACAGCCACTGTAATTGAAACACGAAATCAAAGGTCGATCCGATAGACACGGACGAACCTCTCGCCGGGCAGGTCGGAAAGCGTGACAATGCGGATTCCGACAGCACTTTTCTCCACCCGGCAGCGTTTGTTTCCCGCCAAAGCAGTCACTTTCATTCCGGGAGCATACGGCACGGACTTCAGTTCGACGGCACCGCTGTAGTCGTCGAACAGGAATACGAACACTTGCTTTCCATCCTTGGAACGCGTAAACCGTATTCGGTCTCCTTCCTTGAAAGGACTATTTGGCCGCGTACCGTAAATGGCCGAACCGTTTTTTTTCATCCACGACGACAGATCGGAAAGCCGTGCATACGCATCAGGAGCGAACTCTCCGGTCGGGCTCGGGCCGATGTTCAAAAGGAAGTTCCCTCCTTTGCTGACGACATCCACCAGTTTCTCTACCAGCTCGTCGGAGGGTTTGTACTTGTCGGTGGCGACGTAACTCCAGCTTCCGCCCATGGTCATGCAAGTCTCCCAGGGATAGGGCAGAACAGTATCCGGAATCTGTTGCTCCGGGGTGAGATAATTCTGGTAAGGTCCGGGCACGTCGCGGTCCACTACGATGAGGCCGGGCTGCAACTTGCGCGATTCACGTACCAGTCCCGGCAGGTCGATGTCCTGGCTTTGCGGATTGCGCGCCCATCGGCTGCCTTCGTAGATTTCGGTTAATGTCTCCGTAACGTCCTCATCGGTTTTCTTCCGCACCCAGCCGCCGTCCAGCCAGAGGATGTCCACCTTCCCATAGTTGTTCATCAGCTCGCCGATCTGTCGGTGCGTGTAGTCGACGAACTGCTTCCACTGCTCCGGGTATTTGACGATCGAATAATTCGCATTACGGTCGACCGGCGGGAATTTCTTCCACCAGTAGAAATCCGAATGCCAGTCGGGCTTTGAAAAATAAGCCCCGGTCCAGAAGCCGCGTTGACGGAAAGCATCGAAGATTCCTTTGGTAACGTCCGCGCGCGGGTCTTTTGAAAACGGACAACCCGGATCGGTAATCTTGTAATCTGTGTACTTCGTATCCCACATGCAGAAACCGTCGTGATGCTTGGTGGTGAAGACCACGTAACGCATGCCTGCCGCTTTTGCAGCCTCGGCCCATTTGCCGGGATCGAAGTTGACAGGATTGAACGTCGACTTCAGGTTCTCATAGGTCTTGCGATAATTGAAGTAATCATCACCGAATTCCTTCTTCCTCGCGCCGGTGGCCCAGCTCAGATCTTCCGGGCAGATGCTCCAGCTCTCCACGATGTTCCACTGGCTGTATGCGCCCCAGTGCATGAGTAGTCCGAACTTCAGGTCTTTCCAATCTTCGATGCGGCGTTGGATGGCCGTATCTGGATCCTGCACGTAACGGGAAGGCTCACTTGCGAAGGCGGTCTGAGAAAGCAGGAGGAAGAGGAGGATTTTTTTCATGGCTGATCGGATCGCTGTACTATCTGCGGCGCTGCAAAAAAACGCAGCGATACGAGAGGAAGAAGTTCAAAAACCTTTGACGCCTGAAAAATCCCTTTGGAGCCAGTTTTCCGCAGGATAATTTTTCGTGCGGTCGATGGTATGGATGGCATATGCCTGGCGGGATTTTCCGCTGGTGTTCGGCAGACTGTAATGCGGAAGCTTTCCGTCGAGAACGATGCAGGTCCCTTTCCTTACCTCGAGCGGGACCATGCCTTCGGTATCGAAAGGCGTCTCGTCGAACACGACGAACTCGGTTCCTCCTCCGGCTTTGCGTTGGAACTTGGAACGCAGGGTTGTCTTGTGACCGCCCGGTTTCGCCCACATGCAACCGTTTTCTACGTTGGCATCTTCGAGGGCGAACCAGAAACCGATGCACGAATCCGGTTCCGTGTACAAGAAGGTCGAGTCCTGGTGCACATCCACCACGCCGCCGATGCGGGCATGTTTCAGGATGAGCATGCTTTGAATGATCAGAAAGTCGTCGAGACCGAGCTCGGCGGCCAGCTGTTTCATCTGCGGAGCCCTGGTGAAAGCATTGAATATCGGATCCAGGTCGTGCAGGGCATGGCCGATCTTGTTCAGCGAGTGGAAGAGATCGCCTTTGAGCTTTCCCGATTCGTCAAAAGCGTCCTTCTCGAAGAAGTATGAGATATTCGATCCCGAGTCGAGGAAATAGTCGTCGGAAGTCTTTGTCTGGTCGGAGGTTTGGAAGACGGAGGGATGGCCTTTGTAATCGTATCCTTCGGCCAGTTCACGGCCGCGTTGCATCAGCGCATCGCAGTCGGCTGCAGAAAAGAAATCTTCAAGCACCAGGTATCCGTTCCGGTGAAACTGTTCCTTCAGTGGATTCATCGGTTGAATGTACGGCGGCGCCGCAATTCATGCAAACGGGGACTCAGCGTCTGCGACGGTCGTTCCTTCTTCCGTTACCGCGGGGGGTGCCTCCGGAGGTACGGGCCGGCGGCGTACTTTGGACAGGCGGTGCGACGCGCGGAGGAGCCGGTGGCAGGTCCGGCAGTGCAAGCACTTTCAGGTCCTTGCGAATCAGCTTTTGTACATCCTTGAGGTAATCGGATTCATCCGGAGAGCAGAAGGTGATGGCGACGCCCGAACTTCCGGCACGTCCGGTACGTCCGATGCGATGCACGTAGGTTTCCGCCACCTCAGGAATCTCGAAATTGATGACGTGGGAAAGCTGGGCCACGTCGATGCCGCGTGCGGCGATATCGGTGGCCACCAGCACACGGACCGTGCGGTCTTTGAATCCTTGCAGTGCACGCTGGCGTGCGCCCTGCGACTTGTCGCCGTGGATGGATTCCGCTTTGATACCGCTCTTGGTGAGGTCGCGGGCGACGCGATCGGCGCCGCGTTTGGTGCGGGTGAAGACGAGTACGTGTTCGATTTCCTCGTCCTCGATCACTCTCTTCAGCAGGAAGCGCTTTTGTTCTTTTGGGACATGGTATACGAACTGGCGGACGGTCTCGGCCGGCGTCGATACGGGCGTGACGTTCACGCTCATCGGCTCCTTTAGCAGACCGTCAGCCATCGAACGGATCTCCGCCGGGACAGTCGCCGAGAAGAAAAACGTCTGTTTCCGTTCCGGCAGTTTGGCCAGGATTTTCCGGATGTCGTGGATGAAGCCCATGTCGAGCATCCGGTCGGCTTCGTCAAGTACGAAATAACGGACACGGTCCAGTTTTACCAGTCCCTGCTGCATCAGGTCCAGCAGTCGTCCGGGGGTGGCTACAAGGATGTCGACACCTTTGCGAAGCGCAGCCTCCTGCGGTTGCTGGGAGACGCCGCCGAAAATGACGGCGTTTCGCAACCCCAGATTCTTGCCGTAAGCGTCGAAGCTTTCGTTGATCTGCAAAGCCAGTTCGCGGGTAGGGGCGAGGATAAGGGCATGCACGTAGGGTTGTTTGGCGTGGTCCCCGTCCTCGTGCATGAGTTGCAGAATGGGGAGGGCGAATGCGGCCGTCTTGCCTGTTCCGGTCTGGGCGCAGCCGAACAGGTCCTTACGACGAAGCAGACTGGGGATTGATTTTTCCTGAATGGGGGTTGGCGAGGTGTAGCCTTTTTGCTGCAGGGCACGGTACAGCGGTTCGATTAGCCCGAGGTCTTTAAAACTCATTGATAAGGTGGGGATCGGTACGGATGAAGACAGGCGATATCGACCGATCCGTTGGTGGCATATGACCTGAAAAAGAGGGAAATTACGGCACTGCCGTACGGACACCTGAAGAAGGCGTCCAGGACTTTTCACTGCAAAGGTAGTGATTTTGCGTGGAGTATCCTAACTCTTTCCGAAGCACTTCCCGGAGCAGCCCGTGTTCGAAAACCCATTGCAACAAGTGCGGATGAAGTGATCAAATGCCGTAACCTTGTCCTGTCAAACAAAACAATATTAATCATACAATGAAAAGGTTCTACAAAATCGTTCTGCTTGTTTCGGTATTCATCGTTCAACATGCCGTATCCGTTGCCCAAGCCTATAAAGTCGGTGCCAACGTGCTGAATGCGGGTGTCGGCTTCGGATACAGTATCGGATATGTTTCCAGCGCCACTACCACGCCGGTCATGCATGTGAGTTACGAGCATGGTCTGCGCGAACTCGGCCCGGGCACATTTGGCATAGGAGGTGTGATCAGCTTTCAAGGGGCCACCTTCAGCGAGTCGAATGCCTTCGGTACTTACGACCAGCGGTGGAGCGCCACGTACGTAGGCCTGAGGGGAACATGGCATCCCGATATCCTTGTAGGCGGAGAGTATGATGTCTACGGCGCTTTGCAGCTAGGGTATGTCAATTATTCCTACAGCTTCAACGGCACCGGCATATACAGCCAGGATGCTTTCCGGGTGACTAACAACCTGAGCAGCGGGGTGGGTCTGGGTCTGGTCGTCGGTGGACGCTACTATTTCACTCCGAAAGTGGCTGCGTTCGCCGAGCTGGGTTATGATCTTTCCTACATGAAAATCGGGGCTGCTTTCCATCTCTGAGGCCGGTTTTCAATGCCTGCTAAAAGCCCCGAAAGGGGCTTTTTCATTCAAATACCTTTTTCAATGGTTTGATTTATTTCCTCTGCCGGCGGGTTACATTCACTTTTTTCAAACCTGCGGTGAATTGCCTAATTTTAGCGCCTATCCTTTCAAATCCAACCTGACATGAGGAAGTTCTACACACTATTCGTTTGCCTGTCGCTGTTGGCTGCCACCGCAGCGAACGCGGCACTTTCCGGTACTTACACCGTGGGCGGTACCTTACCGGATTACGCCACTCCTGCCGCCGCCGCCACTGCCGTCGTATCGCAGGGTGTCGCCGGTCCGGTCATCTTCAACATCCGTCCCGGAACCTATACCGGGAAGGTCACACTGACCGCCATCACCGGAACTTCTCCTGTCAATACCGTCACTTTCCAGGCGGAGAACGGCGACAGTACGTCCGTGATTCTCTCCGATGCCACCGGCAGCGCCACGACGGACAACTATCTCATCAATATCTACGGGGCGGACTGGGTCACCTTCCGTCAGCTCTCCCTGCGCCGCGTAGGTACCACCACCTATGGTACCGTGGTGCGTATCGACAACATCTCCACCGGCATCACCGTGGAGAACTGTCTGATCAACGGGCCCTTCACGACCGCTACCAACAACAATGCGACATTGATCTTTTCTCCCACCGGCGGAATCAGCGTCGACTCCATCACCACCATCCGGAACAACATCCTCCAGGGCGGATCCTACGGCATCCATCTGGCCGGCGCCAACGCGACCTTCCACGAGCCGCGCAATGTCATCGAGAACAACCTGATTTTCGATTGCGGCAACCGCGGCATCCACTTGCAGGACCAGCGCGGATCCAGGGTGGTGAACAACACGGTGATTTCCGTCACCAATTCATCGCAGTTCATCGGCATCTACGTATCGAACGTAGACCAGGGCGCTGTCATCTCCGGCAACAAGGTCTCTGCAGTCAGCGGTTCCGGACTCACGTACGCGCTGCAGATGACGTCCGTCACCTCGTCGGCATCCCAGCCAGCCTCCGTCTTCAACAATTTCTTTTACGCGAGCAGCTCCAGCACGTCCTACGGCATCCTGATGAACGGATGCACCGGCCAGTTCGATATCAGTTATAACTCCACCAATGCCGCCGGATCGGCGTCTACTGCGGCCGGCATCGCGCTGCTCTCTCCGGTCAGCAGCGGCGTCAACCTTTACAACAACATCTTCTCCAGCACCAAGCTCGGCATCTCGACCGGCTCCGGAATGTTGGCCGGCATCGCTTCTTCCGACTACAACGACCTTGACGGCGACGTTGCTTGCGGATCCGCGAACGGCACCAATGCCGTGACCCTTTCCGATTGGCAGACGGCCTCTACCTTCGATGTCCACTCAGTCAGTGGTGATCCGCAATATGTATCCGCCTCCGACCTTCATGCGACTTCCGGTACCGTGAACGGTTTCGGCACGCCCATCGCCGGCATCACCGTTGATATCGACGGAGAACCCCGTGATACCGTGGCTCCTGATATCGGTGCGGACGAGTTCGCCCCTTTGGCGGATAATGTCGGTCCTGTTTCCTTGATCGCACCCCGTAATACCGCTTGCGGAGACTCTGCCGTTACGGTCGTCGCCATCATCCGCAACTTCGGCGGTAATGCACAGTCCAACATCCCCGTTACGGTGGAGGTGACCGGTGCGGTAACGGCCACACTCACGGAAACCTATGCCGGGCCGTTGGCGCCAGGCACTTCCGATACGGTGGTATTCACGCAGACGCTGAATACTGTGGCCGGCGGCACCCTGGATTTCGTGATTTTCACGACCCTGAGCGGCGATCAGGATAATTCCAACGATACCGCGACCGCAACCGCCTCTTTCTTGGCGATTCCCAACCCTCCGTCCACTACCACCTTCACGTACTGCCCCGGCGGTACAATCGAAGCAGCCACCGACTCCGGTTTCACGACTTTCTGGTTCGACGCTGATACCTCTCAGACCCCTTTATTCATCGGAAACACCTACAACCCGAACCTGACGGCTGATGCCACCCTCTGGGTGGAGACACGGCAGGAAGGTGCCGGCGGCTGCCTCCGTATCACGGAAATCGCCCAGGACGATCCTGCTCCTCCCAGCGGCGACTATGTCGAAATACAGAACATTTCGGGTCTGGCCTTCGATGCTACCGGTTGGAAGGTCGTCGCCAGCGATGGTGGTTCTTCCATCAATACGATCAACACCGTAACGTGGGACCTCGGAATCTTCCAGCCGGGAGAGATCCAGTACCGTACGGACAACGCCTCTAACAATTATTGGGGCAGCAACCTGCTGTTCAATCCCAATCAGAACGGATGGATCATGATCATCGATGCGAACGGACAGGTACAGGATTTTGTAGCCTTCGGCTGGACCGCAGCGGATGTGCAGGGCATGTCCATCAATGTGGCAGGCTTCACCGTCACTCCCGGTTCACAGTGGATCGGAGACGGTGCCATCGCCTGCGGCAACGGACAAGCCATCAGCCGTACGGGTTCTGCAGACCACGATGACGCCAGCGATTGGACGTGCGGACCGTATACTTTCGGTTCACAGAATGCAGGACTTTCTACCAACTTCACCGGCTGCGGATACGGTACTTGTGCCAGTGCCCGCATCCCTGTGCAGGTGACGACACTTGCACCGCTTACCATTGACATCGGTCCTGCCGATACCACCTTCAGTGTCGCCTTCAGCCTGCTCTTGGATCCCGGCGCGGGCTTCACTTCGTATCTCTGGTCCGATAGTTCCACCGGACAGTCCATCACGGTTACCGCAGCCGGCACCTATTGGGTGACCGTCACCAATGCGGACGGTTGCGTAGCAAGTGATACGATTGTAGTGAACTCCACTGTAGGAATTGTGCAGATCAATACAGAGGATGTCACCCTCTTCCCGAATCCCGCCTCTTCCCGTTTCACGCTCAGCGGACTCATCCGTTCCATGGGAATTGCGGAGTTGACGGTGACGGACCTTCAGGGTCGCCAGGTTTATCGTTCGCAGGTCGATGCCGCCCGCAGCAGTCAGGCGGTCATCGAGACTTCGGATTGGTCTGAAGGTCAATATCTCCTTCATGTTTCCGGTGAGGGATACTCCTGCTACCGTCAACTCTCGGTGATGCATCGCTAATGCACCTCTCTTTCGATTTGATAAACGCCCGTAACCCACTTACGGGCGTTTTCAATTATTGGTAGTTTTGAGGAACTCAGGCACCGTCTTTGGAGTTCCAAGTTTCATTATTTTTAGTCCTATGAAGGCGAATAAAAAAGAAAAGAGGAGAAAAGCTGAAACGTCCGGCTCTGTCCTGAATCCGTTTTCCCCGTTCGTGATATTGCCGGTCCTGGCGATAGTCACATGGGCCGTTTTTTCGCGTTGTACGGATTTCGAAGTCACCAATTGGGACGACAACCATTACATCCGTGAGCTGCTTCTGATACGGTCCCTGGCGTGGGACAACATTTTATTGATGTTCAAGACCAAGGTCCTGCTCAGTTACAATCCCCTGGTGGTGTTCTCGCTGGCAGTCGACTATGCCGTCGGGGGAAACAGCCCCGGCTGGTACCACGGCATGAACGTACTGCTCCATGTATTGAACAGCCTGCTCGTGCTCGCGGTACTGCGGAAGCTCGGTACCGGAGCAGCGATTGCAGCGCTGGCGGCCTTCCTGTTCGCGTTGCATCCCATGCATGTGGAATCGGTAGCATGGATTGCCAGCCGCAAGGACGTCCTGTATACCTTTTTCTTCCTGTCGTCCTGGTGGAGTTATCTGCAGTACCGTGAGCAGCCCGGCACAAGCGCGGCGCGCCGCTATTTCTTCTATGGTTTTTCATTGTTGTTATTCCTT
The DNA here is from genome assembly GCA_046052345.1 of Bacteroidota bacterium. GTDB lineage: Bacteria > Bacteroidota > Bacteroidia > AKYH767-A > 2013-40CM-41-45 > Pollutiaquabacter. Next base: position 51,307 of record JBJOMN010000051.1, on the reverse strand, counting down.
GCCTCCGGCTTTTCCAAGATACAGGCGGTGACCTTGCCACTGGTGCTCCTGCTCTCGGATTATTTCAAATCGTATCCGTTCGACAGACGCGGATGGCTGGAGAAGTTGCCGTTCTTCGCCGGTGCGGCGGCATTCGGATGGTACGCCGTGAGTTCCTCCACCTTGAAAGCCGACCAGTACGCCGAACCGGTGACTTTCCTTTCCAGGATCATCTATTCCTTCCAGGCATACTGGCAGTATGTCGTAAAGTCGGTACTTCCGATCAACCAGACGGCGATCTATGCGTTCCCGCTGAAGGAATCCTCGGAGTATACGTTCTGGCTGGTCGGAGGAATCGTGCTTGCACTTTTGACCATCGTCGGCGTATTGTATTTCCTGCGGCGCAATGCGCTGGCCTGTTTCGGACTGTTGTTCTTCGCGTTGAACATTTTTCCCACGCTGCACGTGGTCGGACTCAACTCTTCCCTGATTTATGAGCGGTTCACGTATGTCAGTTACCTGGGCATATTCCTTTTCCTTGCTGCCCTGCCGGCCTCGTTCGCTCCGTTGAGACGAACACTGCCGTTGGTCTTGTGGTTGTCCGTGGTCCCATTCGCAGTGATTGCCTACCAGCGGACCGAGGTTTGGAAGAACTCCCTGACACTTTGGTCGGACGTTGTCGAGAAGAATCCGCGTTCCCACGAAGCGCTCAACAACCGCGGTGCCTGGTACAACGAACACGGAGAATCGGACAAGGCACTCGGGGACTTCAACAAATCCCTTGCCTTGAATCCCCGTCAGCCCCGCACCCTGAATAACCGTTCCATGGTCTGGTTCCGGAGCAAAGATTATGGCCGCGCCCTCCAGGATGCCGATTCGGCTTTGGCCATGGAGCCAAAGCTGGCGGAGGCATGGTGCAACCGCGGAAACGTATTCTTCGACCGTAATGAATACGATTCGGCGATCGTCAATTATTCGAACGCGCTGAAGTACATGCCGAATTTCCCTTCGAACTATACCAACCGGGGTTCCGCCTATCTGAAGAAGGGGGACTTCGAGAAGGCCAAGGAAGATTATGAGACTGCCATCAGACAATCTCCGGACGACGGCGGTGCCTGGAGGCTGTGTGCACTGGCTTATGCCGAGCTGGGCGAGCACGACAAGGCGTACTCTTCGATGCAACGCGCGCTGGAGTTGGGGCAGGGGGATGCAGCAGCCATGCTCAGCAGTGAATATATCCAGATAGGACGCCGATATTTCGCAAGAGCGAACGCACCCTCGGATTCGGCTTTCGCCAGCTATGACAGGGCTGCCAAAGTGGATTCGCGCAATTATGAAGCCTGGTTCAATCTCGGGGGCATGTATTACCTCAGGAAGGACATCCCTAAAGCACGCGAAAACTGGAAGAAAGCCCTTCAGGTCCTTCCGACGTATGCGGAAGCCAAGCTGTGGCTTGAGCGGACCGGCGGTTTGGAGTAGGGCGGACCAAAAACGCTATCTTTGCAACCATGAAAAGCCCGAGCTTCGACGAGATTTACATGGATCTTGCGAAGAATCTCTCCCGCAAATCACATTGTGTGAAAATCCAGGTCGGCGCCGTGCTGACCAAGGACACCCGCATAGTTTCCCTGGGATATAACGGCCCTCCCGCCGGCACGCACAACTGCGACCAGGAATGGCCGGGAGTGGGTTGTCCGCGCGACAGCAAAGGCAGCTGTTCGTTGGCGCTGCATGCGGAACAGAATGCTATACTGTATGCTTCCAAGAACAACGTATCCATCGACGGCAGTACGCTGTATGTGACGCTTTCTCCCTGTATCGCCTGTGCACGGATCATCTACACGATGGGCATAAAGCGGGTCATTTATCTTGATTCCTATTCGGCCTTCAAAGGAATGGACTCCGACGAAGGCGTCGATTTCCTCCGGAGGTTCGGCGTACAGGTCGAACAATTCACCCAACCGGGAATCACTACCGAATCCTCCGCCCGCACGTGAACAATTTCAGGATCTGGCAACCGTTTTTGTTGGCCGCCATGCTGGCAGCAGGCATCTATGTCGGAATCCGACTGAGTGAACCCTACATCGCCGCCCGTGATTTCTTCACATTCCGCACCGGTCAGTTCAACAAGCTCAACGATGTGATCAATTATGTGAGCGAGGAATACGTGGATACCGTCAATGCCCGTCGTTTGATGGAGCAGACGATCGGCGACATGCTGCACAGCCTCGATCCGCATTCCAGTTATATCCCTGCCGACGAGCTCCAGGCGACCAACGAACCGTTGGAAGGTAATTTCGAGGGCATCGGCATCGAGTTCCATATCCAGAACGACACCATCATGGTCGTTTCCGCCATAGCAGGCGGTCCCTCCGAACAACTGGGAATCCGCGCCGGTGACCGGATCGTGAAGGTGGAGGGAAAGAATGTGGCCAACATCCATATTTCGAATTCCCAGGTGATGCAGCAGCTCCGGGGCCCGGGCGGTACCAAAGTGAAAGTCACGATATACCGACGTGCGACCGGCAAGTTCATCGATTACACCATCGTCCGCGGCAGGATACCCATTTACAGTGTCGATGTGGGGTATATGGTCACCCGGAAGACGGGATATATCAAGATCTCTCACTTCGCCGAGCATACTTACGAAGAGTACCTCAAGGCCTTCACCGGACTGAAGGAGGCCGGCATGAAGAACCTTGTACTCGATCTACGGGGCAACCCCGGCGGCTATCTGAAGACGGCCATACAGTTGGCCGACGAATTCCTGCCGAAGGGAAGATTGGTCGTTTACACAGAAGGTCGTGCACGCCCGAAGGAGAAATACGAAGCGACGGAGAACGGACTTTTCGAAAAAGGGAAGTTGGTGGTGCTGGTGGATGAAGGCAGCGCAAGTGCCAGCGAAATCGTTTCGGGAGCTGTCCAGGACTGGGACCGTGCTACCATCGTAGGACGCAGGACGTTCGGAAAGGGACTGGTACAGGAGCAGAGTGAATTTCCCGACGGCTCCGCCATCCGACTTACGGTGGCCCGTTATTTCACGCCTACCGGGCGTTGCATCCAGAAACCTTATGACGGAGACTATCTCGATTATGAAAGCGAGTTGATCAACCGTTTACGCCATGGAGAACTGCTCAGTCAGGACAGCATCCGCTTCTCCGACTCGCTGAAATTCACCACACCGGGAGGTAAGACGGTATATGGTGGCGGCGGCATCATGCCGGATGTCTTCGTTCCGCTTGATACCGAGGCCACCTCCGGCTTCTACTCCGCAGCCGGCGGCAGAGGGCTTATCACGCAGTTTGCGTACGACTATCTCGACAGGAACCGTTCGGTCTTCAGTAGCTATAAGGATTTCGCCGACTTTGATGCCTCTTTTGAGATAGGAGAGCCGGTGTATAAGGATTTCCTGGAATATTGTTTTGCAAACGGTGTCGACCGGTCGGAATACGGAACGGATATCGCCCGTCCGTTCATCGAGACACAATTGAAAGCGTTGATTGCACGACAGTTGTGGAAGAACGACGGGTATTATCCGGTGATCCTGCGAAATGACAGGACACTCAAAGAGGCCATCCGGTTGCTGGAGCCTTCCACTGCTTCGGCCGGACGCTGAATCAACCGCGGAAACCTTTTATCCTTAACTTTGTTCCACTTCAACTACTACTCATCAACACTATAATTTCTCCCATCATGGCATTCGAATTACCCAAACTGCCCTATGAGTTCGCCTCTTTGGAACCGCACATCGATGCGCGTACCATGGAGATCCATCACGGCAAGCATCACCAGGCCTACGTCACCAACCTCAACAACGCTGTCGCAGGCACCCCCGCCGAATCGATGAGCATCGAGGACATCTGCCGGGACATTTCAAAATATCCGGTCGCTGTCCGCAACAACGGTGGCGGACACTTCAACCACGACCTCTTCTGGAAGATCATGAAGCCGGGTGGCGGCGGTGTGCCTAGCGGTGAACTGGGAGATGCCATCAACAGCGCTTTCGGCAATTTCGAGGAGTTCAAGTCGAAGTTCTCTACTGCAGGAGCCACCCGTTTCGGAAGCGGCTGGGCCTGGTTGCTCGTCGGAGCCGACAAGAAACTGGCCGTTTCTTCCACACCGAATCAGGACAATCCGCTGATGGACATCGCCGATGTCAAAGGGACACCCATCATGGGACTCGATGTGTGGGAACATGCCTACTATCTTCACTACCAGAACCGCCGTCCGGATTACATTTCCGCCTGGTGGAATGTGGTCAACTGGGACGAAATCGCGCGTCGTTTCCGGGAAGCCTCCAAGTGAAGCACTTAAAGTATTTGAATTTGAGGGCCGCTGCAACCACAGCGGCCTTTTTCCGTTAAACTTCCGGGGTAAGAAGCGTTTTTACGGCCTCCATGTCATATTCCGGCGATAAGACCACCAGCGGCTATTACCTGCGAACCTTTGATTTCGCAGTGGTCGTTCCCATGGCCAACGAGGAAGATGATTTCGGTCCCTTCACGGATGCCTTGCGTGCCGAACTTGAATCGTTGGGTTCCGGCAAGGTGTACTTCATAGTGGATAACGCCTCCAAAGACAGGACACTCGAATTGTGCAGGACACTCTCTGACCGCGACCGGCGCTTCGTTACAGTCTGGGCGCCGGAGAACAGGAATGTCGTGGATGCCTATGTGCGCGGGTACCGCGAGGCATGTGCCGGTCATGAGTATATCATCGAGATGGATGCCGGCCTTTCCCATGATCCGCGGGCGCTTCCGATGTTTCTGCGTGTACTGAACGAGGGGAACGAGTGCGCCTTCGGCAGCCGCTTCATCAACGGCGGATCCATCTGGAAATCCTCTTTCCGCAGGACGTTTCTCTCAAGGACAGGGACCATCCTTTCGAACCTTCTCCTGGGTACTCGCATGCGGGACATGACATCCGGATATCAGGGCTTCCACCGTACTGTCGTGGAGCAATTCCTGAAGTATCCGTTGCGTTCTAGAGCTCATTTCTATCAGACCGAATTACGTTACCTGCTGAGACACAAACGGTATATCGAGGTCCCCATACATTACAGGGCCCCTTCTCCCAGTGTTTCCGGCCGCGCCATCCGGAATTCCATCTCCGTTCTCTGGTGGTATTTCATGCGACGTCTTCAGGGCAGGTCTGCCATCATCGACTGATATGTCTACCACAGCACTCGTCATCACTTCCATCGCAGGCCAGGACCATCCCGTGCTCGCAGAGTATGCGCGTGAGTGCAGCCGCAGGGGGATTCCGTTCTATGTGATGGGAGACAGGATATCGCCGCAGGAATTCCGTCTCGACGGATGTGATTTCTATTCCCTGCAACGTCAGCGCGAGACCGGATTCTCGCTCGTGGAGCGGCTTCCGGAGCGCCACTATGGAAGAAAGAACGTCGGCTATCTGGTAGCCATACGTGAAGGAGCGGAAATCATTCTCGAGACCGACGACGATAATTTCGCCCGTGAGGGATTTTGGAACACGCGTGCAAGGACGACCGAAGCAAGCATCGTAGAAAACGCCGGATGGGTGAACGTTTATTCCTTCTTCACCGAAGCGAACATATGGCCGCGCGGTTTCGCCCTGGAACATCTGCAGGACATCGCCCGCCCGCGAGAGCAGTGGCCTGTCGGACGTATCGATGCTCCGATCCAACAGGGACTGGCCGACGAGAATCCTGATGTGGATGCCATTTACCGGTTGACGCTTCCGCTTCCGCTCAGCTTCGACGCCTCCGAGGGTATCGGTCTGGGTCCGGGAAGCTGGTGTCCGTTCAACAGCCAGAATACCACCTGGTTCAAGGACGCTTTTCCGTTGATGTATCTCCCTTCGCATTGCAGTTTCCGTATGACGGATATCTGGAGAAGCTTCGTGGCACAACGGATTGCATGGGAAAACGGATGGCATATCCTTTTTCATGCGGCTACGGTCTATCAGGAGCGGAACATGCACAACCTGCTACGTGATTTCGCCGACGAAGTGACGGGCTATCTAAACAACGGCCGCATAGCGGATGCCCTTGCCGGACTCCGTTTGAAGAATGGTATTGCTGCATTGGGGGAGAACCTCAGTACCTGTTACGAGAAACTGGTGGAAATGGAACTGGTCGGCAGGGAAGAACTGTACCTGGTCGAGGCCTGGACGAAGGATCTGCGGCAGATGGGACTGTAGCCCCGGGGCCGCCCCTTTTCATCCTGTTTAAAATTATACGTGTACCTGCCCCGTTTATTCGCAGTATTAGGAGGATATTAGTAGCTGTCATGAGAATCCTGCGTCGCCTGCGGATGTTGTTGCTGGTCCTTGCGAGCCTCATCGCGCTCTTGCTGCTTTGCGCAGTGGTGATTACCGTTTTCTACAAGGATGAAGTACAGCAGCTGGTCATCCGGCAGCTCAACCGTCATCTCAAGACCGAGATCAGTGTCGACGAATTCGACATCTCTCTTCTCCGGCATTTCCCATATGCGTCCCTCGATATGGGCAACGTACTGATGAAGGAAGTGAGTGCCACGAGCCCCAAGGATACACTCCTTTATGCAAAAAGGATATCCCTCCTCTTCAACGTGATGTCCTTTTACCGGAAGGACTATACCATCAAGCGCATCGTCGTTACGCAAGGGGTCGCCAAGATCCTGGTCCGCAAGGACGGTTCCAACAATTATGAGTTCTGGACTTCCGACACGGCTTCTGCCGGAACCGAACTGGATCTTTCACGTGTGGACCTCGAACGAGTACAGGTCAGCTATCGAGACAAGAGGCATCCCCAGGACTATGAAGTATTCCTCAAGAAGGTCCGCTTTTCCGGAAGTTTCGGAGAGAAAAGATTCGGCATGCACGTGTCCGGTGAACTTTTCGCTGAGCGGATTTCGGTCGAGGGCGTGGATTACCTGCGCTCCAAGGAGGTGATATTGGAGACCGGTCTGGACGTGGATACGGAGCAGGGGCACTTCGTCCTTCAAGAAAGTGAACTGCAGCTCGCCGGGGTGGACTTCTCTGTTTCCGGCGACTTCACTTCCAAAAAGAAGGAAACCGGTATCCATTTGCGGATAAACGCCCGGGAAGCCGATCTGGCGTCTTTCATCCGGCTTCTTCCGGACAGGTATGCATCCCGCTTCAACGATTACCGTTCCTCCGGAAAATTCGAATTCAGCGCCCGTATCAACGGTACTTCATCTGCTGATTCAAAGCCGGTTGTCAGTGCCTCCTTCCGTATTAAAGACGGAGAGTTGACACCTCCCGGCCGTGACATATCCTTGCATCATATCATGTTGTCGGGGGAATTTTCCGGAAAGGGCGAGGGGACTCTTCATATTCCCGGATTTGAAGCGGTACTCGGAAAACAGCCTGTTAAAGGGGACTTGCTTGTCAAGGATTTTTCGTCCCCTTATCTGGAAATGCATGCGCAGTCCACTCTGGAGCTCGCTGACCTTGGCGCATTCCTGGCTGCGGATTCGATACAGGATCTTTCCGGGCAGGCTTCCCTGAATATTGCCTTCGCTGGTAAAGTGAGTGAACTGCACGGCGTCCGCAGCGGTGAAATGCAGAACATCAACTCTTCGGGGGCGGTGCGATTGCGTGATATGAATTTCCGTATAAAAGACAATCCGCTCGCTTTTACATCCGTCAGCGGCGACCTTGAACTGCAGAATACCGATGTTCGCGTCCGCGATCTGAAGGGGAATGTATCGTCCAGCGATTTTCTTTTCAACGGCACCTTCGAGAACCTCATTCCTTTTCTGCTCAGTCCGCATCATCAAACGCGCATTTCTGCCTCGCTGAGCTCCAATTCCATTGATCTTGATGAGCTCTTGACCAACGAATCCGCCTCCACGGAGGAGGACACCTCCTACAAGCTCGCCGTTGATCCCCGGTTGACCTGCGATCTGGAGGTGCATACCGGCAGAATTAAATTCCGGCAGTTCCGGGCAGCGGCCCTTTCGGGCAACGTGCATCTGGAGCGACAGGTGTTGACGGGTCAGGGGCTCCGTTTCAAGGCGATGGAAGGGGAGCTATTGATGGACGCTCTTATCGATGTGTCCGGGAAGGACAGTGTACGAATGAGTTGTGACGCCACCTTGAAAAAGATCGATGTCGGACAGTTGTTCCGGCAGATCGAGAATTTCGGACAGGACGTCATGACGGACAAACATGTCAAGGGAGACCTCTCAGCGGGCATCCGTTTGCGTTCCTCGTGGACCAAGGACTTGCACATCAATCCGGCAAGCGTGAAGGCGACCTGCGACATCACTATCGAAAACGGCCGGCTTACAGGATTCAAACCGATCCTTGCCCTTTCAAAATACATCCGGCTGGCCGACCTGAACGACATCCGTTTTTCCACCCTTCACAACGTGATTTCCATCGCAGACCGCAAGATTGTCATCCCCACGATGGAGATCCATTCCAGCGCACTTGACCTTTCGGCGAACGGTGTCCATGATTTCGACAACAACATCGATTATCATTTCAGGATATTACTAGCTGACGTGTTGGGACGTAAATACAAGGAGCAGCAGACTGAATTCGGAACCGTAGAAGACGATGGTCTGGGTCGCACGAAGCTGTTCCTTTCCATGACCGGCACCGTGGACGATCCGAAAATCAGCTACGACCGTAAAGCGGTCAAGGAACAGTTGAAGGAGGATTTCACCCGCGAAAAAGAGGTGGTAAAGGACCTTCTTCGTAAGGAATTCGGCTCGGGCCGGAAGGATTCTGTCAAAAAGGCCGTGCAACCGGCAAAAAAGAAGGAAGAGCTGGAAATAGAATATTGATGATTCATTTTCCTAATCACCACGTTATCAGGAGAATATGAATTATTTGTTACTTGTCATCCCTTCCGATGATGGGAATGAGGCCTGTATTTACTGTTGAAAATTCCATCTTTGCACCCACAATGTCGGACCCCTTCCCTTCGTTGCGAAGGGAAAAGAACTTGATTTGAGGTGAACATCTACACCCAGAAACAGCGCTGGAAGCTTCTTCTATTGTTCGCCGCCCTGCTTATCGGAGCCGCCTCCTTGTGGTATACTAATAAGCTGGTCAGGCGGCTCTCGGAAGAAGAACACAAGAAGATCCAACTTTGGGCCGAGGCGACGCGCAGGCTTGCAGACATCACCGAGGTCAACGCCGACATCGATTTCCTCTCGACGGTCATCTCCAACAATACCACCATACCGGTGATCCTTACGGACGACCGGTTCAAGGTCATCACCTTCCGGAACGTGGATTCATTGAAAGCGCAGGAAGAGGTGGCTGTGATGCTGAAGCAGCACGATCCCATTGAAATCAGGATCGGTCCTGCGCTGAGGCAGTTCATCCTTTACAAGGACAGCGACCTGCTGATCCGGTTGCGTTATTATCCATATTTCCAGCTGGCCGTCATCGCACTTTTCCTCATCGTTTCCTACCTCGCTTTCAGCTCTTCTCGTAAAGCAGAACAGAACCAGGTATGGGTCGGAATGGCCAAGGAGACCGCGCATCAGTTAGGAACGCCGCTTTCGTCGATGATGGCGTGGCTGGAGCTGCTTAAGCTCAAAGGTGCGGGCGCTGAATATCTTGGGGACATAGAAAAGGATGTTCAGCGTCTGCAGACCATTACGGACCGTTTCTCCAAGATCGGTTCCGCGCCGGCCCTGAAAAAGGAGGATGTCATGGACGTCATGCGACACTCCGTCGACTACATCCGCTCACGGTCCTCCGGCAAGGTCGACTTCCGGCTGAACGGACCCTCACACCTGATCCAGGCTCCCATGAACGTTCCGCTCTTCGAATGGGTGATCGAGAATCTTCTGAAGAACGCTTTGGATGCGATGGAGGGCGCAGGAATCATCCAGGTGACCGTCACCGACCAGCAGCAGTTCGTCTACATCGACATCCAGGACACCGGAAAGGGTATCGCCAAGAATTCCTATAAGACCATCTTCAAGCCGGGTTATACCACGAAGAGCCGAGGCTGGGGTCTCGGACTTTCCCTGAGCAAACGTATTGTCGAAGAGTACCACGACGGACAGATTTTCGTCAAAAGCTCTGAGATCGGAAAGGGAACCACGTTCCGTATCGTCTTGAAGAAATGAGGCAATGAGCCTCCCCGATGGCCGGCATCTATTTCCATATTCCTTATTGCCGGAAGGCGTGTCACTACTGCGACTTCCACTTCTCTACATCGGCAGGTACGCTTGGCGAGATGGTTGACGCATTGATCGCCGAGCTGGCATTCAGAGAGGACCTTCCTTCTTCCACACCGGTCGGCACTATCTATTTCGGCGGCGGAACTCCGTCGATGCTTCCGCCTTCGGACTTGTCCCGTCTGCTGGTTGCTGTGCATGATAAGTTTCCGGTCGATCCCGCTGCGGAGATAACCCTGGAAGCAAACCCGGACGACCTTGATGAGCGATCACTTGCCGCCTGGAAGGAAGCCGGCATCAACCGCCTCTCCATCGGCATACAGAGTTTCCGCAACGAGGATCTGCAATACATGAACAGGAGCCATTCCGCCGAAGACGCCTTGGCTGCCGTAGAACGCGCGCGCAGTGCCGGTTTCCGGGATCTGACCATCGACCTCATCTACGGAACACCGACCATGGACGACGCTGCCTGGGAGTCTAACCTGGAAATGCTCGGGCAACTCAAACTGCCTCATTTCTCAGCATATGCTCTGACGGTTGAACCGCGAACGGCGTTGGCGGCATTCGTCCGAAGCGGGACTTCACCGTTTCCCGAGGAAGAGCAGGCTGCCCGGCAGTTCAACCGCCTGCTGGAATGGTCCGGACGGAACGGTTACGAGCAATACGAGATCTCCAACTTCTCCCTGCCGGGACGACATTCACGTCATAATACGGCTTACTGGAGCGGTGTCCCTTACCTAGGTATCGGTCCTTCCGCCCATTCATTCGACGGTATCCGTCGGTCCTGGAACGTACGCAGCAATCCGGAGTACATCCGACAGATCAAGCAGGGAATCCGTCCTTACGAAGAAGAAATCCTTACTCCCGAGCAGCGATACAATGAACATGTCCTCACGGGTTTAAGGACCAGTCTTGGGATAAACCACGAACTTCTGCTGCGGCTTTTCGGAGAAGAGTCGTTGAAGCATTTTCGTTCCTCGGCCAAGCAGTTCGTTGCCAAGGGTTGGATGCAGGAGACTTCGGAACGGACAGTGCTGACGGATGCGGGCAAACTATTCGCGGACCATATCGCAGCGGAACTCTTCCGTTAGTCGATAAGATCCGTTGAATCCTCTTCCGCAGCGGCTTTTCGGTCTTTTCCGCCAACCACGATTACAATCTCGCCTTTCGGAGGATGCGTTGCATAATACTCCGCCAACTCCTTCAGGCTGCCTCTGCGGACCTCCTCGTGCAGCTTGCTCAGCTCCCGACAGACACAGGCCGGCCGGTTTTCGCCGAACACTTCCCGGAACTCTTCCAATGCACGTAGCAGCCGATACGGGGATTCGTAAAAGACCATGGTCCTTTCCTCTTCCGCCAGGTTCCTGATTCTCGTCTGTCTGCCTTTCTTCTGCGGAAGGAATCCTTCGAAGCAGAACCTGTCGCAGGGCAGACCTGAGTCGACAAGGGCAGGAACGAGCGCAGTGGGTCCCGGCAGCGTTTCGACATCGACTCCCTGTCGGACACACTCCCGTACCAGCAGGAAACCTGGATCGGAGATGCCCGGGGTTCCGGCATCCGAAAGCAATGCGATCTTTTCGCCGGAGGCTATCCGCTCGACGAGTTCGGAAACGATCTTGTGCTCGTTGTGCGCATGATACGCACGCAGCGGTTTGTGGATCGACAAATGGCGCAGCAGATTACCGCTGGTGCGTGTGTCCTCCGCAAGAATAAGATCGGCCTCCTGGAGAGTCCTGATCGCTCTCAGGGTGATATCTTCCAGGTTACCGATCGGAGTCGGTACGAGAGTCAGTTTTGACAAGGCTCAGGCGCTGAATCGACGCTCCACCAGTTCGAGGAAATGACGGACGGTTCCCATAGAGACGTCCCAGCCATGGACAGGAATCACTTCCGCATCCAGATAGCTCTTTGCGTCCGTCCAGGATCCAAGATTGTTAAGGTGGTCCAGTGTCCTTGAGAACTGCTCGGCATTGTTTCCAAAGAGGAATTGCGTGAACAGAAAGCGTTCGTTGATACCGATGGCAGTGCGGAGGTCGCGGATCGGCTGGTGACCGATGGACTCCGCTATGCGGGACGAGCTGCTGTTGCCGACGATGGTCTCCGCCAGGGTCTTGTTTTCCCGGAAACGGCCGGCGACGGTGGCAGGAGCCTCGAAACGCTGCTTGAACTCAGGATTTGAAACCGTAGCCGCACGCCTGTGTTCTTCAGCGAGCTTTGAGGCCTCTGCGGACATTTCCTCCAGCTGCTGCAAGGCGGCAGGATTCTTTTCTGTCGGTGCTGGCTTCGGTGCATCCGCTTCGGCGAACGATTCTGCGCCGACGAAACGGTTAGCCACCATCGACTCAAGGTCCTGGATGGACCGGAGCGCGTTATGGTGGTGGAGCGAAAGCCCTAATTCATAAGCGATGCGCATTTCTCGGAGCAGATCGTTCATTTCCTGTTGGGGAATGCTTTGGTCTTGCTGCATCATTTCCAGGTGGCGCTCGACCAGGTTTTCCAGTCGGTTATGCAGTTGCTGATGGAGGGTCTGACGGTTCATAGTAGAGTCGCTTTGCGGGTTTTTCGATGTCCTCGCTTTGGAAGTAACGTAATTCCCGCGCCAGGATTGTACACTCCTACGTTTTCCTCAAGGCAGGGTTGCGCCCGCCCTACCTTTTAAATCTGCTTCAAAACTCATAGTTTAGTCCTCCTTTTACAATCCCCCATGTTTGTCGAAAATCTCAAGAAAACCGAACCTCGCCGGGGTCATATCGAGGTGATTTGCGGGTGCATGTTCTCCGGAAAGACGGAGGAACTGATCCGACGCCTTAAAAGGGCGAAAATCGCCCGGCAAAAAGTCGAGATTTTCAAACCCAAAGTCGATGTCCGCTACGACGATACGAAAGTGGTTTCACACGATTCCAACTCCATCCATAGTACACCCGTTGATTCCTCCGAGCAGATCCTGCTGATGGTTTCTGAGGTGGATGTTGTCGGTATCGACGAGGCACAGTTTTTTGATGAGGGATTGCCGGCAGTTTGCCGCCAACTGGCCGACCGCGGCCTTCGGGTCATCGTCGCCGGTCTGGACATGGATTATCTGGGAAAGCCGTTCGGCCCCATACCCAGCATGCTGGCGGTAGCCGAGTACGTGACAAAAGTCCATGCCATCTGCATCAAGTGCGGGAATCTGGCCAACTTCTCACACCGAACGGTATCCAGTGACTCCCGGATCCTGCTGGGTGAACAGGAAAGCTATGTGCCGCTGTGCAGGCCGTGCTATAACCAGGAGAACGGAGTCATCGGCTGACGCGAATGGTCGATCATCGATATACCGTCCAAACTCTTGCCGAAGTGTCCGGCGGCGAACTGGTCGTCAAGGATGCCGCCCATGTTACTTTCGAGGAGCTTCTCACCGACAGCAGAAAGCTGACACATCCCGAAGTTTCGCTGTTCTTCGCATTGAAAGGAGAGCGTCACGACGGACATCGTTTCGTTTCCGATTTGTATGCCCAGGGCGTACGAAATTTCGTAGTCAGCACCTACCTGCCCGAGTACGACCCGTTGGCGGCCAACTTTGTTCTCGTCGAAGACGCTTTGACGGCCCTGCAGCAATTGGCGGCCCATCATCGCAGACGTTTCTCTTACCCTGTGGTCGGTATAACCGGCAGCAACGGAAAGACCATCGTCAAGGAGTGGCTTTTTCAGCTGTTGCGTGCAGACCACAATATCGTCCGCAGCCCCAAAAGTTATAATTCCCAGGTCGGAGTGCCGCTGTCGGTTTGGAAGATGAACGACGACCACCAGCTGGGCATCTTCGAGGCCGGTATTTCCAAGCCGGATGAGATGGCGCGACTGGAAGAAGTGATACGTCCTACCATCGGACTGTTCACGAACATCGGTTCGGCTCACGATGCGAGTTTCGACTCCCGCGACCGGAAGGTACGGGAAAAGCTCCTGCTCTTCAGTCATGTCGAGACGTTGGTCTACTGCAAGGACTATCCGGAGATCCTGGAGGCGGTCAAGGCCGGCGATTTCAGCCATGGCAGAATCCGACATTTCACCTGGTCGCGCAAGACCAAGGCCGATCTGCAGATCGGCCGTATTTCGCGCGGCACCGATGAGTGTGAGATCCAGGCGGTCTATCAGAACCGCTTCATCAGCATCCGTATTCCTTTCACGGACAATGCGGCAATTGAAAACGCCATCCACTGCTGGGCGATGCTGCTCTTCCTGGGTATCGATGCCGAAGTCATCGCTTCACGCATGCCTTTCTTAAGTCCGGTCGCCATGCGGCTGGAGATGAAGACCGGGGTGAATAACTGCAGTGTGATCAATGACAGCTATAATTCCGACCTCGGCTCTTTGACCATCGCACTGGATTTTCTTCACCAGCAGAAACAGCATGAGCGCCGGACACTGATCCTGTCGGATATCCTTCAAAGCGGAAAGAACGAGGAGTCGCTTTACCGCGAAGTCTCGGAGTTGTTGTCTGCCAAGAAGGTTACCCGTCTTTTCGCCATCGGCACCTCCCTTTCACAGCAGAAGCACCTCTTCCGCATACCTGCGGAATTCTATGAGTCCACCGAGGATTTCCTAAGGGCTTTTCCGTCGCTGATATTCCGCGAGGAAGCCATCCTGTTGAAAGGGGCGCGTCCTTATGGATTCGAACGTATCGGAAAGCTGCTGCAGCAGAAAGCCCACGAGACGGTGATGGAGATCAACATGAATGCGTTGGTCCATAATCTCAATTACTTCCGTTCCCGACTTCGTCCGCAGACGAAGATCATGGCGATGGTAAAAGCCACTTCCTACGGCAGCGGAAGCCACGAGATCGCCAATGTGCTCCAGTTCCATCATGCGGATTACCTCGCAGTTGCGTATTCCGACGAAGGCGTCGAGCTGCGGAAGTCAGGCGTCACCTTGCCGATCATGGTCATGAATCCTGAACCCCAGAGTTTCGAAGCCATGCTCCGTTACCGTCTGGAACCGGAGATATACAACTTTCGTCTGCTTTCCCGGCTCAACGAGTCGCTCAAGAACCATAACGGCGACCCCTTCCATATCCATGTCAAGCTGGACACCGGAATGCATCGTCTGGGTTTTGAGGAAGGGGATATTCCGGAGCTGGTCGTGCGGCTGAAGAACAGCCGTCAGCTGAAGGTGCAATCGGTTTTCACTCACCTTGTGGCTACGGACGAGCCCGAGCACGATTCCTTTACACGGGAGCAGTTGGACAGGTTCGAGAAGATGAGCGGACGGATCCGTGAGGCGTTTGAATATCCGATTCTGCGGCATGCACTCAACTCCTCCGGAATATTCCGTTTCAACGAGGCCCAGTTCGACATGGTACGATTAGGGATAGGACTTTACGGTTTTGCCGGAACGACCCACGAACAGCAACAGCTGCAGCATGTCGCGACGCTGAAGACTACCATTTCACAGATAAAGTATGTCCCTGCCGGTGAAACGGTAGGATACAGCCGCAAAGGAATTCTCAAAAGGGACACACAGGTGGCCACCGTCGCCATCGGCTATGCGGACGGACTCAACCGAAGGCTCGGAAACGGTGTAGGCAAGATGCTTGTAAACGGGAAAACCGTCCCGGTGATCGGTAATATTTGCATGGACATGTGCATGCTGGACATTACCGATATTTCAGCCAAAGAGGGGGACGAGGTCATCGTTTTCGGTCCCGAGCTGCCGGTCTCGGAGATGGCACGGCAGCTGGAAACAATTCCTTACGAGATTCTGACCGGTATCTCGCAAAGGGTCAAGCGCGTATACTTCCAGGAGTAGCCCCGTTCACAGGTAGCGCGGCATGCGGTTGAAGTTCCGCGCACGACTGCCGTGAGGAACGGGAGCGACGAAGCCGACACTTACTTCCCAGCTGTTGGCACTTATCATCTGTCCCAGCTTTCCGATGCCTAGGTCGTACGACAGGCCGAGATTGAAATTATGATAATCGAACCGGGTCGCAAGAATGAACGACTCGTTCAGACGGTAGAAGGCTCCGAGGTTGACGAACGACTGCTTCATGTAACCGGTGTACAGCGATTTGATGCGGATGAGCTGTTTGTAATAACCTCCGACGACCAATTCATGGTGCTTCGCCTGGAATTGCATGAATATGCGCGGGTTGATGAAGGATTCGTGGAAATCACCCAGTTCGATCTCCCCGTTTCCGTGGATGGTCACCCGCTGACGGTAGGGGTCTTCCTTTGCCTCGATCGGGTAGAAGCTTACGTTGGGTGAACCGATGTGAGAAAGGCTTACTCCGGCCGATGCGAAATTATAACCGTCCGGGCAATACATGTAGTTCGCCCCGGCATTCAGGTTGAAGTAGGTCAGATTCGGATATTGGATGAGCTCGTTGGAGGACAGGGAGGGGTCGTAGCTGTCACCGTTCCACTGTGAATCCCATGTGGCCGCCGACGGATCCACCACCTGGTTGTCGAGCCCGCCCTGGAAGCCGATGGAAATCCAATGGGAAGCTTCATGGTTCAGTGACACGGAGTATGACAATGAACCTTCGATCTGGGTGCGTTTGAATCCGGCGAGACCGGCTTTGTCCTGGGAGATGAGCAGTCCCGCTCCGAAGTAACGGTTATCAAGCGAGGCTTTTCCCAACGGGGCATCGAGGGATACTTGCATGGTCTTGTATCCGTCGCCGGATGAAGCCCACTGGCTGCGGTAGTTGTTTGTCGCCCTGAAGACACCGTCGAATACACCGGTAAGGGCCGGGTTGTAAGTCTGCGGAGCGTTGTAGTATTGGGTGAAGTGCTGGTCCTGTCCGACGGCGTGGCGGACGTTAAGCAGCAAGGCGAGCAGTAATGTCGCCTTGAGGAGGACGAGTGAGAAAGTGGAGGAGTATCGTTTCGTCATGGCTTATCGGATCAACGTGGTGGTGCCTGATTCAGTGACTGTGTTTGCATCGTCGTACATCATCGTGGCTACCCACGTGAATACGCCCGAATTGAGCTGCTTGCCCTTGTAGCGGCCATCCCACCCGATAGAAATGTCATTGGTCTCAAAGACCTTCTCTCCCCATCTGTCGAATACCGTGAACTGCACGTTGCGAAGATTGTTGCCGCGAAGGAAGAGCAGGTCGTTCCTTCCGTCTTCGTTGGGGGAAAAAGCGGTAGGCACGAAGAAGTTGTTGTTGTGGAGTATCGTGACAGTGACCTGGCGTACGGCTGTGCAGCCGGCCGCATCCGTGATAGAACAGGTATACGTGGTCGTGTTCGTCGGAGAAGCCACCGGGTTCGGGATATTGGCGGCACTCAGGCCGGTCGTGTCGTCCGCGGTCCACACGTAACTCAGGCCGCCGAAGGCGGAAAGCTGATAAGAATTACCGAAGAACATCGACGTGTCCGGACATACATAGGCGGACGGATTGCTTTCTATGCGTATGTAGGAGTACAGCGTGAGCGTGTCGGATCCGTACTGGTTGGTTACGATCAACCGAACGTCGTACAGGCCGTCTTGCGGATAAGTGACACACGAAGGATTCCGGACCGTGCTCGTTTCGGATGCGGCATCCGCTCCGGGGAAATACCAGCTCCAGGTGGAGGAGGAGTCCGTGAAAAGGGAAAGGTCGGAAAAGGAGATACAGGTGTTCGAACAGGCGGACTGCGGCGAGCCTGTGAAATCCGCTGTGGGGAACGGGCAGGACTCTACATTGATGTAAAGGGACTTGCGGATGGAGTCGATGCCTGCATTGTTTTCCACGATCAGAATGACATCATACTGTCCCGAGGTGGGGTAACAGATATTCTGAGGATTCTGTTGATTGGACGCGATGACCGGTGAGGCGCCCGGAAACTGCCAGGTCCAACGAGTAGGATCATTGAGCGACTGGTCAGTGAAACTGATACAGCCTCTTTCACAAAAGGAGGTC
This sequence comes from Bacteroidota bacterium, assembly GCA_046052345.1. Classification (GTDB taxonomy): domain Bacteria; phylum Bacteroidota; class Bacteroidia; order AKYH767-A; family 2013-40CM-41-45; genus Pollutiaquabacter. The sequence goes on along the minus strand of JBJOMN010000051.1, from coordinate 33,319 downwards.
GAACTGGCAGTGAATTCAGCGACCGGATTGACACAGCTTCCGACGGTGATGTAACTTGGACGAACGACGGTGTCATAAACGGCACCGTCAAAAGTGATCAACACTGTGGAATAGGTGCCGGGTGTGTTATAGCAGATTCCGGTAGCATCCTGACCGGAAAACACCGAAGGGGTTCCGCCATTGAAAAGCCATGTCCAGGCAATTGCATTGGTTGTCTGAGAATAGTAGTTGATGCAATCTCCCTGGCACAATAATGAATCTGATGCGTAGAAATTCTGGGCGGATGCGGGAAGGACGATCGCGGATGCGAACATCAAAAAACCTGCTTTCAGCGTCCGGAGAAGACGTTTTGTCATGGCAAAGAAGATGGAAGTTTTAAGGGGCTTAAATTACGATAAATCTCAAGAGTTTCAGCGCCCCTCGTTCCAGCCGGCAACGAACCGATACAGGTTGAAATCACCTTTATTCACCGATTTTTCAAGTTCCAGGAAAAGTGCTGTTTTACTTATTCCCTGCATCTTCCGCTGCTGTATCAACCGATAGGCTTTCTCGGTCAGCAAGTAGGTCTTTTTGCTGTTGAAACCTGCTGAATCACGGTGACGCAGGATCTGATCGAGTATCTCGACAGTTCCTTCGTCTTTGGTGGCCGAAGCTTTCACGACCGGCACTGTCCAGCCGTCCTGACGCGGATGGGCGGTGAGCAATCGCAACGCATGCACCAATGAATCCGCGCCCTCACGGTCCGCCTTGTTCACGACAAAGACGTCTGCAATCTCCATGATGCCCGATTTCATCGTCTGCACCTCGTCGCCGGCTTCGGGAACCACTACGACGACCGTTGTGTCCGCAAGACCGGCGATTTCGATTTCCGACTGGCCTACTCCCACCGTCTCGACAAGTATCAGGTCGAAAGCGGCGCTGCGCAGGACGTCCGTCAGCTCGATGACTTTTTCCGATAATCCTCCCAATGATCCACGCGTGGCCACGGACCGTATGTAGACCAACGGATTGGTGAAGTGTTCCGACATCCTGAGCCGGTCACCCAACAACGAACCGTAGTTGAAAGGGGAAGTGGGGTCCACTGCCAGTACGGCTACCCTTTTGCCGGCCGATGTCCATTCCCTGATCAGTGCGTTGATCAAGGTGCTTTTGCCGGCACCCGGAGGCCCTGTCAGTCCGACTACAGGAACCTTACCGTCAGGTTGCAGGGACAACAGGAGTTCAGGCGCCCCCGGCAACTCGTTCTCCACCCAAGTCAGTACCCTGGCCAGGGAGGCGTAGTCGCCTGTGCGCATCGCCCTCAGCAAAGAAGACGCGTCGAATATTTTCTGCTCCTTCAGCACCTGTGCAAAGTAATGGAAAGATTCGATGTCCTCCCCTTATGGCAAGTGGCAAGTTATTCTGCTGTTTAATCCACAGGCCGTGATGTACTCCTCTCACGGCTCATGAGCAGAATCAAAAATTTGGAATCCGTCGACCTGGAAAAAAGGAACAAGGAGATGAACAAGGCGAAAAAAGTCGCTCCGGGTTGAGTCTCCAGCGTGTCTTCCGTGAGCATGGACAGCGTGGCAATCAGCCAGAAACCGCCAAGCAGCAGGTCCCGCCGACGAAGGGCAAGCATACCTGTAACCGATAGGACGATGATGAAAAATACAAGGCCGGTGGCTCCGAACGCCACGCCGATCGCCAGGAACTGGTTGTGCGAACGCAATTGCTGAGAAGGCTCCAGTCGGCTTTGCATCTCGGCATAAACAGTCCGGAAGGATGCCTGCATGTCGCCCGTACCCGTACCGAACCACGGATGCTGTCTCAGGATCCGGATTCCGGCTCGCCAGAACTCGAAACGCTGGGTGACGGAGTGACCGTTCACGGCTCCTCCGTTCCGATAATCGGCGATCTCCCACACCACTTCCTTCATGCGCCGGATCATCTCCGGGTCGTACATGTAAGATTGGTTCGCAATGCCTTTTTCCACGGCTCTTATCTCTTCGTTGCCGAGCATCCTGAAATGTTCCGCGTCCTTCTTCAGCCCCTTCGAGGCGAGAAAGCGGATCAGTGTGGTGCGGACAGGCTGTCCCTTCCGATCCAGCGAATCGTAGGGGATACGGCTTCGCAAGTTCCATTCGCGCGCAAGTTCCTGGTCGCAGATCTCTACCCACACCGGGAAGCCGTTCTCGAAAGAGGTCCGGGAACTGTCGGTATAATAGTAGTTCCCTTCTTTCGAGTAAGCATGCACGGGAACCGTATAAGGTTTCCGTTCGGAATACGTTCGCAAGGTCTCGGATACCAGCCTGCTGATTGCCATCCCTGCGGTTGCGATACAGGCGATCACCACGACTCCGGTGACGACATTTCCGTGTTTTGAGAGCTGCGGAATAGCATATGCCAGCAGGAGAAAGAAGAGTATGGCGACGCCGGTCACGGAGGCGGTCGTAGTCAGGAAGACGACGAGCCACAGTTGCGTCAGCCGGTAAAACCATCGCAATCGAAAGGAAGTAGCGCGTCCATCTGCCAGCCAATGGCAGATGACCACGGAAAGGCAGCAGAAAAGTGCGAATCGGATATGGGAAATGCCGAAGATGTAGATGTCACGGGTGTCGGCAATATCCTTCCACATCCAGATACCTGCATGTATGAAGGTGGCACAAACGACCGTCGTCACGAAAAGCTGAAGGACGAACCGGAATTGCTCCTTGCGCACTGGACCGCTACCCGCCAGCACGACCGGGAGTATCAGCAAGGGCAATTTGATGCGAACATCCTTCAGGCCTTCCTGCAGATCTTCCGTCCACGCCAGGCCGGTCACGTGCAGCAGCCATATTCCGACAATCGACATCGCTATCGGACTTTTAAGGAACAGACGGAACTTCGCCCCCGGATTACCTTCCAGGAAGAAACTTCCGACAAGGAAGAATTGCGACAGGCTGGTGAGAAAAAGGGAGACCGGCAGACCTGTCACCAGCAGACAAAGTCCGGTCATGAGCAAAGGGCGCTTGTCGGACAATTCCGTGAGGTATTGCCTGACGGATTGATGTCGTTCAGTCATCGGCGGTGAGAAGATTCCTGTAACGCGAAGGGCTTTGCAGGATGCGCAGGGCTTCCCGGACGTCACGGTCGTGTTCGAGAGAGGCAGCGGTACGTCCGCTCTGGTAATAATACCGCGTCATGATCTCCTCTTCAAGGACCTTCCGGATCTCATCACGGTGTTTTTCCAGATCGTTTTTCTTGTCGGCATTCAGGCGGTTCCGAAGTGCTTCGTAATCCTTTCCGATCCGTTCGAAGTAGTCTTCCTCTTCCGCATTGTGCTTGAGTGCTTCCAACGATTCCTCAGTCTTTGTGATATAGCCGTATTCCTTGTTTCGAAGGTAGTTGTTGAAATCCGTCCAGACGGCTTCATCCTCCTCGAAGGACTGCGGATCGGGAGCGCTGTCGTGCCGGGTACGGTAGTAGGTTGCGTAATCGAAGACAAGGTTCCTGTTGATCAGCGCGGTCGTAATCGCGCTATAGTGTGTGGATTCCGTGGAAAAGTCCGGTTGTATCCCGCCACCGTCACGGACCTCTCTTCCTGCCCTCGTTTTAAAGGTGTGCTGCAGCGAGTCCGGTACTTTTCCCACACTGCCGTCAGGGTTCCTATGACTGTAATCCACGGCCTGGATACAGCGTCCGCTCGGGATGTAGTATTTCGCAGTTGTCACCTTCAACTGTGCGTCATATCCAAGCTGCCGAGTAGTTTGGACAAGGCCTTTTCCATAGGTACGTTGACCCAGGATGACCGCGCGGTCGAGGTCCTGAAGACAACCCGCTACGATCTCCGAAGCGGAGGCCGAGCTGCTGTTTACCAGTACGACCACGGGAAGAGTACTGTTGAAAGGGGAACGCGATGTCTTATAGCTGCTGTTCGCATCCGGCATCCGTCCGCGTGTAGAGACGACTTCCTGTCCCTTTTCCAGGAACAGGCCGGATACTTCAACGGCTTCCTGTAGCAGTCCTCCCGGATTGCCCCGGAGGTCCAGCACAAGACCCCGGAGTTCTTTTTCCTTGTCCAACGCCTTGAGCGCATTCTCCAGGTCCTTGCTGCATTTATCGGTGAAGTTCACGAGCTTTACATATGCGATGCCATCCTCCATATGGGCATGGAAGGGAACGCTTTTGACTTTGACTTCTTCCCGTTTCAGGGTGATCGCAAGGTCATTGTCCAGGCCTTCTCGACGGACTTTCAGACGCACTTCGGTTCCGGGCGTCCCTTTCAGCATTCTGCTGACTTCTTCGGTTCTCTTCCCGCGCATCGGCAGGCCGTCCACTTCCAGCAGTTCGTCACCGGCACGAAGCCCCGCTTTTTGCGCAGGAAATCCTTCATAGGGTTCACTGATCACGATCCTGTCGCCGCGCAGCCGTATCACGGCGCCGATACCGCCATACCTTCCTGTCGTCATGGCGCGGTAGGATTCCTTGTCCGATTCAGGGATATAGGTGGTATAGGGGTCCAGTGATTCCAGCATGGACGAAACACCCTTGTCCATCAGCTTGACGGCATCCACGGTGTCCACATAGACCGTGTTCACTTCCCTGAAGAGCGCGGAGAAGATGTCGAGTTGCTTGCTCAGCTCCGGCGGGTATTCGTGAAAACCCCAAAGAAGGAAGAGGCCGGTTGCCGAAGCAAGCAGGATTGTTTTTTTTCGGAAGGAGCGAAGGGGATGCGACATGGAGGATGTTGACTTTGCTTCACGGAACCGGATCGTGGCCGTGTCCGCCCCAGGGATGACAACGAAGCAGCCGCCGGATCGTCAGATACCCGCCTTTGAAGGGCCCGTGTTTCCGGATCGCTTCGATGCCATATCGGGAGCAGCTCGGATGGAAGCGGCAGGAAGGACGCAGCAGGGGCGAAAGGGCGATCTGATAGAGGCGGATCAGCCCGATCATGAGTTTACCCAATATGCGGCTGAATAAGCGAAGCAAGGTGTCTCAGGTTGGAATGGATGGAAGTATCTACCTCTTCGAACACCGGAAGTTTTCTGCCGGAGTATACGAAGAGCACGGCGAATTGTTTTCCGCCTCCGGATAACAACGAATAGAGTACTGCTTTATTCTTTCGGTATGATTCACGCATCAGCCGCTTGATGCGGTTACGGTCGACAGCTCTGCGGAAGTTGCGTTTCGGGACGCTGAAAGCTACCTGCACGGGAAAACGGGTGGCAAGTGTCATTTCCTTCCAGATCATTCTTACCGGAAAGACGTGATGACCTGTTCCTTCTTTCAGCAGCGTCTCGAACGCCAGACGGCTTACCAGCCGTTCCGGTTTGCGAAATGTCTGCTTTCCGGATACGATGCCGTTCATGCCGCCGGAAGAATTACTTGTTGGCTTTCTTGATGTACTGCTCCAGCGCCATGGTCATGGAGGGCGCTGCAGGCACCGGCGCCTGGATGTCCAGCCGCAACCCGGCATCCAGCACGGCTTGTGCCGTCGCAGGCCCGAAGGCTGCGATACGGGTGTTGTTCTGTTTGAACTTCGGGAAATTTTTCAGCAGCGAGGTTATTCCAGAAGGACTGAAGAATACGAGGCAGTCGTAATTCACGTTCTCGAGGTCGGAAAGGTCGCTGGCGACGGTCTTGTAAATGACGGCTTTGGTGTAGTCCAGGCCGTGCGCGTCCAGAGTCTCGAAGATCTCCTGCTTGTGGATATCCGTGCAGGGAACCAGGAATTTCTCCTTCTTGTGTTTCTTCAGGACGTCCATCAGGTCGCTGATGGTCTGTTTGCCGAAGAAAATCTTGCGCTTACGGAACACGACGAATTTCTGCAGGTAATAGGCGGTGGATTCGGAGACGCAGAAATACTTCATCGTTTCCGGCACCTGGATGCGGAGCTCGTTGCAGATCCGGAAAAAATGGTCGGCAGCGTTTCGGGAGGTGAGTATGACCGCCGAATGCTCGGCGATATTCACTTTATCCTTCCGGAAATCCTTGGCGGAGACCGGCTCCACCTGGATGAATGGCCTGAAGTCGATCTTTAGGCTGAACTTCTTGGCCAGATCGAAATACGGAGATTTTTCCGTTTCGGGCTTCGGCTGTGTGACCAGGATGGATTTTACTTTCAAATTCATCTTCCAGGAATGGACGTTCCGAATGTCACGACCCTTTGAAGGTCAGGCGATTCCGGCGATACGGAAAACCACCAACAAGGGCGCCAATTCAAGGGTGCAAAGATACAAAAATAAATGGAGCAAGGAGGTCCCCGGTACGTTGAGGCCTATCTGGACACCCCGGAACAGCCGGAAGACGTACAGCGATCCTATCAGGAAAAGGCAAACGGAGATCATCCAGGAGACGCTCATGCCGGGGTTGTAACTCATCAGCACGATGAAAGGGAAGAGGAGAAGCCCCTGGATGTTGTTGACGATGAAAATCGTGAACAGATAAGCAGTAAGCTCTTTCTCCAAACCGAACAACCAGCCGCAGAAACGGAGGACCAGGAACTTGGCCGCATAGACAGCCGAGACCAGCACCACGAAAGAGATGAAGCGCAAGAATCCGCTTCCCGCCCAGGGAATATCCCAGTTCCGTTGTTCGCTCAGGAAATACAGGAAAAGGGCGGCCGTCAGGTAAAACATGATACTCATGTAGACGGTGGCGCGCTGTACCAGTATGTTTTCGTCGCGCACGATCTGGTTGGCAAGGCTTACATTGAAAAGCGAAGCTGCCATCTGCTTGAAGTACCGCGAATAGAACAAACGCAGTCCCGTGAAAACCACCATCATCGTCAGAAGCACGGGAAAAAGCCACTCCGGTACTGTCGCCGTCCGGTCGACAGGGCCGGTATGCCTCGGCTTGAGTGAATGCCTGCCGAACAGCACGGTGGCATGGATGCTTTTACCGGTCGAGTCTTGCAAAGACCGTTGAATGGAGGTGTCCCGGTAGGGAAGAGAATAGTCGGGTACGGAGACAAATCCCAGCGTGTCACTGAAAAGCACCGTGTCGCTCTGAACCGGACGCGCTTTCATCATGTTCGCCTGCGCCGGGGCTTCATGCCTCGCAGCAGTCACAAGGTCGGATGAGGTCGAATCCTGAAGCGGAACCATTGCAGGGTTTCAGTACGGTATTGAATGGCGAAGGATTCGTTTATCGGGTGGAGGCTACCTCGCGGAATGTATTGTCGGATTGCGGTTGCAGCGGACCATAGTAAACACTCCATCCCGTGACCCCTGAAATGCTGCCCAGTGGAAGCAGTTGGTCGTGGTTAAGGGGCTTCTCGAAGGTCTTTACTGTGAGCATTCTGCCTTCACTGACATAGTCTACCCGGTACGTCATGCCGGATTCCGCTTCCGGCAGCATATTCGGGTCCAGAAGCGCTTCGCCGGTGACGGAGTTCCAATAGATCCTGCAGCTGACGCCCTCGGAGGTGCCGCCGACCGGCCGGAGCGTAAAGACTTCATATTCGGTATCCCGCATCACATCCAGGTCCGGATGGATCCGATTGAGCTCGTCCTGTATCTGGAGCAGCTGATGGGAGGCCTCGTACTGCTGGGCCAGGACGGAAGCATATTTGTCGCTTGCCTCCTCCCACCGGGAATGGAAAAACCATGAAGCTCCCGTGCTGAACAGCAAGGCCGTAAGGCAAATCAGCAACAGGTTCCTGTAGGAGCCGGCGTCAGGTCGCGGGGAGGATTTCACGGAATGGTGCGATTTGCGCAAAATAGTCAAAATTACCCCTGCTTCGGCGTCCGTTAGCAAGGAACACTTCGGTCACGACTTGAACAGAACACCCCTTCAGGTTGTTGAAACGAAACCGCAAATCACTCGATTGCCCCCCGAATTGTCTAAATTCGCACCGCATAATCCATTAACCTCTTAACTCCCCATGGCACAGGACCGTTTCCAGTATCACGATTATTACCAGGTCGATGAGTTGCTGACCGAAGAGCATTTATTGGTACGCAACAGCGTACGTGATTGGGTCAAGAGAGAGGTTTCTCCCATCGTCGAAGACTACTGTCAGCGTGCGGAGTTCCCCAAGCAATGGATCAAAGGCCTGGCTGAAATCGGGGCGTTCGGTCCATATATCCCTGCCGAGTACGGTGGCGGCGGAATGGACCAGATCGCCTACGGCCTGATCATGATGGAGCTGGAAAGGGGCGATTCCGGATTGCGCTCTACCGCCTCTGTGCAGAGCTCCCTCGTCATGTATCCGATTTACACGTACGGCAGCGAGGAACAGCGTCGCAAATACCTTCCCAAACTGGCATCCGGGGAGATGATGGGCTGCTTCGGACTGACCGAGCCCGATCACGGGTCCAATCCCGGAGGCATGCTGACGAATTTCAAGGATATGGGCGACCATTACCTGCTCAACGGCTCCAAGATGTGGATCAGCAATGCACCCTTTGCAGATGTCGCGGTGGTTTGGGCCAAGGATGAACAAGGCGTCATCCGCGGACTGATCGTCGAGCGCGGCATGGCCGGATTCTCTACACCGGAAACACACGGAAAGTGGTCGTTGCGTGCCAGCGCTACCGGCGAACTCGTCTTTGATAACGTCAAAGTTCCCAAAGAGAACCTTTTACCGAACGTGAAAGGGCTGAAAGGTCCCCTGGGCTGCCTGAATTCGGCACGCTACGGAATCTCGTGGGGAGCGATCGGTGCCGCGCTGGATTGCTACGACTCGGCCCTAAGGTATTCCAAGGAACGCGTCCAGTTCGGCAGACCCATCGGCGGTTTCCAGCTGCAGCAGAAGAAACTGGCCGAGATGATCACGGAGATCACCAAGGCGCAACTGCTGAACTGGCGCCTGGGAGTCCTTAAGAATGAAAACCGTGCGACACCTGCCCAGATTTCCATGGCCAAACGAAACAACGTGAACATGGCCCTGCAGATCGCCCGTGAAGCCCGTCAGATCCACGGTGGCATGGGAATTACAGGGGAGTATCCGATCATGCGCCATATGATGAATCTCGAATCCGTCATCACCTACGAGGGAACCCATGATATCCATCTGCTGATCACCGGATACGACGTCACGGGCATCAACGCCTTCGAATAACGGTTACCTGCGCGACTGTCCGATTTCACCGCAGATACAGGTGGCATCATCGACCTGTATTTTGTATCTTGCGGTACTTTTCAATTTGACATGTTGGCTTTGGAAATCAGGGATAAGCGTTGGACATTGATTCCGCAGGCGGAAAATGCCGCGGCACTTCATCTTAGTAAGGAACTGAATATCAGCCCCGTACTGGCTAATCTATTATTGCAGCGGGGAGTTTCCACGTTCGAGGGAGCCAGGAGGTTCTTTCGGCCTTCCCTGGATGAGCTGTATGACCCTTTCCTGATGAAGGACATGGACAAGGCCGTCGAACGGATGCAGCGGGCCATTGCAGGAGGGGAGAAGATCCTGGTGTACGGCGATTATGACGTAGACGGTACCACCAGTGTGGCACTGGTCTATTCCTTCATCCGTGAGTTCTATCCCAATGTCGATTATTATCTGCCGGACCGATACAAGGAAGGTTATGGTATTTCCGACCAAGGCGTAGACTTCGCCAAGGAGAACGGCTTCACGTTGATCATCGCCCTCGATTGCGGCATCAAGTCCATAGACAAGGTGGAGAACGCACGGAGCAAGGGCGTCGATTTCATCATCTGTGACCACCACCGGCCGGGCGACCAACTGCCTGCGGCTGTTGCAGTGCTCGATCCTAAGCGGACCGACGATACGTATCCGTTCAAGGAGCTCTCCGGCTGCGGAATCGGCTTCAAGCTGATCCAGGCCTATGCCCATGCAACCGGAATGCCCGCGGAAAAAGCCTACCAATACCTCGACCTGGTCGCCATCAGCACGGCTGCGGACATCGTACCGATCGTAGATGAGAACAGAATCCTGGCCCACTTCGGCCTAAAACGACTGAATTCCCGCCCTCGGCACGGCATAGAGGCTATTCTAAAGCTTAACAATCAGCAGCGAAGCGATTACCCTGATCAGGACGGAGTCCTTGAGAACAGGTATAACCTCACCGTAACCGACCTGGTATTCACGATAGGTCCGCGTATCAACGCCGCCGGCAGGATCCACGATGCTCGTCATGCAGTCGATCTGCTGATCTCCTCCAATTCAGCGGAAGCATTGGCCAACAGTGCACGTGTCAATGAACATAACACCGAGCGTAAGAGCCTTGATGTCAAGATCACGCAGGAGGCATTGAACATCATCCAGGAGGATGCTCAGTTCGCCCGTAAGAAGACAACGGTGCTGTTCAATGCAGAATGGCATAAAGGAGTCATCGGCATCGTCGCCTCCCGCCTGATGGAACGCTATTACCGCCCCACCATTGTCTTTACCGAGTCGAACGGCATGGCTACCGGCAGTGCACGCTCCGTCAAGGATTTCGACATCTATAACGCCATCGAATCGTGCTCCGACCTGCTGGAACAGTTCGGAGGACACATGTACGCTGCAGGCCTGACACTGCGGATCGAGAACCTGGAGAAGTTCACCGAACGTTTCGAGGAGATCGTTTCCTCCACGATCGAGGAGCGCATGCTCGTGCAGGAAATCGAGATAGACGCCGAACTGCGTCTTTCGGAGATCACGCCTTCTTTTTTCAATGTCCTCAAGCAGTTCGCGCCTTTCGGACCCGGCAACATGAATCCGGTTTTCCGTACCGAGAATGTGCGCGATACCGGATTGTCACGAGTGGTCGGTAATAATCATCTCAAGCTGAATATCGCCGAAGATGAAAACACACGTTTCGGCTCGGAGGGCATCGCTTTCCAGTTGGGACAGTATCATCCCTTTATTTCCCGAAGGATCCCGTTCGATGTTTGCTATACCATCGAAGAAAACACGTACAACGGCAGGACCAGCCTGCAGCTGAACGTGAAGGACATTAAAGTCCAGTGACCTTCCCCCTGTCACTTTCACTCGTCACCCGTTCTCATTCCTTCTCGCCAATCGCTCCAGGATCGCCATCACCAGCGAGAGGACAATGCTGAAAAGGAAGGCGGTCCAGAAACTGGCCACATGGAACCCGGGTACTATCCGGTCTGCCAGCAGGATGATGAAGGCGTTGATGAAAAGCAGGAATATCCCCAGCGTAAGTAAGGTAATAGGAATGGTCAGGAAGACCAGAATCGGCTTGACGACTGCATTCAAAAGGGAAAGGACGGCCGCAACCAGGACGGCAGTGAGGGCTCCGTCGACCTCCACTCCGGGCAGTAGATAGGAGGCTACTAAGACGGCTAAAGCGCCTACGATAAGTCTTGTCAGGAAATCCATGCCTAAAGGTACGTTTTTAGCCGGGCCTTGGGGCCGGCCCCAATCCGCCGTTTTAAGGAAAGTTGCTTAAATTTGCGCTCCTTAATACGAGACTTATGAGTAACCAGCATTCAGGCGGGTTGGAGTTCTACAACAACGTCCTTTCCATTTTCGACAAGGCGGCTTCGTTCACAGACATCGAGCCGGGCATCCTTCATCAGATCAAGATCTGCAACAGCACCTATAAGTTTTACTTCCCGGTCGAAGTGGACGGGAAAGTCCAGGTGGTAGAAGGTATCCGTGTACAGCACAGTCATCACAAGTCCCCTACCAAAGGCGGTATCCGTTACAGCGAAATGGTCGATGAGGACGAAGTGAAGGCGCTTGCCACGCTCATGACCTTCAAGTGCGCCGTTGTGGACGTTCCGTTCGGCGGTGCCAAAGGCGGAATCAAGGTCAATCCTTCCCAACTGACCGTACGTCAGCTGGAGCGTGTCACCCGCCGCTATACTGCCGAGCTGATCAAGAAAGAAATGATCGGTGCTGCCATCGATGTGCCCGCTCCCGACTATGGTAGCGGCCCCCGCGAGATGGCCTGGATCGCCGATACATACGCTACATTCCGCTCCGACGACCTGAACGCCCTGGGTTGTGTCACCGGAAAGCCGCTCGGACAGGGCGGAATCCAGGGACGCACGGAAGCCACCGGACAAGGTGTCTATTACGGTATCCGTGAAGCCATGCGCAATACCGAGGACATGAAGAAGGCCGGCCTTACTCCGGGCCTCGAAGGCAAACGCGTAATCGTCCAGGGACTGGGTAACGTCGGTTTTTATTCCGCGAAATTCTGTGCACAGGGTGGGGCCATCATCGTGGGTATCGCCGAGCGTGAAGGCGGTATCTACAATGAGAAAGGCCTGGATGTCGATGCGGTCTTCAAGCACCGCAAGGAGACGGGAAGCATCCTCGATTTCCCGGGAGCGAAGAACATCAAGAACACGATGGAGACGCTGGAGATGGATTGCGATGTCCTTATTCCTGCAGCTTTGGAAAACCAGATTACAGCCGAGAACGCTCCCCGCATCAAGGCGAAGGTCATCGGGGAAGGCGCTAACGGTCCTGTAACCAAGGACGCCGAAGAGATCCTGGTGAAACGTGGAATCATGGTCATCCCCGACCTCTACCTCAATGCAGGCGGCGTGACCGTTTCCTACTTCGAATGGCTGAAGAACCTCTCACACGTCCGCTTCGGCCGTATGGAGAAGCGATTCCAGGAGACCTCCAACCTCAAGCTGCTCTCTACGATCGAATCCATCACCGGAAAATCCCTCAACGAGTCCGAGCGCAAGATGCTTACACACGGCGCCGACGAAATCGACCTGGTCCGTTCCGGACTGGAAGAGACCATGATCTTCGCTTACAATGAGATCCGTGAAATCCTGAAGAAGAATCCCAAGATCGGGGACCTGCGGACGGCTGCCTTCGTCAGCGGCATCCGGAAGCTGGGAGTATCCTATTCCTCCCTGGGTATCTTCCCGTGATCAGCGACCTGTTCAAATGAAAAGTGCAGCACGAAAACATGCTGCACTTTTTTTATGGGCTGTTGAAAGCGGATCAGATGATCAGCATCGCGTCGCCGTAACTGTAGAAGCGGTATTTCTCCTTGATGGCGACTTTGTAGGCATGCATCACATGCTCATAACCGCCGAATGCGGCTACCATCATCAGCAGCGTCGACTCAGGCATGTGAAAGTTGGTCACCATGCAGTTGGCGATGGAGAAATCATAAGGGGGGAAGATGAATTTGTTGGTCCATCCGTCGAAAGGCTTCAGTTCACCCTGCGTGGAGACACTGGTCTCGATGCCGCGCATGACCGTGGTCCCGATGGCGCAGATACGTTTCTTTTGGGCCTTCGCCTTGTTGACCGTCTCACAGCAATCGGAGGGCACGATGACCTGCTCGGAATCCATCTTGTGCTTGGTCAGGTCCTCCACTTCGACCGGGCGGAAAGTGCCCAGTCCGACGTGCAGGGTCATTTCCGCGAATTGCACGCCTTTAAGTTCCAGACGCTTCACCAGCGGCATGCTGAAGTGCAGACCGGCGGTGGGTGCCGCCACGGCCCCTTCGTGCCGCGCGAAGACCGTCTGGTAACGGTGCTCGTCCTCCGGCTCGGCCTTACGCTTGATATACTTCGGAAGCGGGGTGTGTCCGAGGGACATCACCGTCTTCTTGAACTCCTCGTACGGACCGTCGAAGAGGAACCGCAAGGTCCTTCCCCGAGAGGTGGTATTGTCAATCACTTCGGCCACCAACAGGTCGTCATCGCCGAAGTAAAGCTTGTTCCCGATACGGATCTTGCGGGCGGGATCCACCAAAACGTCCCAGAGACGGCTGTCGCGGTTCAGCTCACGGAGCAGGAACACTTCGATCTTGGCTCCCGTCTTTTCCTTGTTGCCGTACAGTCGCGCGGGAAAAACCTTGGTATTGTTGACGATCATGCAATCACCGTCATTGAAATACCCGAGAATGTCGTGGAACTTCTTGTGCTCGATCTTTCCTGTCTTACGGTCCAATACCATCAGCCGCGCATCCTCGCGGTTCTTGGCGGGATGGGTGGCAATCAGACTGTCCGGTACGTTGAACTTGAACTGGGATAATTTCATGGCTGCCGGAAATTCAGGACCTGTATTGTTGAAAACTTCTCAACACCTTCAGGGTCAATTTGGGGCGCAAAGGTAATACCCCGGCACCCCCCTTGTAAAGGATTTCGGCATATTTATTTTAAGGGAATATAAAAACCTAATAAATTGAAATTTAATTAATTATAACTGAATGGCGGTTGGCGCTGCCGCATCCTCTACGCTGTAATTCCCAATACGGGTCCGTCTTAGAGCGGACAGGTACCCGCCGCACCCCAGCTTTTGTCCCATATCATGCGCCAGTGACCTGATATAGGTTCCTTTGGAGCAGATCACCTTGAAATCAAAGGTGGGAAGATTTATATTATTGATTTCCAATGATTTAATTTCCACTTCCCGGGGCTTGACGGCAACCTCCAAGCCCTTTCTGGCCAACTCGTAAGCCCTTTTACCGTCTATCAGCACCGCCGAGTGTGCGGGAGGATATTGCAGGATTCTTCCGGTGAATTCTTTGGCAGCAGCCAGTATGCGTTCGGCAGTGATCCCTTCCAGCGATTTGAATTGTTCCGGCGGGGACTCGAGATCATAGGTCTGTGTAACGGCACCGAGTGTGACGGTACCCGTATACTCCTTTTCCTGCGCTTGTATCCCATCGATTCGCTTGGTCATCGGACCGGTGCAAAGGATCAAAAGTCCGCTTGCCAGCGGATCGAGGGTGCCGGCGTGTCCGACCTTGAATTTCTTCTTCAAAGCCTTTCGGGCTTCCGGATCCTGCACGCTCCTGAAAAGCTCCTCTAACAAGGTGCGCTTCACGCGGTTCACCGCATCGAAAGACGTCCATTTTAGCGGTTTATCGATCAGCAGGATACGCCCGGTGGTCAGGTCCTGTTGCAAACCGGCACCTTCGTTCAGGCTCATACCATCTTCAGCGGAATACCCAGGAAATAAAGGAGAAGAATCGCGATACCGACCGCTATCCGGTAATATCCGAACACCCTGAACCCATGGCGTGTGAGATAGCCGATGAAGGTCCGGATGGCCAGCATGGCGACAATGAAGGCCACGATATTACCGATCACCAGCAGTCCCAGTTTACCGTCGCCCCAAGCGCCGCCGTCCCGGTAATAATCCCACAGGTCCTTGACAGTCGCTGCCAACATGGTAGGAACCGCGAGAAAGAAAGAGAATTCCGCAGCCGCCTTTTTATTCAGCCGCTGTGATAGTCCGCCGATGATGGTCGCAGCCGAACGGGAAACGCCGGGTATCATGGCGATCACCTGGAAGCAGCCGATCATAAAGGCTTTCCGGTTGCTTTTGAGTTCCGGCTCTCCGCGCTCCTCGGCCGCACGGAACCATTCGTCCAGGAACAGGAAGATGATTCCTCCTGCCAGCAGGGAGACTGCTACGGCGATGACGTTCTCCAGCAACATATCGATATGCTTCTTGAAAAGCAGGCCGACTACTGCGGCCGGCACGAAGGCGATCACCAGTCTAACATAGAAAACCACCTGGTCGCGCAGGGTCCGGTCTTTCGGGAAGAAGTGCTTCCAGTAAAGTACGACGACAGAAAGGATCGCTCCGAACTGGATGCAGACGGTGAACAGCTTGGTGAAGTCATCCGCGGCGATGCCCATAACCGAGGAGGCGATGATCATATGTCCCGTAGAAGAGACCGGAAGGAATTCGGTGATTCCTTCGATGACAGCCAGGACAATCGCTTGCAATAGGTTCATCTTTGCGTGTTTTTCCGCACGACAGGAATTTCGGGGAAGCGGCAATTCAAATCAACGGGGCGCACCCTGAAAGGGGCATCCGGATTCAGTCCTTGGGTTTCCGTACAATGGCGAAAACCTCGATGACGAACCCGGCGATCACCAGAAGCGGCGCTACCGTCACACGACGGGTACTGAATACGGAAGAATCCCAAACGGTCGGATCGTCCGATCCTCCGCCTGTCATAAGGATGAAACCCAGGAAAATGACGGCGACGCCTACGAGCATCAGGATGTAGTTCTCCTTGCCGAAGGCGAAATCGAAAACGGGTTTGACTTCTTTCTTTGCCATGACCTTTGTTTGGGAGACCAAAGGTAGTAAAATCCGTTAAAGATCGCTGAAGTGTCAGTAGAGCTCCTCCGGGCTTAAGGCGAGGTACTTGTTCACCACAAAATAGGTGCTGGCCGCAGAGAGCAGCACCCCCAGTCCGATAGTGCTGCATATCAGAAGTACGACCGACCGTAGATCCTTCAATTGCCCGAAATCCGGAAAACGAAGATCAATGAAATACAGTACGCCGAACAGCAGCACGGAGGCCACCGCCCCGGCTGTGAGGCCGTTGATGACACTTCTCACCAGGAAGGGCCGCCGTATGAAACTGCGGTTCGCGCCCACCAGCTGCATGCTTTTTATCATGAAACGGCTGGAGAACAGGGCAAGACGTATCGTGTGATTGATCAGCGCAATGGCAATCAGCAGGAGTACCGCACTAAGGATGGCCAGTACGAGCGCCACAGAACGGAAATTACGGCCGATACGGTCCACCTCCGAGCGGGGGAATTGCACCTCCTGTACGAAGGCCTCGTTCATCGAAAGCATGTTGCTGATGACTTCCAGGCTGTCGGCACTCGCATATCCCGCACGCATCATGATATCGAAGGAGGCCGGCAACGGATTCGACTCCAGCATTCCGTTCACGTCCTCACCCAGCTCCCGGGTCAGGCTGTCCAGAGCCTGCTCCTTGGAAACGTACCGGAGACTGCGCGTGAACGGGGCGTTCTCCAGGCTCGTCCGGAAATCCTTCAATTGGTCCGGCGTCATTCCGTCGTTCAGGAAAATCGTCAGTTGCACATGCTCCTTGACATACGTTGCGATTTTTCGTGCGTCAAGGACAAGGATTCCGAGAAGTCCCACCATGAAAAGCACCAGGGTGACACTGAGCACCACGGAAAAGTAGGAGGTTCGCAACCGCCGGTTGCCCTCGTGGGTGACATGTTCGGTCATCGAGGACAAAAGTATCCCCGCTCTCATCGCAGCTGACCTCCGCCTGAAGGATGTTTTACTCCGGTTTTTGAACAGTTAACGATCGGTCCGGTCGTGTGTCTCGCTGCACAAATGAATTGACAAAGGAAGTCCCTTTCGTATCTTCGTCCGGTCGCTATGGAATACAATCCCAGGGAAATAGAAAGGAAATGGCAGCAGGTCTGGAGAGACCGGCAGACGTATAGGGTGGAGACGGATACTTCCCGTCCGAAATGCTATGTGTTGGACATGTTTCCGTACCCCAGCGGTGCAGGATTGCACGTGGGACATCCCTTGGGGTACATCGCCTCCGACATCTATGCTCGTTACAAGCGACTCAAAGGCTTCAACGTACTCCACCCGATGGGATACGATGCTTTCGGCCTTCCCGCAGAGCAGTACGCCATCCAGACCGGTCAGCATCCGAGTGTGACCACCGAACAGAACATACGGCGATACCGGGAGCAGCTCGACAATATCGGGTTCTGCTACGACTGGACGCGGGAGGTCCGGACCTGTGATCCTGACTATTACAAATGGACGCAGTGGATCTTCCTGCAATTGTTCGGCTCCTGGTACAATCCATCGACCGACCGTGCCGAACCGATCGAATCGCTGGTGCGACATTTTGAAGAGAACGGCTTCTCGGGCTCCGGCGACCGGGTGCTCACCGGTGACATTGAACATTCCGTCGCCCCATTCACCGCACCGGAATGGAAAAATTTCTCCGAGAAAGAGAAGAGCGATGTACTGATGGAGTTCCGCCTGGCCTACCTCGGCGAAGCATGGGTGAACTGGTGCCCTGCCCTCGGTACCGTCCTTGCCAACGATGAAGTGAAAGAAGGGGTCTCCGAACGCGGCGGTCACCCGGTGGAACGCAAACAGATGCGTCAATGGAGCATGCGGATCACCGCCTATGCGGAACGCCTGCTCAACGACCTTGAGATCATCGAATGGAGCGACTCCATCAAGGAGCACCAGCGCAACTGGATCGGTCGGTCGGAAGGAGCCTCCCTCTTCTTCCGGCTCGACGGTCACGATGCCTCCATAGAGGTCTTCACCACGCGTCCTGATACCGTCTTCGGAGTATCTTTTCTCACACTCGCTCCCGAACATGAACTCGTGGATGCCATCACCACGTCCGAACAGCGCGCAGCGGTGGAGGCCTATGTGAGCACTGCGAAGAACAAGACCGAACGTGAGCGTCAAATGACCAAGACCGTCAGTGGCTGTTTCACCGGCGCCTATGCGTTGCATCCTTTCACCGGAAAAAAGATACCGGTATGGGTTGGGGAATATGTCCTTGCGGGGTACGGCACCGGGGCCGTTATGGCGGTTCCCGCCCACGACTCACGCGACCACCTTTTTGCCACGCGTTTCGGATTGCCCATCCTGCAGGTCATTTCCGCGCCTGAAGGAACGGACGTCCAAAAAGAAAGCTGGGACGCCAAGGAAGGCACATGCATGAACTCCGGTTTTCTGGACGGTCTGGAAGTCAAAGAGGCCGTTTCAGCCGCTGTGCGTGAAATCGAAAAGCAGGGTGCCGGCAAGGGCAAGATCAATTATCGACTGCGTGATGCCGCATTCGGGCGGCAACGGTATTGGGGCGAACCCATTCCGGTCTATTATAAGGACGGAGTTCCGTTTCCTGTCGAGGAGAAGGATCTCCCGGTCGTGCTTCCGGAGGTCGATAAATTCCTGCCTACTTCTACCGGAGAACCTCCGTTGGCACGAGCCGCCGACTGGAACTATAAAGGACATCCGCTCGAAACCACGACCATGCCCGGCTGGGCAGGATCCTCCTGGTATTTCCTGAGGTATATGGATCCCGGAAACGCATCCGCTTTCGCATCGAAGGAATCCGTCGACTACTGGGGCGATGTGGACCTCTACATCGGCGGCTCCGAACATGCTACCGGTCACCTTCTTTATGTCCGTTTCTGGACCAAGTTCCTGCACGATCGCGGATATGTACCTGTCAAGGAACCTGCCTTCCGTCTGGTCAATCAGGGAATGATCCAGGGCCGCTCCAACTTCGTTTACAGGATCAAGGATACCAACCAATACGTATCGTACAACCTGCGCGGAGGCTACGAAACCACCGCTTTGCATGTCGATGTGAACATCGTCGAGAACGATGTTCTCGATCTGGAAGCATTCCGGAAATGGCGCCCCGAAAACGCGAGTGCCGAGTTCATCCTGGAGGACGGAAAGTACGTCTGCGGAGCGGAGGTGGAGAAGATGTCCAAATCAAAATGGAACGTCGTCAATCCGGATGACATGATCGAGCGATATGGTGCCGACTGTTTCCGCCTGTACGAGATGTTCCTCGGGCCGCTTGAACTCTCGAAACCCTGGAACACCAGCGGCATCACCGGCACTGCCGGATTCCTTCGCAAGTTCTGGAGATTGTTTCACGCTGGCGAAATTTTTGTCGTAAGCGATGAGTCGCCGGGCCGGAAAGAACTCAAGGCTTTGCATAAGCTCATCAAGCGTGTTCAGGACGACATGGAGCGACTGTCTTTCAATACCTCTGTAAGCGCTTTCATGATCTGCGTGAACGAGCTGTCGGAAATCAAGTGCAACCACCGCGCGATCCTCGAGCCGCTGACGGTCGTCCTCGCTCCGTTCGCCCCGCACATCGCGGAGGAGCTATGGAGCCGACTTGGTCATCAGCAGAGCGTAACGGCAGCCCGCTTCCCCGCTCTGGCCGAGGAGTACCTGCAAGAGGACGCTTTCTCGTATCCCGTTTCGTTCAACGGCAAGACCAAATTCAACCTGGAGATCTCACTGCGACTCTCCAAGGAGGAGATCGAGGCGGAGGTCCTTAAAACGGAGGCGGTTCAACGTATTCTGGACGGAAAGCCCCCGAAGAAAGTGGTGGTCGTCCCCGGCCGTATCGTAAACATCGTTGTGTAAAACCTATTCTGCTTAGAATTAGTCCCTTATTGCTTCAGGCATTTCATAAATTGGATTATTAGAGCGGATTTTGATAAGTTTGGATTCGAAATCAGCTCAAAAAAGGGATTTTACTGCCAAAAATGAACCAACTGCACCAACATATCGAAGCCCTGATTTTCTGTTCCGAACAGAGTCTTGGAATCCAGGAAATTGCCGCCTCCCTCAAGCTCAGCTACGGCTGGGAATTGACAGAGGAAGAGATCGTAGCCGCCGCGGAGACGATCCGCGAAAAGTACCTCGGAGACGAGTTCGCATTCGAGTTGGTGGAGATTTCGGAAGGCTACCAGTTCCTTACCAAGAAGGATTATTTCCCTACGGTGAATGCCCTTATCCAGCACAAGGCCAAGAAGCGTCTTTCTGTCGCTCAGATGGAAACCCTGTCCATCATCGCCTACCGCCAGCCGATCTCCAAGCCTGAGATCGAGCGTATCCGCGGTGTGAACTGTGACTATGCCATTCAGAAGTTGCTGGAGAAGGAACTCATCTCCATCTCCGGAAAAAGCGAAGGTGCCGGTCGTCCGATACTATACAGCACCAGCGACAGCTTCATGGATTATTTCGGCATCAAATCGGTGAAAGACCTGCCGCAACTGAAAGACATCCAGACCGAGAGCAATGAGATCGGTATGCCCCTGGATGCGTCCGATACAGCTTCGGATGATTCCGTGGAGCCGGTCACGACAGAGCAGGAATTCACTATTGACGTCGAAGAGACTTCCTTCGATGAGATCAGTATGCCTTCCATGGAAGAGGAAACAGGTTCCGAGCTGGTTGAAGAATCCGAACTCCCCGTACCGGATCGCCGTCAGATTTTCATGGAGAACCTTGAAAATCCCTCCGAAGAAGAGCAGTCCGCAGCCGAAGAGTCCGATGATGAAACACTCGGCGGCAACATCGGCTGATCATTTCGGTTTTTCCGTGAAGGCGTCTGCGGATTAATATAATTTTCCGCCTGTTTATTTCGTTTTGGCCTGAAAGTTGCCTTCAGGGAACATATGCGCCTTATTCCCACCTTCCTCTTCCTCCTTTTATGCTGCTTCACACGCAGCGGTAAAGTAGCGGGTCAGCAACGGCTGCGTACAATTGAAAACCGATCCTTTAAGACCGGCGAGAAACTGACCTTCCGGTTGCATTACGGTTTCGTGGATGCAGGGGTTGCAACCCTGGAGGTGGCGCCTGCCATCAAGAAGATCGGTACCAGGGAGTGCTACCACGTCATCGGCACCGGAAAATCCGTCGGCGCCTTCGACTGGTTTTTCAAGGTGCGTGACCGCTTCGAATCCTTTGTCGACAGCGAAGCCATGCTGCCCTGGTTATTCCTCAGGAATATCGAAGAAGGCGGATACAAGAAGAAACAGCGGGCGATCTTCAACCATTACAAGGACTCGGTAATGAGTGAGAAGAAGACCATTTATATGCCTGAGAACACCCAGGACCTGATATCGGCTTTCTATTACGCGAGGACGATCGATTTCAAGGACTCCAAGCCGGGCGACATCTTTCCCATCAACGGTTACCTGGACGATGCAATCATCCCTTTGAACATCAAATTCATCGGACGCGAAAAATTACGCACGGACCTTGGGACCTTCGATTGCATCATCTTCCGTCCCGTGTTGCAGGAGGGAAGGGTGTTCAAAGAGGAAGAGGACATGACCGTCTGGGTAAGTGATGACATGAACCGCATACCCGTCCGTGTCCAGTCGAATATCCTTGTGGGTTCCATTAAGATGGATCTCACCGGCTACGAGAACCTTCTGAATCCTCCGGCGCTTGTCGCCAAGTGACACTTCCCGCTTTTCGTACTTTAGCAGTATGAAACGTCTGCTGTTACTGCTGTTCCTTGCTTCACCGTTTACCGCACTCCCTCAGCTTCGCCTTGCCGCGCCTGATACCACGGACCCTGCAGCGCCGGAATGGGTGCGTATGATGTGTCGCAGTGACGTCAATGTGTATGCCGTGGATGCAGCGTATGAATCCTATTACAGTACCCATCCCTTTGAACAGACACCATACACCGGCTATTACCGGCATTGGAGAAGGTTCGTTCAGGAATTCGTAGCGGAGGATGGTTCTGTCCATCGGCCGACTGCAACCCATCCGGCTGCGCTGTCCCGTCGCTCTTCCGGAGCACCCTGGTCCTTCGTGGGTCCCGAAGTGAATTATCGTCGGAGGAATGTGCCTTCAGATCCCGTGGTTCCCATTTCCTGGCACGCGAATGTCTATTGCATAGACAGGAGCCTGTCCAACCCGGATGTGCTTTATTGCGGCACTGAGAACGGCGGAGTCTACCGTACTTCCGACCGTGGAATCCACTGGAACTATCTTTCATCCAATTACGACCACGTTACGGTTACGGCTATCGCCGTGCATCCCGTAAACGAGAACGAGGTGCTCATGTGTGCGGACGAACGGTGGTATCGCAGTACGGACGGCGGGACTACCTGGACGAGGATCCTTTCCGGAAGTCTGTCCTCACGTGCGCTGCAGGTTTTCCAGTTCCTGTACAGCAGCTATGATCCCTCCGTCGTATTTGCCGCAGCCGCCGATTCGCTCTACCGTTCTGTCGACGGCGGAATTAACTGGTCCGGAGTCTACGGCGGACAATGCCAGTCGGTGGCCATGAATCCTCTGAACCCCGCAGTCGTCTATGCGCTCAGGTACGATCCCGTTACCAAGATTCCGTATTTCCAGAAATCACTGGATACCGGTGCCACGTTCTTACCCAAGACGACCGGCTGGTTCTCGGTTCCGGCTGCCGATGCCGGACTGATCGAGAGTTTCGGAGGGCGCATTGCGGTGACCGAAGCGGATACCTCCCGCATCTATGTCCTATTGGTAGGCTCCAGCCAGTCGACGGCACAGTTGCAGCTCAACGGTCAGATAGGAGTTTATCGCAGTGACGATGGCGGCGAGAGCTGGTCACTGCCGCACGGGCTGATCGGAGCTCCCTACAACGCTTCCACGCACCCCAACATGATGACCTTCGACGGGGGCGGATCCACGTATAATCAGATCTACTACAACACGGCACTGGTGGCCTCACAGGTGAATCCCAATAAGATTCTGATCGGCGGGATGAGCCTATGGCGAAGCAATGACGGTGCCGCCAATTTCGGACCGGTCGGCGGATATGTCGGAAGCATACGTTATGTGCATCCGGACAACCAGGAGCTCAAAGTGTATAAGACCTCTGCTACAACTGAAGAAGTATGGCTGGCCAGCGACGGGGGTATCAATTATTCCACCACCTTCATGCTTTCCCATACATCCCGTACCTACGGTATTTACGGTGCCGCTTTCTGGGGCTTCGACCAGGGCTGGAACGATGATATCATGGTAGGCGGGCGTTATCATAACGGGAATGCCGCGCGCAGGGACGGTTATCCGGCCGGACAGTACCTCCAACTCGGCGGGGGAGAAGCTGCCACCGGATATGTGAACTACAGCAATGAACGCAAGACCTATTTCAGTGATATCGACGGCGTCATTCTGCCCGATACGATCAACGGCTACGCGGCATCCTTCGGTATGGATACCGACCCCAACGAGAGCTATGTGGACAATGCAAGCTCCCGCATCCTCTTCGACTGGGATTACTGGAATGTAGCCTATACAGGAAAGGACAATGTTTTCTTGAAGAGCATCAATGGCGGACAGACCTTCTCACCGCGGTTCACGTTCGGAAACTCTTCATCCAATCCTGTGTTGTGGATCGAACAGTCGCGAGTCAACAAGAACGTTTTCTTCCTGCAGCAGGTGGTCAATAACCGGAGCATATTGTGGCGCTCCGTCGATCACGGCGTGAGCTGGAACCAGGTCGTCCTTCCGCAGTCCAAACGTGAATTGCTCTTTACCATCAGCGGGACGGATGCCGACGTGCTTTGGATCGCATTCCCCGGCGGATCAAACGGCAACAAAGTGTACCGTAGTGACAATGCGGGAACTACGTGGTCGAATATCACCACCTCCGTACTGGACAATCTAAGCATAAAAGCCTTGTGTCATCAGTTCGGCACTAACGGCGGTACCTACGTCGCAACCTATCACGGTCCTGTTTTCTATCGGAACGCTTTGATGCCCGATTGGATCGTCGTGGGCAGCGGTTTGCCCGCAGCCTCCTATCCGCTGCGTACCGTACCGTTCTACAGGGATGCGAAGCTCCGGTTGGCTACCTGGCAGCTGGGCATCTGGGAGACTGAACTCGCAGAACCTTCTGAGGTCATCGCTGATTTTTCTGCCGACTACCGGAACTTCTATTGCCCGGGAGACACCGTGCGTTTCGTACCGCATGCCGTTGCGAGCACTTCGGCTGTATATACATGGTCATTTCCCGGCGCAGCCCCTTCCACGTTCACGGGAATGTACCCTCAGGTCGTTTACCAGAGCTCCGGCAGCTTCGATGTCACGCTGGTAGTGACCGACCAGGGAGTTTCTGATACGGTTACAAAATTCGGATTCATCGAAACGATTCCATCCGGCTCGACAGTAATACGGGAGGATTTCCAGTCGGGGCAGTTTCCGGCCGACTGGCGGTTGCGTGGATTGGGTTCGGGCATCACCAACTGGATCATCTATAACGGTGCAGGAGGATTCGGCCTCAGCAACCGTTGTATGCAATATGACAACTTTAACATCGATATAGCAGGTGCACGTGACCAGGTATGGACTTCGAAGTGCGACCTGTCGGCTTGGCCGGGGGCATTGCTTACGTTCGATGTCGCGTATGCGGATTACAATGCGACCTATTCCGATTCGCTGGAAGTCTTCGTATCGGACGATTGCGGCCTGACGTTCACATCCGTCTATCGGAAAGGAGGCCAGGACCTCGCCACAGCTCCTACACTCACGGCGCAGATGTTCATTCCTGCTGCGACCGACTGGCGGAAGGACTCGGTCGATATCAGCGCCTTCACCGGCCAGTCCGAAGTCATCCTTGCTTTCGTAAATATCGGGCGATTCGGTCAGGCGCTATACATCGACAACATCGCCATCGATACGTTGCTCGGGACTTCAATCGGTCGTCCTGCTGCAGAATTGTCCCGCGTCTACCCGAACCCTTTCACAGATCTGCTTCGTGTAGAAGTACCTGCCGGCGAGGAGTACCGTCTGCAGCTGACAGACGCCTTGGGACGGGACGTATTGGATGAGCGATTGACCTCGACTGTTTCGTTGGAAACATCTTCTTTCCCTTCGGGGGCCTACTTCTACCGTTTGACGGATCCTAAGGGCCGGATGACATCGGGCAAACTGGTCAAAAACAGGTAGTCCGGCCGGACATCCTTCCGAGTTTTTTAAGACATTTGCTTTTATGGAAATGAAACCCGAATTGCTCACCCGCATCGAGGCGCTCGAGAAGAAGTATGCCGCGATGGGCCAGGACCTGATTTCCTATCTGGACGGCCTCTTGTATGCCGAATACCTCACGTACTGGGATTATATCCACTTGGACACCTTGCTTTCGCTGCAGAATCCCAAGACGGCATTTCCCGATGAACATATCTTCATCATCTATCATCAGATCACCGAGCTGTACTTCAAATTAAGCCTTAATGAATTCAGCCAGCTCGCGGCCCGGGAGAAGGTAGACGGCACGTACCTGCTGCAACGCATTCAGCGGATCAACAACTATTTCGAGAACCTTGTCCGTTCTTTCGATATCATGGTCGACGGTATGGAGCCCGGACAGTTCCTCAAGTTCCGGATGAGCCTGTTACCTGCCAGCGGTTTCCAGAGCGCGCAATACAGGATGATAGAGATCTGTTCCACCGATATGTCACGATTGGTGGACAAGGACGTACGTGAAGAGTTCGAGAAAAATCCTCCGTCGATGGAGAAGATGTTCGAGCACATCTACTGGAAGGCGGGAGCGACGGAGTTAGCCACCGGAAAGAAGACGCTTACGCTTCGTCAGTTCGAGGAGAAATACTCTTTTGAGCTGACTAAATTGGCCAAGGAATACCAAGGGAAGAATCTTCGTGTGCTGTACCGTTCACTGCCTGCGGAGGAGCAGCAGGACCCCAAGCTGATCAATGCCCTGAAATTGCTGGACGTGAATGTGAACGTCAATTGGCCGCTCAGCCATTACAAATCAGCCGTCCGTTATCTGCAAAAAGACCCTGAAGACATTGCCGCTACCGGTGGAACCAACTGGCAGAAATACCTGCCGCCGCGCTTCCAGAAACGTATTTTCTATCCGGAACTTTGGAGCGATCAGGATCTCCAGGAGTGGGGAAAGGCGTGGGTGAAACGGGAAGTGTTTGGAATGTAGTTGTTAATTCCAGGTTCCTGATTGCAAGTTCCAGGCAGCAAGTTTTTGGTTGTCGACGGTCGACTCCGGACTACCAACCTCTAACCTCTAACTACCGACTCCCCTCCACCCAATCTCCGTGTTCGCGGATGAGTGCGATGAGTTCGTCGACGGCAGAAATTTCGTCGATGTTCCTTTTAACGACTTCACGGCCTTTGTAAAGTGTGATTTTTCCGGCCCCAGTTCCTACATATCCGTAGTCGGCATCGGCCATCTCTCCGGGGCCGTTCACGATACAGCCCATGATGCCGATCTTGACACCTTTCAGGTGATCCGTCCGTGAGCGGATTTTCGCAGTCGTCTCCTGCAGGTCGAAAAGGGTCCTGCCGCAGGAAGGGCATGAAATGTATTCCGTCTTGGAAATACGTGTCCGGGTTCCTTGAAGGATGCCGAAAGCGGTGCTGTTGATGAAGCTTTCCGGGGCGATTCCGGGAGCTTTTACCCAAAGACCGTCCCCCATTCCATCCAGCAGCAATCCGCCGAAATCCGTGGAGGCGAATAATTGGAGGTGTTCAGGAGTGATACCGGCATAGTTGCGCTTGAGGACGACCGGTCTTGTGCAACCTTGTTTCATCAGTTCAGCGACGACGGATCTTTCATCCGCCATGCCGTGTGCATCCATCGTATCGACAATCAGTACGACTGTGCCGTCCAGGCGGGAGAGATCGAAATCAGGATCCGAGAAGAGGCTTGAACGGTCGATGGCGACGAAGTTCAGGTAAGCGGATTTCTTTTCAGCGCGGAAATATTCTCCCGCACAGAACAGCGGATAGTGCCGCTCTTTGTGCGCAACAGCAGCGAAGCTGCCTGAGTTGACGATGATTCCGAGCGTTCCGGGGATATCGAAATCGACGGGAAGATCCCCGGCGTAGATGAAATCACAGGCCTGGTCGGAGAGATTCCATTTGTCGGCATCAACCTGATAAGTATAACCGACCTGGAAAAGCGAAGCCGCGGTGATTTTTTCTTTCTTGCTATAGTCGGCGATGACACGTGGCACGTTCTTGCCGCCCAAATTGAGGACTTCAACAGTGTCCCGTCGCGAATAATCGTAGGGCGAATAGGGCAACTCGATGCGTGATGGAGTCGTCGACGGCTCAGCGCGGGAACCTGTCCGCCGACCGACGTAGCGTTCTACCAGCATCTTGGCGACCGGTATCTCGAATTCGGGATCCTCTGTGAGTGATACACGGACGGTATCTCCCAGTCCGTCTTCGAGCAATGTGCCGATACCGATGGCGGACTTGATACGCCCGTCTTCTCCGTCGCCTGCCTCCGTAACGCCGAGATGCAACGGATAATTCATACCGTTGCTGCGCATCGTGGCTACCAGAAGCCGGTACGCCTGTACCATGACCTGCGGGTTGCTCGCTTTCATGGACAGTACGATCTGCCGGAAGCCTTCGTCTTCACAGATGCGAAGGAATTCCATGGCCGACTCCACCATGCCGTGCGGGGTGTCGCCATAGCGGCTAAGGATGCGGTCGCTCAGTGAACCGTGGTTCGTTCCGATGCGCATGGCGGTCCCGTACTCTTTACATACCCTTACCAATGGAATGAACCGCTCACGGATACGGTCGAGCTCCTCCCGGTAGGCACTGTCGCTGTAATCGATGGTCTCGAATTTCTTCTTATCGGCGTAGTTGCCCGGATTGATGCGGACTTTTTCCACGATACGTGCCGCGACTTCTGCAGCGTTCGGTGTGAAGTGTATGTCTGCCACCAACGGTGTGGAATAGCCGCGGTTGCGCAGTTCGTTCTTGATGTTTTCGAGATTGCGTGCTTCGTTGACGCTCGGGGCGGTAATACGCACCAGCTCGCAACCCGCTTCGATCATCCGGATGCTTTGGGCCACAGTGGCAGCCGTATCCATGGTATCCGTAGTGGTCATTGATTGCACACGGATGGGATTCGTGCCGCCTAAAAGGAGTTCTCCGATCCGCACTTCACGGGTCAGGAAACGCGAGTAAGCATTCAGGTCATTACAGTAGGAAGGATAATTTTCCATGTCAGCTATGATTCAACAAAGATAGGCAATAGAAGTTTCAGGGGTTTTTGGACAAGTCCAAGGTGGGCTAATAGGTCCGAGGGTAGCGCACTTGGTAGTTCTAATAACCATAGGCGCTCGACTATCGACCACCGACTAAAGACTAACAAACCGGTATCCTTTCGCAGAAAAATGCTCCAGTACTTTCGGCAGTGCGTACCGTAGGCGCTCTTCTGCCTTCAGACTGTCGTGGAACACGATGATAGATCCCGGTCGGGAGTTTTCAAGCACGGTGTTCAGAACGGTTTCGCCGGTTAGATTTCGGTCGTAATCCCTGCTCAGCACATCCCACATGATAATCCTGTATGCATACTTCAACCGGGCGATCTGCGTGGGTCGGATCTTTCCGTAAGGCGGCCTGAACAGTTCAGACCCGACGAGGCGGTTACACAGTTCAATGTCCTTGAAATAATCGCTGTTGAAGGTGCTCCATCCGTTGAGGTGATGATACGTGTGATTCCCGACGGAATGACCGCTCTGCAGGATACGTTGGTAGACGTTTCTGTGCTTTCGTACATTATTCCCGATGCAGAAAAAGGTCGCTTTCGCACCGAAATGGTCCAGCTGCTCCAGCACCCAAGGCGTCACTTCCGGAATAGGGCCGTCATCAAAAGTCAGATAAAGCACTTTCTCTTTGGAAGGCATCTTCCAAACCAGGGAGAAAAATAGCCGTTGGACGAGAAGCGGCGGTCGCATACTCAGCAAAGGTCATAAAAAAAGCAGGAACCGGAGGTCCGGTCCCTGCTCGTGTTACGTTCCGGGGCTGTCAGAACCCTTCGCCTTGGGCGGCTGCGTCCGTGAAACGCTTTTCCAGTTTGGCTGCGAGTTCGGATTGTCCGCTCTGCTTCACGATGTTGCTCACGGCCTGCATGATATACATGGCCTGGTTCATATCCGTATCGATCAGCTTGAAGTATTTGGTCCCTTTCAGCGACAGGTAATAGTCGACGTTGTTGCCGTAGATGTCCATGATCCGTTCCGCGACCGCATTTCCCTTCGCTATGAGCGCTTTGGACGACTCCGAAGAAACCGCGGCACTGTCCGTCAATGGGCCGAATGCGCCGGCTGCACGGTAGTAAAGCGCGGCCACGTTGATCATGAAATAATTGTAAGGGATGGTCTTGTCGGGGGTGACCTCCACGCATTTGTCGAGCACCTTGACGGCGGAGTCGCGCTTGCCTTCGCTCATCAGCTGCTCGGCCAGCCGGGTGAAGTTGATCCGGATGTTGGTGGTCATGCGCTGGTTGTTCTCGTCCAGGTAGACCTTTTCGTCGTTCATGTTGCCCCATACGAAGCGCGTCATCACGTTGCGGTACATGGTGTCGGTCTCGACACGTCCGATCGCGAGTTCGTTGTTGGCCGGCGTGAAGATCGGAACGATACGGTAAGTAAGACCTTCGAGCTGGAAGTAGGACTGGAGATTCAGATAATTCTCGGAGCCGACGGTAGTTGCGAAATAGATCGGTCGCTTCCAGTTGTTGTTGGCCAGGATGTTCAGGATCATCAGGTCGTTCTTCATCAGATACTGCCCCGGAAGCTCGAACTCCATGGTCTTGACGATCTTTCCGGCATTCTCCGGCCTTACGACACCGTTGGCGATCACTGCCGCGCTGTCGACGGTCAGCTTTACTTTCTTGGTGGGATAATAGTTGATGGACTCGCCGTTCTGGGTGGTGGCTTTGTTAGAGGCATTGTCGCTTCCCATGAAATCGACGAGTTCCTTGAGTTCGACCGGGTCCTTGAGGCCGCGGTCGTAGTAAGGGAGATAATCGCGCTGACCGAGGATGTATTTGTCCTGCGACCAGGAGATAGCGATGGCATCGCTGTCGTAATATTTGCGCTTGAGCTGGTCGATGTACCAGTCGGTATTAAGCAGGCTCAGGTTGACGACCCGGACGTCCGTGCGGATGCCTTCCACCTCTTGTGCATACCACAGCGGGAAGGTGTCGTTGTCGCCGTTCGTGAAAAGGATGGCGTTGCGTGCGCAGGATTCCAGATAGTCGACCGCGAAGTCCCGCGACGTATAACGGTTGGAACGGTTGTGGTCGTCCCATTCTGCACGGGCCATCAGGACGGGAACTGCGACAAGGCAGACGGTCGTTGCGATCATCGCGCTGGCGGTACCGGCAACCTTACGGCGCAGGAAGTCGAACAGGGCCAGGACGCCCAGGCCGATCCAGATGGAGTAGGCGTAATACGAGGCGGCGTAGGCGTAGTCGCGCTCACGCGGTTGCTGCGGTGTACCGTTGAGGTAAATGACAATCGCGATACCGGTCATGAAGAACAGGAGGAACACGATCCATCCGTCAAGGTTCGCACGGTTGAACTGATAAACGAGTCCGACGAGTCCCAGCAGGAACGGAAGGAAGTACAGGAGGTTGCGGGCGCGGTTCGCCTTCATGCTCTCGGGCAGTTTGGCCTGCGGACCGAGGCGCATTTCGTCGATGAAATCCACGCCGCTGATCCAGTTGCCCTTGGTGATACCGCCGGGTCCTTGGTTGTCGTTCTGCCGCCCTGCGAAATTCCACATGAAATAACGCCAGTACATTTCCCCCAGCTGGTAGACGAAGAAGAATTTGATGTTGTCGCTCAGCGTCGGGGTGCGGTCTCCCTTGATGTCGGCCCACTTCTTGTATTCGTTCACGTGATTCTGTTGCGGGCTCCACATGCGCGGGAAGAGGGTGGATTTGCCGGGTTCGTAGACCGCTTCCAAGCGGGCAGGCCCTTCGACATATTTGTCGACACCGGGGATCTTTGCCCATGTCTTGCCGTTTTCTTTCTGGTCGATCACACGTGCATTGTAATTCTGTCCGTAGAAGAGCGGACGGTCCCCGTACTGTTCCCGCTTCAGGTAGGAGATGAAGTTGAAGACGTTTTCAGGATTGTTTTCGTCGAGCGGCGTGTTTGCGTTGGAGCGGATGACGATCTGAGCGAAGGAGGAATATCCGATGAGGATGAAAGCCACACAGAGGACGGCGGTGTTCCAGAGCGGTTGGTTTTTGCGCTTGGTGTATATCAGGCCCCAGACAATGCCGCCGAGCAGGAGCAGTCCGTAGAAGATGATACCTGATCCGAAGGGCATCCCGAGAGTGTTGACGAAGAAGAGGTCGAACGAACCGGCCAGCGAGATGAAGCCCTGGATGATGCCGTATTGGATGAGTCCGAGGATGCCGGTTCCGATAGCAAAGGTGGTGACGACGCCTTTGGCGGTGACTTTCGGTGTGCGTTTGAAGTAGTAGATGAAGGCGAGTGCGGGAATGGTAAGCAGGTTCAGCAGGTGGACGCCGATACTGAGGCCCATGAGGTAGGCGATCAGGATCAGCCAGCGCATGCTGTGTCGTTCGTCGGCGACGCTCTCCCATTTCAGCATCAGCCAGAAGACGATGGCTGTGAAGAACGAGGAGCTCGCATACACTTCCCCTTCGACAGCGGAGAACCAGAAGGAATCGGAGAACGTGTAGGCAAGGGCGCCGACTGCGCCGGCTCCGAGTACGGCCAGGATCTTATCCATGGTCTCTTCGCCCTTTCCGATGACGATCTTGCGCGCGAGGTGCGTGATGGTCCAGAAGAGGAAAAGGATGGTGAAGGCGCTCATGAGGGCGGAAAGGATGTTCACCATGATGGGGAACATCTTGACGTTGTCGCCGGCGAAGAGGATGAAGACGCGGGACAGCATCAGGAAAGTGGGAGCACCGGGTGGGTGACCGACCTCCAGTTTATGGGCGGTTGCGATGAATTCACCGCAGTCCCAGAAGCTGCCGGTGGGTTCAATGGTCGAGATGTAGGTGAAAGCGGCGATCGCGAAGACGATCCAGCCGATGAGGTTGTTAAGCAGTCTGTATTTCATGGGGGTCAAAAGGTGACGTGCGAAGGTATGAAAACGGGCGTTTTTTCAGGGTTTTTTAGCGGTTTTTTTAACCCCCAATTCGTTCATTTTCGCCCTCCTGATACACTTGGAACCCGCAACTCGCAACTCGCATCCGCCTTCGGCGGACAAGCCCGCAACTCGCCTCCCTTCGCCAAATTCCCTATTTTTGCCCCCATGTCCACCCATGAGCGCGCCCATCACGATGAAGCGAACAATGTCACCTACCAGCGTTGTCAGTTCGCATACGAATTCGCAGTCCCTTTTATTACGGGTAAAACCGTTCTGGATGTCGGTTGCGGGAACGCATACGGTACGGCCTTGATGGCGAAAAGCGCTTCGGAGATCACCGGGCTGGACTATGACGCGGGCACCGTATCGGACAATGCTGCGCGATATTCAGACATCAAGAACCTGAGTTTCAAGCAGGGTGTAGTTCCACCGCTTTCATTCCCGGATGCAAGTTTCGATGTGATTACGGCTTTCCAATTCATAGAGCACATTTCAGAGCGGAAGACCTTCCTGAAGGAGTGTCTGCGTGTATTGAAGCCGGGTGGCAAATTGTTGGTGACGACCCCGAATGTGAAAAAGTCGTTGGCGCGAAATCCTTTCCATGTGCATGAGTACACGTTCGAAGAGATGCGGAAAGAAGTGGGCGATCTGACGGGTAGTTTCGAGCTGAAGGGGTTGAACGGTAATGAGCGGGTGAATGCGTACTATGCGGAGAACGGAAAGTTCGTTCGGATGATCCTGAAGTTCGATATCCTGGGTTTGCACAAGCGTTTGCCGGCCTCCTGGCTGACCGCCCCCTATAATCTGATCACCAATCTGATGCGTAATAAGCTGAAGGAGAAGGTGAGCACCACGACCGACATCACGACCAAGGATTTCCTGCTGCAGAGCGGGGACTTGGATACTACTTGGGATATTTACCTGATTGCGAGTAAGTAGGAGAGAGTTGCGAGATGCAAGTTGCGCGTTGCGAAAGCTGTGGGGCCGCAACTCATTTCTCTCTTTACGTAACGCGCTACTCGCTACCCGCAACTCGAATTTTCTTGCTTCCGGTATACCTTGGAATCCGGTGTATCCGCCTTGTCCAAGGTCTTTTTGTTTCAATCGGATTTTTTTACCTTTGCGCCACGATTGACCGATGGTGTAATGGTAACACTGCAGATTTTGGTTCTGCCTTTCTAGGTTCGAATCCTAGTCGGTCAACAAAATTTCTCCTAAAGCCCTGAT
>JBJOMN010000050.1:0-18176 GCA_046052345.1 Bacteroidota bacterium | reverse complement strand
GTGTGGCATTGCCACATCCTCTCGCACGAAGACAACGAGATGATGCGTCCGATCGAGGTGCAGGATGCTCCGAACTGCAGGATACGCCAGACCGGCTTTTCCCCGGAACAGCTTTCACTCGGACAAAACATCCCGAATCCCTTCGGCGAATACACGCAGATCGGCTTCAAGGTGCCGGTTTCCGGCCCGGTAACGCTTCAGGTATTCGACATGACCGGCAAACTGGTGGATACGCCGGTGGACGCCGACATGGCAGCCGGGGACTACGACGTAGAGGTCAACAGTTCGGAATGGCAACCGGGGCTGTACTTGTACGTCCTCTCTTCCAACGGTGCTTCGACGAGCCGTACGATGGTCCGTCATTGATTGGCACAGAGACAAATCAACCGGCACTTGTCAGATCCGGCATATCTTGATTTCGACTCGGCACCAAGGCTACTACTTCACTGAAAAAGCGGGCGCTGCCCGCTTTTTTCATTTATCAACGGCTGAGGTTGCGCGGGATAATAAATCACGCGTAGCGAAAGGTTTGTGAAGAATTGAAAATCTCACATAACGGAGTTTATGCGGCTGCATAGCACCGGGACTTAATTCAATCAATCACAATCACGTTAAAAAACTCCCTGTCGAATATCTTAAAATATTCTTCGGCGGAATATTCCTGAAACGCCGGGATGAAGAACCCGATGGTTTTCTGCTCGCGCTCGTTGTAGGATTTCAAATAATCCATTTTCTCCTTCGCCTCGCCGGATATGTGGATCTGAGTGGTAGGAAGCGGTGTGCCGGTTACGTGGTAAAGGGCCTTGGCCTTCTCCCAATTGTCACCTGCAAACCCCCACTCTTTCATTCGCTGTGCGTGACGCTCCATGATGCTGGCCATCATATGGGGCGTATAGACACTCTGATAGATGTAGGCGGCCTTTGTTTTTCCTGACTTGGCCACATCCAACACCAACTGACTGAGGAATACATGCTCAGGATGGCCGTATGCCCCTATCTCGTTGTCAAGCGTAAAAAGGACAGACGGACCGAATTCATTGACTCGCCGTATCAATTCCTCTTCCACGATCCGCTGATTGAAGGTTCCTGAAAACTGATCCTTGGGTATCGGCAAGTACAGCTCGTCCTCTTTCCGTTTACCAAGGTCCAACCTCCACTGCGAATACGCAAGATCGAAGAATGTAACCGTGTCCAGTATGCCGGCGCAAGCCGCCCGGTGCGCGACGTCCCGCTCAGCTCCCAGTTGGAAACTGAGCACACAGATCTCCCATCCTTTTTTATGGAGCCGGGAGATGGTTCCTGTCATGGATGACATGTCATCGTCGTGAGCGATGATGATCATCGCCTTTTTAGGAGTGACGCTTTGTAAAACGGTGTCTTCCGGATACACCTCCTGCGAAGTCGGTGCAAATGGGACCACATCTTCTCTTTCTGCACCGCAGGAGATAAACTGTAAAAAGAAGACCCCGATCGCCAGCCTGTAACCTGCTTTTCCTTTCATTGCTTCATGAATAAATTGTCCTTATTCAATTGAATCACAACACGACAGGTCCGTTGATCAGATAGCTGCGCTTGAAAGCCCCGACCACGGAAAGGCGCTCACAAGGTATCTTTGATGAGCGGCAGCACCTCCAGCGACTTCTTCAACTGATACAAAGGGAGGGTGGTCATCAGCCGACTCACGTTCTCTTCGTCAAGATCCTTGAATAGGAAAACCGCCCCGTTTTTAGTCGGCCGCAGGAAAAGCTGTTCCAAGAAACCTTCTTTTTTCCATTGCGCGACTACTTCGCGTTCGTGTTGCAATATCTCAGCAAAATTCCCCGGAAGATTATCCGTATCAATGGTCAGGATGACGAGTATTCTGTTCATATTTTGTATTGGATCAAACTACTCATCTCCCATATGTGAGACAACATGTACGGTGGAGCTTGAGTTGCAGAATGAGTGGCACAAGGTACGACAATAATGACCCGATGTACGGTATTTTTAATCCCTCAACGCGGGCACCGGGAGTACGGAAATTCAACTTGTCGACGTGCGTCGATACTTCCTGAGCCACCTGAACAACACCGGCGCTAACAAGAGGCCGGGCAGGCTCCACCACAGGACGGCGGGTCCCGGCAGGCCGAGCCGGTAGATATTATTGACCAGAAATGCGGTCAGAGCCGCCATGTATGACCCCGTCATCCTGCCCAGATGGACACGCAACCAGACCAACCTGTCTTCCGGGGGATTCCTGAAACGTCGGAAGTCCCCACGGGCGCCGTTCGCACCGATGGCTGCGAACGAAAGCGGGACGAGTCCGAACGGCGAGCCTTGGTAGAAAAACAGTGAAGCAAGGCCGACAAGTAACAGCGAGAAGACCATCATCCCGGCACTCAGAAAACGGTCGAACGTGAAATCCATGGTGCGTGCTTTGTGGCGATAATGCAGCATCGCCCTGTAAGAGGAGAGCACCAGATAAAGCGTGAAGACACCGGTGGCCAGCAGGAACACATTACGACCGTAGTAAAACAAAACAACGGCCAGCAAGGCGGAAACCGTCATCGCGTAGAGGAAGATCCGGCCGGATACACGGTGCCCTCTTCCCGATTTCCGCCGGACTATGCTGACCGTTCCCGCCAGCAGGCCGACGCTGCCGGCAAATACATGAGTTACAAGAAGGACGGAATGAACTGCCTTGATATGCTCTACCATGGAAAAAGGCGACTTGAACGTTGATCATCTTTCATGCGAAACTAAAAAATTCCCTTCGCCTGGCGCCTCGATGAAAGAAGTCGGAATACGCAGGAATACTCCGGGAATCCGAAAATCAAGGAAGAACACTACCGGTAATCGCCACGGCGTTAGGCGGGTTGCAACAGTGGCAAAAGGAGATTCAGCCAACGAGCAAAAGGCCTGCTGCTACCGGATGAAACCTTGAAATGCCGCATTATGCAGCAACCCGAACGTTTACTTCTTTACCATCAAAAACAACCCAAAATCATCCTTGAAAAACATCACTTATACCTTTTTTGACTATGTTTCGGTCAAAGAACCACACTATGAAAAGGACCCTTACACCATTTGCACTCTTCCTGCTTTGCGCACTGCCGTTCGTAGCAGGCGCCGTGGGAAATCACGACACCGCCGTACAGCCTTCCGTTTCGGACCAATGCGTATCCTTATCCAAGATTCAACCGGCGAGTCTCCGATCCGGAGCTCCGGCCCTCCCCGGTCTGTCTGCCGTCTTCGACCTGCAGGGAACCTACAACCTCGACAGCATCGCCAGCGGATCCAGCTCCTTCGCCGCATGTGCATGGACCGGCACCGAATGGTGGGTCTCCCAATGGAACAAGGACTCCCTCTACACGCTCGCCCCTAACGGAGTACTGACCTCTTCTTTCCGCATCGCAGGGATCGGCAATTCCACTTCGGGTGTGCGGGGCATGACCACCGACGGCACTTACCTCTACCTGGCCGACAACACTACGACGATCAAGCGCGTGGATCCGGCCACAAAGACGCTTGTGAGCACGATCACCGCGAGCTCCGTCCCCTTCAACATCCGTGCGATCACCTATGACCCGACGGCTTCCGGTGGAGCGGGCGGTTTTTGGGTCAGCAATTTCAATACTGCCATCGCCCAGATAGACATGGCCGGCAACTTCATCAACAGCATTCCGGCTACTACCCATACGCTGACCGGTATCTACGGTATCGCTCTCGATACGCTTACCGCCGGAGGACCTTACTTGTGGGCGTTCGACCAGACCAGCGCGGGCACCGCCGCCAACCTGGTGCGACTGCAGCTGCCGGGAGGGACTCCTACGTTCGTCTCCCGCAACGTGAATCTCGACATAGGTCCGGCCACAGGCGGTAATACCGGTATCGCCGGCGGACTGTTCATCACCCCCAACTTCGCCTCGGCCCAGTACACGATCGCAGGTGTCGTGCAAGGCACACCCGACGACATCCTTTTCGCGATGGAACTGAACGATGTCACACAGGCGGCCTACGATGCCTCCCTGGACACGTTCCAGTGGCAGCCGGGTTACACGATCGTGCCCGACGAGCAGCTTCTCCCTGTCATCTTTCCGGCAGTCAGCGTCAACCGCGGAGGGAATATCATCAATACCCTTAACCTGAACGTCAACGCCTACCAGGGAGTGACTTCCTTGTACAGCGGAAGCGGCACTGCCACAGCCGTCGCACCGGGAAGTTCTACGATCATCGCTCCCTCTAACAGCTGGACACCGCCCGGGCGCGGTTCTTACCGTATTGCAGGACAGGTGAGCATTGCGGGACAAACCGACCAGAATCCGGTGAACGACACGCTTTCTTTCCGCCTGACCGTCTCAGACACCGTTTTCGCCCGCGATAACAGCGTTGTAAACGGCGCGCTTGGAATCGGCGATTCGACCGGCGGCACACTCGGACAGATCTATACGTTCACACAGGCGGACTTCATCACGTCAGCCACTTTCCGCACCAACCGGCCGACGGCCGGCGATTCGACACGGATTGTCGTTTACGATTACAACAATTCCGCACCGAACAACATGATCGGCGCGTCGGACTATTACGTTTTCACCACGGCCGACACAAGTGGAGCCGTGAAGACCTTCGAGGTCAAGGATCTTTCCGGAAATCCGCTGGCCGTGTCACCCGCGACCTATTTCATAGGGGTAGAAGAACACGTCAGTAATATTTCATTGGCGACGAGCAATTTCAACTGGAGGCCCGATGTGGGATATGTCACCTTCACCAATCAGCCGTGGGCGCCGGTAGAGAGCTTCGGCTTCCGTCGCACGTTCGTATTGCGGGTGAACACCGGTTACAGCCTCACGGGTGTTTCCGAGCCTGTTGTCGCTTCCGGCCACCTGATACTTTATCCGAATCCCGGTCAGGAATACATCCGTTTCCGTGCCGAAGAACCGCTGGTGCGACTCGAGATCCTGGACATGGCCGGACGCATGGTCGGCTCCCAAGCGCTTCCGTCGGGGCTATCCGAGCAGGTAGCGGACATACACGACCTGACGACGGGAGTTTACCGCTGCCGCACACTAGGCCGCTCCGGCCGATGGTATGAAGGGCGGTTGGTCAGGCCGTAAGCGCTGACTTCAATTGTCAAAAAAAGGCTGCCGGAATGTTCGTTCGACAGCCTTTTTTGTTTCAACTTATATTCAGTACTTCAGTGCCCGGCATTAGCACTCCCGGACTCCGCAGTCATAATCCCACTTGATCAGTGCCATACCGAGAATCAGCGCCGCAGTTATGCGAACGGCACGGATATTTTGGTTTTTGCCCTCCTCCCATGCAAACCATACGGGATGATAAATGCCGCAAGTCAGTAATTTTCAAATCAACAAACTAATTCCATACTGCCATGGAGAATTTTGACCGCAAGAAACATTGGGAGAACATCTACCGGACAAAAGAACTGAAGGATGTAAGTTGGTATCAGCCGGTACCGACCACTTCACTTGATTTTTTCAAGCAGTTCAACACGCCGAAGGATGCCAAAATAATTGACATCGGCGGCGGAGACAGCCTTTTGGTCGACCATCTTCTTGAATCCGGATACACCGATATTTCATTGCTTGACATTTCAGAGGCCGCTATTGGCAGAGCAAAAAACCGACTCGGCGAAAAAGCGAATAAAGTCAAGTGGATCGTCGCTGATGCTGCAGCTTTCAAGCCGACCGAGAAATATGACTTTTGGCACGACCGGGCGGCATTTCACTTCTTAACGGAAGAAGCGGAAATCTCGGACTATATAGATACCGCTCAAAAAAGCATCAACCCCGGCGGTATAATGATCCTCGGCACTTTCTCCGAAAATGGCCCGAGAAAATGCAGCGGAATCGATATAAAACAGTACTCTGAATCAACAATGACTGAACGACTGAAAAATCACTTTGAAAAAATAAAGTGCATCACCGTTGAACACCGTACACCGAGTAACACCATACAGGATTTTATTTTTTGCAGCTTCAGAAAATCCTGAACCAAACACTCTGAATCGTAGTATCCGACGTCCCAGGTTTAGTCACCATCGGGGTAAGTAAACATTTATGGCTTACGCCCTTCTTCCCAATGATGGAATTTGTCTGCCACAATACGGCTCGAACGTAAAGCCTTAAATACATTAAAAAAGCCAAAGGCAGACGTAACAGGTAAAGCCCACATGACCCAATAAAGTCTCCGGGATTCATGCTTCCACCGATTTATAGCCGGATGATTTCATTAATTATGATAAAAACCCTATTCTTGTCGAGCTTGGTTTCCTTCCTCTTGAACTCATCATTTTCCGGATGAAGCACGGAACCCTGCCGGCAAAAGAACCGCATTTCATTCAGTTCCAAAAGCCCGTGTATCTGCTACCTTACTTAGGAAAACTCGTGCATCGGCAATCCTGACACTATTCAAAACGTCGCAACCAATCAGCTGAAAAAATACGCCCCCTTAAGCACCGTCCAAAACCATGATAAAAAAACTGCTTACTCTGCTGCTGGCTGTCGGGATGACGGCTGCATTCGCGTACCAAATCCCTTTTTTACCTTCTACACCTTTCAACTACGCAAACATCATCTTCCCGATCGATATCATCAATAATCTATCGGGGATGGACAATACACCGACGGATAATCCGATCACCGACCATGGCGCGACATTAGGCAGGGTTCTATTCTATGACGTTGAATTATCCGCCAACCGGACCGTTTCATGCGCCTCCTGTCATGTGCAGAAATTTTCATTCACCGACACCTCCAGATTCAGCAGAGGATTCAACGGGCAACTCACCACCCGGAATTCCATGGGATTGATTCATGCCAGATTTCAGAGAGACAGCACTTTTTTCTGGGACAACCGCGCTGCCTCCCTCGAACAACAAGTGCTGATGCCCATTGTAAGTTCTGTTGAAATGGGTTTATCATTAGACACATTGGTCGCCAGGGTCACATCCAAAGGATACTACAAGACACTCTTCCAAAACGCTTTTGGCGACACATTAGTCACGCCGGTCAGGATATCCAAGGCCATGGCCCAGTTCATCAGGAGCATGAACACCTTCGGATCGAAGTTCAGACAGGGAGTTGACATCACCTCCGGCCCTCCTGAAACCACTCCGTTTACCAATTTCACCGCCCAGGAAAATCTCGGAAAAGACCTTTTCATGGATATCACGCGGGGGAACTGCCAGGCTTGTCACACAAGAAACGTGATGGTGCAGCAAGGCGCTCAGAACATCGGACTTGATCTTGTTTATGCTGACAACGGTGTCGGAGCAGCATCGGGGCGGCAATCGCAAAACGGGAAATTCAGCGTACCCTCCCTGATCAATATCGAACTCACCGCTCCTTATATGCATGACGGAAGATTCAAGACCCTGGAGCAGGTGATCGACTTCTACAGCGACTCGGTCAAGGAGCATGTCAACCTGTCGGGATTCCTGAGGGAGATCATCCCCGGCACCGTGAATCCGAATAATAATACCTGCGATACTTGTCCGCCGAGAAGACCTCATTTTTCTCCGACAGAAAAAGCGGCTCTCATTGCATTTCTCAGGACCTTGACAGACACGGTCATCTTAACCGATGCAAGATGGAGCAATCCTTTCAGGGAGTGCTCCACCCATAATTCGTTTACGGCGACCTCTTGCGGCAGCTACGTATGGAACGGCGTAACCTACACCGCCTCCGGGACTTACACCAGAAGCTATCTGAACGCGACAAATTGTCCCTCAGTCGACACACTGCGACTGACTATCAAGAACAAACCGGCCCCTCCTTCATCCATAGCGATCGCGTTGGTATCCAACGTATGCAGCAACAGGATCTACAGATATACCGCACCTGCGCTAACCGCTGAAACCTCCGGCAACGTAGCGGCTACCGGTTATAACTGGACCATGCCGACGG
Organism: Bacteroidota bacterium; assembly: GCA_046052345.1. Taxonomy (GTDB): domain Bacteria; phylum Bacteroidota; class Bacteroidia; order AKYH767-A; family 2013-40CM-41-45; genus Pollutiaquabacter. Next base: position 10,272 of record JBJOMN010000050.1, on the reverse strand, counting down.
GCCCCGTAGGATCGACCGGGGTGCTCGATTCAGGAACGGTATCTTCAAGAGTCATCCGCATCAAATATTCAAGCAATGCAGCGGCATCGAATCTTGACAGCATACGTGTTGCTTATACATCTTCCTGCGGAAACAGCCTTTATAAAGGAGTCCGGCTTAACAATGTGAAACGTACGGGATGCGGATCGAAAAGGATTGCACTTGAAGAAACAGACGCCGAAATCTCGGTAAACGCATATCCTAACCCTGCCGGCGAAGAATTCTCCATATCCGTGAGTGAGGCCGACGAAGCAGTTCCTGTGGAATATGTAGTTTATGACAGCAACGGAAAACAAGTGGAATCCGGCAATTTCCTTTCCGACTCCACTTTACGATTGGGAAGGGAATATCCTTCCGGATTATATCTGTTTGTAGCGGTACTTGATAATGAACGTAGATTTTTAAGGCTGGTGAAATTCTAGGGCGGAGGAAGGATAGATCCGACCTGCCTGCCGAATGAATGTGTGCTTCCGACGCGAAAGCCCTTATTAAGGCTGCGCCCACAGCTTATTTACAGCAGGCCTGCCATGAACAATTGACGCGCCGTCCTGCCATTGTCAACGGATATTCAGCACCTCCGGGTACGGCACCAGCATCTCGCAGACACTGGAAACGTGGTCGCGCATGATCAGTGCCAGGCCGAGAATCAACGCCGCACTGATAAGCGCAGTGGCGATATTATTATTCTTGATCTCTTCCCATTCGTTCACCTGCGTCAGTTGGAAAAGCACGATGATTCCTCCGGCGATCACCACCATGGAGAAAATCATCCCGATCAACAGGAACATGATGATGTAGCCCAGGCTGGTGCTGACGGTATTGAAATTGATGTCGTTTTGATTGATGAATCTGATGGCATTCATACCCGGCCCCACGATGGCCGCAATGAGCAAAGCTGTCGAAAGGAGAATTCCCACCTGCAGCGTAGCATAGGCGGTGTTGATATCGACGATCTTGAACACCCTTTTCAGGTAGATGTTCAACAACTTGTAGACCAGGAAGAGCGAGCTGACGCCCATGATGAAGGCGATGACGGCCTGAAGAAGAATGGAGTAGTTCATGCGTTTTATCGGTTATAGAGTACGACGTTCCAGTTGCCCATATCGGTATGCTCCGGAGATACCATTCCGATACGGAATCCCTTGGAAGTAAGTTCGGTTCCGAAGTGCCGTGTGCCGGCCACTTTCTTGTAATGCTGCGAATTGACGGGCACAGCCACTCCCAGAACGGAATGTCCGTACTCCCTGCTGATCCATACACTTGCACCGATTCCCATCCGGTCCAGCAGCGTAAAGGCCAGCAGACTCCTTGTATCGCAGTCCCCGTCCATCGTGTGCGCGAATTCGTACGGCGAGAGGACGCCTGCCACGACATTTGCAAGACAGGGTTTTCCTTGTGAGTGGTAACGTGCTATGAAATCAACGGCTGCGGAAGCATCCCGGCAGGAACCTTCGTGCACCAGCACATACGGTATCTCCTGCACGAAGGTCACGACCATCTCCGCCGTCTGCAGCGGTGTAAGCAGTTTGCTGCGGCGTTCCATTTCAAAATAGCGGACCAGGGAATCGAGCCTTGCGCGGTCACCCTCGTACAGGTCCTGATACAAGTCGTGATAAAAGAGCAGCTCATCAGTCATTTGGATGGCCGCCCATGCGTTATGCCGCTTCGATGCCGCCTGGTATTCGTAGGTGGCTGTGGTGTAACGCGCATCATAGCGGTGATCGGTGAAATCCTTCCACAGCACCTGATGGTCCATCAGGTAATTCCAGGGCTGAGGCGCCATCGTATCCTGGGCAGGATCCAGACGCAGGTCGGAAGACTTCACATTGTCATTCCGACGCGCATCCTGACGGATGTTACCGGAAAGCCATTTATTAAAATACCCCAGCAGGGCCAGTAAAAGCCAAACGATGAATCCCCACCGTATCAATTTGAATATAGTACCGATACAACCGCCGAGATTCAGACAGCCGCTGCGTGATGCCGGTATCGAAAAAGAAGCCGACGCACGGGATGAAACCTGAACAGGCGATGTCGGAACGGGCGGCTCGAAAGCAGGTTCCGAACCGAAGACAGTCGTAGTCGGCACCGGATCTACAATCGCAGGAGCCGGAACAAACTGAGCCTTCGGAGCGGAGAGGGAAATGCTCCTGGCCGACGGATCCGGCACCGAAAAATAGGCCACTCCCTCCACGACATACTCGTTCTCGGAAGTCCGGACATGCGAAAAAGTATGGATGGGGCTGAAATCCTCACGGGGGTCGCTGTGTCGCAGCAAGACCACATCGGATATCTTCTCGGAGAAGGCCGTTGCCTCGTCCTTACGGATGACCAGATCAATGCCCCCCAAGCCCCATCTGCTTTTCGGATGCACCCGTCGCAAGTAGTAATAGTCACCCGTCTTCTCCCGAGAGGGATCCCTGTGATTTAAACGCTGCAGGTCATGTATCTCCAACGCTACCCACCGGATATCGTAGAAGGTCGCCGAATGCGTCACTCCTGACTGATGGACACGGAAGACCCCCCGGTACCGCCCTTGGAAATGAAGTAACCTGTCAGTTGCCATCCGTCACCTCCGTCGAACGTGTTTCTGTCTTCTCCGTATTGATAAGCCGTACCTCTACGCGACGGTTGAGTGCGCGGCCTTCCACGGTTCCGTTGGTGGCCCTGGGCCTGTTCATGCCGTATCCGCGCGCCTCGACCCTGCCCTGATCCACACCGAGCGAGACGAGGAGCTGCCGGACCGACTCCGCGCGCTGGCGGGACAAATCCAGGTTCGCTTGCGGATCCCCCGTGTTGTCCGTATGCCCCTCGATGACTGCATGTATATATGGGTGCGCATTCAGGTAATCGGCCAGCTGCTGGATGCTGGTGATCGAATAAGGGAGCAACCGGGCACTGTTCGTATAGAACTGTACGTTGGGCAGCTCCACGCTTTCGGTCTTGAAAATCGTAGTCGTATCCAGGAACTGCTTGATGACATCCTGCTTAGACTGTGCATCCACGTAGACGGTGTCGTGAATGACTCTGCGGCCGTCGTCCGTCATACCTGCCTTCTGACAACCCTTCCAAAGGGACATCAACGTCCCCAGCAGCATCAGCAGTGAAAGGAGTCCGCAGCCGGTACGGCCGCAGCCGCCTCGGGAGAAACCACCGGCGCCGCCGAATAATCCGGTTCGGAAAGGGCCCGAAAAACCGATCCCGCCGCCGGGGATAAAAGGAGTCATACATCCGCGCCGCCTTCTCAATTCACGGGCGAAGATCGCCTGACGCTGCAGCTCTTTCTCCGGAATCGTCAATACGGGAATCCGCACATATCCACGACCGGTAATACGACCGTGATGATTACCGTCCTTGAACGCGGTAAAGTCCTGCGTGCGTATTGCGTCCGGAAGGGCAGATTCACCGAATTCCACATACAGCTCGGTGCATATTTCCCGGGAGGAGGAGCCGTCGGAAAACTCCAGCTCTAAATCGTGGTTATCGGACAGTAACACATGCGGCTGCAAGGCCTCTGCCTCGTGCCGGTACCCGGAATGGCTTCTGCTTTGCCAAGCCGTCGAAGCACCGGAAACACGCCCGGAACGGGCGGCTTCGAACTCTTCAAGGGTTATTTCCCGCTCAACCTTCAGCACGAAACGCTGCTCGAGACGGATTTCCGCCATCTTCCAGCTTTTCTTGTCGTCCGGCTTTGCCGTCACGAACTGCGAATGGAAGACGCCCGTGTAGTAATGAGCCTGCACCTTTCCCGTCATAACGATCGCAGGTGATTTAAGAACTCCGACCGGCTGCCGAAGGTGTTTCCGGAAGCATTGCGCAAAGTCGTGTTGAAGGGCGGATCAGCGAACACGGTCGCATCTTCCAGTCGCTTCTGAAAGACCGGGAATCTCTTGCCAAGAAGGTATTGTGACTGTTCCAGCGCTTCATTATAATCCAGCGAAATCTCCTTTCGCATGGCATCCCTGCACAGCAAAGAATAGCGATACTTCTTTCCGTACCGGAGACGGGCAAGAAACAAGGAAGGAAGGAAGACAAGCGACACAAGAAACAGCACCAACATCCTGTAAGAGGATATCTTCCACAACTGCTCCATGACTACGAACGGATAGTGCGCCTCTTTATCATCCGCGTATGACATCGACATGCCGACCTGAAGGTCCTGATCTCCGGCAGTCTCCTTCATCACCAACTGCCGCCGGTAGCTTTCTTCCAGCGCAATGGCCTCATCGTGGAAAACCAGCATCGCAAAAGGCATGCAGATGGTCAGGGCGATCAATCCGGTGAAGACCAATCGGACCATGGCAGCCATGTTCAATCTCGGGAGCAGTCGCAGAGCCGCTCTTGGCGCTTTGACTGCCGGCGGATTCTCCTGCGTCGGACCGGAGTTCGGCAGCGGCTTTTCCGTAAGCGGCCTTGTCATCAGGGTGATGAGGGAAATACGCAGTACGGAGAAATGAATGAAGCCCATCAACAGCGCCAACCACGGAACGCCCCACCAACTGCCGGTGAGCAGATAGCCCGAATAGCCGTTTGACACCACCGAAAGCGCGACGACGCCCAGGAAGAGGACATTGACTGTCCGGTAACCGGCCCTTTCGGCGGCACCGACCTGCTTCAGCAGGTCCTCATCCAGTCCAAGCAGATGGTTCATGCGTTGGAACCACCTCCGGTGTCTTCACGGTAGAACCTTGATGCATCCGTATCGATATCCTTCATCTTCTGCTGCGACCAGACGCCGATGATCTTCTTGTTGAGCTCTTCCTGTGCGCGGAGCTTCTCCACCTTCTCTTTCCGGTCGTTCTCCACCTCCAGGTAATTGATCTTCTCCATCAGTTTCATTCCGTCCCTGCCCTCGAAGATCATCTCCTCTTTTACGATGCCGTTCTGCACATACATGCGGTAGTTGTGGTTCTCCACCATGTAATCGTACGGGCCCTTGTTCATCATCATCTTGAAGAAAATCGGACCCATTTCAATAGAGAGGAAGATGAACATCAGTGCGATGCCGAGCCAGTAACCGATGTCATGGGCGATGCTGATGCGCTCAAGCAATCCGTCCAGGTTCTCGGCCTGCTTCTTGTTCACATTGTTGCGGTCGTTCTCCCAGGCGGACAATTTTTCCTCGCGACGAGCCTTGAGCGCGGTCAGTTCCGATACGTGTTTGACGTCATAGTCCTCCACCTCTTTCTGCTTCTCGTTCTTCAGCACCTCGAGCTGTTTCGCTCTGGGACCATACCCTGCATTGCCCGCCCTTCCCTGCATCTGGTCGATATACTCCTGTTCCGCCTCCTTTTGCCGCTGAACCAGCACGCCACGGTCGTCCTCGACCTTTTTAATATCGGCATCGATCAGGGCGATCTCCTGTTTATACTTGGCATCGGTGTTCTTGTTGAACTCGTCCATCTTCTCCTGCTGCTTCTTCCGCAGCTCCACGTTTATCTCGGTCTCGATGATCTTCAGTTCGAGCGGTTTCGAGATGGTGATACCGAGGATCAGAGCGATGATCAGTCGGGGAAGGGCCTGTCCGAACTCTTTCAGGGTGATGCTGTCTGTGCCGTCTCCTTTGCCGGTACTGGATACGATGAACCGGTCCAGGTTGAAGATGAGGGCGCCCCAGCAGATGCCGAACACCGCCGATGCGATGGTCCAACCGATGGTTGACATATCGTCTCCCGCAAGACCTTTAGGGCCGAAAGCAGTGTTGAACGCAAAACCGCCGGCGAAAGTGGCCAGTACCCCGGTAGAGAATACGATGCCGCCGATTCCGGCATACTTGACGCGGTCTTGCACCGGGGAGCGCAGCAGGAAGTAGGGATCGGCGCCGGCGCACCACCAAAGGAATCGCGTGAAACGGTTCACTTGCTGAGGAGGGTATTCGTTCTGCATATCAATTGGATTTATGTATTTTTTCGAGTTGTGTAAAGGTGAGATCTCCGTCTCTTACCCGATCATTCCTGACCCATTCGGATACCGGCCAATCCATGACCGGAAAATCGAAAGAAGGCAATGCAGGAACTGACGGATGCAGTCGCAAGACAAATGGAGCAGGAACGGGTGAAGGAGGCGATGAAAGTGTTTTTTCGGGCACCTCCACATGAAGAGAAATTCCTGTAACACTGCAGTTGACCTCCGGACGAAATACACGCACTTCCGTTGCGGGCACGGACAGACGGCGAACATCCATAGGAAGCACCTTCCGTTCGGGCCATGCGACGTACCAACGGAAGACATAAATAACGACCTGCGGAGAATCCACGTTGGCAAGATTGGAAAACCGGTCGCTACCCTTTTTCAAAAACCAACGCCGGAAACGATACGGACGCTCGGTACGCTTGTACCACGGCTTGCGCTCGCCGTTCTTGTAATGAACAAGCACCCACTTACAACCGGGCAGCTCCCATTCTACAGTAAATAATTTACCGTGCCAGAAGGGTGACCCCGTTTTATTTTTCCTGAACCTGAACATCGACTCAGGAATTCCGAATGCTTTTTTCAAATTCAATCATACGGCACCGATAATCATAATCAGGGCACGACGAACCTGAAGCCGACAACGTTCAAGCGAAACCGGCAACCGCCATGCAAGACGAGTGAAGGGCGAAAACCAATTCAAATACCCAAGGGTGAAAATATAGGTATTTCCTGATTTTTCAAATTATTTGGAGTGATTACGCCGGCAGTCGGAGCACTTTGGCGGCCATGTATTTATCAGGAGGCGCCTTGATAATCGCACTTTAAGTTTCTACATTGACAGCGGATAACCGTATAAAGATATTTTTCATGATCATCCAGAATTGGTGGTTCACCACTCTACTCGAAAACCATTACAAGCTCTGTCCGCCGTTGCAATCGGACATCGAATGTGATGTACTCATAATCGGCGGCGGAATGAGCGGAATTTCCGCCGCATCAGCCCTTATGAACAAGGGACTCAGAGTGGTCCTCATAGAAAAGAATATAGTCGGAGGAAGTACCAGCGGACGAAGCGCAGGATTCATGACACCCGACAGCGAGCTCGAGCTTTGTCAGTTGGTAAGAAGATATGGCGTAAAAGGCGCCCGGGAAATCTGGGAGATACCCACCAGAGGGATCAACCTGGTCAGGAACTACGTCAAACATCACAACATCGACTGCGACTTCAGGGAACAGGACAGCCTGTTCCTGGGTATCGGAAGGACAGGATACGAAGTGGTCAAAGAAGAAGAACAGGGAAGGCGGGATGTCGGCTTCAGTAACCAGAGGGTGTACAACGAAAAGGAACTCAAAGGCATACTGAACTGTGACGGCTTTACCGGCGGTATCCGCTACGATGATACGTTCGGATTCAATCCTATTCAATATCTGCAAGGCATGAAGAACGTGCTCATAGAATCCGGAGTCCGGGTCTTTGAAAGCACGGAAGTCAACAAGATTGACGGGCACATTGCGTACACCGATGCCGGCAGCGTAAAAGCAGGGGAGATAATCGTCGCCATCGACAAGATGAACCGTAATTTCAACGACTTGTCCAGCGAAATTTTCCATGCACAGACGTTTCTCAGTGTAAGCGAACCGCTAAGCGACCGCCTTGTATCCGAACTTCTTCCTGCAGGAGAGGATTTTCAGATGTGGGACAACCGTCTCGTCTACTCGTATTGGCGCTTGATAAAAGGAAATCGGATACTGCTTGGCGGGGGTAATGCCATCACCACCTTCACTCCGTTCATGTGGAACCATTCCAACGTGATAAAAGGGGTGCACAGCCGCTTCAAGAATCACTTCCCGATGCTGAAAGACTTGTCGTTCATTCAATATTGGCCGGGGCTGATCGATACGAGCAGGGACCTTCTTCCTATTGTCGTCCGTGACCGCAAGGATCCGCACATCCACCTGATACGAGGAATAGTAGGGCTTCCCTGGGCAAGTTTCTGCGGAGACTTTGTCGCCAGGAACATCCTTAAATCAGAAGGGGACGACGACAGCAAATACTATGAATACCTGTCCAACCGAAGACCTTTCTCCTTGCCCATCTGGCTGCAGAAAGTCATCACCAAACCGGTACTTTTCGCCATCAACAACGGCTGGGCCAAGTATTACCAGAAGGACAAGACAAGCCTCATCAAAGAAAAGGAAGGGGAATTCTGAAGATTCGGGAGAATGATCGACAAGGCCTGCCTCATTCCCCCGATGCAAATTCAATCCGACAGCGCTCTTCGCTGCACAAACCCCTTAGATTCTCGATTGATTGACCCTCAAAGTCGTTTTTAAGAACCGCTCGTTTGTGCTTTGACATTTCACGGATCAACCGCCCCTCGCAGAAACGGACCAACTCCGTCTTGTTCCGTATGATCAGACCGGGCACCTCCATCAGTTCACCATCCTCGGATTTTGCAGCCATGGTGAAATAGCAGGAAATCGTATGTCTTGCCTTTCCGGTGCGGGGATTGAAAGACTCCGTCTTCATCCCTACGATCATGGAAGTGCGGCCTACATAATTTACTGACGCTTTCACTGTCAGCAGATCCCCAACTTCGACCGGACTCAGGAATTCAACGCCCTCTACAGCAACTGTGACGACATAGCTTCCGCTGTGACGGCTGGCGCAGACATAGGCCACCTTGTCCAGAATAGAAAGCAAAAGCCCTCCGTGCACCTTCCCGCCGAAATTGGCGTAAGCAGGAATCATCAATTCGGAGTATGATGTTTGCGACTCCTCGACTGTCTTCATACGTGTATCGGCACTTTACAAAACGAACTTTCGAAATACTCCTTCCGACTACTTCGAACAAGGAACCGGTTTATAGGAAATCTTCCGTGGACTCCTGTCACTGACCTTTGATCATCTTTTCAAAACTCAATTTAATCCACGTGTATGTAGGTACGATCACCCATCTCTTATATCCTAACAAGGAGTCGAGCAGATCGTCCTGCACAACTTCCATGTATTTAGTCCGAATCACAGCATGTATGTTCGGATTGAATTTCATCTTACGGGAAAAATAAGAGGCGTAGTAGACATTCTGCTCTTCGTCGTTGGTGCCGTAGAAACAGAGATATTTCCTGTCGGGATCCGACAACGCATCATGTTCCAGGATCACACTAAAATCGTCGGCCGAAAGCGTTGGATCAAACCCCTTGAACTCCGGAAAGGAAGAAAGGAAGCTGATCCAATTCCTGGATGCAAGGGGATCTACGATTATCAATTTAGTTTCCGATGTTATTTTCCCTTCTTCCTTAAGGTGCACTAAGACCGATGAAGAAAAGGTTCCGAATCCGACTAGCACCACCGTGTCGAAATTCCCGGACATCATTGCACTGAACTTGTCGACCTCACGCCGGTAGTGAGCCAGCACCTCGTCGCCGATGGAACGGACCGAATCGTTGATGCCAAGCCCCTGAAAACCATTAAAGAGCAGGTGCGGGGCTTCCTCGTGAACGTTGATGAATCGGTGATGCGCCCAGTTGCAATTGTTTCGGGGCTCATAGATGCCGCCGTTCCCATCCTGTCTGGTCAGTGCATGTATGATGTCCTTGGAGCGTATCCGGGTGAAACCGGTAATCTCCTGAAGCTGCACTTCTGAAAGGCGCGACTTCAACTCGTGATAAATCCGAAGATTGAGCAGCTCCTGGTCCGTCAGAACAAATACTCCACGACACTGCCCTGAGATATATTTCCTCCAATCGCCGTCGGGAGTGATTTTACTGCGCAAGGTCAGGACATGTTCAAAGATGACTGAAAAATCATTTACCGAGTCATCGACGTCTTTATCCAGGATTATCACGTAGTTTTTCCTGCCCGCTTTCGACTGGATCGCCTCCAGCGCCGACTTGCCGATACGACCGTAACCCAGGACAAGGTAATAGGGCCGGAAATTCAGAATGAACCAGATGAACAGCGGCCGGACGATTGAAAGGATATCCGCCATCGCGACCATGGTGATCAACGGCGCCAGAAAGTAGAAAACCCACATGAACCCCTGTAACACCCAAGGACCGGCAATCGGAGCGCCGAAGTCTTTGGCGCCGAAGGTGAAAAGCGAAACGATATAAAAAAGGATGATGGGGTCCGGTTCGGATGCGAGACCTGGCAGCTTTGAAACCACCACTCCGCTCCGGAAGCAGAACAGTGCACCTGCAAGTACGAACACAGGTAAAATGACCCTTACCAGATTAGCCATTCTCATGGGAGCCAATGTAGTAAATATTGGATTCCGGAAAATAGCAATCCTGCCAACCCACGAGCTCTCAACCGGA
>JBJOMN010000049.1:0-10144 GCA_046052345.1 Bacteroidota bacterium | reverse complement strand
GAAAGCAACGTCCAGACGGCAGCCTTATCCGCACGACCATACTGGAAACGAGGTTCACCCATCTGTCCCTCGATTTCCCGCAACTCAGCGGAAACGTAATTGAACAGCTCGACCGAACGGATTTCGCGCGGATAGAAAGAACCCACATTGTCATTCTCTGTGACGAAAGGCCCCTTTCCGTAGAGATCCATCAGGTGATAATAAGCCATTGCCCGCAGGAAACGCGCCTCGGCGCGGTACATGCGGATCCTGTCCTTGTCCGCATCGCTGAAACCGCGCTCAGCCATCTTGGCATCAGAAGACTCTCGAATGAACTCATTGCACAAGGCCACTTCGAAATAAATCCGATAGTACATTCCCTTCACCCACGGGTTATCGGACGACCACGTCATCTTGTTCATCTCGGGCATTCCGGGATCGTTCCATCCGCAGATAGCCTCGTCGGTAGGCAATTCCTGAAGGTTCCACAGCACGCGGACATATTGGGAGAATCCTTCATCGATTCCGGAGATATCCGCAGCACCGGCCGGGCCTTTGTTCCCGGTCATGGTCAGGCCCGCATACAGCTTGGCAAGCACATGAACGTAATTGTCGGGATCCTGGTAGACTGTCTCGGAATTGAGTCCATATTCGGGTTGGAGATCCAGATCCTTGAAACAGGAAGTCAAGGACAGACCGAGGAGCGAAATGATCGCTGCAGCGAGGAGGATGTTCTTTTTCATGTTCGTCCTTTGTTATTTGATTTGAAGGTTAAGACCGAGGGTATAGATGCGCGGACGCGGATAGACATTGTTATCGATTCCGCCGGGGACTTCCGGATCAAGTCCGCTATAACCGGTGACCACGAATACGTTCTGGATACCGGCGGTGGCACGAAGTCCCAGTCGGTCGCTCAGAAAGCGCTTGAAACTGTACCCGATGCTGATATTGTCCATCCGGGCGAAGGAGGCCTTCTCCACGTAATAACTGGAAATATATTGGGGCGTTTTGAAATGAGTGAACAGGTAATCGTCGGTCAGATTGTTCAGCGCCTTCACCGATCCGCCTACAGCGTTGTAGTTGCCGCGCAGCGAATTGACGTTGTTATACACATAGTTCCCCAATTCACCCCGAAGCGTGAATCCCAGCGACCAGCGCTTATAGTTCACGTTGCCGGAGAAGCCGAAGAACATGTTTCCGTCGGGCTGATGGTAGCGGATGAGGTCCTGCTCATTAACGATGCCGTCTCCGTTCTGGTCCACATAAATGGATTCAGCAGTATCCAGAGGAGCCGTCACATCGTTGTAGCCTACGGCGACAGGCTGCCCGCCTGCGACATATTTCTGCTCGTAGACATAAAAGGAATAGGCAGGATAGCCGACTGAGTGCACCTGGACGGTGGCGCCCACGCCACCGGAAATACCTCCGACGAGGACGTCATTGGTATCACTGGCCGTCTTGGTGAGCTTGGTGATCTCATTCCGGTTGTAGGTGAAATTGGCATTGAGTTCGACACTGAAGTCTCCGCGTGAAACAGGCACGCCGCCGAGTGCAATCTCGAATCCCTTATTCTCGAGACTGCCGACATTGGTCAGGATGTTGTTGGAGAAGTTCGTGCCCGCGGGAGCAGGAATCACCGCCAGCAAGTCGTCGGTGGTCTTCCGGTATACATCTACCGAACCATACATGCGGTTGTTGAAAAATCCGAAATCGAGTCCGGCATTCAGGGTGGTGGTCTCCTCCCACTTTAAATTAGGATCATACGGATCGGGACGAAGAACATAATAATACGTGGAGCCGAACTGGTACTGTCCGGTGGATGTTCCCTGGCTGTAATTGGGGATATAGCCGTATTCATAGATTCCGTCCTGTTGGCCGACAACACCCCAGCCGAGACGGAGTTTCATGTCGGATACCGCCTTGCTGTTCTTGAGGAAGTTCTCCTGGGCGATGCGCCAGGCCAGGGCCACAGAAGGGAATATTCCGGATCGGTTCTCCTTGGAGAACTTGGACGAATAATCGTTACGTACGTTGACCGTCAGCAGGTATTTCTCCTTGTAGTTGTAGGTGGCTCGTCCGAAGAAGGACAGCAGGCTCTTTTCAAGAGATTCGGGGAAGGCTGCGGGTGCGATCGTATCGCCGACGGCATTCATATCGGGATAGGCAGGACTGAAGCGGCTGAAGAACTGGTAGGAATAACCGCCGGTCGCCTCGATGCGGCTTTCGATTTCCGGAAGGTCCAGACTATAGTTCAGGTAAAGGTCCAACAGCTTGTTGTCGATCTGCTGCTCGTAGATGTTATTGACGCCCTGCCGGGTAAAGGCGGAAGCGGCTGTTTCAGGGATGTAGACGCTGCCGTTGCTGCGGGTGAAATCGCCGCCTACATTGGCGATGGCATGAAGTCCCTTGACCCAATCGACAGCATAATCCAGTTTGACATTTCCGATGAAACGATTGACCGTGCTCTCATCGTCCTTCTGGTTGAGCAAACCGACAGGATTACGCGTAGCAAGGGCATTGGGATTTCCGGAAAAATCCAACCACTCGAAATACCCGCCGTACAGCGAGGTGTCGGAGTACACTGGATGTGTGGGATCCATGGCGATTGCCGCCCCTATGGCTCCCTGGTCGGCGAAGAAATTATTGCTGTGGGTCCATCGGGCGTTCAGGTCGACCTTGAGCTTGTCGTTCAGCAGGCTGGGACTGAGGTTGAGTCCTGCAGAGAAACGGTCCAGCTGGGAACGCTTCAGTATCCCCTGCTGGTTCAGGTAACCGAAGGTGGCCCTGTAGGGCAGCTTGTCGATTCCTCCGCTGATGGCGATGTTATTGTCGGTGGAGAAAGCGTTTCGGAAAATCTCTTTTTGCCAATCCGTGTTGGCAGTTCCGAGCAGGTTCTCCTGCGTATTGGTACCGGTATCCCGGACCACCTGGCGGAATTCATCGGCGGAGAGAACGTCGACGTAACCGGTAGGGACCGAGTAGCTCTGCAGCGTGTTGACCTCGACATTGAGCGCGTTCGACACCCCGCGTTTGGTAGTGATCAATATGACCCCGTTAGCCCCTCTGGATCCGTAAATGGCAGTTGCCGATGCATCCTTCAGTACGGTGATGTTCTCGATATCGGCCGGGTTGATCGTGCTCAGCGGATTGGCAGAACCGCTGATTCCGCCATCCACCAGCGGAACCCCGTCGATGACGATAAGCGGATCGTTACTTGCATTCAGCGAACTGCCGCCGCGGATGCGGATGCGGCTTCCGGAGCCCGGAGCGCCGCCGTTAGTGTTGATGCGGACACCCGGGATCTTTCCCATCACAAGCTGTTCGGGAGTGACGATATTGCCCTGCTGGAAGTCCTTTGCATTGACGGAATTCACTGCTCCAGTAAGGTCCTTCTTCTGTGCAGTTCCGTATCCGACCACGACCGCCTCGTCCAGGTCGATGGCTCCCGGCCGCATACGGAACACCAGCTTTTTATCCGCGAGATTCAACTGCACGGACGCTGTGGAGCGCAAGTAACCGACACTTGAGACGGTGACGATTACTGCACCCGTCGGCAGACCGGTCAGCGTGAAATCGCCGTTAACATCCGTGGCGACAGATTTTCCCGAAGGGGAAACCTGTACAGTGGCACCGGGGAGTCCCACCCCGTTTTCATCCAACACTTTGCCGGAGAGATTCGCGGTCTGAGCAGATGCGGAGAGTACGCTCGCAACCAACAGGGACATCACCGGCGTGAACATGCGTAACAGCTTTGTCATAAGGTCATGTATTTTGAAGTTTGAAGTTTCAGGGGCGGCTCCGGCAGAACTATTTTTGGATACTTTTGACGCCGGAATCAACGTCCGAATTTATACAAATATCGAAATGAAAAAGTCCATGTTCACAAGAATTCCATTGCTGGTTAGTGTATTTTTTACACTTAGCCCTGTGGCTTTCGCCGCTCAAAACGTATCTATCGGAAACCTGAACGAACTTAGACAATCCGGCCAGGCATTCGATCTGAAAGCGGAAAACGGATTTGCACAGGTATCGGTAATCTCCCCTACCGTCGTCCGGATCAGAATCAGTCCGAAACCTCTCGCAGACGACTTCTCGTATGCCGTGGTAGGTAAAGCACGGCCGACAAAAACAGACCTCCGAGAATCTGCCGGCGAATGGAATTTGTCGACGGATTCCCTTCGTCTCCGAATCAGCAAATCCCCGCTGCGCTTCCATTTCGAAACACTTTCCGGAAAGGTCATTAATTCAGATGATCCCGGATTCGGAACATCCTGGCTGGGCGACGAAATGACCACCTATAAGAAATTGCTCCCGGGGGAACGGTTCATCGGACTCGGTGAAAAAACCGGAAATCTGGACCGTCGGGGAAACGGATACGAGAACTGGAACACCGATGCCTTCGGCTACGGCACCGGCACTGACCCCATTTACGCCACCATCCCATTTTATATCGGCCTGCACGACAGCCTCTGCTACGGTATTTTCCTGGACAATTCCTATAAGAGTCATTTCAATTTCGGGGCCTCCCAGGACCGGTTCAGCAGTTTCACTGCCGAGGGAGGTGAAATGAACTACTACTTTATCCATCGCTCAACCGTTGGCGGGCTGGTGGAAGATTACACCTACCTGACCGGTCGCATGAACCTGCCGGCGTTGTGGAGCATCGGATATCAGCAGTGCCGGTACAGTTATTATCCGCAGGAGGAAGTGGTCAGCATCGCCCGTACGTTCCGCGAGAAAAAGATCCCTTGCGATGTCATTTATCTGGACATCCATTACATGGACCAGTATAAACTGTTCACCTGGAACCCTGTCCATTTCACGCAACCGCAAAAAATGCTGCAGGACCTGAAGGCCTTGAACTTCCACACCACCGTGATCGTGGATCCCGGCATCAAAACCGAAAAAGGTTACAAGGCCTATGAGGATGGAATCGCCAACGATATTTTCGTGAAATATCCGGACGGCACGAATTATTCCGGACAGGTGTGGCCCGGCTGGTGCAACTTCCCTGACTTTACGAACCCGAAAGGAAGGATCTGGTGGGGCCAACAGTTCCTGGGATATGTAAACGACGGAATCGACGGTTTCTGGAACGACATGAACGAGATCGCGACGTGGGGCCAGAAACTGCCCAACCTGATGAACTTCGATTTTGACGGACATCCCACCAGCACCATGCAGGCCAGAAACGTGTACGGACTGCAGATGGCAAGGGCGACGTACGAAGGGACCAAGTCGCAGATGGGCGGCCGAAGGCCGTTCGTGCTTACCCGCGCCGCCTACAGCGGTATCCAGCGCTATTCCGCCATCTGGACCGGCGACAATTCCTCCTACGACGACCATATGCTCCTGGGCGTCCGTCTGGTCAACAGCCTGGGGCTTTGCGGAGTGGCGAATGCCGGATATGACATCGGCGGCTTCACCGGAGGAAGCAGTCCGCAGCTGTTCGCGCGCTGGATGAGCGTCGCCGCCTTCACGCCATTCATGCGCGGACACTCCATGATCAATTCAAGAAGCTGCGAGCCGTGGGCCTACGGCGAAGAAGTCGAGGAGATCTCCAGGAACTACATCCAGCTGCGCTATAAACTCATGCCGTACCTCTACTCCACCTTCTTCGAGTCGACGCTAAACGGCATGCCGGTGGCACGATCGCTGGCACTCGGCCATCCGTTCGACAGTAAGATCTATGAATATGACTACCAGAACGAGTTCCTCTTCGGACACGGCATCCTGGTGTGTCCTACCTCCACTACGCGCGACCTGGCGAAATTCTATCTTCCTGAAGGCGAATGGTTCGACCTGTATAACGACAAGCAGCTGGAAGGGAAACAGGAGCTAATACTGCCCAACCCGATCGACCGGTTGAATGTCTTCGTAAAGGGTAGCTCGATCATCCCCATGCAGAATCCGGTACAATCGGCTGCGGACGATCCGGGCGACACGCTTACAGTGCATGTCTATAACGGAAAGGCCGCGAACAGCTTCGTTTACTACGAAGACGACGGCTCCACCTTTGAATACGAGAAGGGGGGATTCTTCCGCCGTAACATCAGCTACGATCCTGTTTCACGGCTGGTGGAATTCGAGCGTGTCATCGGAAAAAACGGCTCGAAGTTCACGCATATCCGACTTGTATTGCACGGCGTGAGCGCAGCATCCTGCAGCGTCAACGGCGCCTCCCGTAAGACGAACAAGGAGTTCTTCAATGTCCTGAATCCTATCTCGAAATTCGACCCGATAGGAAACGAAGGAAGAAGGGATTACACGGAGAACGATGTGATCGTCCTCACCAACGACACGGAGAAGATCACCGTACGTTACTGATTGCGTCCTCGGTAATACTCGGCCAAGCCGTTGATGGGGTGGCGTATGACCTTCCCGGTCCTGACCCCTTTTTCACGGCCCACCTCGCGCAATATCGGCTCGAAGTAATGTGCGATACTGCCGACGAAATGCACGTCCAAGTCCTTGAAACCGGGATAATTGCATACGTAGAGGTCAAAAAACTCCTCGAAACCCTTGCGAACCGTCTTTTTGACCCAGGGATCTTCCGGATGCTCGGACAAGAACTTGGCAAAAGATGCCAGCCAGACGTTGCCTCCCGGCCGGGAATAGACGTTTTCGATCATGATCTCCTTGTTCATCACGTAACGTGACTCAAAGGCGGAGCGAAGAGGATCCGGCAGTATACCGTAAAGGTAATGGGTGATGAGCTTCTTGCCCAGGTAACTGCCGCTTCCTTCGTCGCCCATGACATACCCGAGTCCGTAGTTGTTATGATGAATCACTGCACCGTCGAAGTAGCAGGAGTTGCTGCCGGTGCCCAGTATGCAGGCCACTCCGGGATCGTCTCCGCATGTGGCGATGACAGAGGCATATACATCGTGCTCCACTTCCACCGCTGCCACCTGAAAAAAACGTCCCAGTGCACGGGCCACGACCGCATTACGTTCCGCACTTGAGCATCCCGCACCGAAGAAATGGACTTCCTTCACACGCATTCGGCAACCGGACAGTTCAGGACTGGCGGACAGCTCTTTAAGGATGAACTCCTCGTCACAGAAATAAGGATTGAATCCGACGGTGCTGCACTTCTCGCCGACGGCGCCATTCTCTATCGGCACCCAGTCACATTTGGTGGACCCGCTGTCTGCTACAAGTATCATAAGGGATGTTAACTGCTACTGAGTACGCAAAATAATGAATACATCCTTTGATTCAGAGGATGAAGTCAGTGGAAAGAAAGGAGGATTTCCGCTCCTCGAGTATGGAACCGAGGATCTTGTCGTTCAGATCACTTTGTTTGGCGGCGACCAATGTCCTGATGGAGAACACGCGCAACGCATCACTGACGCTCAGCGTCCCTTCCGCGGAATCTTTCCTTCCGTTGAAGGGAAAAACGTCCGGACCTCGCTGACACTGGCTGTTGATGTTCACCCGGCACACCTGGTTCACGAGGGGGTCCACCAGACGTGCGATGCGGTCCGGATCCGTAGCGAAGATACTGACCTGCTGCCCGTAGTTGGAACGGACGATGTAATCGATCGGCTGCGATACGTCCTTAAAGGAAACCACCGGTACGACCGGGCCGAACTGCTCTTCATGGTAAACACGCATTTCCGGGGTTACCGGGAAAAGCACCGCCGGATACAGGAAGCTGGCCTCCGTACTGCCTCCGCCCTCGTTGACGATTTTTGCTCCCTTGGCACAGGCATCCTCTATGAGGCCGGTCAGATATCCGGTCTTGCCGGTTTCAGGAAGCGGTGTCAGCATGACTCCCGGATCCCAGGGCATTCCCGCTTTCAGTGACCGGAGGCGCTGACAGTATTTCTCGAGGAAAAGGTTGCGGACCTCCTCGTGGACGAAAATGATCTTAAGCGCGGTGCAGCGCTGACCATTGTAGGAAAGAGAACCTATGATGCACTCTTCGACTGCAAGATCAAGGTCCGCATCCGGCATTACGATAGCAGGATTCTTGGCCTCCAGGCCCAAAGCGGCACGTAACCGGTTCGGATACGGATGCTGTTTCTTGAGGATGTTTGCCACACGGCTGGTTCCGATGAACGACAGTACATCCACATGACCGGACTCCATCAATGCCCCGCTGGTTTCGGGACCTTCCCCGTAGATGATATTGATCACTCCTTTAGGAAAACAATCCCTGAAGACTTCCAGCAACGGCCGATGCAGCAGCACGCCGTAACGGGCCGGCTTGAACACCACAGAGTTTCCCATCAGCAAAGCGGGGATGAGACTGCAATAAGTCTCGTTCAGCGGATAATTGTAGGGGCCCATGCATAAAGCGACTCCGAGAGGGCCCCTGCGTATCTGCGCGTACACGCCTTGCACCTTTTGGATACGGGAACTGTCGCGGTCAAGTGTCTTCAGGGCCTCGATGGTCTCGTAAATATAGTCGATGGTCCGGTCGAACTCCTTGCGTGAATCGGCTAGTGTCTTGCCGATCTCCCACATGAGCAGTTTCACGACTTCGTCGCGTTTTTCCTTCATCCCCTTGGCGAAGCGGACCATGCATTCGATCCGTTGTTTCACCTTCATGGTCGCCCATTCACCTCGACCGCCGTCATAGGAACGAATTGCGGCATCAAGGGCATCAAGGGCGGCGGCCCTGTCCAATACGGGTTGGGAGCCGAGCCGGACCTTCCGCAGTTCAACAACGTCTCGCACATGGACCGGTGAGTAGACGTCGGCTACGGGCCCGTTCCACGTCTTGATGGTGCCGTCCACGAGATACTCGCGCTGGTCGACCGGCAGGGAAATGGCGAATTCGGCAGGTATGTCCGTCGCTGAAGGAAACAGGGAGGTTGGGGGCGGCATGGGCATTTCGGCAGGATTAATTTACATGGTTCCCGCCGGTCACGGCCGTACAGGAAACTTCTATAAAGTTAGTGTAAAAACCACACTATCTTATTCTGGCCGATGACATTGAAGATGCAGTAGGGTTTCACGAACCTGTTTTGGAAAGATGTCGTATTTTTCCGGGCGAACGAAATGCCATCTTCCAAACTACCCCGACTTAAATCGACCTTCTCTGTCGACTGTGTGATCTTCGGTATCGATGAAGGTGTATTAAAAGTGCTCCTTATAGAAAGGAACGAACCGCCTTTCAAGAGTTGGAAAGCGATCCCCGGCAATCTGGTCCGGGACAAAGAGGACATTGACACCGCCGCGGAGCGTATCCTTTATGAACTCACCGGGCTCAGAGACATCTACCTGGAGCAGTCCTATACCTTCGGCCGTACCAACCGACATCCGCAAGGCAGGGTGATCACTGTCGCCTACTATTCCCTGATTCGGAAGACAGACGACATTCATCCGGTCACAGGATTCGCCAAGAAGGTCTTCTGGTGGCCAGTCTATGAACTGCCCCGCCT
Source organism: Bacteroidota bacterium (assembly GCA_046052345.1). Taxonomy (GTDB): domain Bacteria; phylum Bacteroidota; class Bacteroidia; order AKYH767-A; family 2013-40CM-41-45; genus Pollutiaquabacter. The sequence continues at coordinate 770 of JBJOMN010000049.1, read as the reverse complement.
GGCATTCGACCATAATGAAATTGCCGAAAAGGCCCTCTCGCAGATAAGACAAAAAGTCCGCTTCAAGCCCATAGGATTCGAGCTGCTTCCTGCTAAATTCACGCTGACCGAGCTTCAGCACGTCTACGAAGCGATTCTGGAAAAAAAACTGGATAAGAGGAACTTCCGCAAGAAGATACTGAACTATGACCTGCTCATCCCCTGCCGGGAGAAGCAGCGGGGCGGGTCGCACCGTGCCCCCGGACTTTTCCGCTTCAACCGGCAGCGCTACGAGCAGTTGGCAAAGCACGGATTCAGTTTCGAACCGTAAAAGAAAAAGGGGGCATATGCCCCCTTTTTCAAACGCTCTATCCGGTTAAGGATTAACGGACAATCATCAGTTTACCGTTGGTACGCATGCCGCTGGAAACAAGCGTATAGGTGTATACACCGGCAGGGAGCAACTTGCCGCTGTTATCATCACCGATCCAATTGTAATAGTGCACGCCTGCCGACTGGAGCTCGCTGAAAAGCACGTTCACTTCGCGACCGGTCACATCGTAGATCGAGAGGGTGACGTTGGCCGCACCATTGAGGTTGTACGCGAACACCGTGCTGTTGGACATCGGATTCGGTGCATTGTAGATACCAAGGTGCTTACTGGTGATATTGTTCACCGAGGAAGGCGACGTAGTACCGACAACACCGGCGAAAGGAGTTCCGTCCGAGTTGTAGGTTTCCGGAGGAGTGGTGGTGAGGTCCATGAAGATGTCAGCATTGTTGGCATCCTT
>JBJOMN010000048.1:0-8344 GCA_046052345.1 Bacteroidota bacterium | reverse complement strand
GCTCGTCGCCGATCTGTCGCACGATTTCACCTCGTTTCGGGGCAGGCATGGCACGCCAGGTCTTGAAGGCTTCAGAAGCGGATTTCATCGCAGCCTCGTAGTCTTCGGGCGTTGCTTCATGGACAGATGCGATCTTGCGTCCGTCGACCGGGCTATAGGAATCCAATACTTTTCCGTTGGAGCTGCTCCAGCGGGTACCGGTACCCGCCCCGGGATTGGTTTCCTTGATGCCAAGGGATTTCAATGCTTCTTCGATGCCGTAGGATTGCAGGGTCATGGTGTCGCTTTTCATGGGTCTTTCAACAGGATTTACGGAACAAAGTTACGGAAATGCCACGGCTTAAAGGCCGACCGGGCGGGGCGGTCCGCAAGAATGACTGCGCAGCAAAGTCCTCGATTAATGCGTTTCGTGCAGGACGGACGCCCGTGAACCCTGTCAACGTGCGGGAATCGAGCTCAGGATATAAGCCGTAATGGAGGGATAGGTGCTCCGCATGATCTCCTCCGCGTCGTTCACATTGGACCACACATGTGCGACGGAGACATCCCCGTACAGTTGTTTTCCCTCCCTGTCAAAAACGGAATAATGGATGCGCACTTCGCGGTCATGGACCTGGCCTTCCACGTCCATGCAATCCTTCACATTGTCCTTTATCTCGAATTCGTTCAGGAAAAGGAAGGTGTCCGCGCCGTAGCTTTCGGCCAGTTCGCCTAACAGACGTTGGTCGTGAAAGCCGATGTTCATGTAGGATTTCTCGAAAGGCCGGAGCTTGTTCTTGATGGTATACGAGATCTTTTTCTTCAGGAGCGAATCCAACCCTTTGTATTTCATCGGCCAGATGGTGTCCTGCTGGTAGAAGATGGATTTATAAAGGACCTGGTCGGTTCCGTCAGCGGCGATTACGTGGTCGCTTTGCAACACTTCCAATTGACGGTCTCCGGTCATCGCTGAATTCAGGCTGCGGAGGATGCCGTTCCTGAACTTTTCGCGCAGTTCGCCGATTTCGATGCCAGTGGACATGGAAATATCCACGTCTGCAGTCGACAGGTGCATCGACGGCGCATAGGGAATCAACAGGATGTGATTTTCTGCGGCAGCTGAAAAATGCGTCAGTGACGCAACGAGTAAAAAGACAAAGGGCCGTATCGTATTCATAGGGCAATGATCGCATAAAAAAAGCGCCGTAAAACGACGCTTTTCGACAGACTTAGTACACCGATCAGTTGAAAACGTGCTTCCAAAGATCGTTACCCAAGGAGTAGGCCATCAGTGTGAGGAGGATGATCATGCCCGCTACCTGCGCCTTTTCAAGGAATTTATCCGGCAGACGGCGTCCTGAGACGACTTCCGCCAGCAGAAAAAGTACATGGCCGCCGTCGAGTGCGGGTATCGGAAGGATGTTCATGAAGGCGACCACCATGGAAAGCAATCCTGTGATGGCCCAGAAGCGCCTCCAGTCCCAGATTCCGCCGTAGATGTTCGCTATACCGATGGGACCCTGGATGGAGTCGCTGGCTTTCTCCTTGCCGGAGAAGATCTGTTTTAGTCCTTTGATGTTCGAGGTGATGGCCTCGAAGGCATCCGAACTGCCGTACCGTACGGCAGTGCCCCACGTGTAACCGGTCAACGGATAATCGCCCAAGTCGCTGTGGTAGGTGATGCCGATTTTTCCGGAGTCACTGACTACCGGCTGGATCATCAGGGAATCTGCGCCGCGGACGATTCCCAGCGTGATCGGCCTTCCCTTGTTTTCATCCACCGTCTTACGCATCCGTTCCGCGGAGAAAATGCGCTGTTCGTTGATGGAGAAAACCCTGTCCCCGGCTTTCAGTCCGGCGGCATCTCCCGGCTTGCCCTCCACCACACTGTCGATGACCAATCCTGCCTGGAAGGTGCCGATGAAATTCCCTTTCCCCGCGTTGATCGTCTTGCGGTAGAAATTGTCAGGTACGACCACATCGACTTGTTTGCCGTCACGCTCGACGGTGACGGTCGCGCCGAAAATCACCCGTGTGGAAGTGACATCTTCAAACCTGACGACAGGTGTCCCGTCGATGCTGAGGATCTTATCGCCGGTCCGGAATCCGGTTTCGCGTCCCAGGTCGAACGCATAAATCCCGTCTTTCACGGAATCATTCGCCAGATATTCCTTGTCGTAACGGAGCAGAACGACCGTATAAATGATGATACCCAAGAGGATGTTCATCACCACACCGCCGATCATGACGATGAGCCTTTGCCATGCAGGCTTGGAGCGGAACTCCCACGGTTCGGCCGGCTTCTTCATCTGCTCGGTATCCATGCTCTCGTCAATCATGCCGGCGATCTTGACGTATCCGCCAAGCGGCAGCCATCCTATGCCGTATTCCGTATCGCCTTTTCGGAAAGAAAAAAACTTGAAGCCCCAGGCGTCGAAGAATAGATAGAATTTTTCGATGCGGATGCCGAAGGCACGGGCGGCGAGATAATGCCCCAGTTCGTGCAGCGTAACCAGTATTGCGAGTCCCAGTATCAGCTGGGCGGCCATGATGAGTCCGGACATGATGATGAGTGCGGGTCAATCCGCGGCTCAAAGATACAAAAGAGATCGGCAGGAGAGGTTTTTAGATACGCCCTGCAGCATCATGCCACGACCCGCTCTTCCGCGACGCGTCTTGTCTCACGGTCGGTTTCGATGTAATCCTCCAGCGACGGATGGCTGATGAAGGACACTTGTTGCAGGCAGTCCTCGATGAGGTCCGTCATTTCAAGGAAGCCGATGCGGTCCTGCAGGAAGGCGGCTACTGCCACTTCGTTAGCCGCGTTGATGATGCACGGCGCGTTGCCGCCTCTTTTCATCGCTTCGATGGCGATGCCGAGATTGCGGAAGGTTTCCATATCAGGCTTCTCGAAGGACAGTTCGGGGTACTTCAGAAAATCGAAACGCGGAAATCCTGCTGACAGGCGTTGCGGATAACCGATGGCGTACTGTATGGGCAGCTTCATGTCAGGAAGACCCATCTGGGCCTTCATGGATCCGTCGCGGAATTGTACGATGCTATGGACGATGCTTTGCGGGTGGACAATCACATCGATCTGTTCCGGCTGCAGTCCGAATAGCCATTTGGCTTCAATCACTTCAAGACCTTTGTTCATGAGGGAGGCCGAATCGATGGTGATTTTCGCTCCCATGTCCCAGTTGGGGTGTCTGAGCGCCTGCTCTTTTTTTACTCCTGTGAGGAACGTCCGGTCTTTGCCACGGAAAGGTCCTCCGGAGGCGGTCAGATAGATTTTTTCAATGGGGTTATGCCATTCCCCGGCCATGCATTGGAAGATGGCGGAATGTTCCGAATCGACCGGATAGATGTTGACGGACTTTTCCTTTGCCAGTTCAGTCACCAGTTCTCCGGCTACCACCAGGGTTTCCTTGTTGGCGAGTGCGATGTGTTTTCCTGCACGGATGGCGGCGAGAGTAGGGCGCAGTCCGGCATATCCGACCAAGGCTGTGAGGACCATGTCGATGCCGTCCATCTGAACGACTTGCTCCAGTGCTTCGGGTCCGGCGAACACCTTCACGGGTTCTCCGGAAAGCGCATCGCGGAGTTTGTCGTAGTGGGAGGGATCGCCGATGACGACGGCATTCGGCTTGAATTCCTTCGCCTGAAGGATGAGCTGATCCACACGGCTGTTGGAAGACAGTACTTCCACGTCGAATCGTTCGCGTTGCTCGCGAACGACCTCGAGTGCCTGAGTACCGATGGATCCCGTGGATCCCAATATCGCCAGACGGCGTTTCTGCTCCATTATCAACACGAAGTTAGTTAAAAAATCGGCCCTCTTTTCGAGCAGCAATAAGCTCAGGATGGGCGAACTTCGTAAGGGAATCGGGCTGTAAAGCTCAATCCAATGATCCTGTTAAAACTGTACCCTATGATCCGAAAATTATTGATAGCTATCCTTCCGCTCTCCCTGTGGGCGGTGCTTTCCGCCGATACCATGTCCTCCACAGGAATTGCCGGTCGTACCGGCTCTCCGGGAGAGACGAACTGTACTTCTTGTCATACGAGCTTTCCGCTAAATTCTGCAGGCGGCTCCGTCACATTGAATAATCCGAACATGCCCGGCAACGTATATACTCCCGGCCAGACGTATTCCATGAGTCTGACGGTCGCGCGGACGGGCGTTAACCTTTTCGGTTTCGGTCTCGAGGCGCTGAACGCTGCGGGCCAGAACGCCGGTACGCTGAATGTGACGGATGCCGCCTCGACGCAGATCAAGAATGCCACCGTTACCGGAATATCCCGTAGAAATCTCGTGCACACTGCCGGCGGCGGCTCGGGTGCAGGATCAAAGACCTTCAACTTCTCCTGGACGGCTCCTGCCATCGGAACAGGGACCGTAACATTCTATTTTGCCGGCAACTGTGTGAACGGGAACACACTCAGTAGCGGGGATTATGTGTACACGGGTTCGCTGTCGCTTACAGAGGCTCCCTGTAATGTGCCATCGACACCCTCCGCCATCACCGGAACCACAGTGTACTGCGCAGGAAGCAGTGCTGTTCTTTCCGTCGCAGCCGATCCCTCTGCCACCGGATATACCTGGACGCTACCCGCCGGATGGATCGGCTCCTCGAACACCAATAGCATTGCAGTAATCGCCGGCTCGGCTTCCGGAACGGTTTCGGTCACCGCTAACAATGCTTGCGGGAACAGTCCGGCATCTTCGCTTTCTGTTTCTTCCACAACGGTGACGGTGACCGGCGGATCCGCAAATATTACGTGTTACGGGGCCTCAAACGGAACCGCGCAGGTAACTGCTGCGGGGGGCAATTCTCCGTATACATACCAATGGTCCAACAATGTGACAGGTACAAACGCAGTTTCCGGACTTTCCGCGGGAAGCTACGTGGTCCTCGTCACTGATGCCGGAGGTTGTTCGGCATCGCGGTCATTCACCATCACGGAGCCGGCCGCGCTTTTGGCCAGTGCCGGTCCGGCACAAACGGCTTGCGCCGGATCCACCGTCACGCTTGGAGGAGGACCTACCGCTACAGGAGGTACGGTGCCGTATTCCTACCTCTGGAGCAACGGGTCCGGAAGCACTTACGCAACGGCTAATCCTTCGTTTGCCGCCTCTGTGACCTCTTCCTGGCTGTTGACGGTCACCGATGCGAACGGTTGCACAGCCGGCGGAAACGTCACCGTTAACGTCAATCCGCTTCCGCCACAACCGATCATCACTTTCGTAAACGACACCTTGGTATCCTCGTCGAGCGCATATAACCAGTGGTACCTGAACGGCACTTCGATATCCGGGGCTACGGCACCCTTCTTCCTTCCTTCCGTAAACGGAGATTATACCGTTACAGTGACAGATCCGTTCAGCGGTTGTTCAAGCACCTCCTCCATCTATACCTATCTTTCAACGTACATTCCCTCAGAAAACCTCCTGGAAAAACCGGAGGTGTTTCCCGTCCCCGCCGACCAATTCGTCACGGTAGACCTCAGGAAGCCGGATTCCTCGCGTACCGTTTCCATTTTTGATATGACCGGTAAAATCGTTTATACCGGCGTGGTGCAAACAGCAACGTTTTCAATTCCAACCGTAAGCCTGCCCGCTGGTTTTTATACGCTGCTGATCGGCAACGAGCGACTGATCTTTACAGTTAATCGCTGAGCACTTATTTATTTATCGACGTAATAACGGGGTTCGTCCCGATTTCCACCATCAGGAATCAGGGGAGTGCAACTAATTCCAGAAAGGGAACGCAAAACGAACTCGGAAACAGAGGATCGGTGTATTCCCAATACCGGATATGTCATCTTTTTGTAAATCCGAACTTATCCTATTGGCAATATTTATCTGCCGCTGTTTCTTGCCATTCCTTCGCCCAGAAGACTTCATCAAGCCGATGAACTTCAAGGGTGCTGAATGTTTCAATCCAACCACCACCACCAAACCACTATTGAACCATGCTTAAAAAACTACTTATCGCGCTGGCTCCGATTGCCGGGTTCGCCTTGCTGACCGCAGGCACCATGAGCGACAACGGAAAAGCCGGCAACACCGGGTCGCCCGGCGAATTGACCTGTACGGATTGCCACAATTCCTATGCGATCAATACCGGCATCGGAAGTGTCTCCTTAAGCGGCATCACGGGGAGCCAATATAACCCCGGACAGCTGTATAACCTGAAAGTCACGGTCCGTTATGCCGGAAGAGCACTGTTCGGAGTCGGATTGGAAGCACTCAACGCCGCCGGAGCGGACGGCGGAAGGTTGATCATTACGGACCCCGCACGAACGCAGATAAAGACCGCTACGGTTTCGGGAAATGTACGACGCAACCTGGTCCATCAACTGAACGGCGGAGCACGTGCGGACTCCATGGAGTTCAACTTCGCGTGGCGGGCACCCTATAAGGGAGCAGGAACGGTCACCTTCTATTTCTGCGGAGTCGCTGCCAATGCGAACGCAAGCGAGTCGGGGGATTACGTCTATCAGGGCACTAACCTGGTGCTTACTGAAGGTCCGTGTACGGCTACAGCCCCTGCCGCTACGGGACCGATCACTGCTAGCGCCAATCCTTTTTGTTCCGGAATGACGGTGAATTATTCCGTCACGGCGGTTTCCGGTGCTACCTCCTATGAGTGGTATTTTCCGAACAACTGGTCAACATCGGATTCTGTGACTACGCTGCCTTCCGTGAGCGTAACCACCAACACCAATACGGGAAGTGTAAGCGTGTTGGCGGTCAGCGGCGGTTGTGCTGCCAGCGCCCCCACTTCCTTGACGGTCACTGCGCAGAACATCACTACCAGTACAACCGGAACGAATCCTACCTGCGGAGGCAGTAACGGCGCGGTATCGGTAACGGCCAGCAACGGAGTGTCACCGTACACGTATGTCTGGACGAACGGTACGACCGTCGTAGGCACCACTTCGTCCGTCACCGGACTTTCCGCCGGAACGTATCTGGTAACCGTCACGGATTCCAGGGGTTGTACGAAGACAGCAACCCGAACTCTTACCTCATCGGGTAGCGCTGTTACTCCGACGGCCTCCGGATCCAGCATTTCCTGCTCCGGCGGCACCACCGGATCTGTAAACGTAACGGTGACCGGCGGTACTATGCCTTATACGTACAATTGGCGTAATGGCACCGTCGTGGTAGGAACCACGGCTTCTGTCACCGGACTGGCTGCCGGAACCTATACGGTAACCGTCACCGATGCAGCAGGATGTTCCGGAACTTCTTCCGCTACCATCACTTCCTCCTCTTCCGTTACCGCCACAGCCACTTCCACCAATGCCTCCTGTTCCTACAGTACGAATGGTACGGTCAGTGTCACCGCATCCGGGGGAACGGCTCCGCTGACATATGTCTGGCGGAACTCCTCGAGTGTTTCTGTGGGAACGACGTCCTCTGTATCGAATCTTGCTGCGGGCACCTATACGGTTACCATAACGGACGCAGCCGGATGTTCGACTACGGCAGTTGCGACAATTACCGCACCCGCTGCGGTGGTGGCTTCCGTTACCGCCAACAATCCTGCCTGTTCCACCGGCTCCACCGGCTCTGTAACCGTCGTGCCCGGCGGCGGAACTGCACCTTATACCTATAGCTGGACGAACGGAACCACCTCCGTCGGCACATCCTCCTCGGTCAGTAACCTCCCTGCCGGAACCTACACCGTGACTGTCACGGATTCCAGAGGGTGTACGGGAACATCATCGGCAACACTGATTGCTCCTGCGCCGGTGGTTGCGACTTCAACCTCGACCAATCCTGCTTGCAGCTCGGGAAATACAGGATCTGCCGGCGTAAGCGCCGCGGGAGGTACACCGGGTTATACTTATCAGTGGCGCAACGGCACCACGACCGTAGGCAGTACCGCCACTATCAATAATCTCGGAGCAGGAACGTACACGGTGACGGTGACCGACTCCCGCGGATGCACGGCTACTTCTTCCGTCACACTGGTTGCACCCACGCCCGTTACGGCCACTGCAACGTCTACCAATCCGGCCTGCAGTACCGGCAACACGGGCTCCGCCACCGTTACCGCTACCGGCGGTACACCGGGATATACGTATCAGTGGCGCAACGGCACGACATCTGTCGGTACGTCCCAGAACCTTGCCAATATCGGTGCAGGTACTTATTCGGTGACTGTTACTGATTCGCGCGGATGCACGACCACCTCCACTGTAACCCTGACGGCGCCCTCGCCCGTAACCGCCACCACTTCCTCAAACCCTGCCACCTGCTACGGCAGCGCCAACGGTTCTGCGTCAGTCACGGCGGGCGGAGGAACTTCACCGTACACCTACTCATGGAGTAACGGTGGAACCGGAAGCG
>JBJOMN010000047.1:0-27779 GCA_046052345.1 Bacteroidota bacterium | reverse complement strand
ATTACTCTCCTTCTCAGGAGCAGACGGAAACCTATACCGCTCCGGCACCTGCTCCTGCCGGCAACTACGAGACGCAGCCGCAGGACAACAGCTCCTCCAACCCGGACTACGGCCGTAACGACGACGGAGCAGCTTCCCAGGATTATTATCCTCCTTCCAACTCCTCCTCCTACGGCGACGGTAACGGCAACACCTACGTCACCAACAACTACTACAACGGCGACGACTATTACGACTACGCCTACACGGCCCGTCTCCGTCGCTACTACTCGCCCTATTACGGCTACTCCTACTACGATCCGGTCTATACCAACTCCTACTGGTACGACTACAATCCGGTGAACTTCGGAGTGAGCATCTATACCGGCTACAGCTGGTGGGCACCCTCCTACTACTATTACTCCCCCTTCGTGTACGGCGGACCCCATTGGGGTATGTCGTTCGGCTGGGGAACTCCCTGCTACTCCTCCTGGTACAATCCGGGATGGTATTCTCCCTGGTACGGTCCCGGGTACTATTCACCCTGGCACGGCTCCTACTGGTCCGGCTACAACAACGGCTACTGGGCCGGTTACAACCACGGCTACTACGACGGCTCCTGGGGGCTGGCCAATCCGTACTATTACAACAGCTACGACGGCAACTTCCATTACGGCCACCGCGGATCGTCAGCCTCCGACAACTCCCCCCGTGGCGGCAGTACCCGCGAGTACGGATCGTTGCGCACGACCTCGGTCGGCGACAAATACACCGAAGCCCTTAACAGCGGCCGCGTCAGTCGTCCGAACGGCAACCTTACTTCACCGGACAATGGCCGTACGCCTGCTGCAGGCCTTCAGCAGACATCTCCCGGCCGCGACGTGACGCCTTCGACGCGTCCTTCAACCGGCAACGACATCCGCACCCCCGACAGCGGGAAGAACAACTCCACGCTTCCTGAGCGCCCCTCCGGCAAACAGGAAACGACACAACCGGTGCGGGGAATCGACAGCGATCGTCCTGCCGGCAAGGACACAGACCGCGGTCTGAACACGACTCCCTCCCGCGACAACACCACGCCGTCCAACAACGACCGCTCGTTCAGTCAGCCGAGAGAGAACACGACCCCCTCGAAGAACTACGACCGCTCCACACCGCGCTCTTACGACCAGCCGCGCGAAAGCACCTCACCCGGACGTTCTTACGACAACGACCGTAACACGACGCCTTCGAAGAACTACGACCGCTCCACGCCGCGCTCCTACGACACGCCGCGCGAAAGCACCACCCCCTCGAAGAACATTGATCGGTCAGCACCCCGCTCGTACGACAACGACCGCTCTTCCCCGACCCGTTCCTACCAACAGGAGAACCGCAGAGAGGAAATGACACCGGTCAGGAAAGGCGATGACAACCGTTCTTTGCCTCGCACGGAACCTTCCAGACCTTCGGCTCCTGAACAGCGTCAGCCTTCGATGGAGAAATCGCGCAGCCGTGAAGAACAACGTACTCCGACCTTCCAGCCTCGCAACGAACCCCGGCAGTTCCGTCAGGAATCGTCGCCGGCCCCGCGGAGTACTCCGTCCTACTCCGCTCCGAGAAACAACGGCCCCTCCTCGTCGCCTTCTCCCGGACGCAGGCGCTGAACTCCTTCGCTGCCGCGGTTTCTTCGCGACTGAAGTGACCTTCAATCCCACTTTGCCATGAAAAAGCTATTGATTCTCCTTTCCGGGCTCCTGTCCCTGGCCGCAACTGCGCAAACCGACATCGACGCCTTCCGTTTCTCTCAACGTTCCATCGCCGGTACGGCACGCTATGTCTCCATGGGCGGAGCCTTCGGGGCTGTCGGCGGCGACCTTTCGGTGATGTCCTTCAACCCTGCCGGACTTGGCGTGTACCGCAGCTCGGAGTTCAGCCTGTCACCCTCCATCTACACCGGCAACACGAATGCGGACTATCTTGACGGCAACACGGTCGACGGACGCACGGTCTTCAACTTCGGGAACGCCGGCTGCGTCTTCACCTCGCGGCCGCGCAATTCCGGCAAGGACGATTGGGTCAGTTGGAACTTCGGTATCGCCTACAACCGTCTGGCCGACTTCAATAACGTACATTCCCTGGAAGGCTTCAACACCCGGAACTCGATCGCCGATTATTTCGCCGAACAGTCGGAGGGAACGGACTTCGACGACTTGGACGAGTTCAAGGAATACCTCTCCTATTACACGTTCGTGACGGATACGGAAGGTACGCGCACGCATTATGTGAGCGCCATCCCCAACGGCCAGATGCTGCAACGCCGTACCGCCGAGAGCCGCGGATCGTTGGGCGAAACCAACTTCGCATTCTCCGGCAATTACGCCAACAAGCTGTATCTCGGCGCTTCGCTGGGAATCACCTACCTCCGATATACCGAGGACATGACTTATGAGGAGATCGACACGGAAAACCGGGTGGATTCCATGGACCGTTTCCGGTACTCGACGTATCAGAACACCGAAGGCAGCGGCATCAACTTCAAGATGGGCTTCATCTACCGTCCGGTCGACTTCTTCCGCTTCGGGGCCGCCATTCATACCCCGACACTGTTCGACCTGTCCGATAATTATTCCAGCAACATGGTCGCCCGCTTCGACGGCGGCACACGCCTCAACAAGGAATCTCCGAACGGAGCCTACGATTACGAATTCGTATCTCCGTTCCGTGCCACTGCGGGCATGGCTTTCATCTTCGGCAAGTGGGGACTGGCGAGTGTCGACTACGAATACACGGACATGGCCGATGCGCGCCTCCGCGGCGTCGACTACGGTTTCACCTCCGAGAACTCCGACATCCGCCGCAAATACACCACCACGCATTCACTGCGTGCCGGAACCGAATGGCGACTGGACAAAGTAAGTCTGCGCGCCGGTTATGGCTATACGAGCTCTCCTATATCGGATAGCTACAGGGTGGACGGCTGGGATTTCTCCGGCCAGCATATCAGCGGCGGTATCGGCTTCCGGGAGAAGAGTTTCTACATCGACCTTGCCTACCTCTATTCCTTCAGCGACCAGTACCTGCAACCGTACACGCTGGAGAACCAATTCGTGGAGGGCAGCTACGAGCACGTGACGGGATACAACTTCACAGCGACGTTCGGGGTGAAGTTCTGAAGAGGTTTACAGTTGGCAGTTTTAATTAATGACGATGAGCCTCATTATTTGTAAACTGGAAACTGGGAACCGGAGACTACCGACTACCGACTATCGACTATCGACCCTCTTCAGTCCCGCCTTCGCCTTCTGGTCGATGCCGTTCTGGTAGTCGTGGTCGCGCATCGAGAGGCAACGGTGGTAATACTCCCGGGCCTTGACAAGATCGTTCCTGCGCTCACAGATCTCTCCCATCATCAGGGCGCTGTTCGCGGAAAAATAATAGGAGCTGTTCTCGCCGTTCTTCAGTGTCTTTTCATAATATACCATGGCTTGTTCCGTACGGCCGGTGACGTGCAGTATCCTGGCATACCGGTACGTGAGCTCCAGCTTATCGCGTACGGAGGGAAAACTGTCGGACGGTATACCCGTGATCGCTTTCAGCGCTTCGGATGTATATCCTCCGTCGAAAAGCAATCGTGACCGTAACAGATATCGGTTCGGAGGAATTCCGTCCTCCGCTTCCCGTTGAGCGTCCTTGTCTTCGTCGAACAGCGCCGCACCGTACTTCTTACAGACATTCATGGCGGAACGGTAGCCGATCATGTCGCCTTGTAACAGCCGGTTCCATGCGATTTTCTGCCAGGCCGACTTAATGAAGCTCGTACCCTTGAAACCTCCTACGAACAGCCGCAGCTCTTTTTCGCAGGCGGTATCCATCCGGCAGAGCAGCAGATGGCCCCGACGCAGGTGCATAAAGGCCATGGGATACACCCCTTCCTCGGCGGCAGAGGATGTACCGATGATTTCCAACGCATGGTCGTTCTGCCGGTTCTTCTGAAGGAGTCCGGTATAAGCGTATTTGAGCAGATCGTTTTCCGGTGAACGGAGCTCCAACTGTTCGAGCAGAAAAGAGTCCGCCGGCAGTTCAGGCGTGAGGCTGTAATGGAGGGATGCAAGGGTATAGGCGGCCTCGTCCATGAAGCAGGCATACGGCGTTCCTGAGGCGTTCCTGAGGAAATGGGTGATCTCGTTCTTGCCCGATTCGATGTCTCCGTCGAGTCCCACCATCCGCAGCAGCCACTCGTACTCGGAAGGAATCGCGCCAAGGGCGGCGGTCACAGCCCCGTGCACCATTTCGTTCGGCAGAAATCCCGGGAATTTCTTTTTGTTGCGTGTGATGAGCGAATGGCAGCTGTTCAGGTCCCACGCGGCTGCTATGAAGTCGCGGTTCCGCGTATGTAGCAACACCCGGAACACCGACAACTCTCCCTGAACAAATGCCGCATAACGCTCATCGGCGGCAGGCTTCGACGATTCGATACGGTCATCAAGAGCCTCCGCTTCGTCCAGGAAGGCCTTCAGAGCAGACTCCTCTTCACTCAGGAAAGCCGTGAGGAAATACTGTTTGCACCGCACGGATGCCACCAACAGATTCGAGGGATCCTCCTGAGCAGCCTTGGCAAGAAAGGGAGCCGCCTCTGCAAATCTCAACTTGAAGACGAGCTCCTGCGCCTTGGATACGTCAGACGTAAGGCGGTAAGAGGCGGAGGCGGAGGTGACCGCACTCAGGCACAACAGGAACGGCAGGAGAAGCCTCATGCGGGGAAAGGAGGCTGTAAAATAGGAATAATAGCGCAGGTGCAGTTCGCGGTTGGCAGTTCGCGGTTTGCAGTTCGAGGGTCGCGGGTCGCAGTTTGTAGTTCGCGGTTCGCAGTTTGCAGTTTTAAATAATAACGTAGAACCTTATTATATGGAAACTGGAAACCGGAAACTGCAAACTGTCAACCAGGAACTAAATCCTCAGCTGTTGGCTTCCACCGTCTCTTCATCGATGCGGCTGTCGACCAGGATACGGCCGCAGTGTTCGCATACAATGACTTTCTTGTGCTGGCGGATGTCGAGCTGACGCTGGGGCGGAATCTTGTTGAAACAGCCGCCGCAGGCATCGCGCTGGATGGAGACTACCGCAAGGCCGTTACGTGTATTGTCGCGCAGACGGCGGTAGGCGTGTAAGAGGCGCTCGTCGACGATCTTGGTGGTCGTTTCGGAGATACGCTTCAGGGTATCTTCTTCTTTACGGGTCTCTTCGATGATAGTCTCGAGCTCGGACTTCTTAAGTGCAAGAATCGCCTGCTTTTCAGTCACGACGGCTTCGGTCTGCTCGAGCAGCGCCTGCTTGGTGATGATATCGGCAGCGTGCTCTTTGGAGCGCTTCTCGGCCAACTGGATTTCCAGGTTCTGGAACTCGATCTCCTTGTTGAGTGAATCGAATTCGCGGTTGTTCTTGACCTTACCTTGCTGGGCTTCGTATTTCTTGATGCGGTCTTTCGCTTCCTTCACGGCCTGCTTACGCTTGGCGATCTGGTCGTTGAGGCCGTCGATCTCGGCTTTGATATGGTCTACACGGGTGTTGAGACCGGCCAGTTCATCCTCCAAATCGGACACTTCCATCGGAAGCTCTCCGCGTATCGTACGGATCTTATCGATGTTCGAGTCGACTTCCTGCAGCATGTAAATCGCCTTCAGCTTCTCCTCGACGGTGAACTCCTTGTGATTCAGGGCCATGATGTCGGCCAGCTTCTTCTCCAGCCTGGCAACGTCTATGATCTTCTCGACCTTGCGGGGTTGGAATGCCGGTTTCTCTTTAGTCTTGACCTTGGCTTTTGCGATCTTGGAAAGGCTCACTGGTTTATCTTTTTTTGTGTTCGAAGCTATCTTTTCCGCTGCGGGGGGCGCTACCTTCTTGGCTGCCTTCTTCTTCGATGCAGACTTTACGGTACTTTTAGCAGCCACTTTTTTTGCCATCGCCGTAACAGCTTAAGACATTCAGAAACTGCAACCCGGTTACAGGTAATGTACCGGGTTGGTATTCACCCCCGTCGAACGGACGGCAAAGGTAGCAAATTTTTCAACAATCAGGTCTTTTAATAGCCCTATTGTGTACTGCTCGCTCTCGTAATGGCCGATGTCGGCGATGACAATCTTCCCGTCGGCGTCAAAAAACTGATGATACTTGAAATCCGCCGTTAAAAACACATCGGCATCGGCTTTTTTAGCATCATTCAGCAGAAAACTGCCCGATCCGCCGCAAACGGCGACTTTCCGGACCGGTTTTCCAAGCAGGGACGTATGCCTGAGGCATCCCGCAGCCATATTTTTCTTGATTTTTTGAAGAAAATCGACTTCTGAGACCGGCTCCGGCAGCTCACCGACTAATCCTGATCCGATTCCGGGATGCTGATTTTCAAGCGAATAGATGTCGAATGCGATTTCCTCGTACGGGTGGCTTCCCTTCAAGGCGGCCAATACGCCGGATTGTCTCCATTTCTCAAAAACAACCTCGATACGCTCCTCTCTCTCCTCATGCAGCTGCCCGACCTTACCCACGTATGGATCGGCACCTTCGGAGGCCCGGAACGTTCCCGTACCCTCGAGGTTGAAACTGCAGGAGTCGTAGTTGCCGATTTTCCCCGCCCCGGCTTCGAACAATGCCGAACGGACGGCCGCTGCGTTCGCCGCGGGAGCATACGTGACAAGCTTGCGAAGCATCCCGTATTTGGGAGCAAGTACGCGAAGATTCGTCAGCCCGAGACGACCTGCGATCATGCGATTGACCCCGTCCTGAACGTTGTCCAGGTTCGTATGGATGGCGTAGATGGCAATCCCTTTGCGGATGGCCGCAATGACGGTCCGCTCGATATAATTTGCGCCGTTCAGCCTCTTGATACCTCCGAAAACAATGGGGTGATGAGCGACTATCAGGTTGCATCCGGTCGCCGCTGCCTCCTCCACGACCGCCTCGGTACAGTCCAGCGACACCACGATACCGCGAACCGGATCTGCCGCATCACCCACCAGCAGTCCTGAATTATCGTAGGACTCCTGCAGAGAAGGATGTGCAAAGGACTCCAGATGGGCGATGACCTCGGCAATGGAAATGACAGACATGATGATGTGTTTTGGATGTTGGACAGGCGAAGATACCGATTCGGGAGCGGAATGAGGCGAGCGGGTTGCGGGCTTGTCCGCCGAAGGCGGATGCGGGTTGCGGGTTGTGTTTGCCGAGCTTGTCGAGGCGCGGGCTTGTCCGCCGAAGGCGGATGCGGGTTGCGACTACCGACCGCCGACTGCCGACCGCAAACTGCCGACTGCCGACCGATTACGCGTGTTGCACCAATTATATCGTATTTTCGCGTCATGGATTCTTTTCGCAGACTGCTCTATCCCTTTTCACTCCTTTACGGTCTGGTGGTTTGGGTGCGAAACAGGATGTTCGATGCCGGCTACCTCAAATCGACTTCATTTGCTGTCCGCATCATCGGCGTGGGAAACATCTCGGTCGGAGGAACGGGAAAGACACCGCACATCGAATACCTGATCCGGTTGCTGAAAAGCTCTTCACAAGTGGTGACCTTGAGCAGAGGCTACGGCCGGAAGACAAAAGGATTCATCCTTGCCTCGGGAGCTGCCAGCTCCAGCACCATCGGTGACGAGCCGTTGCAGTACTTCACCAAATTCAGCGACGTGCGTGTATCCGTCGGCGAGAACCGCAAAGAAGCCATCGATGAGATTCTCCGTCAGGAACCGGGTACGGATGTCATACTGATGGACGACAATTACCAGCACCGTCAGGTCAAAGCCGGACTGCAGATATTGCTCCTCAACTACGAAGCGCTGAAGCTGAACAACCTCTTGCTGCCGGCCGGTAATCTCCGGGAACCGTACTCTTCAATCCGTCGAGCCGACATCGTCATCGTCAGCAAGACCCCTAACATCCTGGTGCCTATCGAGCGGAAGCGCATCCTGGACGAGATCGGCACCGAACCCGGTCAGCCCGTCTATTTCACCTTCTATCGCTACGGTGAATTCATACGGTTGCACGGACAATCGGAAGGGATGATGATGATGGGGGCCAATTACTACCTGGAGAAAAGGTTCACCATCTTACTGGTGACCGGCATCGCCAATCCGTCGGGGCTCGTGGAGCATCTGCGCCGCAAGACGGACAAACTGGAGACCATCACCTACCCGGACCATCACCAGTACACGGCGAAGGACATGGAAAAGATCCGTGAACTGTTCGATCTGATACCGAACACCAATAAGATCATCGTCACGACGGAAAAGGACGCCATGCGCTTCCGGCATCCGGAAATCGAGTCGCTGACCAGGAAGCTGCCCTTCTTCTACGTACCCATCGAAGTGGAATTCCATCAGGACCGGGATAAATTCAACCAGCAGATCCTTTCCTATGTTCAGTCAGGTAAAACAGACGCTTGAACATCTTTCGGGGCTGCTCGGGGAGTTCCGGCCTGAGACCGGCATCGTACTTGGAACGGGCCTCGGAGGCTTGGCGGAAGAGATCGATGCGCGCTGCTCCATCGACTACAAGGACATTCCCGGATTCCCGGCATCCACTGTCGAAGGCCACGCCGGCAGACTGGTCATCGGGGAGCTTTGCGGTAAAAAAGTGATCGCACTCCAGGGAAGGCTCCATTACTACGAAGGCTACTCGATGCAGGAAGTGGCTTTTCCGTTGCGCGTCTTCATCGGACTCGGCATTAAACGGATCTTCATCTCCAATGCCGCCGGTGGCATGAATCCTGAGTACCTTATCGGCGACCTGGTGATGATCAACGACCATATCAACCTACTCCCGACCAACCCGCTCATCGGTCCGAATGTGGAGAAGTGGGGTCCGCGCTTCCCGGACATGAGTGAACCGTATGACCGGGACTTGCTACGGAAGGGAAAAGCCATTGCCGACAAACACGGGATCAGGAACCACTTTGGCGTGTATGCGGCATTGACAGGCCCCTGCTTCGAGACACCGGCGGAGTATCGTTGGTTGAGGACCATCGGTGCGGACCTCGTCGGCATGTCGACGGTACCCGAAGTCATCGTAGCGCGGCACGCGGGAATCCCCGTATTTGCCGTTTCGGTGGTGACGGACCTCGGCGGATTCGAGAACCTGCAGAAAATTACGCTGGAAGAAGTCTTGGAAGCTGCCGGAAAAGCGGAGAAGAAATTGCGGACACTGTTCAAGGGGTTGCTGGAGGCAACCTGACCACCGGTCCCGCTGTGCATTTATGCCAAATAAGGCGGACTCAACTATTTCATGCAGAGGCGCTGCGCAAAAAAACCTTACTTATCCTTGGAAAAACATTCCCCGGCCACCATGTTTCAAGCAAAGAAGCAGAACAATAAACAGTTGCCTCGCCCGGGAAATACGCTTTAACCATAAACTCCTCGCCGCTGCGAGGAAGGACCTTCTAAACAATTGATATGAGACCGCCTGTTTTACTCTTGATCCTTTTACAGGTTACTGCCGCCTTCGGACAGTATGCCAGTCAGGACATCGCACTGATGTCCCGTTTCGACGATCCCGCAGTCACCGCCGAGCCGGTATACGGCATCCGCTACCAAGGCTGCTGGGGCTGGACCGATCCGTCCGACGGACGCGAGTATGGCATCATCGGCTCCACGGCAGGCACGTACATCGTGGAAGTGACCGACCCGTACCAGCCCGTCGTACGGGACTACGTCGCCGGGCTTAGCCAGGACCGCATCTGGCACGAGTATAAGACGTATCACAATTATCTGTATATCATCAGTGACGGCGGCGGCAACACGTTGCAGATCGCCGATCTGAGCTATCTGCCGGATTCGGTGCACGTCGTGTACGACAGCAATGTCATCTTCGACAGCGGCCATACCTTGTATGTAGACAGCAACCTGTTGTACGTAGCCTCGGTCTCGAAACCGACCGTCCCTCGTTCCTCGATGAATGTCTATTCCCTGGCGAATCCGGTATACCCCCAATTACTACGCCGGCTTGACACAGACTATCCGGCCATCAACAACGTCCACGACATGTACGTGCACAACGATACCGTGTTTGCATCGTGCGGTTATGACGGACTTCATATCTTCAAATTCAACCGGGCGACCGGCCATTTCCAACAGCTGGGCTCCCTCACCACGTATCCGGATGCAGGGTACAACCACAGCTCGTTCGCGAGCAGAGACCACTCCGTCCTGTATATGTGCGATGAAGTCCCGGACGGTATGGCTGTGAAGGTCATCGACATCACCGACCTCTCCTCCCCTACCGTGGTCGATACGTTCGCCACGAACGGCCTCGCCACACCGCACAACCCGTATGTGATCGGGGATGAGCTCTACATCGCCTACTATCAGGACGGTGTGCAGGCGTACGATATCTCACAACCGCAGACACCCGTACCTGACGGATATTTCGACACCCATTACCAGAATCCGACCGGCACCTATCCGTCACCTGCTTATCAGGGTTGCTGGGGAGTTTACACCGACCTGCCCAGCGGACATCTGCTTGCGAGTGATACGCAGCTGGGCCTGTTCGTCCTGGACATATCCACGTTGACCGCCTCCGGAGAAAGCGACCCGGTCAAGGATGTGCTGACGGTTTATCCTAATCCGGCAAGTGACGCGGTATCCGTACGTCTGCCGTTTGCTCAGTCGCCCGGACGGCTCGACCTGACAGACCCGATGGGAAGATCCGTCCTCAGCATGACAACTTCCGACGGCCAAAGCAGCCAACGCATCAACACGTCCGCACTTCCTGAAGGGATATACTTCCTTCGTTACCGGAACCGGACGGAAGAAATGTCGCGCACCCTGCTGATCACGCGCTGAAAACGATTACTTCCCCGATTACCATGAAAACGTTTTTCAAGTTCTCCGCCCTACTCCTGCTATGGTCCTGCTCCGGAGGGAGCCACCGGACCATTTCCGGAAAACTGGACTTCGGGTCCGACCAACTTATTATCATATCGAAGATCACTGAAGCCGGGGAAGTTCCGCTGGACTCTGCCACCGCAGACAGTGACGGGAATTTCGAAATGAGAAACGGTGCTGCAGGAATTGATTACTACCTGCTGCGCACAGGGCCTAATTCCGTCATCTATCTCGTACTTGACGGAAGCGAAGACGTCAGGATCACCGGAGATGCAAGGGAACTGGAGAGCACTTATACGGTCGAAGGATCGCCTGAATCTGAACTTCTTCGCAAGCTGCGCGCAACAGACAGACAGCTGAGAGATTCTTTCAACCGAACTTTTGCCGCCATGAGGGATATGGACCCTCTGCAACGGGATTCGGCCGCTCATGAGTTGGAAACCGGATACACACTCTCCATGCGGGAATATGCACGGAAGACGGTGCGCGAACATCCCGGGGCGCTTGCCTCCCTGTCTGCAACGAAATTCCTCGACCAGTCCAACGACCTGGAGCTGATGCAGCTGCTTGCGGATTCACTGGACAAAAGATATTCCGGGAACCCTTACGTGGAGGATTACCGCAGGTTGGTGACTGAGCTCCGGATGCTTCCTCCCGGATCCCAGGCTCCCCCGATCGAACTCAACACACCGGAGGGAAAAAAGGTGACGTTGGAGGACTTCAAAGGCAAGGTGCTGCTTGTGGACTTCTGGGCGAGTTGGTGCGGACCCTGCAGAAGAGCAAATCCCGACCTCAAGCGGTTGTATGACAAACACCGCGCCGACGCTTTCGACGTGCTCGGAGTATCGCTGGACGACAACCCCGAAGCATGGAAGCAGGCTATCCGACAAGACGGTCTGCCGTGGACACACGTGAGCGAGATGAAAAAGTGGGATAGCAAGTGCGTAAAGGATTATCACATCGAGGCGATACCGTTCAGCGTACTGCTGGACGGAGAAGGCAGGATACTGGCAAAAGGACTTGATCCCGAGCAGCTTGAACCGATCATCCTGGAGGCTCTTCATAAAAAACGCTGATCCGGCAAACGAAAGGAAAAGTCGATTGCGTTACTTTGCATCGATGTACCGCTTACCACTTTCCGGATCCGTTTGCGCAGCGTCGGCGATCTGTTTCGCAGCGCTCACCCACACAGCGACCGCCCAACGTCCCTATTTTCAACAGGAGGTCAACTACACCATTTCGGTGAGTCTGGACGATTCGCTGCACGTGTTGCGCGGGGAAGAGGCCCTTGTTTACAGGAACAACAGCCCGGACACATTACAGGAACTCTATTTCCACCTTTGGCCGAACGCGTACCGTGACGAGAATACGGTGCTTGCAAGGACATACTTCAGCGACAACGACCTGCGTTTCATCAAGGCCGGAGAAAAAGGGAGGGGCCGCATCGATTCACTGGATTTCACGGCGGACGGAAAGGCTGTAAGATGGAATCTGCTGACAGACACTCCGGACGTCGCAGTGCTGGAACTTCCGGCACCGTTAGTGCCGGGAGGAACAACCGTCATCCGCACCCCTTTCCGACTGAAATATCCTTCGACGGGGATTTCGCGGCTGGGGCACAGCGGTCAGGCGTATTACACCACGCAATGGTATCCCAAACCTGCCGTATATGACCGCAACGGATGGAACTACTTTCCGTACGTGGACAAAGGCGAATACTACGGAGAGTTCGGCAGCTTCGATGTCTCCATCACCCTGCCTGAAAATTATCGCGTGGCCGCCACCGGAGTACTGGAGAACGGACAGAAAGAGTACGCGTGGCTGGATTCATTGTCGGAGGCCACTTCCCGCATCGATTCATTTCCGGCACAAAAGCTCGACTTCCCTCCTTCTGCGGAAGCGTTCAAGACGCTTCGATACAGACAGGACAGGGTCCACGATTTCGCCTTTTTCGCCGACAAGCGGTGGCACGTGCTGAAACGGACGATGAAATTGCCGGAATCCGGCCGTAACCTGGACATCTACGCCTTCTTCACGAACCATCAGGCGAAATGGTGGCTGAAGGCGCCGGAGTATATGGAGCGCGCGATAGCACGCTACTCCGAATGGGTGGGCGAGTATCCGTACGACAAGGTTTCGGCAGCGGATGTGATCTACGCAGAGGGCGCGGACATGGAATATCCGATGGTGACTGCTATCGGACACGCCGCGAATCCGTACCAGCTGGATGGGGTACTGGCACACGAACTGGGACATAACTGGTTCTACGGCATCCTGGGCAGCAACGAGCGCATCCATCCCTGGATGGACGAAGGCGTGAACAGCTTCTGCGACCGGCGTTATTCCTTCACCACCTACGCCGGCGATTCGGCGACCATGAACGAGTACTTCAACCGCATGGGACGTTGGGGAAAATGGACGAGGAATACGCGGATGGACGGACGGCTGAAACAGTATTACCGGTATCTCGCAGATGGACGGCTGAACATCGACCAACCGCTGACGCTGCGTTCGGAGGATTACGCCTTGCGGAATTACTCCGACATGGTATACGCCAAGACTTCGCTCGGCTTCCAATACTTGCTGCAATACCTCGGCGACTCCCTTTTAAACGCCTGCATGCGGCAGTACTACCGCGAGTGGAGTTTCCGGCATCCTTATCCGGAGGACATGGAAGCCGTATTCGAGCGCGTGAGCGGGAAAAATCTGGACTGGCTGTTCAAGGACTGGCTGATGACCACCGACAAACTGGATTATGCGGTCCATAGCCTCCGCATTGAACCGGACGCTTTCGAAATCGAACTGAAGAATCGCGGCAGTATCGAAGGGCCTGTCGCCCTTCAGCGGAAGGACACCGCCGGAATAACATCCACGGTCTGGATCAACGGTTTCCCGGGTGATACTACTGTAAAAATAGAAGGCAGTCCGGTGCTGCCGCACATAATCGATAAGGGACTGTGGATGCCGGAGGTGAACCGCAAGAACAACTTCATTCGCGGCGGCGGCTTATTCCGAAAGACCGAGCCGCTGCAGGTCAGGCTGCTGACCGACGTAGAGAATCCGGACAGGACGCAGCTGTATCTTGCACCGGCGGCCGGCTGGAATTACAGCGACGGCATCATGACCGGTGCCGTGCTGCACAATGTCGGCTATCCTCAGAAGAATTTCCAATTCGCGGTGATGCCGATGTACGCCTACGGCAGTTCGGGGCCTGCAGGTGGCGGATTCTTCTCTTACCGCATCCAACCTGAGCGTGGATTTCTTCGCGAAATCGGACTCCGTTCCGGCGTCCAACGTTATGCCTACACCTATCCGTACGCTTACGATCCCACCGTCGATTACAGCATGGTGCCGACGCTACATTTCCAAAGGCTGGAGAACGTCATATCCTTCGAGTTGCGCAACCCGACACCCAGGGATCATATCACTAGCAGGCTGCGACTCCGGCATCTCAATATCTTCAAAGAGACGGTCGACAACGCCTCCCTTGCACTGGCGGACAACCGGCGAAATTACATTCAGGCCGTTTTCGAAAAAGAGAAACAGGACCGCTGGAGCAGCTACCTCTTCAGCACATCCGTTACAATGACCCATGGGCTGCTACGGTGCTGGATGAACGGCACCCGGAAATTCCCCTACAGAAATCCCGTCAAGGGTGTGGAAGCAGGTATCGGCGCAGGATATCTGGAATATGACGGCACGACGGACTACCGTTTCCGGCTGAGCGGTTGGAACGGCAACGAGGACTTCCTGTTCGATGAAGTATTTCCCGACAGAGGCTGATCAACATCCGTGTTAGGACGGCAATTCGTCGCCGCTGATGGCGGATTCGCCACTCCGACAGGTTATTACAGGTATGCGGAACATTGGATGACCGTATTCCACCTCAAGGCCGATGCCCCGGGCAAATTACCATTGCGCTTTTTCTTCAACATGGCCGCCTTCGACCAGTACGCGTTGGATTATAACAAGGATAACCGACTTTCCTACGAAGGAGGAATCCAAATCGATTTCCTGCGCGACATCTTCACGGTATATGTACCTTTGTTCCACTCGAAGGACCTGAGTAACGTCATTGAAAAACAGGACCTCGACTTCGGGCAGCTGATCCGTTTCGAACTACATCTCAAGAAGCTGAATCCGCTGGAGAACCTGAACCGCTGACTATGCAACTCCAACCCGGCAAGAACATCTACTTCGCTTCCGATTTCCACCTCGGAGCACCGGACGCGAAAAGCAGTCTGGAGCGTGAGCGACGCGTCGTGGCCTGGATGGACCGGATCTTACCTACCACCCAGGAACTTTATCTGCTTGGCGATGTCTTCGACTTCTGGTTCGAGTACCGTACGGTGGTCCCTCGCGGCCACGTGAGGCTGCTTGCCGCCATTGCCAGGTTCACCGATGCCGGCATCCCTGTACAATACTTCACCGGCAACCACGACATGTGGACGTTCGATTACCTGGAGAAGGAAGTCGGGGTGAAAATCCATCGCCAACCGATTGAAGCCGAATACAACGGTAAAATCTTTTATATCGGTCACGGCGACGGACTCGGTCCCGGCGACCACGGATATAAATTCATCAAGAAAGTCTTCGCATCGCCGGTAAGTCAATGGCTATTCGCCAGGCTTCATCCGAATCTCGGTATCGGCGTAGCCGATTATTTTTCACGCCGCAGCCGAATCGCCACCGGCAATACGGACGAGAAATTCCTGGGAGAAGAAAAAGAGTGGCTGGTGCTGCACTCCCGCGAGCTGCTCGCCAAGAAGCATTATGATTATCTGGTCTTCGGGCACCGGCATCTTCCACTGGACATAGCCCTGAACGGCTCCAGCCGATATATCAACATCGGCGACTGGATGAAGTACGATTCCTACGGCGAGTTCGACGGGAAGGAGATGAGGCTGGTGCAGAGGCGGTAGGTGGCTGGTGGTTGGTGGTTAGCAGTTTGCAGTTTGCAGTTTGCAGTTTATGGCTTACCGAATAAATATTTTAAAATTAAACTTTGATTATCCGGTAAAAAAGAAGCCGGCAATCAGTTTGATCTGACTGCCGGCTTTACAGTTTTCAGGTATTACTGGACTACTACTTTGCCCTGAACGAGCTGCTGCCCGTCGGTAACCTGGAAGGAATAGATACCCGAGGAAAGGATCGAGGCATCAAACGCATAGGAACCGTTGGAAACGTAATTCCTTTCCAATACGATCTGACCGGACTGGTTGAACACGCGGAAACGGACCGGGCCGTTGAAGTTGTTCACGGAGACCATGGAACGGGAGGTTACGGGATTCGGGAACACTCCGGCAGAGGCGGTGGCGGTGCGGTTCGACAGGCGGTGCAGTTCACCGAATTCGTTTCCGACAGGACCGGGCACATGATCCGTTCCGACATAGACGCTGTCACAGTAGTCGCTGGTACAAACCACATTTCCCGACTCATCCATGCCCATTATATTGCAACAGACATAATACACGCCGGTATCCTGATACGTATGCTCGGGGTTTTTGGTGTCGCCGATAGCGCCGTCACCGAAGTCCCAGGAATAAATAGCGTTACCTCCGGAGAAGAATCCTCCGAGGAAACGGGCCGTCGGATCGCCCAGACGGCTTTCATAACGGAAGTTGGCCAGACAGACTACTGCATTGTTGCCGGGGTTGGCTTCGGCGGCATAAACGCTGTCGCACTGCGTTGAGGTGCAGATCACCGCGCCGGTAGAGTCGGTGCGTGTCACCGTAAGGCATACATAATACGTTCCTGCAACATCATAACGGTGGTTGGTGACCCTTCCGGAGTCGGTATTCCCGTCGCCATAGTTCCAGGCGTAGGCAGCGATGCTGCTGTTCAGCGTACCGACGAAATGGACCATTCCGCTGTTGAGGTTCTGATCGGCGGTAAAATGGGCGTCGCAGGGAGGAGGCGTCGCGTAGATGTAGACCGTATTGCAGAAAGCCGAGGAACACAGGTCATTACCCAGGGAATCGGTGCGGGTGATGGTCAGACAGGCATAGTAAGAGCCGGGAGCTGCGTAGGTATGCTGGGGCGCGTTGCCCGTAGCGGTGGCACCGTCGCCGAAGTCCCAGGAATAACCCGCATTGGGTGCATGCATGTTCGCCCTGAAGTTCACAGTGTTTGCCAGGATGCTGTCGGCACGGTACGTGAAGCGGGCATTGCAACCCTGGGAGGTGGGTTGAGCGAGAGCGGTCACTGCGCTCAGGAGCGTAATGACCGACACGAGACAAGCCGTGGCGGCTACATTTCTAAGTGTAAGTGTTTTTTTCATGCTTATTGTGTTATAATGTGGATTAAGGAAGTGAATTTGAAGATGTATGATTACTGGAATTGAACTCTATTCGTAAAGAACCGGGATATCGACAGACGGCATTTAGCACTTTCAGTATAGAATGAGGGGCGAAAGCTAACAGAAATTTGAATTACAAAAAAACAGTTCGGACACTTTTACCAAGCGAATCCGACGTTGGCCAAAACATCTTGACAGACACGCCCTATCGTTGCAAAAAAAACGGAAAATCAGGGGGTCGATACTTTGAAAAAAAGATCCCCGGCCTTTCGACCGGGGATCCGTTCATCCAAGAGCCGTATGTCTCAACACCTATGCCCCCTATCAGCAAAGGTGTCGGGTAATTCGCGAGCGGATTATTCGATTATCAACTTGCCTTTGACTTGCCGTTCGGCACCCGCAGCCTGATAGAAATAAACGCCTGCAGTCAGCGCTCCCCTCTCGATCAGGAACTCACCGTTGGAAAGCACTGAATTCTCCATGACAACCTGGCCATTAAGGTTGTAAAGCAAGAAGGTGACCGGACCGTCGAATCCTTCGAGCAGCAATGTAGCACGGTCTGTCATCGGATGCGGGTATATGGATACAGTTGCTGAGGCATCCGTGCCATCGCCGGAGAGACGGTGGTGATGGGCGGTGCCGAATGAATGGAAGAAGCCGCCGGGGTGATGGGTAAGTCCGACAATGATGCTGTCGCACCAGGTGTCGCTGCACACCCCGTTACCTAATGAATCAAAGGCGTTCAGTGTAAGACACACATAATAGGTACCGGTTGCAGCATAGGTATGATACGGACTGCGTAAGGTGTCCGTGGTTCCGTCGCCGAAATCCCAGGAATACGTTGCTGTTCCGCCGGATGCGCGACCTCCGAAGAAACGGATGGAATTGTTACCCATGCGGCCGAAGTAACGGAAGTGAGCATTGCATACAGCCGGAGGAGGGGCAGGAAGCGATGCCTCCGCATGCACGCTGTCACAATGTGTATCGGAGCAGATCACGACACCTGCGGTATCAGTGCGGGTGACCGTCAGGCATACGTAGTATGTACCGGCAGCGGCATACGTGTGCTGCACGTCAGCCGTTGCGGCGGAGGAGCCGTCACCGAAATCCCATGCATAAGTGACATTTGGACCGTGCAGGAAGGCGTTGAAGTCAATGGTATTGGGAAGGCTGTCGCGGTGCTCCATGAAACGTGCGGAGCATACCTGCGGATGATGTTGTGCGAAGACCGCCAGGGAGGCCAAAGAGGCTGCCGCGAAGGTGACAAGACGGAAAACGGTTGTTCTCATTGTTGTGAAGTTGTTGGAATGGTTTGATTGAATCGGTTGACTTGCTTAAGCGAGGCGAAGTAGGAAAAGGATATTGTTCGTTCAATGAAGCACCGAATAGGTGTTAGGCTCATTTAGGCGACAACTCCCTTCATCTGCCCCACTATGTTGCGATTAATGCAGATTTTACCAAGCCGAAGGAGCGTTTAGCGGAATAAACTTGAACTCATTTTTGAAGATTAGATGAATTTTGATAATATAGTGACATATTTATTTGCGGTTAAGCCGGCAAATTCATCGACCAGAGACCCGCCATTGAGACTTTGTTTTATTGCAGCCTGAATTCAAATCAACCCAACTATTACATGAAACACTTTACCAGTAACTCCTTGATGAAGGGATCGATCCTCTTTCTGAGCGCATTTCTTTCCCTTTCATCAACGGTCGAAGCACAGCTGTCAGGTGCTGCTCAACCCAAGTTCGTGAATCAGTTGACTGTTCCCCCTTACCTGGTCCTTACAGGCGGGACTCCGTCACCGGTGAACATCACGGCCTCGCAATTCAGTCAGGATCTCGGTGTCAAGGACCCGGCCACCGGGGCCGCGTTGAGCACCACTGTCTGGGGGTATAACGGCACCTTTCCCGGTCCGACCATCGTCACCCGCAGTAACGTTCCGGTCAGGATCAATTGGCTGAACCGTCTGGTGACCCCCGAGGGCAGGAACCTGCCGCATCTGCTACCGGTGGACCCAACCATCCACTGGGCGCTGGAAGGCCTTCGCGGTGGAATCAGCCGCTATGGCGTGCCGCTGGTCACCCACCTCCACGGAGGCAAGACCGAAGCCGCATCCGACGGATATCCGGATGCCTGGTATACCCCTTTCGCCAGGAAGCGCGGTCCGGACTTCACCAAAGGCGATAATGTCGTTCCATATTACTACGCCAACGAACAACCCGCTGCGACCAACTGGTACCACGACCACGCACTGGGCCTTACCCGTTTGAACGTCTATGCCGGTCTGGCCGGCGGTTACCTTATCCGGGACGCGGTAGAAGAACAACAAATGCTTAACAACCAGCTCCCATCCGGAGAGTACGAGTTGCCTTTAATCATTTGTGACCGGATGTTCGATAACGACGGTGAGCTCTTTTATCCCTCCTCCGACCCGATGACCGGGATGACCAACACGATCCTGCCGGAATTCTTCGGAGACTTCATCCTGGTGAACGGCAAGGCATGGCCGGTCATGGACGTCGAACCCCGTCCGTATCGTTTCAGGATTGTCAACGGATGTGACTCCCGCTTCCTGAACCTTTATACCCGTCAGCCCGTCACCTTCCGGAAAATCGGTGCCGACATGGGATTCCTTCCGGCTCCTGTCACCTCCAGTGAATTGCTGATCGCACCGGGCGAGCGGCTGGATGTGATCATCGATTTCTCGGCTAACGCACTTTCCAACAACAACAGGACCATCATTATCCGCAACAATGCACGTTGCCCGTTCCCCAACGGAGCTCCCGTGGATCCTGACGCAGACGGACTTGTCATGTCGTTCAGGGTGACAAAGCCCCTCAATACGGCCGTGCCAACCGCAACAGTACCGACTAACCTCCGCCCCGCCATCGTACCGAACGTCCAGAACGGTCCCACCCGTCAACTATTACTGTATGAAGGAACGGACATGATGGGACGTCTGATGCCCATGCTGGGCACCGCCGCAGGCGGAGCGATGATGTGGTCGGATCCGGTCACGGAAACACCTGCGCTTAATTCCACGGAGATGTGGGAGGTCTACAATACGACTCCTGACGCACATCCTGTCCACCTGCACAGCACGGCTTTCCAGATCATCAACCGTCAGCGCTTCACAGCCACCCAGGACCCGACTACCGGAGCGATCTCCAACATCGCGCTTTCGGGTCCGGCCAGGGGACCTCAGCCCGGAGAAGACGGCTGGAAGGACACCGCGCCTGCTTATCCGGGAGAGGTATTACGGGTACTTTCCAAGTTCGAGCTCCCCGGCAAATACGTATGGCATTGCCATATCCTTTCCCACGAAGACAACGAGATGATGCGTCCGCTCGTGATCGGTTCCGGGTTCGCGGGTATGCGTTCGGGCGGTTCCAATCCGGAGCAGCTGAACCTGTTCCAGAACGTGCCGAACCCTTTCAGCGATTACACGGTGATCGACTACAGATTAACGGTCTCCGGAGAAGTCAACCTGAAGGTGTATGACATGACCGGCAAACTGGTGGAGACACTGGTTGACGAAGTCGCTGAAGCCGGCGATTACAGCACGATGGTGAAGAGCGATGCCTGGGAATCCGGCATGTATCTTTACGTCCTGACCTCCAACGGAGAGACTGTGAGTCGCCGTATGGTGCGTCAGTGATCGTTTCAAGAAACCTCAAACAGCCGCCTTACCGGGCGGCTGTTTTTTTTTACACACAAACCCTCCCTGCCGATTTCATAGGCCGATAGCATTAAACCAGGGGTGAACCGAAAACGACGCTTGGTAAAGCCCGAAAACAGCGGCTTTCAGGGCTTTTTTACGGTTACCAAGAAAAATGTGCTGTTCACCAAAATGGAGGATCATTGTTGGAATTTTATCCGAAGGCCGCTTCCAATCGGGCTTTTTACGTGTTATATTAGTATATCGCGGCTTCTATGCAGCGACATCATTAACCTAACCTAACCACCATGAATTTCAATTACACGTCTCGCGTACGCGCATTCCTGACACTGTGCCTGCTTGCATTTGCGATCCTGATCCGACCAGGTCAATCGTTTGGCACAGCCACCGGCAGCATGGCCATCAGCAACGTAACGGCCGGATCCAACTATCTGGAGTTCCAAGTCGACCTTGCCAACACCAGTACGGCCGGAGAGGTCTTGTATCTGGCGGCGGCATCGCCGATCCGGATCACGCACGCCGCAGGTATCGTGCCGGCAGGAACCAATACCTTCACCTTTGGTTACGTTGCGGGTTCTGCTGACCCGAGCCTTTCCGCTTTCTACGCCACGCTGGGAACGAGCTATAACGTTTCCTACACCACCACTTCGCGGCTGATGCAGGTGACGCACGCCACGAACGTATACGGAAACTCCACCGCGACTCCCAATTGCCCGATTGCAGCCGGCTCGACGGTCAGCGTCGGAAAATTCCGTCTCACCATCACCAACACCAACTTCGTAGCGGGACAGCTTTTGGGATTGGCATGGGTGACCACCAGCGGATTTGTAGCCTATGTCGGCACTTCCACTTCGGTAACGAACTTCAATGCCACTGTGGGCAACCGCACACTCATCACTCCTCCCAATACGGTGGCGATCCCTGCGGCGTGCAACCTGTCGGCCACTGCCTCTTCCACCGCAGTATCCTGCACCGGCGACCAGAACGGAACCGCCACGGTCACACCGACCGGCGGAACCACCTACACATACCTCTGGAGCAACGGGGCTACGACGCAAAGCCTTACCGGTTTGTCCGCAGGCACCTACAGCGTGACGGTCACCAGCGGCTCCTGTACCGCCTCCTCCTCCACCGTTGTCGGCAGCGGTTCAGCACGAACGTCCAGCTTGACCACGATCAGTCAATGTGACTCGTACACGTGGAGTGCGAACGGCACCACTTACACCCAAAGCGGCACCTATGTATCCACAAGCGGCTGTAATACCGACTCGCTGGTACTTACCATTACGCCTTCTTCGAACAATACCACGAACGCTTCGGCGTGCAGCTCTTACACCTGGAGCGTGAACGGCCAGACCTATACCCAGTCCGGCACCTATTCATCGTTGAACGGATGCGTCACCGAGGTGCTTTCGCTCACCATTAATTCACCATCCGCCTCCGCTTCACCGGGCACGATCGCTTGTAACGGCGGCAGCACGACGGTGACCGTTTCCGCTACCGGTGGCACGACGCCCTATTCCGGTACCGGCAGTTTCACGGCCTCTGCGGGATCTTACAGCTACACGGTGACCGATGCCAACGGTTGCACCGGAGTCGCATCCGGAACGATTTCCGAACCCGCGGTACTTTCGGCAACTGCAACGCCGGGCGCCATCGCCTGTAACGGCGGCAGCACCACTGTCACCGTCAGCGCCTCCGGAGGAACCGCTCCCTATTCAGGCACCGGCAGTTTCACCGCATCCGCAGGCTCCTACAGTTACACGGTAACTGATGCGAACGGTTGCTCGGCCGTTGCCAGTGGCACCCTTTCCGAACCTTCGGCACTTTCCGCCACTGCCACACCCGGTTCGATACTCTGTAACGGCGGGACGACCACTGTAGTCGTAGCTGCGACCGGCGGTACCGCTCCTTACACAGGTACCGGCAGCTTCTCCTCCGGCGCAGGCAACCTGAGTTACACGGTTACTGATGCAAACGGATGTTCTACCTCCGCCAGCTGCACGGTCACCGAACCTTCGGCCTTATCAGCTTCTTCCTCCGCGGGCGCTATTTCCTGCTTCGGCGGCTCTACGACTGTCACCGTATCCGCCAGCGGCGGCACCTCTCCGTATACCGGCACGGGCAGCTTCACGCGTACCGCAGGTTCCTACACCTTCACGGTCACGGATGCGAACGGATGTTCGACGACCACATCAGTAACCATCAGTGAACCTGCCGCTCTGAGCGCATCTGCAAGTGCAGGAACCATTTCCTGTAACGGTGGGACAACGACGCTCAGCGTAAGTGCAACCGGCGGCACCGCCCCTTACACAGGAACCGGCGATTTCAACGTCGGTGCAGGAACCTACAGCTACACGGTAACGGACGCCAACGGTTGTACCGCTACCGCCTCGGCTTCCGTCTCCCAGCCAGCGGCGCTATCTGTCTCCGTATCCGGATCTAATCCGACGACCGTCGGAGGCAGCAACGGCTCAGCCACTGCGACCCCGTCGGGAGGCACTTCTCCCTACTCCTACCTCTGGTCGAACGGCGCCACCACAGCGACAGCGTCCGGCTTGAACGCAGGTACCTATTCTGTGACGGTCACCGACGCGAACGGCTGCACCTCTTCGGGCAGCACGACGCTGACTGATCCTACCTGCACCATTTCAGCATCTGTCGGTTCCATCACCAACGTCTCTTGTAACGGCGGAAGCAACGGCAGTGCGACGGCATCCGCCAGCGGTGCCATCGGCAGCGTGACCTACCTCTGGTCGAACGGCGCTACCACTGCTACCGCATCAGGACTCGCTGCCGGAACATACAGCGTGGTAATCACGGATGCAGCCGGATGCTCGGCGTCGGCCTCCGGCACCGTCACGCAGCCTTCAGCCCTTTCGGCAAACGCTTCATCAGGCAGCATCTCCTGCTTCGGCGGTTCAACGACGGTCACCGTGACCGCCAGCGGCGGCACCTCACCGTATACGGGTACGGGCAGCTTCACACGTACTGCAGGCTCTTACACCTTCACGGTATCGGATGCCAACGGATGTTCAACGACCGCTTCCGTAACCGTCACGCAACCCGCTCAGCTGGTCGCAAGTTCTTCTGCCGGCTCGATCCAGTGTAACGGCGGATCCACCACGGTGAGCGTCAGCGCCACCGGCGGAACGACACCTTACACAGGAACGGGCAGCTTCACCCGTACGGCCGGCACGTACACCTTCACGGTTTCGGATGCCAACGGATGTACGTCTACCACCTCGGTGACCGTGACGCAGCCGGCTGCGTTGTCCGTAAACGTTACCGGTACCAACCCGACGACGGTAGGCGGAACCAACGGAACGGTATCAGCTTCCGTAAGCGGCGGCACCACCCCGTACTCCTATTCGTGGTCCAACGGAGGCACCACCTCCTCGCTTTCGGGCCTCTCTGCAGGCACCTACACGGTGACTGTCACCGACGCGAATGGCTGTACCACCTCCGGTTCCAAGACGCTCGTTAACCCGAATTGTACATTGACTGCCTCCATCGGCTCTGTCACCAACGTCTCCTGTAACGGCGGCAGCAACGGCAGCGCTACGGCATCGGCCAGCGGCGCCAACGGAGGAGTCAGCTATCTCTGGTCGAACGGTGCCACCACGGCTACCGCTTCCGGACTTGTCGCCGGCACCTACAGCGTAGTGATCACCGACGGAGCAGGTTGCACCGCTTCTGCCTCCACGACGATTACGCAGCCTGCAGCGCTGACGGCCAATTCCTCCTCGGGATCCATCGCCTGCTTCGGCGGTTCTACTACGGTCACTGTCACGGCCAGTGGCGGAACATCGCCCTATACCGGAACCGGCAGCTTCACCCGTACGGCCGGCACCTATACCTTCACCGTCTCCGATTCCCGCAGCTGTACGGCCACGACCAGCATCACGGTCACCCAGCCGGCTCAGCTTGTCGCAAGTTCTTCAGCCGGCTCGATACAGTGTAACGGCGGATCCACCACCGTCACTGTCAGCGCTTCCGGCGGCACGACACCTTACACGGGAACCGGCAGCTTCACACGTACGGCCGGCACCTACACCTTCACGGTTTCGGATGCCAACGGATGCACCTCGACCACCTCGATCACTGTTACGCAACCTGCTGCCTTGTCCGTGAACGTTACCGGTACTAACCCGACGACGGTAGGCGGAACCAACGGAACGGTATCAGCTTCGGTCAGCGGTGGAACCACCCCTTACTCCTACTTGTGGTCCAACGGAGGAACCACCTCCTCCTTGTCCGGCCTAAGTGCAGGCACCTACACCGTGACGGTCACCGATGCCAACGGCTGTACGACCTCCGGTTCCAAGACGCTTACCAATCCGAACTGCATACTTTCAGTGTCCATCGGATCGGTCGTAAACGTATCCTGTAACGGCAACAGCAACGGCAGCGCAACAGCCACCGCATCCGGTGCGAACGGCAGTGTCAGCTACCTGTGGTCGAACGGCGCCACCACCGCTACGGCTTCCGGTCTTGCAGCCGGCAGCTACTCCGTAGTCGCGACCGATGCTGCAGGATGTTCTGCCTCTGCCAGTGTGACCATCACCCAGCCTTCTGTCCTTGTCGCCAACTCCAGCTCCGGCACGATCGCCTGCTTCGGCGGATCGACCACCGTCACGGTCACGGCAACTGGGGGCACGACGCCTTACACGGGTACAGGAAGCTTTACCCGTACGGCCGGCACCTATACCTTCACGGTCACGGATGCAAGAGGTTGTACCTCCACCACCAGCATCACCCTTACCTCCCCTGAGCCCGTCACTGTAACCGCATCGGCAGGAACGATACTGTGTAACGGCGGCAGTACGACGGTGACGGTGGTTGCCGGCGGCGGCACTTCGCCTTACACGGGCACCGGAAGTTTCACCCGTACGGCAGGCACCTACACCTTCACGGTGACCGATTCGCGCGGATGTACCGGAACGACGAGCATCACCATTACGCAGCCTACGGCGATTACGGTGACGATGTCGAGCACGAATCCCAGTGCTACCGGAGCGACGGACGGCTCGGCATCAGCAAGTGTAAGCGGCGGCACGTCTCCTTACACGTACCTGTGGTCGAACGGCCAGACCAGTTCAGCCATCAGCGGCCTTGGCGCCGGCACTTATACGGTTACTGTCACCGACGCAAACGGATGTACCCGCACCGGCAGCGTGACGCTGACCACCGGCGTTTGCGGCGCGTACCGCACCTACAACCGTGGCGCGTGGGGTAACGCAACCGCTGCCTATGTCGGCGGCTACCTCTCCGCGAACTTCGCCGCAGCTTACCCGAACGGTCTTCAGATCGGCGATTGCGGAGCCTACATCCGCCTGACCTCGGCGGTGGCTGTTCGCAACTTCCTGCCCACCGGCGGAACCGTGCGTAAGCTGAACAACGGTACTTTGGTCAACCCTCTGGCTAACCAATACGGTAACACCTTTGCCGGCAACCTGGTGGCATTGAACCTGAACATCACCTTCGACCTGTACGATCCGGCCTTCTCGGTTTCCGGCATCCCGCTCAAGGACGCAGTGATCACCACCGGACCTTTCATCGGCTGGACGGTACAGCAGTTGTATAACGCGGCCAACAATGCGATCGGCTGCGGAGGTTCCAAGACCTACCTGAACAACCTGAACGACGCCTTGGAAGCTGTCAACAACAGCTGGTTCGGCGGTGTACAGCAAAGCACCTACATCGTCTGTCCTCAGACTGCCGTTGTCCGTTCCATCGTGAACCGTGACGAGTCTTCGCTGAAGCGTCCGAACGCGTTCCCGAACCCCACCTCCGACCGTCTGACTGTCAGCTACAACATGACGGAGGCCGGCAAGGCATCTGTGGAGGTGTACAGTCTGACCGGCCAGCGCGTGATCTTCCAGGAGATGACACACGACGGCATGGGTGACTTCACGATGGAGTTAAGCTTCGACAAGGCAGGACTGACCTCCGGTCTCTATCTGGTCCGCGTAATGCGTAACGGATCGGTGGATGATCTCAGGATCGTCGTTGCCGAATAAAGTAATAGTGGACCAATCAACCCTTCAACGGCTGCGCGAAAGTGCGGCCGTTGTTGTTTTAATATGGATTGAGGCCTGCACCTGAACCCTTTACTCAGGTCATTGAAAACCGAAGTAAGAGGATACGGAATCGGGGGCGGATTTTTTTAAAAACCTATTTGCAGTTTTTACCAAAAAGGCTATTTTTGCAACCCAACGAATACGGTTCGGTAGTTCAGCTGGTTAGAATACATGCCTGTCACGCATGGGGTCGCGGGTTCGAGTCCCGTCCGGACCGCCAAATAAGCCCTGAAGTCATTGACTTTCA
This sequence comes from Bacteroidota bacterium, assembly GCA_046052345.1. Classification (GTDB taxonomy): domain Bacteria; phylum Bacteroidota; class Bacteroidia; order AKYH767-A; family 2013-40CM-41-45; genus Pollutiaquabacter. Next base: position 634 of record JBJOMN010000047.1, on the reverse strand, counting down.
GGGCTTTGGCTTTTTAGAGCGGTCAGAACAGCGGTCAGATTTTTCAGGGCACCCCTCGTTTTTAAGCTGTTTTTCTCTCTCGTTTTTTGTTGGTGCTCCCGCCGAATCCGGGAACCTTTTGGCTGCATTTATGGGCGCTCTAGGGTGTTCAAACCGTGCTAACGTACTTGGTCATCAGAATTAATCCGGAGTCCGCCTGCCTGCCTCACAAATATAACGGATCGGCTGTTGCCGCGCGACCGGCTCTTCGGTCCTTCAAACCCCTTCCAGACGCGCCGGAAAGGCTGCCGGGAGCCTTTCAAGAAGGCAAGGCAACCCTATATGATAAGACAGTGACGATTTCTCTTGCGTCTAGGAGGAGCGATGCTGATCTTCAAGGGATGAATCGCCGCGGGTACAGCAAACACCTCTACGACATCGATCCTCCGGGGATGTTCAGGACGCTGTCTGACGGCCGGGGAATTGCTCACCTGGAATTCATGTATCCCCAGGCACGAACAGCATTCTGCGCCTTGATCAAAAGCGCCCTCGCGGATCTGCCCGGCCTTTCGAACACCTCGATTGATGAACTCCTGGAGCAAGGCGGACAGCACCTGCTCGTCCCGAAGGAAGAGACTACCTCCTATTGCTATTG
>JBJOMN010000046.1:0-15039 GCA_046052345.1 Bacteroidota bacterium | reverse complement strand
CCGACACCCAGGACAGGCGAAAGCGGTTGCAATCGGAAATCATCGGCTGCTACGTTCATGAAGAGCGGATCGACGGACAGGATCGCATTCGCAGTGTCGGTAGCACCTTGGATATCCGAATAGGAGTCGTCGATGGTCCCGTCACTATTGATATAATAGGCCGCTCCGTTCCCCCAAATGATGTTGTTGTAAGCGACCGCATGGCCACCACCAAGCCCCGGGTTCTTTTCCACCGCCTCGATACCGAACTCGCAGCCGTAGAAGGTGTTATTGAAAATCTCCGCGAGTGAACTGTCCTTCACAGCGACCCCTGCACCGCACCGGTAAATAAGGCAGCCGGTGACCGTGACATCCAAGCAACCCTCCCCGACGGACACTCCTTTGTCGCTGAAATCATGAATAAGACAGTTCTCGACCCTGCCTTGAGAGCCCGGCGGTTTGAAATCCACCTTTCCCCAGTCTATCGCATCGATGTTAGTGCCCCGGCCGTATCTGATCGTGGTACGGCGTATTAGCGTCCCTGCGGGTGAATTGTCGAAGTCGATGGCATCGGCCGTAGTGAACTCGAACAGACAATCTTCCACCAGCGACAACGTCCTGACCATGTTCATCTCATAGTAATTACTCACCCTCGTCCTGGCAACGTGGGCATAAGCAGCATCCCTGGTGAAGATGATGGGGTTGTCATTCAGGTTATAATCGTGGAGATAAGAATCGGAAACGTCACAGACAGCACTGTCGGACGCCTTGATCTGTCCCCCGACCACCTCGGCATGGGAAATGACGACCGAAGAACCCGTACCCTTGGCGTGAATGCTGCCCCAGTAGGTCGACGGTCGCAAAGGCACGATCCTGACCGGCTGTGCGGCAGTACCATTAGCCACGATGAAAGCTCCGGAATCGGTCGTGATGTTAATCCCTCGGCTCAGTCTGATCTCGGCTCCCGGAGCAACCGTCAGCGTCTTGCCGGGGCGTATCACCAGGTGACTGTTGAGCAGGACCGTACCGCTGAAGGTCGTATCCCGCGCGATATAAACCGTCGAGGTTGCCGCCCTCAGCGTACCCGAGCTGAAAATCAGGAGAAAAAAGAGCAAACGAAGCATCTCATGCCGCCCATTATGGACAACCGAAATTTACGGGAAATGCTAAAAAGAAAATGAGGGTACTATGAACGATTTGCCGACAGCAAAAATGCCTTCAGATCGATCAATGACGGCGAAATGAGTGAAGCGTTTTTCTCCTTACGGATGATTGTTGCCAGCCTCTCAGGGACGACGACCTCCAGACCGAGTGCGTCCTTTACCACATTTCCGAATTTGGCGGGATGTGCGGTTTCCAATACGACACCGTGCGTATCCGGGAATCTTTGACGCATCTTTTTCATCCAGGCATGATATCCCACTGCGCCGTGAGGATCGATGATATATCCGAAGCGGTCGTGACAATCGCGCATGGCAGCCACGGTCTCCTCCTCCGTCACACAGCAGCCGGCGATGTCCTTGACCATCGCTTCCAAGGAACCCTGATACAGCTCGGTCATCCGCCAGAAGTTACTGGGGTTTCCCACGTCCATGGCATTCGAGAGTGTGGAGACAGAAGGACGTGCCTTGAAATCGCCGGTGGACAAGTAGGTAGGTACAACATCATTAAGATTGGTTGCAGCCACGAAGCCGGCCACCGGAAGCCCCATGCGCTTGGCAAGGAGTCCGGCCGTGAGGTTGCCGAAGTTACCGCTTGGAACCACGAAACAACATGCGGCATCTTCCGGTAATTGTGCGGCCGCGCGGAAATAATAGAAACTCTGCGGAACAAGCCGAGCGATATTGATGGAATTCGCAGAAGTCAACCGCAAGGATGAACGTAATTCAGCATCCAGAAAGGCCTCCTTGACCATACGCTGGCAGTCATCGAAGGTTCCTTTCACCTCAAGGGCACGAATGTTCCCTCCCCATGTGGTCAGTTGCTTCTCCTGCGAATCACTCACTTTTCCGGAGGGATAAAGAATGACCACCTCGATGCCGGGTACGCCGAAGAATCCACTGGCCACGGCGCTCCCGGTATCACCTGAAGTGGCGACAAGAATAGTCAGCTTGCGATCACTGCCGCGGACCATCCACGACATCAGTCGTGCCATGAAGCGGGCCCCTACATCCTTGAAAGCCAAGGTGGGTCCGTGGAACAACTCCAGCACGTGCGTATGATCGTCCAGCTTCACCAGCGGAGTATCGAACGGAAAAGCCTCTTGCACCATACGCTTCAGCTCCGCGGAAGGAACATCTTTTCCGAACCATGCCTCGCTCACCTCTTCCGCGATCTCGACCAGGGACTTGCCGTGCAGATCCCGGATGAAACTCTCGTCCAAGGCAGGGATGCTCTCGGGCATGAAGAGTCCGTTGTCTTCGGGAAGACCCAGTAAAACCGCTTCTTCCAACGAATAGAAGCGATGTCTGTTTTTTGTTGAATAATATCTCATGACTGATTAACGGACGATCCTTGCGCCCCTGCGGTCCACTTTGGTCACATATACATCACATCCGATCCGAGCAGACCGGTAAACGCTGCGCATGGCAGCGGCCGCGGTGGCGGACGACTTTACGCTGTCGAAAACCGCCAGTACGGAGGGTCCTGCACCGGATATGCAGCAACCGAGCGCACCGGAGGCAAGGGCGACTGATTTCACTTCATCGTAACAGGGTATGAGCATGCGTCGGGCCGGCTCAGCCACAAGGTCGGTCATCGAACGGCCGAACAAGGAGAGGTCGTTGGAAAAACAGGCAGCTGTAAGTGCCGATGTGTTCGCCCATTGGGTGATGGCGGTCTTCAACGGGATCTCCCGCGGCAGGACCTTGCGCGCATCGCTGGTCTTGACTTCCACATGCGGGTGAACCACCGTCAGACGCATTCCGGAAGGCACAGGCAAAGCGATGATGTCTTCGGCGTTCATGGAACGCACGAGTGTAATACCACCCAGCATCGACGGTGCGATATTATCGGCATGAACGGATCCGCTCGCTACCCGCTCCCCTTCCGCCGCCCAGCGTATCAGCTCCTTCTTTTTCATCGGCCTGCCGAGCAGCTCATTGGCAGCGAAGACCGCCGCAACTGCGCTGGCGGCGCTGGAACCGAGCCCGCTTCCCAACGGAAGTTTCTTCCGCAGGAGTATATCAAATCCCTTATCCACTCCGAGCGCTTTCAGAAAGGAGATCAAGGCAACGCCTGCGGTGTTTTCTTCCGCTACCTTTGAAAGACGTCCTCCGTCTCCGGAAATCGAACGGATGCGGACAGTACCGGTTCCGTTCTCCTCCAGTCGAAGGAAATCACCGGGACCATCCACGGCAAGTCCGAAAACGTCGAAACCCGAACCGAGATTCGCAGAGGATGCCGGTGCGAAGACCGTTATGCTTTTTTTTCTCTTGGCCACGATATGAAGGTCAACCCCGATCGAAATAATTGCCGATGCTGATGATGTCCGCGAATACACCGGCTGCCGTCACCTCGGCACCCGCCCCCGGACCTTTCACGACTAACGGGCGATCGTTGTAGCGCTCGGTACGGAAAGAAATGATGTTATCGCTGCCCGACAGATGAAAGAAGGGATGCGACTCATCGACCTCTTTCAGGACTACGGAAGCTTTTCCGTTCTCCAGCCGGGCAATGAACCGCAGCTTCCGCCCTTTGGATTCGGCTTTGGAGGACATCGCTTCGAAAATGCCGTCGGAGCGCTGCAGCTCTTTCATGAAATCGTTCACGGTTTTCGCCTTCAGACAGTTTGCAGGAAGCAGACGGTCGATGCTGATGTCTTTCATTTCCAGTTGCAATCCGGACTCCCGGCCAAGTATGAGCAACTTGCGGGCCACGTCCTTTCCGCTGAGGTCTACACGTGGATCCGGCTCGGTATAGCCGCGCTCACGTGCCTCCTTCACCGTGGACGCGAAGGAAACACCTTTGCGGAACGTATTGAAAATGAAGGAAAGCGTGCCCGACAAGACCGCCTCGATCGACAGGATGCGGTCGCCGCTGGTAATCAGGGAATTCAGGGTATTGATCACCGGAAGGCCTGCACCCACATTGGTCTCGTAGAGAAAGCGGACGTTATGCTGCAAGGCGAGGTCGTGCAGCCTCTTATATTGCCTGTAGGAACCCGAGTTGGCCAGCTTGTTGGGCGTGACAATGGAGATGCTGTTCGACAGCACATCGGGATAGCACGCCACGACAGCATCGCTGGAAGTACAATCGACGAAGACGGAATGCGGAAGGTTCATGGCCACCATACGGGCGGTGAACGCAGCGGGGTCCATCGGCTCCCCGGAACCTTCCAGCTTATCCTCCACCTTGCGGATGTTCATGCCGTTCTCGTCGAAATACATTTTCCGGCTGTTGGCAACACCCACGACATTGATCTCCAATGACCGGGAGGATTTCAGGTACTGCTTATGGCGCTCGATCTGCTCTATCAGCGTACGTCCGATAAGGCCCGTACCGACCAGGAATACGGAAAGCGTATGCGTCCCCGAAAGGAAGAATGCCTGATGGATGGCATTCAACGCCTTGACCAGGTCAGTGCGGTGGATGACGGTGGAGATGTTCAGCTCGGAAGAGCCTTGTGCCGTAGCCACGACGCTGATACCGTTCTTGCCAAGTGCCTGGAACAGCCGCCCGGATACACCCGGTGTATTCTTCATGTTCTCACCGATGACTGCCAGAACGCTCAACCCTTCCTCCACCTTCACCGGTTCTATTAGCCGTGACTTCAGCTCCAGCGCGAATGCACTCTCGATGGCCTTGCGCGCAGGCCCCGCGTCGGAGGGTTTCACTGCGAAGGTGATCGTGTGTTCGGAAGAACCCTGGGTGATGAGGATCACGTTGATCCTGGAAGCGGAAAGTGCCCCGAAGAGCCTTGCAGAGATGCCTGTGACACCGACCATGCCGCTGCCCTCGAGGGTCAAGAGGGAGACATCGTCGATGGACGAAAGACCCTTGATCAGGAATCCGGCATCCTGGGACTTGGTGGAAATGAGCGTTCCGGGATGATCCGGCTTGAATGAATTCTTGATACGTAGCGGTATACCGCGGGCCAGCGCGGGCTGAATGGTCGGCGGGTGAATCACTTTCGCTCCGAAGTGGGACATTTCCATGGCCTCCCGGTAAGTCATTACCGGAACGGAAAAAGCCTTCCTTACTTTACGCGGATCGGCCGTCAGTACGCCGTCCACATCCGTCCAGATCTGGATCTCGTCGGCATTCAGCGCCGCGCCGAGAATGGCTGCGGTATAGTCGGATCCGCCTCTGCCGAGCGTAGTAGTCTCTTTATGTGCAGTAGCGGCGATGAATCCGGTGGCGATCGTAAGATCGTTCTTCGAGTTGCGGAAATAGCTACGCAGATTGCGGTTGGTGACAGGAAAATCGACGCGCGCCGCACCGAAATCCTCATCGGTGCGGATCACCTCCCGCGTGTCCAGAAAGCCTGCTTTCACCTTCCGGTGACGGAAGTAGGCTGCGATGATGCATGCGGACAGCAACTCTCCGTGCGCACTGACAAAGTCGAGCGTACGGTCGGACAACTCGCCCACCAGATAAACACCGTGCAGCGTATCGTGCAGGAAAGAGAATCGCTCTTCCAGGAAATCATTGAGTTGTTTGTCCCTGGTGAGCCCTAACTCTTTCACTGCGGTGTGGTGCCGGTGACGGATCGCGTGGAACACTTCTACATAAGCGGCATCCCGTTGCGCCGCCCGCTTCGACATGCGGATAAGGTCATCAGTCACACCGGTCATAGCGGATACCACCACGACCAACTTGCGCTTTCCCGTCTTTTTCAAAAGACCGGTGGCGATGTCAAAAACACCGGCGATGCGTTCAGGATTCCCAACGGAAGTCCCTCCAAATTTGATGACGATCATATCGGAATCAGTATATCGTCAACCGATACGGAAAGCCTGCTTAAAGGTTATTTTTCAGCAAGAATTGACCCAGTTTTTAAGGATTTTTGGGCCTTCCGGGGTGAGTATGGATTCGGGATGGAACTGGACCGCCGCAATATTCAAATCCCTGTGGCGGATTGCCATAATCCGGCCCTCCTCGTCCGAGGCCGTAATCATCAGATTTTCAGGGAAATAGTCAGGATCGGCGACCCATGAATGGTACCTGCCTGCTGTAAAGCCGTCAGGGACACCTTTAAAAAGCGGATCTTCCTTTGACCGGATTCGGGTCGGAAGCGCGACCCCGTGAAGTACCTTTTTCAAGTTGTAAAGTCGTCCTCCGTAAAACTCCGCGATCGCCTGCAAACCCAGGCAAACCCCCAGCACGGGTCGCTCCCCCGCCACACCTGCGATGAAATCCATCAGTCGGCCGGACTCACTTGGCAAACCGGGGCCGGGAGAAAGGACCACTCCGTCGTAGTTCTTCCAACGGTCCAGGTCCTGTTCGTCGTTACGCATGACATCGACGAAAATTTCGGGATCCGCTGCTTCCAAAAGGTGAAGCAGGTTGTAGGTGAAGGAGTCGTAATTATCGTAGAGCAGGATACGCATCGTACCATGAACTTCAGCGCAACAATGCAGTGATGGAAATCTCCACATTCACATCCTTTGGCAGACGGGCGACCTGGACGGTTTCACGGGCGGGAAAATCACTTTTGAAGAAATGCCCATATACTTCATTGACAGCAGAAAACTGGTCCATGTCCTTCAGGAAGATGGACGTCTTCACGATGTCGGAATAGTCAAGTCCGGCCGCCTGAAGGAGTGCACCGATGTTGCGCATGACCTGGGTCGTCTCCTGCAGGATGTTGACCGTATTCAACTGGCCGTTCGCCGGATCTATGGCAATCATGCCGGAACAGAAGAGAAATCCTCCGGCCTTTACGGCCTGGCTGTAGGGCCCGATCGGGGCGGGTGCTGAAGTCGTGTGCAGTATTTGTTTCATGGGAAGTAATTGTTTCAATTCAACCGTTCAGCCATTTGTGTCGGGCCGCCTCCAGATCTGCGGATGCACCCTCCATGGTTTTGACGGAGTACCGGTGGTAATAGGAAACGGGCTCTGATACCAAAACCACGTCTTTCATGCGTTTCATGGGAGTCATGACAGAGATATGGAATTCGGTCACCTCCTCCCCTTCCATTAGGATATCAAGATTCCCTTCCACTTTGCGGCCGTTCACGGCGATAACCTCGTCGTCCTTACCCAAACCGGCACGGTCGGCGACGGAACCCGGCAGGACAGCCTTGACGACCGTAGTCCCGGAGGATTCTGTCACACGGAAACCGAATCTGCGTTCGCAGGGAACAGATGAAGGAGAGCGCACCAGCTCACAGCCCACCTCCTGCAGCAGCTCTTTAAGTAACGTCTCGTAATTCTCGGTGCCGTATACGAAGTCAGCGAAGAAATCCGCCACAGGTATTCCGGCGACACCTTCGGTGACCATGATGTAGTCTCCCTCCGTGTATCCGATTCGTTTCTTGGCGAAGTCCTCATACAGGATCCGCATCACATGGTCTAAAGAGGCCTTGTGGCCGGTCGAACGACGGATTAGCAGATCGGTCATGAGCGCGACAAGCGACCCTTCATCGTAAATAGAAGTCTTACGGTGCGGTATTCCCGGCACATATCCGTCCAGCCAGGTATCGAAGGATGCTTCTGCGACCGGTTGGTGGAAGCGCGCATGACTGTCGAAATGCCGTTGCAAGCGCACCCCTATTTCCGCTAAAAACTTCTCGTGAGAATAGACGCCGGCACGGGCAAGGAACAAGTCACCGTAATAGGTGGTGACGCCTTCGTAGACAAATCCCAGCCGGGAGTAGTTTTCGGAGGTGTAATCATACGGGAGCATTTCGGCCGGTCGAAGGGATTTTATATTCCATACATGGAACAGCTCATGGGAAGCCACGCCGGTCAGCTCATCATACAGCGGCGGATCCATCAGGGAACCTGCAGGACCGATGGCCAGCACGGTTGAGCGAAGATGTTCGACACCGTGATAAAACGGATACGGCAAAGCCAGCACCAGGAAATGGTAGGCCCGGACGGGAATATCTCCCATTGTCCTTATCTGAACCTCGGTGAATTTTCGGAAATCGGAAGTGATGCGTTGCAGGTCGGGTTGCACAGCACCATGGAACCAAAGGTGGAAGTCCGTTTCCGCAACGCGATAAGTATCATGTATCAATTCGGCGGACGCCATCCAGGGGCTGTCAACCAGTTCGTGGTAATCCGAAGCCGTCAGACGCCCTTTACCATCGAAGGCCATGGAACATGCCACTGTATACTCCTCGGGCAACAGCAGTTCTACCGTGCACTGCCGGCTGATCTGTTCGGGTACGTAGAGACAGCAGTGCACCGGATTGATGTAAATAAGCGACTCGTCGATCCAACAGGCGCCCGCGTCGGGCTGAGAACAATAGTAGTCGTATTTGACGATAACCGAGGTAGCACCGTCCAGCTCTATTCTCCAGCTGTCCTTTCCGGTCTTCATGTAGGACAACGGATTTCCTTTGTCATCGGTCGCCTTCCAGCTTCGTATATTCTTGGCGAAATTTCCTAGTTCATAACGGCCGGGACGCCATGCAGGCAGACGGACCTCCAGGTCGTCACCTGATAAACCGTCCACGTGGAATTCAATGACCGCGAAGCGGGATACACGGTTAGGAAACGAGAAGCGATAGTGCATCATGGAACCGGAGAAAGCATGCGAATTTCACCCAAAAGGAATTATTGCAGGTGTGAAGAAAACGAAGATACGAACAATCGGATGAAGGCTTTACGGGCCTGAAAAATGCCGGACAATGACTATCTTCGGAGCTTCAAAAATCACGCATAGCAGTATGAACTTCGACCTTATTGTGATCGGAAGCGGACCCGGCGGCTACGTAGCTGCCATCAGGGGCGCCCAACTGGGTATGAAAACGGCAGTCATCGAACGCTCCGAACTAGGCGGCGTCTGCCTTAACTGGGGATGTATCCCTACCAAAGCCCTTCTTAAAAGCGCCCAGGTCTATGAATACCTGTTGCATGCGCAGGAATACGGTATCAAGGCTTCCGGTGTCGAGGCCGACTTTTCCGCCATGGTGAAGCGCAGCCGTGGTGTAGCCGATGCCATGAGCAAAGGCGTACAGTTCCTGATGAAGAAGAACAAGATTGAAGTCATTGCAGGCAATGCGAAGCTGAAGTCCGGAAAATCGGTCGAAGTCACCGGTCCGGACGGCAAGATAACGACCTATCAGGCCGGACATATCGTGATCGCCACAGGCGCCCGTTCGCGCGAATTGCCTAACCTGAAGCAGGACGGCAAGAAAGTGATCGGCTACCGCGAGGCGATGACACTGCAGACGCAACCAAAGTCGATGGTCGTGGTCGGGTCGGGCGCGATCGGTGTCGAGTTCGCTTATTTCTACAATTCAATCGGCACAAAAGTCACGATCGTGGAATACCTGCCGAACATCGTCCCGCTGGAGGATGAAGATGTCTCCAAGCAACTGGCACGATCCTTCAAGAAATCCGGCATCGACGTGATGACGGAGTCCTCCGTGGAATCCGTCGACACCGGCGGAAGCGGCTGCAAAGTGAAAGTGAAGACCAAGAACGGTGAAAGCGTCCTGGAATGTGACGTAGTGCTCTCTGCGGTCGGCATCAGTGCCAATATCGAAGGCCTGGGGCTGGAAGAGACAGGTATCGTGACGGACAAGGGACGTATCGTGGTGAACGAATGGTACCAGACCAACATACCGGGCTACTATGCCATCGGTGACGTCATCAATACCCCTGCGCTCGCACACGTCGCTTCTCACGAAGCGATCACCTGCATCGAGAAGATCGCAGGCATGCATGTGGAAGCCATGGACTACAAGAACATCCCCGGCTGCACCTATTGTCATCCGGAAATCGCATCGGTCGGATTTACCGAGAAGGCGGCAAAAGAGGCCGGTTATGAAGTCAAAGTCGGCAAGTTTCCCTTCTCCGCCAGCGGAAAAGCGAAAGCCGGCGGTGCCGCCGACGGATTCGTGAAGGTCGTATTCGATGCCAAGTACGGCGAGTGGCTGGGGGCTCACATGATCGGCGCCAATGTCACCGAACTGATCGCCGAAGTCGTCACCGCACGGAAACTCGAGACCACCGGTCATGAGATCATAAAGTCCGTGCACCCGCATCCGACCATGAGCGAAGCCATCATGGAAGCGGTCGCGGAAGCATACGGAGAGTGCATTCACCTCTGATCCCCTCGAACCAAGGACACCATGTGCGGAATCGCCGGCATCGTGACCACGCAGGACGGAATCCAATCCGCTCTGCCGGAACTTAAGGCGGCACTAGAGTCCCTCTCCCGACGCGGTCCTGACTCAAACGGCGTTTTCGCAGCTAATAATATACTGCTGGGCCATACCCGTCTTTCCATCATCGACACCTCGGCAGGAGGTGCTCAGCCGATGACGGATCCCTCGGGCCGGTATACCATCGTTTTCAACGGAGAGTTCTTCAACTTCAGGGAACACCGCGAGGAGCTTTTACGGCAAGGAGTACAACTGTCCTCCCACAGTGACACGGAAGTGCTTCTTCAATGGTACATCCGCGAGGGAGCGGACTGTCTCCAACGCATCAACGGTTTCTTCGCCTTCGCCGTGTACGACCGTGAAGAACAGTCTCTTTTTCTTGCACGTGACCGAATGGGTGTAAAACCTTTATGGATACACCGGGATGACAATCGCTTCCTTTTCGCCAGCGAACTGAAAGCGCTGATGAAGATGGGAGTGCCGAGGGAGATAGATACCGCGTCCTTATTCGCCTATCTGCAGTTGAATTATATCCCCGGACCCGCCTCCGTATTCAGGAATGTGCTGAAACTGGAGCCGGGTCATTACCTGTATTGGAAAAACACATCAGCAAGCCTGACACCTGAGAAGATCCGGTATTATGCCCTCCCGGAAACTCAGACGGAAAGGACTCCCTCCTACGAACATGCACAAAAGGAATTGTTCCGTCGAATGGACGAATCGGTCCGCAGAAGGATGATTTCCGATGTTCCGTTGGGAGCGTTCCTCTCCGGAGGAATCGATTCATCGGTCGTGGTCGGGCTCGCCGCACGCCATACCGGCCGGCTGAAGACCTTCACTGTCGGATTCAGGGATGAACCTATGTTCGACGAGACAGCTTATGCTGAAACGGTCTCGAAACACTACAACACCGAGCATCATGTCTTCCGTCTATCGAACGACGAACTCTTCGGGATCCTCTTCGACGCCCTCGATTACCTCGACGAACCGTTCGCGGATTCCTCTGCGCTGAATGTATTCCTGCTGAGCCGCGAGACACGTAAACACGTCACCGTCGCTTTAAGCGGAGACGGAGCCGACGAGATCTTCAGCGGGTATAATAAGCACGAGGCCGAATGGCGGGTAAGAAATCAAGGTTGGCAGGAACGTTTGATCACAGGTGCCGCTCCCGTTTGGAAGCTGCTTCCCTCCTCGCGCGCATCAAAATCGGGCAATCTGTTCCGTCAGCTCGAACGATTCGCCGAAGGAGCCTCACTGTCCGCCGTTGAACGTTACTGGAGATGGGCCTCGGTTGCCGGCGAAAACGAAGCAGCAGCCTTGCTGGCGGGCGGAAGTCACGACAAAAGCAGAGCCGAAAAAGAGTACGTCGAAAGGAAAAAAATCTGGACGAAGGATATCAGCGGCGGCACTGACCTGAACGACCTCCTCCGGAACGATTCAGAACTGGTGCTGGTGAACGACATGCTCGTGAAGACCGACCTCATGTCTATGGCGAACTCGCTTGAAGTCCGCACTCCTTTCCTCGATTATACCGTCGTCGATTTCGCCTTTTCCCTTCCCTCGGAGTATAAACTGGACCGGAAGCATCGTAAGAAAATCGTCCGCGATACGTTCAGCGATCTTCTTCCCGAAACGCTTCTTCAACGGGGGAAGCAGGGCTTCGAAGTTCCGTTGTTGAAATGGTTCCGCAGGGAACTGCGGTCGTTCATCACGGAAGACCTGCTGTCTGAAAAGACGCTGATTGACCAGGGGATTTTCAACCCGAAGGCGGTCCGGCAATTGTTGGATAAACTGTTCAGCAACAATCCGGGCGATTCGGCGGCAAGGGTATGGGCGCTGATCGTGTTCCAGTATTGGTGGAAGAAACACATGCACCATGTCGACTGAGCGGACCGGACATATGGTTCTCCTGAAGAAATGGTGGCGCAGGCTCGTGGCTGCAGCAGGAGCAATTTTCCTTTTGATATGCGTACTTGCATTCACCACCTTTCCCTTCCGCATGTATTACGGATTGGGAACAGCCACCGCCCGATTCAACTTCATTCCGTCAAGGATCGTCGTGCTTGGCGGCTCCGGGATGCCGTCCGAGGCCAATCTCATACGTTGTTATACGGCGGCGCAGCTGGCAGCACGTTATCCGAAAAGCCGCATCACCATCGCACTGACAAAAGACAGTGCAGAAAATCTATATGGCAGCTCGGCATGGCTGATGAAGCAGGAACTGGTATTGCGCGGTGTCGATTCCTTGCGTATCGACCTTGAGACAGCCGGACGCAGCACTCACGAGCAGGCATTGCAACTTTACGCAGCTGCAGGAAAGGACATTTCGCGGACGGTGATAGTGACCTCTCCTGAACACATGTACAGGTCGTTACTGACGTTCCGTAAAGCCGGCTTCAGGGAGGTCGGAGGACAAGCCGCCTTCGAAAAAGCGCTGGATGCAGAACTTCGTCATCGCAGAAGGGCGAACGGCAAGGACCGGAACAAGCCACCCGGACTGACCGATGAATTACAATTCCGGTATCAGTTCTGGAACCACCTGAAATACCAGGTCGTCTGCTACAGGGAATATGCAGCGTTGACGTGGTATTGGCTGAGCGGCCGGATCTGAGATTACAACACGGGCAGTGTGTACACCCTTCCCTTGTTCTGGTCTTTCAGCCAGTCCATGAGAGGACTGAAATACTCCAACATCGCACGCGCACTCAGGTCCTCCCCTGTTTTCTCTTTGAGCAGTTTGCGCCAGTCCGCGGAGCTTCCCGGCCGCATGATATCGCCGATGAATTTGCCCACCTCCTTGTTGCCGAAATAATTCGTAGCATGCGGGTCCTGATGCAGAATATTCTTGGAGATGTGGTCGTGCAGCTGGAACAGAAGAATGAAAGACAAGGCGTAATCGTAGTACTGAGCCGCATCGTCATTGATGTGGGTCTTGGTGGCGGCATCGCAGAAATCCTCTCCGCGTCCGGTCGGAGGCACGATTCCCTGGTATTGCTTCACGATCTCCCACCAGCGCTTGTTCCACTGGTCCGGAGGAAGGTTCTTGGCATACAACTCGTATTCGAAGTGACTCATGGTTCCCGCGCTCCACGGGATGAAGACGATGTAATTCAAAGCATCCTTGAGCAGATGCTTCGTCTCGTCCATCGGTGTGTTCGGATCCACAAGACCCAGATTGGCTGCGAAAGGCTTCTGCATGGCCGCAAGCCCCATCATGCTTCCAAGGGCTTCGTGGTACGCACGGTTGGCACCCTCCCGGAGCAGGTACGGGACCTCGGGATTACTGTAAGAGATGTAGTAGTAGATATGTCCGTATTCATGATGCACGGTCTCGTACCATTCTGCATTCGGTGTAATGCTCATGAGGGATCGGACATCGTTCTCAAGGTTCATGTGCCAGGCCGAGGCGTGGGTGTTCTTCTTATAGCCTGCATCCTTCGCTACCGGGTAGAGGCTGGATTTGGTCCAGAAGGTCTCAGGAAGTGACGGGAACCCTAGAGAGACGTAGAATTTCTCCCCCTGACGGGCGATCCATTCTGCATCTTTCAGTCCGAGCGCACTGTCGAGGTTCAGTCCCTCGACCGTGACGGCAGAAGACCAGTCCTGTCCCCAACGGTTGCTCAGCCAGTGAGCCGGCAGATATGCAGGTACGTCTTTGACTCCATACTTGGCCGCCAACTCGTAGCGCATATAGGTATGCAGCTCGCGGTAGAGCGGGTAGAGTTCTTTGTTGAACTTGTCCAACAGCTGCATCATCTCGTCGGTGGTCATGCCGTAATCGGATGCCTGATAGGTGAAGTAATCGGGATAGCCGAGTCCCTTCACCACTTCGTTACGAAGTGCGCGGAGATTGACGAGTCCGGGTTTGAGGGCGGCACCGACTGCCTTGCTGGCTTCCCAGGCTTTCCGTCGAAGGACCGTGTCCTTTACATCCGACAGTATGGAATCGATGTCGTTGGGCGTCACTTCCTTTCCGTCGATGTTGAACTTGAAGCCGTACAGTTTCTCCGTCTGTGCAGTGCCGGCCGCAATGAGTTGCTTGACGGTTTCGCCGGCCGATTCAGGGTTTCCGGCGGCGAGGTAAAGGATCTTTCGCAACTGCTTGACTTGTAGCGAAGTAAGATCGCTCTCCAACGCCAGGAATTTCTTGGCTTTTTCCACGTTCTCTGAACTGCCGGTGAACTTCGCCATGGCCTCGTCGGCCTGACGGGAGACGTAAGCGTTCGTGGTGTCCCCCTCGACGATGTGAGTGTTCACATTCCATTGCCCTTCACTGGAGGCGGTATAGAGGTCGCGGTAGGTCTTGTTGTAGGCATCAAGGAATTCCTGAACTTCTTTCTGATGGTTGGAACAGGAGAAGAGGCCCAGAGCCACGAAGAAAATGAGAACGGTCTTTTTCATGAGGTCATCGAATGAGGATGGCGAAGATAAGAAGTTTGAAGAAGCGATACGGGAGATTGAATCGGTTGCGGATTCTTTGGTTTCATGGTAAAATGTATTAAATTTGCGCTCCGATTGGGGGATTAGCTCAGCTGGCTAGAGCGTTTGCATGGCATGCAAAAGGTCATCGGTTCGACTCCGATATCCTCCACCAAAAGCCCCGGCTACGGGGCTTTTTCTTTAAACATGTTTTTCGTTTATATCCTGTATTCCAGATCTGCAGACAGGTACTATGTCGGGCAAACCGACAACCCGGAGAAAAGACTGTCGGACCATAACGCCGGTATCTCGGGATACACTTCCCAAGCCGGAGATTGGATCATTGTCCATCTTGAAG